>CAMDCO010000040.1 GCA_945890495.1 Bordetella parapertussis | reverse complement strand
CCGTGAATGCGCGAGTTGACGCAGCGATAAGCAGACGCCATACGACGCACACGCCCGCTGCCAACCACCCTTGGAGAAAAACGCCCGTCGGCAAAGCCGCCTACGACGGACAACGCGCTACACCGTAGCAATGCGCGGGCGGGGTAAAGTGGACATTTCTACTTTGCAGAAAAGCGGACATTTCTATTTGGCGTTGACACATTGCTGCCTGCGGGGTTGACCTGCCACAAGGAGGCGCTGAAAATGGACCGAGTTTAAACAAAGGCCGCATCATGTCAGATACCCTCGAACTTTCCAAAGAACAACAGATTCTGCGCGCCATGCGCAAAACGCTCACCTCGGTGGCGCGTGATTGCGCACCGCGCGCCGATTTTGAAAGCCCGCTGAAGACGGAGACGGTCGAAAACATCCGGATGTGTCTGGGTCTTATTTCGGCGCGGGAGCAGGAGTTGGCTGCTGTGCTGGGACTCGACACCTCGGCGCGACCGGTCATGGCGGGTGGAGACGCTGCGCCGGCGGCCGTTCAGCCCTTGCAATTTACCCCACCGATCAAGCATTAAGCGGGCGCTGGGGGTATCCATTGCCAGCCTGGTGGGTGTGACCCGCAATCCGGTGTTGTCAGCACTTGCTGGTGCGTGGTGTATGCCCCCAAGGGGCGCAATCGCAGGCCGATCCGCTTAACGGGCGCTACGCCGCGGTAGGGGCAGGCCCCTGTGCCTGCCCTAGTGGTGAATGGGCAACCACGGGGGGATTGCAGGGCAACCACGGGGGGTTGCCCCTACAGGCTCTCACCTGATCCGCTGGTTAGATGAGGCCTGACTGCTGTAGCCAGAGCAGGCCCATCACGGTCTTGGCCTCGTTGATGCGGCCGTCCCTGATCATGGCCAGGGCCTCGGTCATCGGGACGCGCAGGACCTCCAGAAATTCATCTTCATCCAGCGCAGCGCCGACCTCCTTCAGGTCGCGGGCCAGGTAAAACACCAGTCGTTCATCGGAATAGCCAATGCAGGGGTAGAGCGTGGTGAGATAGTCCCAGCGTTCGGCGGCATAGCCGGTCTCCTCGATCAGTTCGCGTTGGGCGCAGGCCAGGTCGGCCTCGTGCGGGTCGAACTTGCCAGCCGGCAACTCCAGAAAATCACGGTGCAGCGGGTAGCGGTGCTGGCGTTCAAGAAGGATGTCGCCGTTGTCGAACAACGGGATGATGACGGCTGCACCGGGGTGGCGGATGTATTCGCGGCTGGATTCGTGCCCGTTGGGCAAACCGACCCGGTCGCGATAGACCTTGAGCAGGCGGCCGTCGAAGACCTGTACGCTGTCGAGGGTGTGTTCGGTGAGGTCGGGAGGCGTCATGGTGGCAGAGGTCAGGCGGTGGCTTATGCGTGGAATGTCAGTATAGCCGCGCCCGTGTGAGTGTCGTATGCTTTGCTCTCATTGCTGGGGGAGCAATGCAACCCATGGAGACGCGAAATGCCTGAAACCAAGATTCTGCTCGACGAAAAAGACATCCCAACGCATTGGTACAACATCGTGGCTGACCTGCCCAATCCGCCGGCGCCACCGCTGGGCGGTGACGGCGGACCGCTGGCGCCGGAAAAGATGCTGGCCATCTTCCCCGGCAACATCCTTGAACAGGAGATGTCGGCGGAGCGCTGGATCCCTATCCCCGAGCCGGTACGCGAGGCTTATCGCTTGTGGCGGCCATCGCCGTTGGTGCGCGCGCATCGTCTGGAGGCCGCGCTAGGTACGCCGTGCAAGATCTATTACAAGTACGAAGGCGTCTCGCCAGCGGGCTCGCACAAGCCCAACTCGGCCATCCCGCAGGCCTATTACAACAAGGTCGCCGGCATCAACCGCTTGACGACCGAGACCGGTGCCGGGCAGTGGGGTTCGTCGCTAGCGTTGGCGGGGCAAATGTTTGGCATGGAAATCCGCGTCTACATGGTGAAGGTGTCGTATCACCAGAAGCCCTTCCGGCGTTCGATGATGCAGACCTGGGGCGCCGAGGTATTCGCCAGTCCGACCAACATGACTGAGGCGGGACGCCATGCCCTGGCCGAAGACCCGGACAGCCCGGGTAGCCTCGGCATCGCCATTTCCGAGGCCGTCGAAGAGGCGGCCAGCCGCGCCGATACCAATTATGCGCTGGGCTCCGTGCTCAACCATGTCCTGCTGCACCAGACGGTGATCGGCCAGGAGGCCAAGAAGCAGTTCGACAAGGTGGGCGATTACCCGGACATGATCTTCGCGCCCTGCGGGGGCGGCTGTAATTTCGCCGGTGTGTCCTTTCCCTTCTTTGCCGACAAGGCGGCGGGCGACAAGCGGGCGCAAAACCTGCGTTTCGTGGCGGTCGAACCGGCCTCCTGTCCGACCCTGACCAAGGGCGTCTATGCCTATGATTTTGGTGATGCCTCGGGCTACACGCCGTTGATGAAGATGTACACCCTGGGCCACGACTTCATGCCGCCCGGTATCCATGCCGGCGGTCTGCGCTACCACGGCGATTCGCCCCTGGTCTCGCAGCTCTATCACGAGAAGCTGATCGAGGCGATCGCCGTGCCGCAAAGGGCCACTTTCGATGCCGGCGTGCAGTTCGCTCGCACCGAGGGCATCATTCCCGCGCCGGAGTCTTGCCACGCGGTGCGTGCCGCGATTGATGAGGCCCTACGCTGCAAACAGACGGGCGAGCCCAAGACCCTGCTCATCAATCTGTCCGGCCACGGCCACTTCGACATGGCGAGCTACGACAAGTATTTCGCGGGTGAACTGGAAGACTACGAACACCCCGACCACGCGATCGAGGCGGCCTTGCAGCGGCTGCCCAAGGTTGGTTAAGTCGCTGAGTCTGAGCGTTTGATATCCAAGGGAAAGGCCCCGCTCCGGCGGGGTTTTTTTCCGTCTTGGAGGATCAGTCTGCGCCCTGTCCGGCGAGGACAATGCCTTGCTGCCCGGCAAACGCCAGCATGCGGTTGATGGAGTGGATGGCCTGGGTGCCGACGGCGGGGGCGATACGGATCTCGTTTTCGCCCGTTTCCAGTACATGCAGCAGCTTACGCAAGCCGTTCATCGCCATCCACGGGCAGTGTGCGCAGGAGATACAGGTCGCACCACGGCCGCCGACCGGCGCCTCGAGTAGCGTCTTGCCGGGGGCGGCAAGCTGCATCTTGTAAAAAATCCCGTTGTCGGTGGCGACGATCAGCACCGGGTTGGGCAGATCGGCGGCGGCGCGGATGAGTTGCGTAGTGGAACCGACCACATCGGCCAGGGCGATGACATTGGCCGGCGATTCGGGATGCACCAGCACGGCGGCATCGGGATGCTGGCGCTTGAGTTCGACAATGCCCTCGGCCTTGAAGCGTTCATGAATGACACAGGAACCCTGCCAGAGCAGCATGTCGGCACCGGTTTCGCGCTGCACATAGTCGCCGAGAAAACGGTCCGGGGCCCAGATCAGTTTCTTGCCCTGGGCATGGAGGTGTTGCACTACGCGCACCGCGATGCTCGAAGTTACCATCCAGTCGGCGCGCGCCTTCACCGCCGCCGAGGTGTTGGCATACACCACCACCGTGCGGTCGGGATGCTGATCGCAAAAGGCCGCGAACGCATCGGCCGGACAAGACAGGTCAAGCGAACACTCGGCCCCCAGATCCGGCATCAGCACGCGCTTTTCGGGGTTGAGAATCTTCGCCGTCTCGCCCATGAAACGCACGCCGGCGACCAGTAGGGTTTTGGCTTTGGAGACATGGCCGAAGCGCGCCATCTCCAGCGAGTCGGATACGCAGCCGCCGGTTTCCTCGGCCAACCGTTGCAGGTCAGCCGAGGTGTAGTAATGCGCCACCAGCACCGCATTTTGTTCAGCCATCTTCGTCTTGATGCGAGCGATCAGGTCGATGCGCTCGGCGTCGGTGAGTTGTTCCTCGATGACGGGCGGGATGTCGGTGACGGGATGGGCAGCAGGGACGGAGAGGGCGGCGTTCATGGGGTGGGATTTTAGCGCGGCAAGGCCTGATGATGCAGGGGTCGATCGGCGATGGAGTGTTTGTTAGCGAATATCCAGAAGTGACTGCTTGAGGTCGTCTTGCGCTGGGGCATTGCCCAACCAGATGCGTAGCAAGGCTCGATAGAAGTCATCGCCCGGGATGTCCTGGCCGATGGCCCGGCTATTGATGCCCAAGCGCGTCGCGCCGCTCGGCAGGAGGTCCAGGGTCACCACGCTACCTTTCTGGATCTCGTCCAGACCCTTCAAGAGGGCGGTAAATTGGTTCAAGCGCAGTTTAAGAGCGGTCAGTTCGCCGGGGCTGGTGTTTTTCTCGATGCCCTTGGTGAGTCCTTCAACGAACATTTCCGCATCGACATCACGCAAGGTCACGACCTGGATGCGCTTCGGGCCCGATTGGGCGATGGCGTGTGCGGCCTCGCGGGTCTTGCTGGGCAGATACAGGCCCATCGCATAGACCTTGATGAAAAACTTGTTGCGCAGACCCGCGCCGTTTAATGTCAGCACCGTGTCGCCCACTTTGACCTGCTCCTCCAGATGTACGCCCGCGACCTCGGCGGCCTGCAGGGGGGTGGCGAGCGTCAATAGCGACAGCGACAAAACCAGGGTGGCGTGAAGGGTGCGTTGCAACATGTTGACCTCGACAAACGGGCAAAGGAAATAAGGGGACACAATACTTAGTCGTCCCTGATTTATTCATTTCCACACCCTCGCAAGCCGGTATTCCGGCGGCGCGACGGGTTCGAGTGAAACTTCGAGCCATTTCCCGAGTCGGGTGAGCGCCTGGCACAGGCGCAAATAAAGACCGTACAAGAAGGTGATGCCC
>CAMDCO010000039.1 GCA_945890495.1 Bordetella parapertussis | reverse complement strand
GTTGGGGAGAGGGAAAGCCGCCTCAACTTTCATGGCATTCATGCCACCCCAAATCATGAAACCGATTGTAGGGGCAGGCCCCCGTGCCTGCCCTGGCGTGGATTAGGCAATCACGGTTGCAGGGCAACCACAGGGGGTTGCCCCTACGGCGGGAAATTTGAGGCCTTGCGGACAAGGAAATGGCTGAACTCGGCGAAAGGCGCGCCGGTAAAACCAGTCGCTGACACCCGCCGCCGCAATGCGCTCGGCGGGTGGCACGATTGCCTGAATGACCTACTCCAAATCACATAGCGCTGTTTTTGTTTTAGCGCGCGCAGAAGGCGGCGATCCGCGTGAGCATGCGCTCTAGTGCGCGGTTGGCGGCGCGCACGCCGCCGTAGGCGTCCTCGGACGCAGCCGCCTCCACCTCTTCAAACTCGGCGCTGGCGATGACGCGGCGGGTGGCGAGGTCGATCAGTTGTACGCCGAGCGTGAGTTGTACCCGGCTGGGCTTCACGCTGAAGTCTTGTTGCAGGCGGATGATCTCGGTGTCCAGGCGCCAGCCGGCCGCAACATTGGAGGTGCTGGGCACTACGGCCTGGAAGGCCCCTGAGCGTTGCAAGGACTGGACGAGCAGCGGCGTCAACATGCGCGCCGGGGTATCGGCCCAACGATTGCGGGCGAAGACCTCCAGCCCATGCGGCTGGCGCACCCAGACCATCTGCGCGCTGTCGTAACCGGCTCGGGCACGCGGCGGATTGATGGCCAGAACGATCTCGCGTGGCGGCGTCGTTTGGGCTCCGGCCCGTGCGGCGGCGGCCTCGAGCACATAGACATGCTCTAAGGGCGGTGGCGGGGGCAGCAGCGAGCCACAGCCGGTCAGCAGGGCGAGGACAACGAGGGCAACGAGGCCAACGAGGGGGCGGGGCAGAGGATATGGCATGGCAACTCCTGTCGGTTTCATTCGCCGGGACCCGGGGCGACGGTCGATCGGCCTTGTAGAAGCAGGCCGGGGTTGCGTTCCAGGGTCTCGCTGAAGCGGCGCAGTGAGGCGGTCAATTCGCGCAGTTCAGCCAAGGTCTGACGGGCCTCGGGCAGGGTCTCGGTGCGCACGCTTTCGGCCGTCTTCGCCGTCGTTGCTCCGGCCCGTGCGGCATCGGTGGTCATGCGGTCGAAGGCCTCGGCGCTACGGTGGATGCGTTGCAGGAGCTTGGGCAGTTCAGCGTTGGCGAGGGCGGTCAGGCGTTGGGTGCCTTCCATCGTGCGTGCGGCCTGGGTTAAGCCGTGATCGATGTTGCCACTCTGGCGCGCGAGGAGGTTCGAGATCTGTTCCAGGTTGGCGAGTGTTTGTCGCATTGAATGGCGGTTGTCATCGCCCAGCAGGGTGTTGATGTGCTCGCTGCTGCGGTTCAGGTTGCCCAGCAGGGTGGTGACGGCGGTGTCGAGGCGTAGCATGAGCGACGGTGAGGTTTTAATCACCGGATATTTTTCGCCTGTTGCGGCCTTGAGCGGGCGCGCGGCGGGGCTATGGCCGGAGAGTTCGATATGGGCGATCCCGGTGAGCCCCTGTACCCGCAGGACCGCGATGGTGTCTTCCTTGACGGGCGTGCCGCGCTTGATGTCCAGGGTTAGCTGAACTTGTTCGGGGTTGTGCGGTGCCAGCGCAATGCCGCGCACACCGCCGACTTGCACACCGCGATAGCGTACCGGGGCGTCCAGGTTGAGGCCGGACACCGATTCGTCCATGTACACCCGATAGGTGTTGTAGGTCGTTCGGTATGACTGGTTACTGGATAGCCACAGGATGGCACCAATGAACAGCGTGCCCAGCAGCAGCACGAAGACCCCGACAACCGTGAAATTTACCTTTGATTCCATACCTGCTCCCGCGCGCCACGCCCGCGTGGCCCGTAAAAGTAGTCGCGTATCACCGGATGCTCCGATGCGGCCAGTTCCTGCATGGTGCCCATGCCCAAGATGCGCCCTTCGCCCAAGACTGCGACCCGATCGGCCGTGCGCCACAACAGATCCAGATCATGAGTGACCATCATGATGGTCAGTCCGAGCGCATCGCGCAACTGGCGTATTAGTTCGTCGATGCCCGTCGCGCTCAGGGGGTCGAGCCCGGCGGTCGGCTCGTCCAGGAACAACAGTTCCGGATCGAGCGCCAGGGCGCGCGCCAAGGCCGCGCGTTTGCGCATGCCGCCAGAGAGTTCGCTCGGGTATTTCGCGCCGGCCTCGGGCGGCAGCCCGGTGAGCGCGATCTTGAGGGCGGCGATCTCGTCCGCCAGCGCCGCATCGAGGTGCATGTGTTCGCGCAGCACCAGCAGGACATTCTCGCGAACCGTGAGCGCACCAAACAGCGCCGCGCGCTCGAACATCATGCCCCAGCGGCGGCGCAGCGGCAGGGCTGCCTCGTCGTTGCGGCCGATGACTTCCTGACCAAAGACGCGGATCGATCCGGAGACCGGCGTCTGCAACATCAGGATCTCGCGCAGCAGGGTCGATTTGCCGCAACCGCTGCCGCCAACCAGCGCGAAGACCTCGCCGCGCTGCACCGTCAGGTTCACATCGCGGTGCACCACCTGCGTCCCGAAACGGGTGTTCAGGTCGCGGATCTCGATGATGGCGTCTGGGCCGCTCATAATTTCAGCCCGCTGAAGGCGATGGAGAACAGCGCGTCGACCAAGATCACCAGAAAGATTGACTGCACCACGCTGAGGGTGGTTTGTCGTCCGACGCTTTCGGCGCTGCCGCTGACCTGGAAACCCTGATAGCAGCCGACCAGGGCGATGATGACGGCGAACACTGGGGCCTTGCCGATGCCGATCAGGAACGAGGTCAGGCTGACGGCGTGATCAAGTCGCTCAATGAAGGTGGAAAACCCGACATCAAGCTGGGCGCGGGCCATGACCATGCCGCCGAGGATACCCATGACATCGGTGTACACGGTCAACAGCGGCAGTGCGATGACCAAGGCGATGACCTTGGGCAGCACGAGGAGGTCCATGGGCGAGATGCCGATGGTGCGCAGGGCGTCGATCTCCTCCGTCACCTTCAGGGTGCCGATCTGCGCGGCATAGGCCGAACCGGAACGGCCGGCAATGATGATGGCGGTGATGAGCGGAGACAGTTCGCGCAGCATCGACAGGCCGACCAGATCGGCGATGTAGATGTTGGCACCGAAGAGGCGGAGCTGTTCCGAGCCCTGATAGGCGATGACGATGCCGAGCAGGAAGGCGAGCAAGCCCGTGATGGGCAGGGCCGCCACGCCGGCGGTCTGCAGGTTGTACACAATGGCGCGCCAGCGGATGCGGCGTGGGTGCAGCAGGGCGCGCGCCATGGCCAGCGTGCTTTCGCCCAGAAAGGACAGCAGTCCCATGGCGCCTTGTCCGCCTTCCCAGGCCCGCCGCCCCAGTCTGGCCAAGGGACTTGGGGCGGGCATCGCGGCCGCAGGTGCAGGTGCGGTGCGCAGCGCGATCAGATCCAGCAAGGCGGCGTATTCGGGCCGAAGACCGACGAAGCGGACACGGTGCCCGGCGGCCTCCAGGTCGCGCCGCAGGCGGTGTAGCAACCAGCCGCCCGAGGTATCCAGCGCGGTGAGGGTCTGGGCGTCGATCATCACCTCCGGTGGCAGGGTCAGCCCCTTCAGACAGGCCGTGATATCTGTCTCGATCCGCTGAACCTCAGGCAAACACCAGACGCCCGTGCACTGCAACACACCTGGCGTGGTGCCGGAGCGGAGGGGGGCAGCAGGGGAATGGGACGGGGTCGAATCGCTCATCGCAGGGCTTACTCTATCTTGTTTTACGGCTGTGTAACATTTCAGCCATCCCACGCAGGGCCAGTCTTGTTATCCTGACGGCACTGATGCCACTACCCAAACCCCATGAGCCGCCGCCCGCCATTGACCCCGCATGATTCGCCCTGGATGCGCGGGCTATATATGACCCTGGGTTTTGTGGCCTTGGGTTTGGCGTTGCTGGGGGTGTTTCTGCCGATATTGCCGACCACCCCGTTTGTGTTGTTGGCGGCGGGCCTGTTTGCGCGGGGTTCGGAATCCTTGCACCACTACCTGCTGCATCACCGGATCTTCGGCCCGATCATTCAGGACTGGAACGAACATCGCAGCATGCCGCCCGGTATTAAGCCCTGGGCCTTTGGCTTGCTGGCGCTGTCGTTTATCGTGTCGATCTCGATCATCGCCATGATCTGGTTGAAGCTGACGCTTCTGGCACTGGGGATTACTCTGGCGCTGTTCTTGTGGCGCGTACCGGTACGGCCGCTGACGGCGGATGAAAACCGCCGCCGCGATGCCGAGCCCTGATCCAGTTATGGTAGATTTCGGTGACAGCTTACCAAATACACTAAATTATCGCCTATCCCTTCGGGCCACGCTTTTGCGGTTTTAGCGTTCTGTTCGTCTGCGCTTCAAGCCGCTCGACCCACGCATCGCTCCCCAAGGGGCGCCCGGTTGTTTCCGCCTGACGAAGGGCCTTGAATGCGGCAGATTCGTGCGCGCACTCGCCCAAAAATACTGCAAAATCGCCATAGCGCTCCCGTACCGGAGCCGGTTTGACCAGCGCATCATCCGCGCCTGAAAGATGGGCCGCGATGCTCGACCATGCCCAATCCTGGGCCCGCTGGACCAGCCTGGCGCGAACGGGATTTTGGATGATGTATCGCACCGCGTGGGCCAGGTGCTCTTCATCCATCACCACGGAGGCAAAACGCCCCTGCCACAGATGCCCCGTTGTCCGCTTACGCGTGTTGATGTAGCCCGTATAACGGCGATGCGCATCCGCAAAGGTGCGTCGCAAGCCGTCTTCGTCGGACGGCGTGGCGATGAGATGAACATGATTGGGCATCAGGCAGTAGCACCAGATCTCCGTGTCCGCCTTGTTTGCCGCCTCGCTCAGCAGGTCCTTGTATAGCGCGTAATCGTCCTCTTCAAAGAACACACGCTCATGCCGATTCCCACGCTGGGTGACATGGTGCGGGCAACCGGGAATCACAAGACGAGGTAATCGCGACATGGCGCGGAGCGTACACTAATTTAGTGTATTTGATAAGCTGTCACCGAAATTCGTCACCGAAATTCGGCCCCAATTTACCCTCGAGAAAAACCAGCTCGAAATGTTGTAATGTTAGAACTGACCCCTTTTGCCCCGTTTTGCCCCGCCCTTGCGCGTGTTGATGTAGCCCGTATAACGGCGATGCGCATCCGCAAAGGTGCGTCGCAAGCCGTCTTCGTCGGACGGCGTGGCGATGAGATGGACATGATTGGGCATCAGGCAGTAGCACCAGATCTCCGTGTCCGCCTTGTTTGCCGCCTCGCTCAGCAGATCCTTGTATAGCGCGTAATCGTCCTCTTCAAAGAACACACGCTCATG
>CAMDCO010000038.1 GCA_945890495.1 Bordetella parapertussis | reverse complement strand
CACGCCAGGGCAGGCACGGGGGCCTGCCCCTACAATCGGTTTCATGATTTGGGGTGGCATGAATGCCATGAAAGTTGAGGCGGCTTTCCCTCTCCCCAACCCTCTCCCGGCGGGAGAGGGGGCAACGGCCCTCCCCCGCGCTCTGGTGGAAGGAGGGGGTCACGCGTTTCGGAAAGACCGTGATCGTTCGCGGTGAGTGACCGTTCGGCCTGAGCCTGTCGAACCGCCAGATACCCGGCAATATGGGCCTTCGACAGGCTCAGGCCGAACGGTTTATTGGGCTCTATGTGATTTGGCACGATGACCTGGATAACCCACTACAAATCACATAGAGCCACACAACGCATCAGACCTTCTTTACAAACTCCGATTTGAGGCCCATGGCACCAATGCCATCGACCTTGCAGTCGATGTTGTGATCGCCGCTCACCAGACGGATGTTCTTGACCTTGGTGCCCACCTTGATCACGGTAGACGAGCCCTTGAGCTTCAGATCCTTGATCAGCGCTACCGTATCACCGTCCTGTAGCACATGGCCATTGGCGTCCTTGACGACAGCGGCAGGGTCCTCGCTTTCCGCCGCGTCCTCTTGCATGGGCCATTCGTGACCACAGTCGGCGCAGATGAAATTAACGCTATCGCTGTAGGTGTTTTCTAGCGTGCAGTGTGGGCATGCGGGTGCTGCATTCATTCTGTTTAATCTTCCCAAAAAAATTTATCTTCCAAGAGATGAAGTATAACGCCCCAATATTGCACTCCAAACCCGCTCGAACGGTCGATTTTCAGGTATAAAAGCGCGGTTATAAATCCGGTTCTGGAGATGAGAGATGTCTTTGCATAAATTCGGGTGGAGTGTCCTGGCGCTGGCGTTGCTGGCGGGTTGTGGTCAAAAGGATGACGGTAAAACCGTCGTCAGGATCGGCTCGGTTGCGCCGCTGACCGTGGCGCAAACCCACATCGGCAAGGACAATGAAAACGGCGCACGAATGGCGCTGGACGAGATCAACGCGGCCGGGCTGACCCTGGGCGGCAAGCCGGTGCGGCTGGAACTGATCGCCGAGGACGACGGCGCCGAGCCGAAGACCGCGACGATCGTGGCGCAAAAACTGGTCGATGCCGGGGTTGCGGGCGTGATCGGCCACCTCAATTCGGGCACCAGCATCCCGGCCTCGAAGCTCTATTCGGATGCCGGCATCCCGCAGATTTCGCCCTCGGCGACCGCCGTCAAATACACGGCGCAGGGTTATAAAACCGCCTTCCGCGTCATGGCCAACGATGCGCAGCAAGGCGCGGCTTTGGGCCAGTTCGCGGTCAAGACCCTGAAGGCGCAAAAGATCGCCCTCATTGACGACCGCAGTGCCTACGGCCAAGGCTTGGCCGACGAGGTGGAGAAGGCCATCAAGGCTGCGGGCGGCACGGTGATTGATCGCCAATACACCACCGACAAGGCCACCGATTTCGCCGCCATCCTGACCGCCATCAAGGGCAAGGGTGCCGATCTGATTGTGTTCGCTGGCATGGACCCACAGGGCGGCCCGATGGCCAAACAGATGAAGTCGCTGGGCTTGAAGGCGCAGATTCTGGGCGCCGATGGCATCCAGAACGGTAACTTCATCAAGCTGGCCGGTGCCGATGCCGAAGGCGCCATCGCCTCGTCGCCGGGCCTGCCCCTCGAAGCGATGCCGGGCGGCCCTGCGTTCAAGCAGCGCTTCAACGCCCAATATGGCGAGATTCAGGTCTATGCGCCCTATGCCTATGACGCCATGCAGGTCTTCGTCGCCGCACTGAAGCGCGCCGATTCGGCCGATCCGAAAAAGATCCTGGCTGAACTCGCCAAGACCGATCACACCGGCGTGACCGGGCCGATCCGCTTCGACGCCAAGGGCGATACCGTGGGCGGCGCAGTCACCCTGTATCAGGTCAAGAACGGCGCTTGGGCCCCGCTCGAAACCATCAAGTAATCCACGCGTGGACATCTTCGTCCAGCAGCTCGTCAACGGCTTGGTGCTGGGCAGTATCTATGCCTTGGTGGCGCTGGGCTACACCATGGTGTACGGCATCTTGGAGCTGATCAACTTTGCCCACGGCGAGGTCACCATGGTCGGCGCGATGGTCGCTCTGGCCGTGATGGGCGCGCTGCTCGGCGCCGCGCCCGATCTCCCCGGCATTCTGGTGGTCATCGCCGGGGCCCTGGTCGCCATCCCGGCCTGCTCCTTGCTCGGCTACACCATCGAGCGCGTCGCCTACCGCCCCTTGCGCCAAGCCCCGCGTCTGGCGCCCCTGATCACCGCCATCGGCGTGTCGATCATCCTGCAAAATGTCGCCATGCTGATCTGGGGACGGCAATACATCGCCTTCCCACCCATCCTGCCGCAGGCCGCGTTCCAGATCGCCGGGGCGCAGGTGTCGGCCCTGCAAATCTTCATCGTCCTGCTCTCTGCGACGGCCATGGCCGGGCTGTGGTTCATGGTGCAGCGCACTCGGTTGGGCCGCGCCATGCGCGCCTGCGGTGAGTCGCGCGAGATCGCCAGCCTGATGGGGGTCGATGTCAACCGCATCATCTCGACCACCTTCATCATCGGCTCTGCGCTGGCCGCTGTGGCCGGACTCATGGTGAGCGCTTACTACGGCCTGGCGCACTACTACATGGGGTTTATGCTCGGACTCAAGGCCTTTTCAGCCGCCGTCCTGGGCGGTATCGGAAACCTCGGCGGTGCCGTTTTGGGCGGCCTCTTGCTGGGCGTCATCGAGGCCTTGGGCGCGGGTTATATCGGCGACATTACCGGCGGTTTTCTGGGTAGCCATTACCAGGATGTGTTCGCCTTCTTCGTCCTCATCGCCGTGCTGGTGTTCCGCCCCTCCGGGCTGTTGGGCGAGCGTGTCGCGCAACGCGCCTGATGTTTGAAGCCATGAGAGCCCGCCCCGCGAGCCTTCGGCTCACCCCTCAAGTGCCTGTAGGGGCACCCCCCCGTGGTTGCCCATTCACCCCAGGGCAGGCACAGGGGCCTGCCCCTACGGGGACGGCACGGCGTGTTATTCGTATGGGCAACCCCCCGTGGTTGCCCATACACCCTAGGGCAGGCACAACCGCCTCTTGGGCAGGCACAGGGGCCCGCCCCTACAAGGTCGCCCGATGATTGCCGCACTCAGAGCCCGCCCTCGCTTAAACCTGGCCCTACTCGCCGTGCTGCTGGCGGTGTTGCCGTTTATCGCTGGCGGGCTGATCGGGCAGAGCGGGGTGCGCATGCTCGACTTCGCGCTGCTCTATGTCCTGCTGGCGCTAGGCCTCAATCTGGTGGTGGGCTACGCGGGGCTGCTCGACCTGGGCTACATCGCCTTCTACGCGCTGGGCGCTTATTTCTATGCCTGGCTGGCCAGCCCGCATTTCGGCCTGCATCTGCCGTTCTGGATGATCCTGCCGATGGGCACCCTGTTCGCCGCCGCCTTTGGGCTGTTGCTCGGCGCACCGACCCTGCGGCTGCGCGGGGATTATCTGGCCATCGTTACCTTGGGCTTCGGCGAGATCATCCGCATCTTCATGAATAACCTCAATGCGCCGGTCAACCTCACCAACGGCCCACAGGGGATGGATCTGATTGATCCGATTCAGATTGCCGGGGTCGGGTTTACCGGCACGCAGGAGGTGTTTGGGTTGATGCTGCCGGCCACTTATCTGTATTACTACCTGTTTCTTGCCTTCACCCTGGCGGCCATCCTGGTGGCCTATCGCCTGCAAGATTCGCGCATCGGCCGGGCTTGGGCGGCCCTGCGCGAGGACGAGGTTGCGGCGGCGGCAACCGGCATCAATACCCGCAACCTCAAGCTGCTGGCCTTTGCCATGGGCGCCACCTTTGGCGGGCTGGCTGGGGGCTTGTTCGCGGCCTTTCAAGGCTTCATCAGCCCGGAGAGCTTCAATCTAATGGAGTCGATCCTGATCCTGTGCATGATCGTGCTGGGCGGCATGGGCCACATCCCCGGCGTGATCGTGGGCGCCGTGCTGCTAACGATCTTGCCCGAGGCGCTGCGCTATATCGGTGACCTGCAACGCGCCACCTTGGGCGAGGTGGTGGTCGATGCCGCCAACCTGCGCATGCTGATCTTTGGTCTGGCCCTGGTCTTGATGATGCTCTATCGCCCCGCTGGGCTGTGGCCTTCGCGCCAGCGCAAACGGGAATTAACCGCCGAGGGCGAGGTCGCCCTGCATGAACAG
This sequence comes from Bordetella parapertussis, assembly GCA_945890495.1. Lineage (GTDB taxonomy): Bacteria > Pseudomonadota > Gammaproteobacteria > Burkholderiales > Thiobacillaceae > QYQG01. The sequence continues at coordinate 1,808 of CAMDCO010000038.1, read as the reverse complement.
GAATCGTTGGTCGATGTCCGACGCTAAGACCTTGCTAGAGATCGCCGGAGTGGGCAAGCGCTTTGGCGGCCTGTCTGCGCTCACCGAGGTCAGCCTAACGGTGCAAGCAGGTGAAATCTACGGCCTGATCGGTCCCAATGGCGCGGGCAAGACCACCCTGTTCAACTGCATGACCGGCCTCTACAGCGTCTCGGAAGGGCAAGTCCGTCTGTCTGGCGAGGCCATTCAGGGGCTGAAGCCGCACGCCATCGTGCAGCGCGGCTTTGCACGCACCTTCCAAAACATCCGCCTGTTTTCCAACATGACGGCCCTGGAAAATGTCATGGTCGGCCGCCACTCGCGCACCCATGTCGGGGTCTTGGGCGCGGTGTTGCGCACGGCAGCCGAGCGGCGCGAAGAGGCTGCCATTCGAGAGACTGCGCACTTTTGGCTGGAACGCGTCGGCCTCAAGGCCAAGGGACGCAGCCTAGCCGGCCACTTACCCTACGGCGCACAACGACGACTAGAGATTGCCCGCGCGCTGGCCACCGAACCGCGCATCCTGGCTCTCGACGAACCGGTCGCCGGGATGAACCCCAGCGAGCGGCGTGACATGGCCGACCTGTTTCTACGCTTGCGCCACGACCATCAACTCACCCTGCTGCTCATCGAACACGATGTAAAGCTGGTCATGGGCCTGTGCGACCGGGTCGCTGTGCTCGACTACGGACGCAAGATCGCCGAGGGCAGCCCGGCCAGCGTGCAACGAGATCCAGCGGTCATCAAGGCCTATCTCGGAGGCCACGCCGCGTGAGCTTTCTCCGCATCAAACAACTCAAGGTTGCCTACGGCGGCATCGAAGCGGTGCGTGGCATTGACCTTGAGGTGCGCGAGCGGGAATGCGTCTGCGTCATCGGTGCCAACGGCGCAGGCAAGAGCAGTCTGCTCAAGGGCCTGATGAACTTGGTCGCGCATCGCGGCGAGGTTCACCTGCAAGGCGAGCGCCTGAGTCATTTGCCCACCCATGCCATCGTAGAACGCGGTCTGGTGCTGGTACCAGAAGGGCGCGGCGTGTTTGCACGCATGACGGTGGCCGAGAACCTCGATCTGGGCGCTTATTTACGCCACGATAAGCCCGCCATCGCCGCTGATCTAGCGCAGGTGTTTGAGGCCTTTCCACGCCTGTTTGAACGCCGCACGCAGTTGGCCGGCACCCTGTCTGGCGGCGAGCAGCAGATGCTGGCCATCGGCCGCGCCCTGATGGCCCGGCCGCGCCTGTTACTACTCGACGAACCGAGCATGGGCCTAGCCCCTCTGATGGTCGATCAGATTTACACCCACATCGCCCGCATCGCCGCTGAAGGCACCGCCATCCTGCTGATCGAGCAAAACGCGCATCTGGCCTTACAGGTCAGCCAGCGCGGCTATGTCATGGAAAGCGGCCAGATGGCCTTTGACGGCATCAGCACCGATCTGGCGCACGACGCCCGGGTGCGCACAGCGTATCTAGGCGAGTAGGGGCACCCCCCCGTGGTTGCCCTACAACCGTGCCTACCCATCCCCATTAGGGCAGGGAAGTAGATAAGGGAAGTAGATAAGGGGACACAATACTTAATTCGTGATCCTAGATGGATCCGCCAAGGCGTGGAAGACCCTTAATTAAGTATTGCGTCCCCTTATTTAGTCGCCCCTGATTTATTCATAACACATTGATATTAATAGACAATAACGCTATTTTTGGGTATAATTCCTCTCAGTTTATGGCGGATATGCCATTGAAACCTGGGAGTTTTGAGATGCCTGTCTGCCCTGCCACCGAAGATTTCTTC
>CAMDCO010000037.1 GCA_945890495.1 Bordetella parapertussis | reverse complement strand
GCAATTCATCGTACGGACCCGCGAGGAGGAATGGCGGAGGGGAGGGGGAAAACCCTGTGCTTGCCTGATTTTCGTAGGGGCAACCCCCTGTGGTTGCCCATTCACCGTTAGGGCAGGCACGGGGGCCTGCCCCTACATGGGCCATGGCCGTCGTGGTTGCCAAAAGGTGTAATGTGGCCAGATCCACTACCAATCACCAAGAGCCAAATTTTTGAACGAAATGCACGGGTACGCTGCCATGCAGGATGACAGCGACGAAGCTCATGGGGTGAGCCTTATCTTTTGCAGGGTGCCTATAGGCGATGCCCGTTAGCTACGGGCTTACGCGGGGGAGGGGCTGTTGGGGCTTACCTTCGGCCCAATGGCCGAAAATCGGCGGCAATGGATTGCATGGGGCTATCGCCTAGCCCGGCTTCCTTGGCGTATTTGGGCCAGTCGGCTAGGGCATTCGCCACCGCGTCGATGATTTTTGGTGCCGGCCCAATGCCAAAACGGTCGGCAATGTGGAGCAGATCGTTGCGGGTGATGTGGCTGAATTTTCCACTTACCCCCATTAGGTGCTGATAAGTCCAGTCTCCCTTGGGGTTGAAGGCGTGAGTGATGTCATAGAGGGGCGCCAGCTTCCATTCGCGGCTATCGGCGGGCAAAAGGAAGCTGAAGTTTTTGCTGTGGTCGTCGCAGTTGGCAGCCATTACATTGAAGACCATGCGGCGGAAGGCTTCGGCCAGGGTGTCGTGACCTAGTTCGAGGCGCTGGATGGTTTGAAACAGTTGGGCGTAGTCGTGCGTGGCCTTCTGTTTGTAGTCGAGCTCGGCCATCGCGCAGAGACTCTGCATGTGATGCTTGACGGTATTTCCTTCGGCATCGACGGTACGGTCGAAACGGCGTGTCATGAAGTGGGCGCGACCGCCCTCGATCAGCAAGCGGCACGGCATCATGTCCATTCCGGAAGCCTTGGCCATCATGGAGTAGGCGTATTCGATACGACCGTAATCTTGCGCTGCACCCAGCTCGCGATCGGTTCCCATGCCATCAAATTTAAGTAACCAGTGCTCAAACCCTGGATCGACATCGAACTGCCCGGCGCGAACCTCTTCAGTTTCTGGGTTCCAGGCGATGGCGGCCTTGGCGCGTGCACCGCCGGCACTGGTTCCGACCTGAATAATCTGGGCCAGGGCCGCTTGGGCGAGGGTGTCGGTGCTGATCTTCCCTAGTACGGCCATGCGTGCGCTTTCCACCAGACGACTGAGCTTAATAGCGGTGTGGCTTGCTACATTAGGGCCGCGTGTTGGTCGAAACTCCAGCGCACCCATGCCGCGTTTGCCCATGTAGGCCATCCGGTCGAGTGAAGTGATCGCCTCTTTGGCGATACCCTTGCTGGCCATCCAGGCGTCGATTAGGGCATTCCCGAAGTCGTCGGGGAGGGCGTCGGCCAGGAGCGCTGGCAGGTGCTTGAAAGTTGGCGTTGGCAGGTTGGTAAATATGAATGGCTCGCTCGCCTGTGCCAGTGGCATGGTGAGCGGTGCAAGCTCGATACCTTGTTTAACAAAGGCGGGATCGTATTCGAAGGCGTAATAGCCCGTGCGGGGGTCGAGCGCCACCGCACCGACGCGCCTTTCCCATAGGCGAACTTCGACGGCACTCACGGGCTTATGCATCAGGCCTCCCCTTTAATAGGCTTGCGTGATGCACGCTGCCGGGCCGGTTTTGCCTTAAGCATTTGCATAGGGCTGATGCTGACGGGAGGCGCGAGCGTGGTCAGCCAATCGGCACGACCGAGCGCGCGAAGTGCCTTGATCAAGGTTTTGAGTGTGGCCCCTTTGCCGGATTCCAGATTTTTGATGGCAGTCAGGCCGATGCCCGCTCGCTCGGCTAATGACACTTGATCGAGGTTGGCACGCAGACGCAGGGCGCGCATCTGCTCGCCCAGATCGGATCCCCATTCTTCTGTCGTTTTGTCCATATGTGTTATTGGTTGCCTATGCATCCATAATATGCAAAATATACATCAAAAATCTCTTTTGCGTCTATTGCGTATGAACAATGCAGCCATTGAATTCGGTGACGATTCGTCAATGAAATGGGGGAATTACCGGGTCTTGGATAGGCCGATGGCCCTAGCCATACGCCTACCCCAGCGCGTCCAGCATCTGTGCGCCGGCGCGTTCTGAACTGACCAGAATCAGCTTGAGTTGGGCGCGGGTCATGCCGACGAAGAGTTTGCGGCGGGCCTTGTCGTCCAAGGTCTCGAAGTCGATCTCGGCAAAGATCACGGCTGGGGCGGACTGACCCTTGAAACGATAGACCGTCTCCAGCAGCAGGTCGCCGTCGCCATAGACCGGATTGCCGAACAGGTCGTAGTGACCGCTGAAGGTGCGCAGGGTGTGGGTGCCCAGTTGGGTGTAGGGAAACAGCAGCGATTGTTCCCGGCCACGGAAGGTGAGCAGGGCGATGTCCTGCTTGGAAAAACCGGCCGCGAGACAGTTTTTGATGGCCTCGCGCACCCCGGTCACCAGGCCGGCGGCATCGCTGTAGGTGATGACATCCAGGTCGCCCTCGGCCAGCGGACCGCAGGGCTCGATGGGTGGGGCGGCATCTAGCAGGGTGTTTAAGGCGCGCACGATATTGCGCGGGCTGCGGTAATTGCTGTTGTCCGTCAGCCGCGCCCAGCCCGGCAGATCGACGGGCGGCAGGCCAAACAGATTCTGCTCCGGGTCTTCCAGCCACAGCACGCGCGCGTCCGGCTTGGCATGGCGCAAGACCAAGTCGCGCCATTCTGGCTGGAAGTCCTGTCCCTCATCGATAATCACGGTGTCAAACAAGCTGTCTGGTGCCAAGGGCAGGGCGGTGGCGTCGGCCACCAGCCGGGAAAAGGCATCGGCTTGAGAAAAGTCCGGGGTCTTCCCCGCACGGCGCATGAGTTGGTTGCACAGCATGTGGAAGGTGAGCGCAACCCCGCCAGCGGGGGCGATGCGCTGAAAATGATCGGCCAGCGGCCGGTTGAAACAGACATACAAGGGTCGCTTGCCGAGGGCGATGGCCGTACTGAATTCGCGCAGGGCAAGCTGCGTCTTGCCAGAGCCTGCCGTGGCGGTGACCCGCAAACGCTGCGGAGATAACGCTAGCCGAGTTGCCCAAGTCGCCAGCCCGCCCGACACCCGCGTCACCAGCGCCGCCGCCCGGCCGACCAAGGTGCTGACATCGGCCTCCAATTGCACCGTGTCGGTCAGAAAGCGATGCACCTGCACCGCTTGCGGCAATGCCTCGCGCAGGGGGAGGGCGGCCTGAATGATCTCGGCCAGGCGCGCTCGGCGGCTGGCATCGACGATGCGTTCCGGCAAAAGACCCGCGCTTTCGATCTTGCGCACCGTGTAATCTGGGCAATACAGCAGCGAATCGACATGCACCGCCTCGCAACCGGGACGGCGGCGCAACTTGGCCACCACCGCGTTCACCCCGCGCGCCATCTGAAAAGCGACCGCTTTGTCCTTGTCGCCATAGCGCTTGACCAGCCCCGCGTCGGTCTCGTTCAAGAACCCACTCTTCTGCTCGATCAGGAGCAGATCCCCGGCGCGGTTCGTCACCACAAAATCGATCTCGCCGAAGATGGCAAAGCCCTGGTCCAACTGGGTCCAGTGCACCGCGTGATAGACGCTATAACCGTCCGGCAACGCGGTGGCGAGCAAACCCAGTGTCTCGATTTCACGCTGCGCTAGGCCCGTTACGGAAAGGGCTTGCCAGCCGTCAGGGATGGTTTTGGCCATGGGGTGTGTTTTACCGGGCGGATAATCGTTTTATTGCAGAGTGACCGTAAAGTAATCGAAATTTTGCAGGTCTAAGCGGATTTTTTGCAAACAATCGCGGTCTGAGCCCGGTTTTTTACCAAGGACATGCATGACTACCCACGGAGGGAATCTGGGATCACTCACTTTTCTCCTGGCTAGGAGAATTTCCCTCGCCCTGCTGCTGGCCTCTTTCGGAGTGGAGCTTGATGGCACGGCGGAATATCGTGGTCAGCATTTCGATGTCCGGTTCCGGACCGTTGAGGTCTTTCACCATGTCGTACGGCTGAGAGGGGACGACGCCCGGATTCACCTCTTGCGGGGCTGAATCTTGGGAGGGTGGGATTGCCCCATCCGTAGCGCTCGGCGTAGTCGTCGAAGACCTTTTGTACGCGAGGCGCGAGAAACTCTCTGCTCCACCCGAGAACATCGGATGATCCTTCGGCACTAATCCTATGTATGTACTCTTGCCCATTTTGATTCTCCTTCCAATCGTTGGTTGGTCTGCCGCCTACCCAGGCGGCGCGCTAATTGGGATCAAACTACGGTTATTTATCGTGGTCTGAGCCCGGCTCTTCGGTTCTTACGCGCTCCTCGCCAGCAGCGCCTCTACCATAGAGGGAACTGGCGAGGACCTGCCGGGGCTCATGACTGTAATGAACCCCGACAATGCTTAGGGAGTGTTCTTGGCTGCGTTCCGTGCCGTATACCGGCCGTACATCTCGTCCAGCCCCCTCTCGATAATGTCCGCCGCGCCCTGCATCGGCGCTGCCTCTTGCGGGGCTGAATCTTGGGAGGGTGGGATTGCCCCATCCGTAGCGCTCGGCGTAGTCGTCGAAGACCTTTTGTACGCGAGGCGCGAGAAACTCTCTGCTCCACCCGAGAACATCGGATGATCCTTCGGCGCTAATCCTTTGTATGTAAGTTTGCCCATTTTGATTCTCCTTCCAATCGTTGGTTGGTCTGCCGCCTACCCAGGCGGCAGATATCAGTTAACTACAATTCAACGGGTTAGCCCAAGTGGATTTGTAGGGGAATATCGTCGTCATCTTCATCCTCCTCATCCTCCGGCTCGCCCCACACTTGGTTCGCCCATTCGTCAGCCAGCGCCGCTGTGATTAGGCCTGCATCCCAGAAATACTCCCATTGCTCCTGGTCCAATTTGCGATGTTGATAGTCCCAGAATTTGGTAATGGCCTCCCTGGCGCCTTCGAGCAACGGCTGATCTCTTGGAAATGCGCCAATCGCCTGCTCGGTCACGCCCCACATATCCGGCGAGTCTTGGGCAGCGGTCACGATATAAAGGTCATACACAGGTAGATAGGTGGCATGGTAGCTCTCGGGCCAACTGAGTCCCGGTGCTGAATCCGCCCAATTGATCATGAACAAAAACTGCGGCATGAACGAAACGCCGCGTGGATACCTGGTGATCGGCTTACGGCACAATTCCACCTTGTCCGGGCCATAGACGACGCCGCACTGCGGCAGTTGTTCCTGAATGCCACCTAAGACGAGCCTCGCCACGGCATTGGCCAAAGCGATGCTCTCATCGCACACGCTGCAATCGGCCCGGACGCCCAGGCCATTATCGGGTGCCTTGTAGATATCGATACCACGAAGGGCCTCGGGCTTGGGGATGTTCAGCCACTCGTGCAGAAGGGCGTGCTCGACGGGGTAAAACAAATCCGAATCGGTGTTTGTGTTGCGTTTAGCTTGCGACATGATGTTTCTCCTGTTTAGCAGCTTTGCCAGGTCGGCGGGGGCCGCAAGTCGGACTAAATCCCCCAGCCCGTAAGGTGGGCCATCCCATTGAGCGCCGTGAAGGCGTTATGCCGCGATCACGAGAGGCCTTGGTAACGCGCATGCTGCTGACGGAACGCCTCGGCCATGCCATCCTCCAGCGTGATCTGCTGTAAGGCTTCAAGGTCGTCCCAACCCTCCTCAGGGCTGTATTCAGGCCGCTCGGCAAGTTGTTTGGCGTAGCGGTCTATTGAGCGCAATAGTCGGATCTTGTAACTGATCGGAACGCCTATGCCGCTCACATCGTGCCGCAAGCGGATGATGCGCGGGTGGGAAAGGTAGGGGATGTTTTCGGCCTCGCGGTTAAGGCGAGTTAAGGTCTTCAAGTCGTACATGATGATGCTCCAACGCCCCGGTTTAGTCTGGCGTGGCCAGCTTCACGGGGCACCGAAGCGGACGACGCTTTAGCAGCATTTGTGAGTCGCCCTGCAAGTTGTCAGTTAACGCGGCGACGGTGCCGAGGCACCAAAAGCAAAAACCCGTTCAGCTTGGCGGCTAGAACGGGTTCTTGCTCCGCTTTAGCCAGTATTTTTAACGCGCCCTGCAAGCTGAATGGATCAAATCGGCGCAACCACATCTTAGCACCGATGGTTCGATGCGCAAGGGGAGGTGGGCATTTTTGTCAACGCCAAATAGAAATGTCCGCTTTTCTGCAAAGTAGAAATGTCCGCTTTACCCCGCCCGCGCATTGCTACGGTGTAGCGTGTTGCCCGTCGTAGGCGGCTTTGCCGACGGGCGTTTTTCTCCAAGGGTGGTTGGCAGCGGGCG
>CAMDCO010000036.1 GCA_945890495.1 Bordetella parapertussis | reverse complement strand
ACATAAATCTTTTCGCTCATTTTAATGACTCCTTAGTGGTGCCCGGCAGCGGGGTTTTTACGCGCCATGTAGATGCGGATGGCCCCGTGAATCGACACGCCGATCAGGGTGCCGGCAGCGGCTAGCCAGCCAATCAGGTCCAGCCAGGGGTTGGCACGGCGACCCGGCATGTAGATGCCTTCTACCTTGTCCAAACGCCCCACTCCGGTCTGCGGCTGGTGACACTGCGCACAGCTCAGGGCGTCCTTCTTAGGCGCCACCATGTGCGTGATCGGCCAGGACATCTCGGTGCTAACAAAGGCGTACTTACCGCTGTACTCCGCACCGATCTCCTTCATACCGCGCGCAAGGGCACGATCCCAGTCGAAGTTAACCCAGTAGGCATCCTTGTTGTCCGGTGTACCGTAGGTCTGGAACACCAACAGTTGGTTGTTGCCGACATCGTAGGGCTGCTTGCCGGTAAAGACCTTGAACGGCCAGATCTTGGAGTGACCATCCGCGGCCGAGCCTTCGTAACTATTGATCTTGGCCACCTTGCTCGGATCCAACTTGGTCTCGCGCAAGGTGAAGTTGACCGTGCCGTTGTACCACTGGTAGGCGGGGATCACATTGGATTCATAGGTGAAGTTACCCTTGCGACCATCATAAGCATCGTGGTTACCGCCCGAATCCTTGATCTTCAAAGGCTTTCCATCCGGCGTGTGCTTGCCGGCCGTTGACCAGTCCCACGACATCTTGGTCGGCTGGGCACGCGCAAACTCCGGGATGTGGCAGGTCTGACAGGCAATCTTGTTGGAATGCGAGTTCAAACGCGCGTTGTCCTTATGCGGCGCATTGCTATGACAAGCCTGACAAGTGGCCGCGTTGGAGTCCGTCTTACCCCGGATGTGTTTTTCCGTGTCATTGGCCTGCGTCGCATAACGGCTACCCGCTACTTTGTGACCGCTGGTCTTGTGGCACTCGGCACAGGAGAAATTAAGCCCGTCCTTGGCCATGTGAACATCCAGGTACTTGCCCGGCTGCTTGAGCGAACTGTCCAGATCGCCATGTTTGACGGCATCGCCACCCCCACCGTAGAAGTGACAGGCACCGCAGTTGGAGCGACTGGTCTTGCCCACATTCTTGGCAACATTCTTCAGATCCGTCGCGGGGACGATCTTGCCCGACTTAGGTGGATATTCCGTCTCCTTGTACGGGGGATGACCCGCCAAGCCCGGCAACTTGCGGTAAGTACCGGTCGTATCGTGGCATACCAGACAATCCACGCTCTCCTGCTTGGTGAAATCGAATTTATCGTCTTTCCAACCATAACCCACATGGCAGGCGGTACAGAAGGCCTGATTTGACTCAATGGAAGTACAGAAGTTGTTGATAATCCGACGCTTACCCAGTTTTTGCTGGGTCTTCGGATTGTTAAACTCCCAAGTCCAGTGCTGGGTATGCATGACCTGATTAGATGCCTCGGTGTGACACTTGAGACAGGCCTTGGTGACCTCGGGGCCGCTGGCAAAGGGCCCCTGCAACTCCTTCAGCTTGGAGTGGTCGGTCGTCGAGTTCGTTGCTACTTTAACGGTTGGGACCGCTGCCGGGGCCGCCGCTTGTGGGGTATCGCTGGCCATAGCCGTACCGAGCCACAACGCGGCCGCCAGCGTCACTATCCAGTGCATGGTTTTCATCATGTTCTCCCGGATATCCATTAGCAGCCACCGCCGCCGCCACCGGCACCACCGGTAGGCGCAGCCTTGGGTAATACCATCTGCGGGGCCGGCATCTTGGAATCAAAGACCAAGAACAGTTTTTGATCATCGGCCACATGCCCCATGATCTCGCCCACCATCGGACCAAACATCCGGCCCATCAAGCCCGCATTCATGGTGCCAATATAGGTTTTGCCGTTCTGTTTTTTGTAAATGGACACCTTGCACGGCATCAGGATGGACAGAAAGCGCACATCGTCATCCTTAAGCACCGGGCCCGAGTACTTGGTACTACACACCTCGATCATCAGGACCGGCAGGACATTGCCGCCATCCGTTTGCACCGCCTTGGCCGGGTTACGCAGACCGGAGAGTGACCAGCCATTGGCCTTCAGGGTCGGATTGTTTTCGATGTTGTACTGGATGCGAGCCACGGTCTCTTCCAAGCCATACGGGCTTTCGATCTCGCTGAACATCATCTTCGGCATCATCTGCACGCCCACCAGCACCAGCACCACAACACCCGCGATAAAACCACCTAATATTTTTAACATGTCACTCTCCTTGCAAAGTTTTCTCACAAACGACTGGATCAGCCTTGACGCATGGCCATAAGTTTTTATGCGTGCATGCAAATATTAGCATATTGTTATCCTATTTACCAAACATTGATGCCAATACGCAGTCCCACTACATCAAAAGGAAGGTTACAAATTAAGGCTCTATATGAAATCGAGTGGGTAGTGCAATTCATCGTACGGACCCGCGAGGATGAATTGCGGAGGGGAGGGGGGAACCCTGTGCTTGCCTGATTTTCGTAGGGGCAACCCCCTGTGGTTGCCCATGTACCGCTAGGGCAGGCACGGGGGCCTGCCCCTACATGGGCCATGGCCGTCGTGGTTGCCAAAATGTGTAATGTGGCCAGATCCACTACCAATCACCAAGAGCCCAAATTAAACCTAGGCCAGTCTCAGCCCGGACGGCGTGCCTGGGCCCGGGAACGGCGAATGGGCTTAGGTGCGCCCGCATTGGATAAGCCACAGGCCTCGACCAATTGAGCAGACTCGCGCTCGTCCAGTTCCAGATACTGCCCGCGGCGAAGCCGGGGTGGCAGGCTCACCGGACCGAAACGAACCCGAATCAGGCGGCTGACGGTCAGACCCAGGGCCTCGATCAAGCGCCGCACCTCACGGTTGCGCCCCTCGGACAAGGTCAGACGGTACCACTGATTAGCCGCCTCTTCGTCGCCTCCCGCCAGGACCACACTGGAGGCTCGGGCCATGCCATCATCCAGTTCGACACCCGCGATCAGTTGCTGAATCTGCTCCGGGGTCAAACCGCCCAGCACCCGCACCGCATATTCACGATCCATCCCATAGCGCGGATGCATCATGTGATTCGCCAATTCCCCGCTGGTGGTAAAGATCAACAGACCCTCGGTACTCACATCGAGCCGGCCAATAGCCACCCAGCGCTGCCCGCGCAGACGCGGCAACTGATCGAACACACTCACCCGACCACCCGGATCATCCCGTGAAACGATCTCGCCCTCGGGCTTGTGATAGAGCAAGACCCGAGCCATTTGCTGTTTCACATCCCAGTTCAGCCGAACCTCATAACCCTTGACGCGAACACGGTCGCCCCGCTGGCAACGATCGCCTACCTCGGCCTTCTTACCATTGATACTGACCTGCCCCTCGGCGATCAGGGTCTCCATCTCACGGCGCGAGCCCACCCCCGACTCTGCCAGCTTTTTGTGCAAGCGTTCGCCCGGCATGGATGCCGTCTTGGCAGGTGCATCCGCTTCAACAGCGTTCGAATTTTCAGTGTACTGCGTTCGATTCTTCATTTTCTACATCCAATAATGGGAGCGTTACAGGCGTACTGCCAATCTCCGGCAAGGGTGGCAACTCAACCAGCGAGCGCAGCCCCAAATCACTCAAAAAACGCCGCGTGGTTGCGTACAGGGCGGGGCGGCCCGGCACATCACGATGACCGATCACCTCAACCCAGCCCCGCTCTTCCAGGGTACGAATAATCGGCGTACTGACCGCCACACCACGAATCTCTTCCACATCGCCACGCGTCACCGGCTGACGATAAGCGATGATCGTCAGGGTTTCAAGGACGGCTCGCGAATAGCGTGGCACCGTCACCGGATTCAAGCGTTCCAGCCAGGGCTGCATCTCGGCAGCGGTCTGAAACCGCCAACCTTCGGCGACCTGTACCAGTTGCACCGCCCTCCCCCGCCAATCCGCCTGCAATTCTTCCAAACAACGGCGCAACACCTCGGCCCCATAAACCTCACCGAACATCTGCCGCAAACGCGCCACCGGCAAGGCCTCGGCACTCGCCAGCAAGGCGGCCTCAAGCAATCGCTTGAGTTCTGCCAGGGTCATCGGGGCCTCAGACGACATGCAAGCGCACATGAAGGGGAGCGCAGGCATCAACCTGAGTCAGCTCAATTAGGCGCTCGCGCGCCAGTTCCAGTATAGCCAGAAAGGTCACCACTAGTTCGGCGCGACCGCCCTGCGCCGGGAATAGGTCTTCAAACAGGGCATGCATCCCGCCCGCCAACTGCTTCAAGATACGACTCATGTGCTCACGCACCGAGAGTTCCTGGCGGCCGATACGGTGGTGGCGATTCAACTGCGTCCGCTTCAGGACGCCCTCCCATGCCAGACGCAGATCCTCCACACTAACCTCGGGTAAGTGCAGCATCGTCATCCGCTCTACCCAAATTGAGACCGGCTGAAAATCGCGCCCACCTCGTGGCAGGGCATCTAGATCACGAGCCCCCTGCCGAATGCGTTCATACTCCAACAAGCGCCGCACCAGTTCATTACGCGGATCGGCCGCCTCATCGGCCACACCGGCCTTGACCGGACGCGGTAGCAGCGAGCGCGATTTGATCTCCAGCAGCATCGCCGCCATCACCAAATACTCGGCGGCCAGGTCCAGACGGCGCGACCGCATGGTCTCGACATAATCCATGTACTGCCGGGTCAAAGCCGCCATGGGGATATCGAGAATATCGATGTCATTGCGGCGAATCAGCCACCACAACAGGTCCAACGGCCCCTCGAAGGCCTCCAGCAAGACCTCCATCGCCTCGGGTGGGATATATAAATCTTGCGGCAGGTCCAGCCACGGCTCACCCAGCACCCGGGCCACAGCGGGGGCAAGGGCAGGCTCCGGAAACACAATCTCGGGATGGGTGGCGGCAATCATGCCCCGACTTTACCGCCCAAAGCAGATTTTGGCGACCTCGCGGTAATGGCTGGCAAAATGCACCGTCAGGCCCGCCTTCACAAACTCGGGCAGGCGTTCAAAGTCGCGGCGGTTGTCTTCCGGCAAGATCAGCTCCGTCACATGGATACGCTTGGCGGCGATGCACTTTTCGCGGATGCCGCCCACCGGCAACACCTGCCCGGTCAGCGTCAACTCGCCGGTCATTGCCAAGGGCCGCGCAATCTTTTCATCCCGCGCCAGCGACAGCAGTGCGGTCGCCATGGTCACGCCGGCCGACGGGCCGTCCTTGGGTGTAGCGCCTTCCGGCACATGCAAATGCACAAAGGCCGCATCAAAAAACTTAGGGTCTCCCTTATAGGTCTTGAGATGGCTGGAGATATACGAATAGGCAATCTCCGCCGATTCCTTCATCACATCGCCCAACTGGCCGGTGAGTTTGAAACCGCGATTGAGGGTATTCACCCGCGCGGCCTCGATGGTCAGCGTCGCGCCGCCCATGGAGGTCCAGGCCAGCCCCGTGACAATCCCGATGCCGGCCTGCGGCTTTTCCGGACGAAACACCGGCTGCTCCAGATAGCCTTCCAGATCGCCCGCGTTCACCTGGATGTGCGTGGCCTCCTTGCGCAACAGCTTGACCACGCCCTTGCGCACGATCTTGCCCAGATTCATTTCAAGCTGGCGCACACCGGCCTCGCGTGCATAGCCCTCGATCAGTTTTCGTAACGCCGGTTGAGCCAAGGTGATTTGACCGCGCTTTAGGCCTGCCTTTTTCAGTTGCCGTGGCCACAGGTGATGGCGCGCAATGGCCACCTTTTCCTCGGTCAGATAACCCGACAGGCGAATGATTTCCATGCGATCGAGCAGTGCCGGCGGGATCGAATCAATCTGGTTGGCGGTGCAAATAAACAGCGTCTTGGACAGATCAAAACGCGCGTCGAGATAGTGATCGAGGAACTCGACATTCTGCTCAGGGTCCAGCACCTCCAGAAGCGCGCTGGCCGGATCGCCATGATACGACGCACCAATCTTGTCCACCTCGTCGAGCATGATCACCGGGTTTTGCGACTCCGCCTCTTTGATCGCCTGGATGAACTTGCCCGGCATCGCCCCAATATAGGTACGACGATGGCCCTTGATCTCGGCCTCGTCGCGCATCCCGCCCACCGAAAAGCGATAAAACTTGCGTCCCAGCGTGCGCGCCACCGAGCGACCGATTGAGGTCTTACCCACGCCCGGCGGACCCACCAGCAGGATGATGGAACCGGCCACCTCGCCCTTCATCGTGCCAACGGCGAGGAATTCGATAATCCGTTCCTTCACCTCGTCCAAGCCATCGTGATCCTGATCCAGAACCTTGCGCGCGCGAACCAAATCGAGCTTGTCCTTGGTGTATCTACCCCAAGGCAGATTCGTCAGCCAATCCAGATAGTTACGCGTCACCATGTATTCCGGCGAGCCATGCTCCAGTACAGACAACTTGTCCATTTCCTCGGCGATCTTCTTAGTCGCTTGGGTTGACAGGATCAGCTTCTTGATACGCCTCTGAAACAGGTCCAGATCAGCGGTACGATCGTCCTTGGCAATACCCAGTTCCTTCTGGATGGTTCGCAGCTGCTCGCGCAAGAAAAACTCACGCTGCTGCTCGGTCATCGTCTCTTCGACCTTCTCCTGAATCTGGTTCTGCAGCCGCGCCACCTCCAGCTCTTTTTTGACCAACACCAACACCTTTTGCATGCGCTTGCGCAGGTCAAAGGATTCCAACACCTCTTGCAGGCGCTCCTTGGGGGCCGTTGTCAGACTGGCGGCCAGATCGGCCAACAGGGCGGGCTGATTAGGCGAGAATCGGTTAAGGAAGAGCTTCAACTCCTCCGAGTACAACGGATTGAGCGGCAACAACTCCTTGACGGAGCCCAGGATGGCCAAGGCATAGGCCTTGATTTCCTCATTCTCGGTGTCGTAGCCCGTCTCAGGCAGATATTCCACCCGAGCAAAATAAGGGGCCTTACCCGAGATCCACTCCACCACCCTGAAACGCGTCATCCCCTCAGCAATGAACTGGATCTTGCCATCGGCGCGCAGGGGGTGATGCATGCGCACCAGCGTCCCCGTCACATAAAAATCGTCTGGACGCACCTCCTCCGAAGAATCGCCATGAACCAGAACCAGCCCAGCCAAATGATGCTGCGTCTCGCCAATCTTCTGCACCGTTTCCATCCACGGCCCCTCGTTCATGACCAAGGGCAAGCTCTGCGCCGGGAAGAAGGGTTTCTCCGTCAACGGTAAGATATGAATCGTGGTCGGAAAGGTTTGGGCCGGCAGATTGGGGGTTTCGGAAGGCGAGCCCCCGGAAGCGGAATCCACATTCATAATTTCGCCCTCCAAAAGAGGGGCGCTCGATGGCGGGAGGACGGTCGTTTCGTCAGACGGAAGGGTGTCGGTCATGGTCAAGGAGGGTAAATTTCTTTGGCAGTCTCGTCTGAATGGGGGAGAAAGGCAAAATTTCAAGGGAAAACCGTTTCTCAGCGCATGAAAGTCTGTCAACGCCAAATAGAAATGTCCGCTTTTCTGCAAAGTAGAAATGTCCGCTTTACCCCGCCCGCGCATTGCTACGGTGTAGCGTGTTGCCCGTCGTAGGCGGCTTTGCCGACGGGCGTTTTTCTCCAAGGGTGGTTGGCAGCGGGC
>CAMDCO010000035.1 GCA_945890495.1 Bordetella parapertussis | reverse complement strand
TGCTTGCCTGATTTTCGTAGGGGCAACCCCCTGTGGTTGCCCATTCACCGTTAGGGCAGGCACGGGGGCCTGCCCCTACATGGGCCATGGCCGTCGTGGTTGCCAAAATGTGTAATGTGGCCAGATCCACTACCAATCACCAAGAGCCAAAAAACGGGGGAAGGCCCCTCCTCAAGCCGCCGGCAATGCGGTTAAACTGACGCGCCCCTTCTTCGCCTACGCCCATGTCTTCTGCCGACCCCGCCGTTCCGCTCCTTC
This sequence comes from Bordetella parapertussis, assembly GCA_945890495.1. GTDB lineage: Bacteria > Pseudomonadota > Gammaproteobacteria > Burkholderiales > Thiobacillaceae > QYQG01. The sequence goes on along the minus strand of CAMDCO010000035.1, from coordinate 7,454 downwards.
ACCCCGGGCATTACGAAAATTTTCCGGTCGCTTCCGTCCTGATGCCGTGGCGGTTACGCACGGCGGTGCGGGCTGTCTACGCCTTTGCCCGTAGCGCAGATGACCTGGCCGACGAGGGCGATGCAACCCCGGAAGCGCGACTGGCTGCCTTGGCCCAATACCGTAGCCAGATCGACGCGATTGCCGCCGGACAAGCCCCAGCCGACCCTATCTTTGGCCCGCTGGCGCACGCCATCCGCCGGCATGCCCTGCCCATCCAGGCCTTTTACGATCTTCTCGACGCCTTTAGCCAGGATTGCACCAAGACCCGTTACGCGGATTTCGGCGAGGTCATGCAGTATTGCCGCCGTTCGGCCAACCCGGTGGGTCGCCTGATGCTGGCCTTGTTCGACGACCACGACCCGCGTCACCAGGCCTGGTCGGATGGAATTTGTTCGGCCCTGCAACTCATCAACATGCTGCAGGATGTGGCACTCGACTGGCAAAAAGACCGTGTTTACCTGCCGCAGGACGAGATGCACCGTGCGGGCGTGACCGAGAGGCAGATCGCGGCGGGCGATGTCGATTTCCTCTGGCAACAGTTCATGCGCGCGCAGCTTGAACGGGCGCGGCGCATGTTGCATGCCGGTTCGCCGCTGGGCGTGGCGCTGAAGGGCCGCATCGGTCTGGAGATGCGCCTCATCCTGCTCGGCGGCGAGCGCATTCTGGACAAGCTGGAGGCCAGCCGAGGGGACTGTTTTAAGGCGCGCCCGACCCTGACCCTGCGCGACTGGCCCAGGCTGTTTTGGCGTGCGCTGTTCCCTCGCTCGAACAAGAAAACGGGCAATACCGGGGGTCATTCCTGCGGTACGGGAGGCTGTTCCCATTGATCCCGCGATGACGGACGCCCTGCCGACCCACTATTGCGCCGAGAAGGCGGCCCAAAGCGGGTCGAGCTTCACCCTCGCCTTCCGCTTTCTGGCGCGTCCGCAGCGGGAGGCGATGAATGCCCTCTATGCCTATTGCCGCGAGGTGGACGATATCGTTGACGAGGCCACTCACCGGCCCCTCGCCCGGATGAAGCTGGCCTGGTGGCGCGGTGAGATCGAACGCCTTTACGCCGATTCACCTGATGAGCCCCCGCAGCACCCCGTCGCACGCGCGCTGCAACCCGTCGTTCGCCGTTATGGACTGCCGCAAGAGGACTTTGAGGCGCTGCTCGATGGCATGACCATGGATCTGGACATGGACGAGACCCGGCAGCGCTACCACGCGATGCGCGAACTCGGCCTTTATTGCCATCGCGTCGCCGGCGTGGTCGGTCTGCTGTCGGCGCGCATCTTCGGCTTCCGGGACCCGCATACGCTCAAATACGCCGCACGCCTCGGCCTGGCGCTGCAACTCACCAATATTCTGCGCGATGTCGGTGAGGATGCCCGACGCGGACGCCTCTACCTACCGCAGGAGGAACTGACCCGCTTCGGGGTCAGCGAGGCGAGCGTGCTGGCCGGTCGGCCCGATGGCGACTATGCCGGCCTGATGCAGTTTCAATATCAGCGTGCTGAGCAAACCTATGTCGAGGCCCTCGCCCTGTTACCGGCGGTGGATCGTCGCGCCCAGCGCCCGGGTCTGATCATGGCGGGCATCTACCGCGCCGTTCTGGACGAGACCCGCCGTGCCGGTTTTCCCATCAACGCCCGCATCCGCCTGCCGGCCTGGCGCAAGCTCTGGATCGCCGTCCAAATCGGGTTTCTGGCCAGATGATCCTAGCCAAATGATCCTGGCCCGATAATGGCCCAATGAGCCAACAACGCATCGCCATCATCGGCGGGGGCTGGGCCGGTATCGCCGCCGCCATCGAACTCACCCTGGCCGGCCGCCCGGTCACGCTGTTCGAGGCCGCACCCCTGTTGGGCGGTCGCGCCCGCGCCATGCGCTGGCAGGGTCTTGAAATCGACAACGGCCCGCATCTGATGCTGGGTGCCTACACCGAGACCCTGCGCCTGATCGACCTCCTTGGCACGCGTGAGGCCCTGGATCGCCACCCCTTGCGTCTGCTCGGCCCGGACCTCGACCTGCGTCTGCCCAAGCTCCCCGCGCCCTTGCATCTGGTTGTGGGCCTGGCCACCGCACGCGGCCTGTCCTGGCACGAAAAATGGGCCGCCGCGCGGCTGATTCACCGCCTGCAAGGACAGGGCTGGCAGCTTGTCGCTGATCGCCCTCTGGCTGACTGGTTGCACCACGAAGGCCAACCGGAGCGACTCGTCCGCCGTCTCTGGCAGCCCCTCGCCTTGGCCGCCCTGAACACGCCCCTCCATCTCGCCTCGGCGCAGACCTTCGCCATCGTCCTGCGCGACAGCCTGGGCGGCCCACGCACCGCCAGCGATGCGCTGTTCACGCGCACCCGCCTGGAGGCGGTGTTCAGCGAACCCGCCCGATGCTGGCTCGAGAAACAGGGGGCGAATCTGCACATTGGCCAACGTATCCGGCAGATTCGGCACACCGTGGACGGCTGGCGGCTGGATGATCAAGCCCCCCCCTATGCACAACTCATTCTGGCCACTTCACCGATCGAGACCGCGCGCCTGCTGGAAGGACATCAAGAAGGACATCCCGCCACGGCCTTGCAATCTGCGCTGACCCGCCTAAGTTGGCAGCCCATCACAAACCTCTGGCTGCGTTTTTCCCGCCACTTGCCCCTGCCCTACCCGATGCAAGCCTTGGGCGAGATGGACGCGCCCTGGTTGATCGACCGTCAAGACAACGCCGAGGGTCTCGTCTGTCTCGTCGCCAGCGCGGATGGCCCGCACCATCAAGCAAATCCCGCTCAACGCCTGGCCGACTGGCTCGCCCTGCTCGAACAGCGTTGTGGCCCCCTGCCGCCTTTGCAGGCCCATCGCTGGGTCCACGAACGCCGCGCCACCTTCACCGCCACCCCGAACCGGCCGCGTTTCAACGCCAAGACGAACCTGCCCGGCCTGTGGCTGGCCGGCGACTACACCCATCCGGACTACCCCGCCACGCTCGAAGGGGCCGTCCGCAGTGGCGTACAATGCGCCCGCTTACTGCTTCGTGTCCCCGTATGACCTTCTTCGCCCACAAAACCTATCTCGTAACCGGTGCCGGAGGTGGCATTGGCTCCGCCGTCGCCCTCGCCCTCGGTCAGGCCGGCGCCACCGTGGTCCTTCTGGGCCGCAGCCTGCCCGCGCTGGAAAAGACCTACGACGCCATCATCGCCGCCGGCGGCCCCGAACCGGCCCTGTTTCCCATGGATTTCAGCACGGCGGTCGATGACCAGTACGATGACTTGGCCGCGGCCATCCGGGTTCGGCTGGGCCGGCTCGACGGCATCATTCACGCCGCCAGCGCCTATCTGGCCCCCTCCCCACTATTACAGCAAACCTCCGCCGAATGGCTGGAGCAATTCCGCGTCAACAGCGTGGCCCCCTTCCTGCTCAACCAGGCCTGCGCCCCCGTGTTACGCCGCGCTGATGATGCCCCCATCGTGTTGATCGGTGAGACCCACGGCGCCCACCCGGCCGCATTTTGGGGCGGGTTTGCGGTCTCAAAGGCCGCACTGGAGAGTTATTTTCAGATCCAGGCCGCCGAGTGGCGCGACGAACCCGCCCTGCGCATACATCTGATCGTCCCCGGCCCGATTCGCTCACCGCAACGCGCGCTCAGTCACCCGGGTGAAGACAAGACGACCCTGCCCACCCCGGCCGACCTCGCCCGCGATATCCTGACCCTGCTGGAACGCCCCGACCCCGCTTGGCGCGGCCAACGCCTGAACTGGCGACCGGGGCAACTCAGCGCAAATCCTTTCGCGCCCACGATCGGGCTGTAGAAGCGTTGCCCTGCAGACGGTGCAATGTCCCGCCGTGGAGGCTACGAAACGGTTGGAATAATCCAACCCCTGTTGCATGCTTGACCCACCGAGAAAGACTGGACTAGACTTAGCCCGTTCTGTCTACTAGGGGCACTTCAATGCAAACCGTCAATATCCACGAAGCCAAAACCCATTTCTCCCGATTCGTCGATCAGGCTGCCGCTGGTGAAGAAATTCTCATCGCACGAGCGGGAAAACCCATAGCACGCCTGGTTCCATTGCACTCGGAAGACATTAAACCCCGTGTTCTTGGGCGGGGGAGTGGGCAATTCACCTTGCCTGGTAATTTCTCACACCTCCACGATGAAATCATCCAGGGCCTGTTTGAAACCGGTGAATGACGATGACCGCACAGAAGAAAATATTGCTGGACACCAACATCCTGTTGGCTGCCCTCATTGACCCGGGCATCCTGCCCGAGGAAACTCAGGCGCAACTGCGAGAGCCAACAAACACTGTGTTTTTTAGCAGCGCCAGCATTTGGGAGATCGCCATCAAACGCTCGCTGGGGCGAGAGGATTTCAGTTTTCTCCCCGAAGACATCGAGAAACTAGCCCTCGACACCGGTTTCATGGAATTACCCATTCTGTCCAGCCACTGCCATCGAGTGACCGACATGCCATGGCATCACCGCGACCCATTCGACCGACTGCTGGTTGCCCAGGCACAGTCTATCCCGGCCTATCTGTTGACCAGTGATGCCCTACTGGCGAGGTATTCGGAATTGGTCAGCGTGGTGGCCCTAAAAAAACCGAAATGATCTACAGCCCGCGCAGGAAATCCAGGGCCTCACTCAGGTGGGCGACCCCGTGCAGGCTGATGCCGGCCATCGGCTGCTTGGGCAGATTGGCCTTGGGTAACAAGATCCGGGTAAAACCCAGCTTGACGGCCTCTTTCAGCCGTTCCTGACCGCGCTGCACCGGACGAATCTCACCCCCCAGACCCACCTCGCCAAAGACCGCCAAAGTATGCGGCAAGGGTTTGCTGCGTAGCGACGAGACGATACACATCAACACGACCAGATCAGCGGCGGGTTCCAGCACGCGCACCCCACCGACGGCGTTGACGAACACATCCTGGTCGTAACAGGCGATACCACCGTGGCGATGCAATACCGCCAGCAACATCGCCAAACGGTTCTGATCCAGACCCACCGTCAGCCGTCGCGCACTGGGGGTGTGGGCCTCATCAACCAAGGCCTGAATCTCCACCAGCAAGGGTCGCGTACCTTCTTGAGCCACCACCACGCAGGAGCCCGGAACCTCGCGCTCGCTCCGATTCAAGAACAGGGCCGAGGGGTTGCTCACCGCCTTCAGGCCCTTTTCAGTCATGGCAAACACGCCCAGTTCGTTGACCGCGCCAAAGCGGTTCTTGAAGGCCCGCACCATGCGGAAACTGGAACCCGAATCGCCCTCGAAATACAGCACCGTATCGACGATATGCTCCAGCACGCGCGGCCCGGCCAAGGTACCCTCTTTGGTGACATGACCGACCAGAATCAGGGTTGTGCCGCTACGCTTGGCGTAGCGAGTCAGGGCCTGAGCGCATTCGCGCACCTGCGCCACCGAGCCCGGCGCCGAGGTCAGTTGTTCCGTATACACGGTCTGGATCGAGTCGATCACCGCGATCGCCGGCTGCTCAGACTCTAAGGTGGCGAGCACCGTTTCCAGACGGGTTTCCGGCAACAGCGGCATATCGGTCTGACCCAACTCCAAGCGCTGCGCACGCAAGGCAATCTGTTGGGCCGACTCCTCACCACTGACATAAAGCACGGGGAGTTGCTTCGCCAAATGGGCCAAGGCCTGCAACAACAGCGTCGATTTGCCGATGCCGGGATCGCCCCCCAAAAGCACCACCCCGCCTTTCACCAGACCGCCGCCCAGCACGCGATCAAACTCGGAAATACCGGTCGCAATGCGCGGCACATCCTTGGCCTCGATGCTCGCCAGTCGCGTCAGTGCACCGCTACCGGCCAGACTGGCGTGCCGCGCCGAGGCCGGCCGGGCCTCAACTACCTGCTCGGTCAGCGTGTTCCAGGCCAGACAATGCGGACACTGGCCCTGCCATTTCTGCACCTGGCCGCCACATTCATTGCAGACGAAAAGGGTCTTGTCCTTAGCCATGGGAGACCTCAATCAGTTCCAGCGCATTGCCATCGGGATCGCGCACGAATAAGGCGGCGCGGCCCGAACGGCTTAGGGTATAGGGAATGGCCTGCGCATCCAGACGGGCGCGCAGTTCAGCCCAACCGGCCACGCCGATCGCTACATGACGATCACGGCCCCCGTGCGAGGGTCGCCCCGTAACCGGATCCGGATTAGGAACAACCAAGAGGTGAATCGCGCCCGCACCCACCGCATACCAGACGCCGTCAAAACCCAGCTCAGGGCGATGGGCATCCGGTATCAGGCCCAACACCCCCTCGTAAAAGGCCTGCGCCGTGGGCAGGTCAGCGACCAACAAAGAGGCGTGCAGTAATTCAGTGAGCCGGATCATGGTCTTTCCCTTCAGCCGTCACCAGGGTCGCCGCGAGAATCATCGCGCCGCCAATCCATTCGTTCATCTCAATGATCTCTTCCGCCCACCACACGCCGGTCACCGCCACGACGATCAGTTCAAACAGCAGGATCACAATGCCCCGGTTGGGCGGAATATGCGCCAAACCATACTGAACCGCATGCGTGGCCAGAAACAGGACCACGGCAATCAGCAGGATCCACAGCCAGGCGCCCCAGCCCGTCAGGATCACGAACCAGGCCCCCGCGCTCGGCAAGCTAGCCTCATAGAGGAACGCGGGCAGCGAGACCACAAGCACCCCAGCAAATATCCACAGGCTGCGTACACCCACGGGAACGGGTGCCAGTTGCCGCGTAAGGACATTGGCGAGGGCGAAGCCCATGCCAGACCCCAGTCCCAGCCATTCGCCGAGATGGGTCGGCATTGGAAAACCATGCCCGACATCCAGCATCACCCAAGCCCCGGCCAAGGCCAACACGAACACGGCATAACCGCGCCGATCGGGGGCCTCGCCCAGCATCCACCAGGAAAACAGCAAGGTCCACACCGGCGCCAGATAAAACAGCAACATGACGCGCAAGATCTCGCCGTTCAACACCGCCAGGACATAGGAGAGATTGGTCCAACCCGTCGCCAGCGCCAAGAACAACAGCCCCTTCCAGAAGGGCCGATAAGTCTGGGTCTGCGTGCCGTACAGCCACCACAAAAAGGGCAGGCTCAAACCATAGGTCAGGATCGAGGCCAGGCCGCCGCCGATCCCCGCCTCGTTCAACAGGCGATAGGGATACCACACCGATCCCCAGGCCACAGCGGCAATCAAGAGGGCAAAAACGGGCAGCAGGGAATGGATCGGAAGCTTGACTGACATGGGCGGCTATCATCGCAGTCACCGGTCCAATTGGCCAGCAATGCTTCTGGATTTGTTAGCCCCAAGTAGTAATGTCCGGTTTCTCCCAAGTAGAAATGTCCGCAGGTGATACAACCTGGCCCAGTTAAAACTGGCGGCGGACATTTTGAAGATGGACAAACTGATGAGTCACAAAGAAGCGAACCGGGCACAGGTATTGGA
>CAMDCO010000034.1 GCA_945890495.1 Bordetella parapertussis | reverse complement strand
GCCGCGTTCTACCTCTGGGCGCAAGTGCCGGATGGAGACGACACCCACTTCGTGCGCGAACTCTACCGCCAAGAAAATGTCACCCTGCTGCCCGGCAGCACCCTCGCCCGCGAGGCCAAGGGAGTCAACCCCGGCACCGGCTTCGTCCGTATCGCCCTCGTCGAACCGCTGGCGGCCTGTGTCGAGGCGGCCGAGCGTATCCGTCATTTCATTCAAACCCGCTGAACTGCAAAGGAAGCCCCATGCAAGAACTCCAATCTATCATCGAAGAAGCCTTCGAACGCCGCGCCGAGATTACGCCGCGCAATGCCGAACCCAAGGTCAAGGACGCGGTATCAACCGTGCTGGACATGCTCGATAAAGGTCAACTCCGTGTGGCTGAGCGCGTCGAGGGGCAGACCTGGGTCACCCACCAGTGGATCAAGAAGGCCGTTCTGCTGTCCTTCCGCCTGGAAGACAACAGCTTCATCAAGGGCGGTTTCACCAACTATTACGATAAGGTGCCGTCCAAGTTTGCCGACTACAACAGCCGCGATTTCCGCGAAGGCGGCTTCCGCGTGGTACCGCCAGCGGCCGCGCGCCGGGGCAGCTATATCGCCAAGAATGTCGTGTTGATGCCGTCCTATGTAAACATCGGCGCCTATGTCGATGAAGGCACGATGGTCGACACCTGGGCCACCGTCGGCTCTTGCGCGCAGATTGGCAAGAATGTGCACCTCTCCGGCGGCGTCGGCATCGGCGGCGTACTCGAACCGGTGCAGGCCGGCCCCACCATCATTGGTGACAACTGCTTCATCGGCGCGCGTTCCGAAGTGGTCGAAGGCGTGGTCGTGGAAGACGGCGCGGTCATCTCGATGGGCGTTTATATCGGCCAATCCACCCGCATCTACGACCGCGAGACCGGCGAGATCACCTATGGCCGCATCCCGGCCGGCTCGGTCGTGGTCAGCGGCAACCTGCCCTCCTCCGACGGTAAATACAGCCTGTACTGCGCCGTCATCGTCAAAAAGGTCGATGCCAAGACCTTGTCGAAGGTGGGTATCAACGAATTGCTGCGCGGCATCTGACCGATCTGAAACTCAAACCCTACGGCCCCAACGCTTGGCTGCTGCGCATCGCAGATCAGCCCGGTACCGGGGCCTTTTTACTGCGCCAGTTCCTTTGGCGACAGGTTGCAGAGGATCCGCCCGCCGGATTGGCCGAATGCGTGCCCGGAATGACCACGCTGCTGTTCGAGTTCCAGCCTGGCCAAGGCGATGAAGACGTGCTGAAGGCGTGGCTGAAACGAAGGCTTTTCCTCTCCCCCAGCCCCTCTCCCAACGGGAGAGGGGAGTGCGGCAGCGCTGGAGAGGAAAACTGCCTGCACGAGATCCCCGTCCACTACCACGGCCCAGACCTTGAACGGGTCGCCGAGCACGCCGGGCTGCCGGTTGCCGAGGTTATTGAGTGCCACAGCACAGCGGAATATCGCGTCGATCTAATCGGCTTTGCGCCCGGCTTTCCTTATCTGGATGGGCTTGACCCCAGACTGGCCACCCCGCGCCTGGACAAGCCCCGCCTCCGCGTCGAGGCCGGTAGCGTTGCCATCGGCGGCACGCATACCGGCATCTATTCCCTACCCGGCCCCGGCGGCTGGAATGTCATCGGCCACACGGAGGTCGTGCTGTTCGACCCGACCACCGCCCGTTGTCTGCTTGCGCCCGGTGATCGGCTGCGCTTCATTCCGCAATGAACGCCGTTCTTGAGATCCTCCATCCAGGCCCACTTTGCACGGTGCAAGATGCCGGGCGGATCGGTTACAGGTATCTCGGCATCCCGCCCGCCGGGGCGATGGACAGGACCGCGATGCAACTCGCCAACCGTTTGCTGGATAACCGAACCGATGCACCCGTGCTGGAATGTCTAGCCGGTGCCCGCTTGCGAGTACTCGCGCCGGTGCAGATGGCCCTAAGCGGGTTTGGCCATGCCCACGCGTGGATGGCCCAACCCGGCGAGATCGTGGAGATCACAGCGGCCGCGCCGGGGGTTTGGTCCTATCTCGCCCTACCCGGCGGGGTCGATGCACCGCGCTGGCTGGAGAGCACCAGCGTGTGTCTGCGGGCAGGCATCGGCAGCGCTCTGGCGAAGAATGCAAACATCGCCTGCGTAAGTGATCCGCTCGGCGCGTGGCGAGCGGGTATCGTTCGACGCTATCCGGACATCTCCCTCGCGGACACGGGGAGCCCTCTGCATGACGACCCCCTAGCCGTAGGAGCGCTACCCATCCGCCTCTGGCCGGGGCCACAATGGGCGCAGTTCTCGGCCCAGGCGAAGAAATCCCTGTGCGCCCAGACTTGGCAGGTCTCGCGGCAGAGCGACCGTAGCGGTTATCGGCTGGAGGGTGAACCACTATCCGTCCCCGACCGGGAACTTTTCAGCGAACCGGTACGCATCGGTACCCTTCAGGTGCCACCGGACGGCCAGCCGATTGTGTGTCTGAACGACGGCCCGACGGTCGGCGGCTACCCCAAGATCGCGGTCATCGATCCGCTTTGTTTGCGCCTTCTGGTGCAGACCCAGCCGGGCAGCACGGTTCGTTTTACACTCGCGTCATGATTGATCTCAATTGCGACCTAGGCGAAGGCGAACCCGCAGCCCGCACCCGCGCCCTGATGCGCCGTATCACCTCAGCTAATGTGGCTTGTGGCTGTCATGTTGGCGGCCACGCCGGCGACCTCGCCAGCATGACGCGAGCCGTGCGACTGGCTGCCGAGTTCGGCGTGCGTCTGGGCGCACACCCCGGCCCGGCAGGTGACTTTGGCCGTGGCCCGGTGACCGTCACGCCGGAGACACTAGCGACTCAGGTGGTGCAGCAGGTCACGGCCTTGGCAACGGTCGCCGCAGCGACTGCCGTCCCGCTCCACCACATCAAGCTACACGGTGCCTGGTATCACGCCAGCGAGGCGGACACGACAATCGCCCGCGCCTATCTAGCGGCCATCCAGCAATACTTCCCGCACTGCGCGGTCTACGCCCTCAGTGGCGGCCGTGTTGTTCAGCTCGCCCGCGAGCGAGGCATGACCGTATTTGAAGAGATCTTCGCCGACCGCGCCTATCAGGCAAACGGCACGCTGGTCCCGCGCAGCGCGCCCGGCGCGGTGCTAACGCACACCGGCGATGCGGTGGCACGCCTGCGCCACTGGTCCGCAACCGGCCAGATGGCCTGCGCGGAGGGTCGCTGGATAAGGCTCCGAGGCGACACCGTGTGCGTGCATGGCGATGGGGCGCACGCGCTCGCCTTACTGCGCGGTTTGCAGGGCCTGTAGCCCCTCGGCCAGAGGGCTGGCCTCCGACAAAACCATGGCGGAAACCACCGACCCACAGGAGCGCACGCCTCTGCGCGAGATTCCCGGAGAGCAGTTCAGCCAACTTGGACGTTAGGCGCTAAAATCCTGCCATGGCACCGACGATTTTTCGCGAGGGCAGTTTCCGCTTCTTTTTCTTCTCACGAGAGGAGTCAAGAATGCATGTGCATGTCAACCACCCTGACGGCGAGGCCAAGTTTTAGCTAACGCCAGAATTGAGGCTAGCAACGAATACCGGGCTTTCGTCCAAGCAAATCAAGGAAGCCCAGAATTTGATCGCTGTTCACTTGGAGGAAATTACCCATGCCTGGAATACTCACTTCCCAAGCTGAAGTCACCCATGTTTCACAACACGGCTTTTGGCTGTTGCTTGCCGACGAAGAGCTTTTTTTGCCTTTTGCCAGCTTTCCGTGGTTTTTTGGCGCGACCATCGAACAACTTTGCTTGGTCGAATGGCCGACCCAAAATCATCTTTACTGGCCGTCTCTGGACATCGATTTGTCTGTCGAATCTATTCGCAATCCTTCAGCATTCCCACTCATGGCGGTCGTTCCAGCGCCTAACACTGCGGTCAAGCGGGACGCGCCTACGGCACGCCCCTTGCCTTGAACCTTAAGCTCAAGCAGCCTGGCTCAGGTTTACACACATTACGATAATCTTAAGGTGACTCGTGACGCGCCGCCCGAGGTCATTCGTGCAGATTACAAGCGTTGTTCGTCAAGACGCTTGTTCATAAATTCCACCCGGATCGAAATCCCGGTAATGCTGACGCAGCGCGAATCATGGCAAAAACCACCCGCCCGTAGGATCTAGGCCCCCTACAAACGACGGCCTTATTCCGGCTTGCGGATGCCCAACGCGTTCCAGCCTTCGTGGCCCAGCCGCTCCAAGGTCTCGATATTGCGTTCGTAGATCGCTTCGGGGTTGGGATAGACAGCGACGGCGCGGGCCAGGCTGGCCTCGCGGATCAAGTGCCAAATCGGAAACGGGGCCCGATTGGTGTAGTTACTGATGGCGTCCGACTCGGTGTCCGAAAACTGAAAGTGGGGATGAAAACTGGCCACCTGTAGCACGCCTTCCAGTTCGTGATCGACGACGGCCTCCTCGGCAAGGGCGGTCAGGTCGTTGAAATCGAGAAAGTCCGGCAACAAGTGCGGGATGATGAGCAGGGTGGTGTCGATCTTTTCGGCATCGGCCGCCGCCAGCAGGTCTAGTTCGGCATCCAGTTCTTCCAGCAAGGCATCGGTATGGCGCGCCTGGCTGACCACATAGCGCACCTGTTCCTTCACATAGACCGATTTTGCGAACGGACACAAATTAAGCCCGATGACCGCTTTTTCCAGCCAATCGCGGGTGATGGCAACCACATCGTCTTCAGTCATTACAGCTCCAGTAACAAACGGGCCGGGTCCTCGATACTCTCCTTGACGCTGGCGAGGAAGCTCACCGCTTCGCGCCCGTCAATGATGCGGTGATCGTAGGAGAGGGCTAGATACATCATAGGCCGAATCACCACCTGGCCGTTCTCGGCGATGGGGCGGTCCTGAATCTTGTGCAGGCCAAGCACCGCCGACTGAGGCGGATTGAGGATGGGTGTTGACATCAGGGACCCAAAGATGCCGCCGTTGGTGATCGTAAAGGTACCGCCTTCCAGTTCCTCAATCTGCAACTGCAAGGCATTGGCGCGACGGGCAAAGTCTGCAATACGGCGTTCAATCGCGGCCAGACCCAGGGTCTCGGCATCACGCAGAATCGGCACGACCAAGCCACGCTCCGAACTCACCGCCATGCCAATATCACAGTAATCGTGGTAGCGGATATCGCGGCCATCCACTCGCGCATTGATGATCGGATATTGCGTCAAGGCATGACAGACAGCCTTCACAAAAAAAGAGGTCAGCCCTAGCTTGATGCCATGCTCCTGCTGGAAGCTATCTTTGTAACGCTGCCGCACGGCCTGCAAGGGCCCCATGTTGACCTCGTTGAAGGTCGTCAGCATCGCGGCCGTGTTCTGCGCCTCTTTCAGGCGTTCGGCAATGCGCAGGCGTAAACGCGTCATCGGTACCCGACGCTCATTACGGGCCTGGCCGCAGGTCGGCACGGTCGTCCCGGGGTTTGCTGAAGGGGATGTCACCACCGGATTCGTTGGGGAGGGGGCCGCATAAGGGGCCGCATAAGGGGCCACATAAGGGGCCGCGGTCTCAATCTGACGACGCTGGGACGGTCGCAGGAACACGGACTCCGGGCGTTTGGCCAAGGACGGCAGTGCGCTTGGGGGTTCCACTTTTGGACTGGCCACGACATCGTAGGGGCAGGCCCCTGTGCCTGCCCTAGCGGGCGGCGAGGTGATCTGTCGCGTAGATTCTACAGAAGGGGGGTCAGAAAGCGGTTTTTGCGCCCCCTTGCCGGCATCGCCCAAGCGAGCGATCACTTGGCCGACCTGCACTTCACCCCCTTCAGAAACGAGGATCTCGCTCAGAACACCCGCCGTAGGGGCACTAATCTCCAGCACCACCTTGTCGGTCTCCAGATCGACAAGGATTTCGTCGCGCGCGATGGTATCGCCCACGGCCTTGCGCCAAGCCAGCAGGGTGCCACTACTGACCGACTCGGATAGTTCTGGAACCTTGACCTCAATCATCGCTTTACCCTCGCTCTGGACCGAACACGCAGCAGAGGGATCGATAGCGTCCAAGATCAGCCGAAGAAGGCCTTAACCTTGTCCATAAAGCCCTGCGCCCGCGGATTGTGCTTTTCTGCGGCACCGCAACAGATGGTATCAAACTCCCGCAACAATTCCTTCTGCCGCTCGGTGAGTTTGACGGGGGTTTCCAGCACAACATGGCAATACAGATCGCCCGGCTGGCTGTCACGCACCCCCTTGATCCCCTTGCCGCGCAGGCGGAAGACCTTGCCGGTCTGGGTCTCGGCCGGGATCTTGAGGACGGCCTGACCATCAAGCGTCGGAATGGTGATGTCGCCGCCCAAGGCCGCGCTGGTAAAAGAGACTGGCATTTCGCAATGCAGGTGCCCGCCCTCACGGGTAAAGACGGCGTGGGGCTTGAGATGCACCTGAACGAACAGGTCGCCTGGTGGGCCACCGTGAACCCCGGCCTCACCCTCACCCGCGAGACGAATACGATCGCCCTCGTCCACTCCAGCGGGGATACGCACCGAAAGCGTCTTGTGTTGCTTGATCCGACCCTCGCCGTGACAGCTCTGGCAGGGATCGGTGATTATCTTGCCGCTGCCGTGACAGCGCGGACAGGCCTGCTGAACAGAGAAAAATCCCTGCTGCATGCGCACCTGACCATGGCCCTGGCAGGTTGTACAGGTGGTCGGTTTGGAACCCGGCTTGGCACCCGAACCCTTGCAGGGTTCACACGCGACCATGACCGGGATGCGGATCTTGGTCTCGGTCCCGCGCGCGGCCTCTTCCAGCGACAACTCCAAGTTGTAACGCAGATCGGCACCCCGATACATGCCCTGTCCGCCTTGCCGACCGCCCGAGGCACCGAAGAGATCACCAAAGATGTCCGAGAAGGCATCGCCAAAGTTACCGGCTCCAGCCCCGCCATGGCCTCCCCCCATATTGGGGTTTATCCCGGCGTGTCCGTACTGATCGTAAGCCCCCCGCTTGCCCGCATCAGAAAGAATCTCGTAGGCCTCCTTGGCCTCCTTGAACTTTTCTTCTGCCGCCTTTTGCACGGCCTTATCACCCTGATTGCGGTCCGGGTGATGCTTCATGGCCAGCTTTTTGAAGGCCTTCTTGATCTCGTCTTCCGAGGCCCCCTTTGAGAGGCCCAGAACTTCGTAGTAGTCGCGTTTGCTCATGTGTACATCGAGAGTAGATAGTTAAGATCCAAAGGCCGGGAAGTGATCAGCGGGGGAGTGAGCGGCATGTGCCGTGAACGGAAAAAGTCGAGGCGCGGCTTAGCACGCTCTCGACTCTCCGCTCACGGCGCTTTACAAGCTTACTTCTTGTCCTTCACTTCTTCAAACTCAGCGTCCACCACATCGTCGGCCTTCTTGTCGCTCCCGCAGGGCTCATCTGCGCCACAGGTTCCACAACTGCCTTCTGCACCAGCGGCCGATTGCTCGGTGTACATCTTTTCAGCCAGCTTATGGCTGGCCTCAGACAGGGCCTGAGTCTTGGCCTCAACCTCGTCCTTGTCGCCGTCCTTCATGGCCTTTTCAGCGGCCTCGATAGCCGATTCAATCGCGGTTTTTTCCTCGTCCGTGACCTTGTCGCCGCCATCTTTGATGGCCTTCTTGGCACTGTGGATCAGGCTATCGCACTGGTTGCGCGCTGTCGCTAACTCGAAGGCCTTGTGGTCTTCAGCCGCGTTCAACTCGGCGTCCTGAACCATCTTCTTGATCTCGTCGTCCGACAGACCGGAGTTGGCCTTGATGGTGATCTTGGCCTCCTTGCCGGTGCCCTTGTCCTTGGCCGAAACATGCAGGATACCGTTGGCATCAATATCGAAGGACACCTCGATCTGGGGCATACCGCGCGGTGCCGGCGGGATATCGGAAAGGTTAAATTGACCCAGGCTCTTATTGCCCGAGGCCATCTCGCGTTCACCTTGCAGCACATGGATGGTGACCGCGTTCTGGTTGTCGTCGGCGGTCGAAAAGGTCTGCGATGCCCGGGTCGGGATGGTGGTGTTCTTGACCACCAGCTTGGTCATCACGCCGCCCAGGGTCTCAATCCCCAGCGACAGCGGGGTGACATCCAGCAGCAGCACATCCTTCAC
>CAMDCO010000033.1 GCA_945890495.1 Bordetella parapertussis | reverse complement strand
CGTTCGCCACTCGCCACCAGACCGAAGTCCGTGCTGCCGTTCGACTTGCATGTGTAAAGCATTCCGCCAGCGTTCAATCTGAGCCAGGATCAAACTCTTCAGTTTAATCTCTGCTTAAAACTTTTTTACTAACATTTAACCTACATTACTTCTCAGTAAAGCAGGCCGCTTACTCTCAGAATTAACTTCTAAGTGCAAGCATTAGGTATATCTCTTCGCTTCGCATCCAAAGGGCCTAAACCCTTCAAATACTCCACCAGACCTAATGCCCACACCTCATTTAAGGCTGCGCTTGTTTTTAAAGAACCGGCTGCAAATTCAGCAGCGAAGCCCGGCATTATAGGCACTAAATTCGGGCGGTCAAGCATTTTTTGCACTTTTCTTACACGCCGCAGGTCTTGGCTTTCGCCTCAATCACTTAGCGCAAAGATTGATCGCTCAGGACAGCGTCACCCGGGCAAATTTACGCTTGCCAACTTGCGCCACATAGACCATTCCGGAGGGGACACGCCCATTCTTGTCGGCGATCTTCTCGCCGTTCAGCTTCACGCCGCCCTGCTGGATCATACGCATCGCCTCGGAGGTGCTGTCCACCAAGCCCGCCTCCTTGAGCAGATGCGCCACCGACATCTCGCCCTCCGGGCAAGCCCAGGCGAACTCCGGCATCTCGTCAGGCAACGCCCCCTTCTGGAAGCGTGCCTCAAAATCAGCCAGCGCGGCGGTAGCCGCAGCGGCATCATGAAACCGCGTCACGATCTCCTGTGCAAACATCACCTTGATGTCGCGCGGGTTGCGCCCTTCCTCGACCTCACCACGCCACTGGCGAATCGTCTCCAGGTCCGCAAACGACAGCAACTCGATGTAGCGCCACATCAGCGTGTCCGAGACCGACATCAACTTGCCAAAGATCTCCTGCGGCGACTCGGCAATACCGATGTAGTTGCCCAGCGACTTGGACATCTTGTTGACGCCATCCAGTCCCTCCAGCAACGGCATCGTCAGGATGCACTGCGGCTTCTGGCCAAAATGTTTTTGCAGCTCGCGCCCCATCAACAGGTTGAACTTTTGATCGGTGCCGCCCAGCTCCAGATCGCTGCGAACCTCCACCGAGTCATAACCCTGCATCAGCGGATACAAAAACTCGTGGATCGCAATCGGCTGCCCGGCCGCATAACGCTTGGAAAAGTCGTCGCGCTCCAGCATCCGCGCCACGGTGTGTGTCGCCGCCAGCTTGATCATGTCGGACGCACTCTTGGCGCCCATCCATTGCGAGTTGAACACCACCTCGGTCTTGTCCGGGTCGAGGATCTTGAATACCTGCGCCTGGTAGGTCTTGGCGTTTTCCGCCACTTGCTCCGTCGTAAGCGGTGGCCGCGTCGCGTTCTTGCCCGTCGGGTCACCAATCATGCCGGTGAAGTCGCCGATCAGGAAGGTAATGTGATGCCCCAAGTCCTGGAGTTGGCGCAGTTTGTTGATCAGTACCGTGTGGCCCAGATGCAGATCCGGTGCGGTCGGATCAAAACCGGCCTTGACCCGCAAAGGCCGCCCCGTCTTGAGTCGCTCGACCAGCTCAGCTTCGACCAGCAGCTCATCGCAGCCGCGTTTAATAACTTCCAGGGTTTTGGCGAGATCGGACATGGCGAGCAGATAGAGGGGCTGTGCAACACACGATACAGCAAGGAAATTGGAGCGGGTGAAGGGAATCGAACCCTCGTATGCAGCTTGGGAAGCTGCCGTTCTACCATTGAACTACACCCGCATAGCGTGAAACCAGACCGTGATTGTACGGCACGCCCTGCGTAACACTCAAATCGCCGCACTCAGCACCCAAAATGCAACAAGGGCCAACACCCTAAGTGCTGACCCTCATCGCCCTTCCGGCCTCCCTGACCTTCTGGAACTGCCCGACTGCCCTCTTAAAACCACAACCACCGTCAGGGCAAATCGATCTTGATCTCAATATAGCATTAAATTAGACCCCGGGGTCCCATTAATGAGATGCCTATTGATTTATATCAAGCCCATTTCCGTGTCTGGGCACAAGCCTTGGCAAGCATGGCACAACGATCAGCAGGGCCTTTGTAACGGCCGTGTTACGCGCGTAATATGAGCCCCATTCCACCCTCAAGGGACTCCGCTTGATCCACCGTTCCGCCCGCCCATTACCCGACATTCCGTACTGGGCGTGGATTGCCATCCCTGTGGTCGCGTGGCTGCTGGCGTGGGCCGCGCAGATCCATCTTCCCAGTCTTAGCTATGCGCCCGGCGTCGCCCTTATTTTCTTCCCCGCGGGCGTGCGCACCCTATCCGTGCTGGTATTCGGCTGGCGCGGCGCGCTGGGCGTCGCCATTGGCACCCTGATCACCTATTTGTGGTTCTTTGATGACCTTCACGAGACCGTGAACCTCTTCAATGGGGTCATGCTCGCCCTTGCCTCCGGATTTTCAGCCCTGCTCGTGTTCAAGCTGGTGCAGTGGTGGCAACGCATCCCGACCGACCTGTCCAACCTGCGCCTGAAGCACATCCTCATCATCGTCATCAGTCAAGGCCTCCTGTCGGCCACCCTGCACCAACTGATCTACCATGCCTTCGTCTTGTCCCCTTTCTATGAAAAGCAAACGCTCGATGTTTGCTTGCAGAGTTGGCTGGCCATGGCGGTTGGCGACACCCTCGGCTCCATGCTGCTGCTGTACACCATCGCCATCGCCGCCCGCTGGGGTCTACAACCGGCTACATACTCAGAACGCGGCTCGTGATAAATTCAGGGGGTATCGTTACAGACCCTCCTTATGCAAATTCTTGTCAATGGCGCACCCTGCCAACTCCCCAACGATAGCCGTGTCACTGATCTGATCGAACAGCTCGGTTACACCGGCAAGCGCATCGCCGTCGAACTCAACGGCGAGATCGTGCCCAAAAGCCGCCACGCCGACACCCCGCTCACCGAGGGCGACCAGCTCGAGATCGTCGTCGCCGTCGGCGGCGGCTAAGCCTTTTTACCCTCCTCATCTTCTGACTGACATGGACCCACTCATCATCGCCGGCAAGACCTATTCCTCCCGCCTCCTGGTCGGCACAGGCAAATACAAAGATTTCACCGAGACCCGCGCGGCGCTGGATGCCTCGGGTGCCGAGATCGTCACCGTCGCCATCCGTCGCACCAACATCGGCCAAGACCCGAGCCAGCCCAGCCTGCTCGACGCCGTACCGCCGTCCCAGTTCACCTACTTGCCCAATACCGCCGGCTGTTACACGGCCGAAGACGCCATCCGCACCCTGCGTCTGGCGCGTGAGCTGCTCGACGGCCACGACTTGGTAAAACTGGAAGTATTGGGCGACCCGCAATCGCTCTACCCCAATGTGGTCGAGACCCTGCGCGCCGCCGAGGTGCTGGTCAAAGACGGCTTCAAGGTCATGGTCTACACCTCGGACGACCCCATCATCGCCAAGCAGCTCGAAGACATCGGCTGCGTCGCCATCATGCCGCTGGCCTCGCTGATCGGCTCCGGCATGGGCATCCTCAACCCCTGGAACTTGCAGATCATCCGCGACCGCATCTCGGTGCCCGTCGTCGTCGATGCGGGCGTTGGCACCGCTTCGGACGCTGCCATCGCCATGGAACTGGGCTGTGATGCCGTGCTGATGAACACCGCCATCGCCGGCGCGCAAAACCCCGTACTCATGGCCTCGGCGATGAAAAAAGCCACTCAAGCCGGACGCGAGGCCTACCTGGCCGGCCGCATGCCGAAGAAGATGTATCAGGCCAGCCCCAGCTCGCCCACCAGCGGCATGATCGGCTCCTGATGTCAGGCCCCCTCACCCCAACCCCGCATCCGGAGGGCGAGGAAGCAAAGCAACAGCGCAGCATCAGAAGCTTCGTGCTGCGCGCCGGGCGCATGGGTAGCGGCCAGGAAAAGGCGTTGGCCGAACTAGGGCCACGGTTTGTACTGCCATGGAAAAACCAAGGGCTCGATCTGGAGGCCGCGTTTGGCCGTGCCGCAGACCCCATCGTCGAGATCGGTTTCGGCATGGGGCAAGCCACCGCCGAGATCGCCGCCCAGCGCCCGGAGGATAACTTCCTCGGCATCGAGGTCCACACCCCCGGCGTCGGCGCCCTGCTCAAAGCCATCGGTGAGCGAGGGCTTACTAACCTGCGCATCATCCAACACGATGCCGTCGAGGTGCTGCGTGACGGTATCGCGCCCAGGAGCCTGGCCGGCATCCACATCTATTTCCCCGACCCCTGGCACAAAAAGCGCCATCACAAACGCCGCCTGATCCAGCCGGATTTTGTCCACCTGCTGGCCGAACGGCTGCGTCCCGGTGGCTACATCCATCTCGCCACAGATTGGGAAAATTACGCCGAGCAAATGCTGGCGGTACTCTCCGCTGAACCGCTGCTACAAAACACCGCCGAGGGCTATGCCCCGCGCCCCGCCTTCCGCCCGCTCACCAAGTTCGAGGCGCGCGGCATCCGTCTGGGGCATGGCGTTTGGGATTTGTTGTTCACCCGGAGGGAGATCTAAATGGACAGACGCGCATTCATCAAAGGGGCCGGCGCCAAGGCCGGATTGGCCGGACTGGCCACGCTCGCCTCTACAAGCGCCTTCGCCGATGGGCCCACGGTCCGCTGGCGTCTGGCCTCCAGTTACCCCAAAAACCTCGACACCATCTATGGGGCCGCGGAGCAGATTGCCCAACGCATCCACTCCGCCTCCCAGGGTAAATTCCAGATCCGCCCCTACGCCGCCGGCGAGATCGTTCCCGGCCTCCAGGTGCTCGATGCCGTCCAGCAGGGCACGGTCGAATGCGGCCAATCGGCCAGTTATTACTATGTCGGCAAGAACTCGGCCCTGGCCTTTGACTGCGTCATGCCCTTCGGACTCACGGCACGGCAACAAAATGCCTGGATGTACGCCGGCGGAGGCAGCCAACTCATGGCCGACCTATTCAAACGCCATCAGATCATCAGCTTTCCCTGTGGCAACACCGGCGCGCAGATGGGCGGCTGGTTCCGCCGCGAGATTCATTCGCTGGCCGACCTCAAGGGTCTCAAGATGCGGATCCCGGGCATGGGCGGGCAGATCATGGCGCGACTGGGTGCGGTGCCACAGACGCTCGCGGGCAGCGATGTGTATCCGTCACTGGAACGCGGTGCCATTGATGCCGCCGAATGGGTCGGCCCCTACGACGACGAAAAGCTCGGCTTTCACCGCGTCGCCAAGCATTATTACTATCCCGGCTGGTGGGAAGGCGGCCCCCAGCTCTCGATCTATGTCAATCTGGACAAGTGGAATGCCCTACCGGAGCACTACCAAACCCTGTTCACCATGGCCTGCGCCGAGGCCAATGTTCAAATGCTGGCCGAATACGATGCCAAAAACCCGGCCGCGCTAGCCCGCCTAATCAAACAAGGGGTCAAACTGCACGCCTATCCCAAGGACATCCTCGATGCAGCGCGCATCGCAGCCTTCGCTCTTTACGCAGAAGAATCGGCCAAAAATCCGGATTTCGCCCGCATTTACGAAGGCTGGCTATCATTCCGCAACCGCGAGATTGCCTGGTTCAAGATCGCCGAGGGCAGTTATTCAAACTACATCAACAGCGTGAAATAGGCACAGACATCAAGCTGCGCGCCTTGCCACGGGCCGATTAAACAGCCAGCAACTCGACCTCGAAGATCAGCGTTGCGTTGGGTGGGATCACGCCACCGGCACCGCGTGCGCCGTAGCCCATTTCCGGCGGGATGGTGAGCTTGCGCTTGCCGCCCACCTTCATGCCAGCCACGCCCTCGTCCCAACCCCGGATCACCTGACCACGGCCAAGAGCGAACTCGAACGGTTCGTTGCGGCTATGGCTGGAATCAAACAGGGTGCCATCGGTCAGCCAACCCGTGTAATGCACCGTCACGGCCTTGCCGGCTACAGCCTCAGCGCCCGTACCCACTTCCATTTCTTCGATCTGCAACGCACTCATTTCAACACCACCAATACAACACGACGATTTTGCTCTCGGCCCTTGCGGGTCTTGTTTTCGGCCACAGGAGCGGCCGCGCCATAGGAAATCACATCCATGCGATGCAAGGGAATAGCCCCTTTCATCGCCAGATAGTCACGCACCGCCATGGCACGGGCCTGACCCAGCGCCTGATTGCCGGCCGCACTACCCGTGTTATCCGTATGGCCCTGAACCTCTACATAGACATTACGGTTCTCGCTGCGAAGGCGTGCCGCAAAGGCGTCCAGCGCCTTCATGCCGTCCACCGACAAGGCCGGCTGTCCCAAGGGAAAACGCAGCGTGCCGTCATTGAGCACCGTGGCATACACAAACTTGCCCTCCGCCAATCGCCCAGCCTCCATCGCGCGCTGCAAGGCCTCACGCGCCGTCCCTTGCACGCCGGCTACGCCAGCGGAATTGGCCGAAATTTCCTTGGTATGCGCGTCCAGCCACTTTTCATGGTTGGCGATTTGGCGACCCTGAGATTCGGTCAATCTCCCGGCATCCATCGCCCGCTGCAAGGCCTCACGCGATGTCGACTGCACACCAGCGACGCCAGCCGAATTAGCCGAAATTTCCGTGGTATGCGCGTCCAGCCACTTTTCATGGTTGGCAATCGGTGTCAATTTGCCCTGTATATAGTCATGGACATAGTCCTTGGTCGCACAACCGCTGAGCAGCGTCAGAAGAGCGCCTGCAATCATCAACTTCTTCATGATTCAGTTCCTGAAAGAAAAACACTTACAAGTCTAAGCCTTTACCGATCGTCCCGGAAGAGCCCTTCACCTGATTCGGTAAAACTATCGGGCGGCGTACCGTCGACGCCACACACAACAAAACCCTTGGCAGTCAATGCCGCCCTGCGCATAATCCACAACACATCCACCCTAGAGGAGTCACCCCATGGAAAGACGCGATTTTATCAAAGGGGCCGGCCTCGGCCTCGCCGCCACGACGGCCAGTGCCTTCTCGCCCAGCGCCTTTGCCGACCTGCCGACCATCAAATGGCGGCTGGCCTCCAGCTTTCCAAAAAGCCTGGAAACCATCTACGGCGGGGCCGATGTCTTGGCCGACCGCATCAACCGAATCACCGGCGGCAAGTTCCAGATCCGTGTCTATGCGGGTGGCGAGCTGGTTCCCGGCCTGCAAGTCCTCGACGCCGTACAACAAGGCACGGTGGAATGCGGGCACAGCGCCGGTTATTATTATGTCGGCAAGAACATGGCGTTGGCGTTCGATACCGCCGTGCCCTTCGGCCTCACGGCGCGTCAGCAAAACTCCTGGATGTACTTCGGCGGCGGCATGCCCTTGCTGCGCGAGCTCTACCAGACCTACAACATCGTCAACTTCCCGGGCGGCAATACGGGCACCCAGATGGGTGGCTGGTTCCGCAAGGAGATCAAAGGCCTCGCCGACCTGAAGGGCATCAAGATGCGCATCCCCGGTGTGGGCGGCAAGGTCATGGCCAAGCTGGGCGTGTTACCGCAAACCCTGGCCGGTGGCGACATCTATCCGGCGCTGGAACGCGGCACCATCGACGCGACGGAATGGGTCGGCCCCTACGATGACGAAAAACTCGGCTTCTACAAGATCGCCAAGCACTATTACTACCCCAGCTTCTGGGAAGGCAGCACCCAGTTGTCGTTCTATGTAAACAAGCAGCAATGGGACGCGCTGCCCGATCCGTACAAGGCCGCCTTCGAAACCGCTGCGGCCGAGGCCAATGTCAACATGATGGCCGAATACGACTACAAAAACCCGCAAGCCCTCGCCCGGTTGGTCAAGCACGGGGTTCAGCTGCACGCCTTCCCGAAAGACATCCTGCAGGCCGCGTATCAAGCCGCATTTGAGCTCTACGACGAAGAAGCGAAGACCAACCCCAGCTTCGCCCGCATCTACACCGAGTGGAAAAAGTTCCGCGCCATGGAGATCCAGTGGCATCGCCTGTCCGAGGCGACCTACGCCAACTTCCTGTATAGCCAACAAAAATAGCCCTCATCAGGCCCGGCCACCCCGCGCCGGGCCAAAAACGCGCGGGACCAAAAACGCGCGAGGTTTGCCGGTCTATAGGCCCCTGCCGCATCCATCATTCATGGACGGCAACAGGGCGAGGGAAGCACTGACTTATTCGATTCCGTCCACGGCTCTACAAGCAAACAACGAATGGAATCATATGATTACCGTTCGCCCTGAGCCTATCGAAGGACTTGATCAACGCCCCCCCTAACTAGTCGCCCCTGATTTATTCATAACACATTGATATTAATAGACAATAACGCTATTTATGGGTATAATTCCTCTCGGTTTATGGCGGCTATGCCATTGAAACCTGGGAGTTTTGAGATGCCTGTCTGCCCTGCCACCGAAGATTTCTTCC
>CAMDCO010000032.1 GCA_945890495.1 Bordetella parapertussis | reverse complement strand
GGTGATTGGTAGTGGATCTGGCCACATTACACATTTTGGCAACCACGACGGCCATGGCCCATGTAGGGGCAGGCCCCCGTGCCTGCCCTAACGGTGAATGGGCAACCACAGGGGGTTGCCCCTACGAAAATCAGGCAAGCACAGGGTTTTCCACCTCACTTCCGCAATTCATCCTCGCGGGTCCGTACGATGAATTGCACTACCCACTCGATTTCATATAGAGCCATAGGGGCTCTATGTGATTTGGAGTGGGCGCCATGGCTCACCGCGAACGGTCACGGTCTTGCCGGAACGCATGAGCCCATCCTTCCCCCACCGGGGGAAGATGCCCGCAGGGCGGATGGGGGACGCGCGTTGATCAACCGGCGGCGTTAACGTGAAACAACACGGTCATTGGCGTAGGGGCACCCCCCCCGTGGTTTCCCATTCGCCCTAGGGCAGGCACAGGGGCCTGCCCCTACAAAGACGACCTGGCGTTTCTTGGCGTGAAACAACCAGGTCATTGGCGTAGGGGCAACCCCCCGTGGTTGCCCTGGTTGGGCAGGCACGAGGACGGCCCCTGCAATCGGTTTCATGATTTGGAGTGGCATGAATGCCATGAAAGTTGAGGCCGCTTTCCCTCTCCCCAGCCCGGCGGGAGAGGGAGCAATGCCCTTACCCACTCCAAATCACATAGAGCCCAAATAGGCTAAGGAAACGCTGAACAAATCCTTTGACCGTTCGACAGGCTCACGGCTCAGGATGAACGGCAACCATTTGATTCCGTTTATGGCGAGCTTGTCGAGCCATACGAAAAATCGAATAAATCAGCGCATCCCTAGGAACTTCCGGAATAACGCTGCGTCAGTCCGACGGCAAACCCAAGAGTGACAGCAGACGCGGCAGATCAAGGTGCGCTTCTACCGCGTCGGCGAGGCGGTCGATGGCGGTTTCGCGCAGTGCGTGAATGTCAGGCGTCTGCGCGGAACGCAGCCCCGCCCAAGCGAGGATGGCAGCGGCCGCGGCGGGGGTATCAAACAGGCCATGCAGATAAGTGCCGGCGATTTGTCCGTCTTCGGAAAAGGCGCCATCGGTACGCCCATCCAGCCGCGCGAATGGTCGCGCCAGTGCTGCGCCGTGGCTTATACCGGCATGAATCTCGTAGCCGGAAACAGCGGCTGAGTGGACGGCCCCCACGCTTCCTTCGGTCGCTGCCCCCCGAGGGGGTGTATTCCCCTGCTTGAGATGGCCCTGCGCTGGCTCGCCCCAAGCTAGTTGCCCGCGGGCGTTGCGCAACTGTTTGTCCGCCGCCAGCGTGGTTTCCATTTCCAGCCAACCCAGACCCGCGCTGGAACCCGCCGCGCCTTCGAGGCCGAGCGGGTCGTGCAGCGCCTGGCCCAGCATCTGGAACCCGCCGCAAATGCCGAGCAACTTGCCGCCGAAACGCAAATGCCGCTGCAGATGTTTGTGCCAGCCGTGTTCATACAGAAACGCCAGATCGGCACGCACCGATTTGGAACCGGGCAGGATGATCAGATCGGCCGGCGGCGGGGCGTTGAGACCCTCGTCGATGCCGACAAAGCGGAAATCCACATCCGGATGCAAGCGTAGGGCATCGAAATCCGTGTGGTTTGAAATGCGCGGCAGCACTGGCACGACGACGCGGAATTTCCCCGCCGATTCCGTTGTGGCTTGCGGTAGCGCATCCTCCGCCTCCAGATGCAGCCCATGCAGATACGGCAACACGCCTAATACCGGCTTGCCGGTCTCGTGTTCCAGCCAGTCCAGACCTGATTGCAACAAGGCGATGTCGCCGCGAAAGCGGTTGATGACGAAGCCCTTGACCCGCACCCGTTCCGACTCCGACAACAGCGCCAGGGTGCCGACGATGTGGGCGAAGACGCCGCCGCGGTCGATGTCGGCGATCAGGATCACCGGGCAATCCACCGCCTCGGCGAAGCCCATGTTGGCGATGTCCCCCGCGCGCAGATTGATTTCCGCTGGACTGCCGGCACCCTCGACCACGATGGCGCCGTACTGGCGCGCGAGGCGGGCGTAGGAATCCAGCACCGCCGCACGCGCCACTGGTTTGTAGTCGTGATAGGCCTGCGCTTCCATGTTGCTGAGCGCACGGCCCTGGATGATGACTTGGCAGCCGGTGTTGGAATTCGGCTTCAGCAGCACCGGGTTCATGTCGGTATGCGGTGCCAGCCCGCAGGCCTGCGCCTGCACCGCTTGGGCGCGGCCGATCTCGCCGGCGCCGGGCCGCCCCAAGCCGGCGAGTACGCCCCCTTGGGGGGCTTCCCCCTCGCCGGCGCCCGCCGTTACCGCACTATTCAACGCCATGTTTTGTGGTTTGAACGGCGCCACGGCGACACCGCGCCGTTTCAGCCAGCGGCATAGCGCCGTTACCAGTGCACTTTTCCCCGCATCGGAAGTGCAGCCTTGGACCATCAGGACGCTCGCTGTCATCGTTGCAGTCCCTGTAAGGTGTGTTCCAGACGCTGCCATTCAGCCTCCGCTCCGGGTAAGCCGAAGCGCAGGCTAAGCGGTTGCTCGAACAGGCGGGTGAGGATGCCTTGCCGTGCCAGAGCGGCGTGAATTTCCCTAGCGTGCGGCGTCTCGACCCACTGAAACAAGGCCGTACCGCCCGTGGGCGCGAGACCCCGTTGCCGCAACAAGGCCGCAAGACGCTCCCCGGCGGCAATCAACGCGCGCCGCGTGGCTGTCTGCCAGTCCGTATCGCGCAAGGCCAGCGTGGCGACATGACGCGCCGGGCCGCTCAGCGTCCATGGCCCAAGCCGCTCGCGCAGTCGTTCTAGGAGCGCCGCCTCGGCCAGCACGAAACCGACGCGCGCACCCGCCAGGCCGAAGAACTTGCCCAGGGAGCGCAACACGATGAGGCCGGGGGTGTGGCTATGCGCGGCCAGACTGAATTCCGGGGTGCAGTCCATGAAGGCTTCGTCCACGACCAGCCAGCCGCCGCGCGCGGCGAGGCGTTCGTGCCAGGCCAGCAGGGTTGCCGGCGCGGTGGTCTGGCCGGTGGGATTGTTGGGGTGGATCAGGACGAGGACATCGAGATCATTTGGCGGGGGCTGTTTTTGCAACGGCTCGCGGCCGATTGAAATCACCGTGTGGCCGGCCTTTGCCCAAGCATGGGCATGTTCTGCATAGCCCGGCGCCACCACGCCGACCCGGCCGGGCGCGTGTCCTTGCAAAAACAGCTGCGGCAAGGCCTGGATGGCGGCCTGAGAGCCGGCTACGGCCAGCGCGTGGCGCGCGCCGTAGTAGTCGCACGCGGCCTCGATCAGTCCGTCATCGTCTTCGGGTAGCCGCGCCCAGACCGTGGAGGGGACAGGTGGGGCCGGCCAGCCCTCGGGGTGGATGCCGGTGGACAAATCCAGCCAACCCGCAAGCGGAATGCCGTAATGCGCGGCGGCCTGCCGCAATCGGCCGCCATGCTCAAGCATAAAAATACCTCCACAGCCCCAACGCCAGCATCACCACGAGCCACAACGCCACACCGTGCCGCACTAGGCGCAAGGCGCGTTCGATGTCGTGTGCTTGCGCCCGCGCACCCGCACCGAGCGGTGGCCGATCGTGCCATTCCCCTTGGTAACACGCCGGGCCACCCAAGGCCAATGCCAAGGCCCCGGCACCCGCCGCCATCACCGGCCCCGCATTGGGACTATCCCAAAGCGGTGCCTGATGCCGCCAACTCCGCAAGGCTAGACGGGTATTACCCAAGAGCGCATAGGTCAGCGCCGTCAGCCGTGCCGGAACCCAATTCAGCGCATCATCCATGCGCGCCGCCATCCAGCCAAAGGATTGATAGCGGGCATTGCGATAGCCCCACATGGCATCCAGCGTATTCGCCAAGCGATACAAGATAGCCCCCGGCGCACCCGCCACGGCAAACCAGAATAACGCACCAAACACGCCATCGTTGCCGTTTTCCAGTGCCGTCTCACAGGCCGCGGGGGCGATGTCCAGGGCGGCGGAATCACGGCTGACCACCCGTGCGACCAGCGCTCGCGCCGTCCCCTCGTCGCCCTCCTGCATCGCCTGCGCCACCGGTTGCAAATGATCATGCAGGCTTTTGTGCCCCAACGCGAAATAAAGCGCCCAGATTGAAAATGCCGCCCCAAACAGAGGTGTCTGCGCCAACACCCGGGTCAACACCCAGGTCAACACGACCCACGGCACGACCACCCACAGCCAGGCAAGCCCGCCTCGCACCCGAGACGGCCCATACAAACGAGATTCCAGCCCGGATGCCAACTGGCCAAAACCCACCAGCGGGTGCCAACGCCGGGGCTCCCCAAAGCGCCAATCCAGCAGGACTGCCAAGATCATGCAGATCGCCGTGGTCAGCATGGCATCAATACGCCGGGGGCGTCCCGCCGACCCCGGCAGGCCAACGGTTCTCAAACAACACCTCATTCAAGGCCAAGCGTTTCCCCCAACCCGCATCCTCAAACATCGGGCGCGGATAAAACGCCGGGACATGGCCGATACACAACACGGCCAACGGCCGCGCACCCGTCGGCAATTCCAGCAAGACCGCCAGCGCCTCCGGGTCAAAGAACGACACCCAGCCCAGGCCAATCCCTTCGGCACGCGCCGCCAGCCACATGTTCTGAATGGCGCAGCCCAGCGAGGCTATATCCATCTCGGGCAGGGTGCGGCGACCGACAATATGCCGCTCCCGTTCCGGCATCAGCACCGCCACCAACACCTCGGCGCAATCCAGGATGCCCTCGATCTTGACGCGCCGGAACGCCTCATTGCGCGACGGCAAGGCCGCCGCAGTGGCCTCTTTCTCGACCGCCACCTGGTCATGGATCGCCTGCCGCACACCCCGATCGGTGATCCGGATAAAGCGCCACGGCTGCATAAAACCCACCGAAGGCGCCAGATGTGCCGCCTCCACCAAGCGCTCAATCATCCCCTCCGGCAACGGATCTGGCAGGAAATGGCGCATGTCGCGCCGCTCGCGCATCGCCCGCCAGACGGCAGCGATCTCTGCCTCTTCATAACGATCAGACCACATAATAATTTCGGCGACAGCTTATTAAATACACTAAATTCTCCATACTAGTTTCGGCGGTTTCAGCGAGCGGTTTCGGGTTGCGGTAGAGACAGGAGTTACCCCCCCCCTTATCTCCGAAGTCGCCGTCACCCTGCGCGCAGTCGCAGGGTCCATCCCCGGCATTCATGGATTCTGCGACTCCGCTTCGCTCCGCGCAGAATGACACTCGTCGCAATTTCAATTTCGGCGACAGTTTAATTTCGGCGACAGTTTACTAAATACACTAAACTCTCCACACACGACACTGCACCTGGATAGATGCATTGAGTAAACTCTCACCGTGATACTTCACGAAACCATTCCTCCTATGAAAACATTGCTGACCCTGTGCGCCTTCCTGTTGCCCGGCCTCGCGCTGGCCGACATCACCGTGCTGGACGACACCGGTGCGCGGGTGAGCCTGAAGGCGCCGGCCCAACGCATTGTCAGTCTGGCACCGCATGCGACCGAAAACCTGTTTGCCGCCGGTGCGGGTGAGCGACTCGTGGGCGCGGTTGATTACAGTGACTTCCCGGAGGCGGCCTTGCGCATCCCGCGTGTGGGCGGTTATTCCCGTGTCGATATGGAGGCCATCGTTGCCCTCCGGCCCGACTTGGTCGTGGCCTGGCAAAGCGGCAATGCCGCGGGTTCCGTAGAAAAACTCAAGTCGCTGGGCCTGACGGTGTACACCACCCAGCCTGACCGTCTGGGCGACATCCCCACCAGCATCGAGCGACTGGGGCAACTGGCCGGCACCGAAAAAACGGCCACTCAAGCGGCGGACGTCTTTCGGAAACGCTTGGCGAGCCTGCAGCAACGCCACGCCGCCCTGCCTGCGGTGCCCCTGTTTTACCAGGTCTGGCATCGCCCCCTGTTGACCATGGGCGGAGAGCAGATCATCAGCGATGTGGTGCGGCTGTGCGGAGGCCAGAATGTATTCGCCAAACTGCCCGGCAAGGCCCCTGCCATCAGCATCGAGGCCGTACTGGCCGCCAATCCAGAGGTCATCGTCGCCAGCGGCATGGGCCGCAATGCCCCGGTTGGCTTGGACGACTGGCGACAGTGGAAACAGATGAAGGCCGTCGCGCAGGGCAACCTGTTTTTCATCCCGTCCGACCTGATGCAACGGCCCACGCCGCGCCTGCTCGACGGGGCTGAGGCGCTGTGCCGACATCTGGAGACGGCGCGCGGACGGCGAACTTCTGCGGATAAGGGTCATGCCGACCACTCCGGCACAAACCAGCGCCGTCCCTGAGACTCCATCGCGCACACGGGGTGACCGTACAGGCGCGTCAGCCTGTCCGCTTCCAGCACCTCATCGCTATCGCCACCCTCGTGTACGCCATCGCCATACAACAAAAGCGCCCGGTCGCTAAAACGCAGAGCCAGATTGATATCGTGCAGCACCATTACCAGCGCGCTACCCTCCTGACGCACCCGGCGACTCATCAACTCCAGCACGGCAATTTGATGATTGAGATCCAGATGCGCCAAGGGTTCATCCAACAAATAGACCCTAGGCTGCTGCACCAGCAAGGTCGCCAGCGCCACCCGCTGCCGTTCGCCGCCAGACAGGGTGTGTATCTCCCGCGCCGCGAAGCCTTCCAATCCAACGGCCAGCAACGCCGCCTGCGCCCGGTCCCGATCCGCCTCACTCTCCCACTCCCAGCGCGACAGATGCGGATGCCGTCCGATCAACACCGTCTCTAACACCGTCGCCGCAAAGGCATCGCCCTGATGCTGCGGCAACAAGCCCCGCCATTGCGCCGCCCGACGCGGACCGAGCGCGGCATAGGTCTCACCGCCCAGTTCGATCCGCCCGGCATCGGGTTCACGCAGACCCGCCAGGGTATGCAGCAAGGTGGTCTTGCCCACCCCGTTGCGCCCCAGGATAACCAGTCGCTGTCCCGACCCCAGCACCAAATTCAGACGCTGTACCACGGGCGTCCCGGCAATGGAAACGCTCAGGTCGTGGCACGCCAGCAGGCTTTCAAGAAACACGCCGCGCCCCCGTAGGGGCAAGCCCCCGTGCTTGCCCAATGGTTTCTTGGCCCCCATGGGGGGGCGACTCGACCCAAAGGGGAGAATCAGAGGGCGTGTTCACGGCAACTCCATTCTGGGCGCGCGTGCCAGCAGGAAGAGGAATACCGGCACGCCAATCAGCGCCGTCAACACCCCCACCGGCAATTGCTGCGGCGCAATCAGGGTGCGCGCCAGAAGATCGGCCAGGGTCAACAAGGTTCCGCCCGCCAAGGTGGCCGCCGGTAACAACAGGCGCTGATCGTTACCCAAGACCAAGCGCACCAGATGCGGCACTACCAGCCCGACGAAGCCCACGCTGCCCACCGTCGTCACCGCCACCGCCGTCAACAGCGAGGCGAGGAAATAAAGCACCCCGCGCAGACGCACAACATTCGCGCCCAATGTGGCCGCCAGCAAGGGCCCACGCGCCAGTAGATTCAGTTCGCGCGCATAAAACGACGCCACCGCCAGCCCGGCCAGCAACACCGTCAGCACCCCGCCCGGTTCGCTCGCCTGTGACGCATCGCCCATCAGCCAAAACAACATGCCGCGCAGCTTGTGCTCCGGTGCCAGTGACAACATCAATGCCACCGCCGCACCGCATCCCGCCGCCACAATCACCCCCGTGAGCAAGAGCCGCGTCTGCGTCCAACTGCCATCCCCGCGCGCAAGGCCAAACACCAGCCACATAGCGGCCAACGCGCCCAGAAACGCGGCCATCTCCATGCCGAAATACCCCAGCCCCAACCACAACGCACCCAGCGCGCCCACCGCCGCACCGCCGGAAATGCCCAGCACATAAGGGTCGGCCAGCGGATTGCGCAACAACACCTGCATCAAGGCCCCAGCCAAGGCCAGCAGGCCGCCACAGGCAAAGGCCGAAAGCGCGCGCGGCAGACGCAGATTCAGCACCACCTCGGCCGCCAGCCCTTCGCCATGGCCCAGCAAGGCCGCCCAAACCTCAGCAAACGACAACGAAAGACTGCCCACCGCCAGGGACAAGATCAAGCTGAATGCTGCAGCAAACGACAGCAGGGCGAGAACGGTCAGGGTGCGATGAGCGGAGGACATAGGATCAGTCCCGTGTCATGGCCGAAACAGCCGCGACGCAGCCTTCAGGTTCGACGCGAAATAAAAGTGGATATAACTGGCCGTCAGAAAACCGTTGCGATATACGGCCTCGCCCGCGCCCCCATTGGGGTTGCTGGCACATGCCAAAGGCACCCATTCCGTTTCCAAACGGGAATGGTGAAAAGTATGACCCCGCAACACCCCCTCGGGTAATTCAACGCTTTGTAATCCGAGCCCGGCCAGACGCGATTGCATATACCCCCGCATGGGCAATAACCCGACCATCTCCCCACGCTCGCCTTGGGCATCGGTCAACGATTCCGCCAGATAGAGCATGCCGCCGCATTCGGCCAGGATGGGCCTGCCCGCCGCATGGTGTTGACGCAACGCCGTATGTAGGGCTGTGTTGGCGGCCAGTGCCTGCAAATGCAATTCCGGGTAACCACCGGGTAGCCAAACGGCATCGCAGTCTGGCAGGGCATCCCCCGCCAGCGGCGAAAAATAATGCAGTTCAGCGCCCATGCTCGTGAGCGCATCGAGATTGGCGGGATAAATGAATGAAAACGCGGCATCGCGAGCAATGGCGATGCGCCACCCCACTAGCCAAGGGGCAGACGCCTCGGATCCGGTCGAATCAAACGCCACCGGGTCCGGCAAACGGCAGGCCTCCTCCGGTAATGCCTGTGCGGCACGCTGGATGCGCACCTCCAGATCAGCCACCTCATCGGCCTGCACCAGTCCAAGGTGGCGTTCTGGCAGGGTGTAGGCGGCATCTCTTGGCAGCGCGCCGTACCAAGCGATATCCGGTGGCAGGCTGTGCTTCAGCATCTCGGCGTGGCGTTCACTGCCCACCCGGTTGGCCAATACCCCGGCCAGCCGGATATCTGCACGATATGTCGCCAAACCGTGCGCCAGGGCGCCAAAGGTCTGCGCCATGGCCGAGGCGTCGATCACCGCGAGCACGGGAATGTCGAACAGGGCCGCTAGGTCGGCGCTGGAAGGCGCGCCGTCAAATAAGCCCATGACACCTTCGATCAGAATCAGGTCGGCATGGCCGGCCGCTTCATACAAAAGCTGCCGGCACTGCGCTTCGCCGCCCATAAACAAATCGAGTTGATACACGGGGTTGCCACTGGCATGCGCCAAAATCATCGGGTCGAGGAAGTCCGGTCCCGTCTTGAATACCCGAACGCGACGGCCAGCATCCCGGTGCCTGCGCGCCAACGCCGCCGTAATACTGGTCTTACCCTGCCCGGAGGCAGGAGCAGACACCAGCATTGCAGGGCAATAACGGGTCACAAATCCACCCCCGCCTGGGCCTTGATACCCGCACGGTAGGCGTGTTTCACATCGGCAATCTCGCTCACCGTGTCGGCGGCATCGAGCAAGGCCTGGGGTGCGGCACGGCCGGTGATGACGACATGTTGCATGGGTGGGCGGGCCGCCAAATCAGCCAGTACGGTGGCCACATCCAGCCAACCGTATTTGATCAAGTAAGTCAGCTCATCCAGCACCACCAGTTGAATGGCCGGATCGGCCAGCATGCGCCGTGCCACTTCCCAGCCTTGTTGCGCGGTAGCGATGTCGCGTTCGAGGTTCTGCGTGTCCCAGGTGAAACCCTCGCCCAAAACATGCCACTCAACGCCCGGCTGCTTG
The DNA here is from genome assembly GCA_945890495.1 of Bordetella parapertussis. Taxonomy (GTDB): domain Bacteria; phylum Pseudomonadota; class Gammaproteobacteria; order Burkholderiales; family Thiobacillaceae; genus QYQG01. The sequence continues at coordinate 9,144 of CAMDCO010000032.1, read as the reverse complement.
CCAAGAAAGCCCTCCTCGCCGGTGTCGCTTCGACTCTTGATGAACTGCGCCACGCCCACCTTCATGCCGTGGCCCAAGGCGCGCACGACCATACCAAAGGCCGACGAGGATTTTCCCTTGCCGTTGCCGGTCAGCACCAGCAACAGCCCCTTTTCCTGATCGGCCTGCGCGATGGCCGCGTCGATGACGGCCTTCTTTTTTACCATGCGAGTGGCATGGCGTTCGGCTCGATCATTCATCGCATCGCTCATTTTGCGGGTTGCCAGCGCAGGGTCAGGAAGATACCGCGATCCGGCTGGTTGTAGCCTGCGGCGGTTTCATAGACCTTATCGAACAGGTTTTCGATACGGCCTTGAAAACGCCAGTCCGGGGCCAGGCGCCATTCGGCGCGCAGGTCGACGAGGCCGTATCCACCCAGCTTGGTGGTGTTGGCAAGGTTATCGTAACGCTTGCCTTCGGCGCGTAGAGTAGCGCCCAAGGTCCATGCGCCCAGGCTTCGGTCCAGATCCAGGCGCAGGCTTTGTTGCGCACGGCGGTTCAATACCTTGCCCTTGTTGGCGGTATTGGCGGTGTTCTCCGGGTCTTGCAGGGTGAGGTTGGCGCGTACATCCCAGTCGGCCAGACGGATCTTCCAATCGGTTTCCAGGCCGCGAATACGGGCGGAGGCGTTACTGGGGTTGGTAGTGCCGTCAAAACCAATCAGGTTGGTGATGCGGTTTTCAAACAGGGTGGCACTCCATTGCACCAAGGCGCCATGCCCGGACAGGCCGGCCTCCAGGCTTTTTGATTCTTCCGGCAGCAGCGCGGGGTTGCCAAAGCTGGGGTAGTACAACTGATTAAAGGTGGGGGCCTTGAAGGCCGTACCGTAGGCCAACCGGGCACGCAGGCCCGGGCGAATATCCCTGCCCCAGGCGGCATTGCCCGTGGTATGGCCACCAAACTGGCTGTTGTCATCGCGGCGCAGGGCCAAGCGCACATCGTGCACGCCGAAACGGCCTTGCCATTGCGTAAACAAACCGGTGTTGTCGCGCTCCGTGACGGTGTAGACGGTACTGCTGTTCACCTTCTCCTGTTGCCAGTCCAGCCCAAGCGTGAGCGTATGGTCGCGGGAAAGCGCCAAGTCATTCAGCCACGATGCGCTGTCGCGCCGGGTGTTAAAACGACTCTTGAATACGCTATTGAGAAAATTCTCGGATTCGTCCTTGCTTTGCCCCATCTGTAAACGGGTTTGCCAAAGGTCGTTGATGCGGTGTTTGATCTGTCCGCCCAAGGCAAGCTGCACCGATTCGCTCTCGTTGCTGGCTGTGCCGTCGTATTCCGAATCGCCTGCGGCGCGCAGCAGGGTGAATTCGGCCTCCGTGTCTGCGGAAAGGCGGGTGCCGCCGCGCAACGAAACATGGGTGTTGCGGTAGCCGTCGTCATCCTTCTCAGTGCCGTTCTGGACGGAAAAACCGTCGGTTTCATCGTGGCCCGCAGCTAGGTTGAACCAACCGGTGTGGCTACCGCCACTCAAACTGGCGGCCAGTTTCCGGGTGCCATGCGCGCCCAACCCGACGCTGGCTGCAGGTTGCAGTGCGCCACGCCCTTTGCGGGTAAATACCTGAACAACCCCGCCAATGGCTTCTGAGCCGTACAGGGAGGAATTGGGACCACGCACGATCTCGATGCGCTCGATGGCATCGAGGGGAATGTCTTGCCAGGCGGCTTTACCCGTGGTGGCAGAGCCGATCTTGACGCCGTCGATCAACACCACAGTGTGGTCAGCCTGTGCACCACGCAGAAAAAGATCGGTGGCCTTGCCCGCGCCGCCGTTGTTGACGAGGGTTATGCCCACACTACCCGCTAGAAGGCTTTGCAAGGATGTCGCTTTTTCAATCTCTTTCCGGGTGATGACGGTGACGGCGGCAAGGCTTTCATCTACCGTGCGCGCAGTGCGCGTCGCCGTCACCACGATCTCATCGAGGGTAAATTCAGCGGAGGGCAGTTGAGCTTGGGTGTTTGCCAAAACATTGGCGGAAAGCGCTGCCAGGATGGCGGCGGCAATTTTTGTGTGTTGCATGAGGAAACTTTCTTTTTAGATCCCGGCGACCCCGCAGGGAAAACTGAAATCGCGGGCCTAAAAAGGGGCTGGAGGAGCGCATTCCGCCTCCAGAAATACAGCCGCCCTCCGCGACCCGCGTGCTTCTTCAGGCCGGTCTCCGGGCTCGCGCTTTGGATCTTTCAATCCGGGTTTTTCGCCTTCCCATCCTGGCGGACAGTGGCTGGGTGAAAAACCGTAGAGCGCTTACCGTTGCGGGGGCAGCGCAGGATTTGAGTGGGTTTTAGCCATGGGTTTTAGCCCTCTCGCACCTGTTTCCCGTTTCACTCCGTGAGGAGCACCTGAAGCGGGCGGAAGTTTACCCGATAATCTGGGCGATCACTACTTGGGGCTAACACTTGGGGCTAACACCTGTAGAGGCCGCCCGATCCTCTCTCCTCCGCGTCAGAATAGTGGGTGTCCCGATAGGATCTCGAAGATTGGACAAAAACGAAAAACCCGCAAAGCCAGTAGCCATGCGGGTTTTCGTTGATGATCTGGCGGAGACGCAGGGATTCGAACCCTGGATCCAGGTTTTGCCCAGATGCACCCTTAGCAGGGGTGTGCCTTCGACCACTCGGCCACGTCTCCAAAACTGCTTCCCATCGCTACTCGGGAAGCCGCGGAGGATACCTGTGCGACCCGAAAATTGCAATGCGAAGCCGTGTGATTAGGCGGCGACTTGGTCCAGTTCGAAGACTTGGTGCAGGGTGCGAACCGCCAATTCCATGTACTTGTCTTCCAGCACGACGGAGATCTTGATCTCGGAGGTGGAGATCATCTGGATGTTGATGTTCTCGGCCGCGAGCGCCTTGAACATCTTGCTGGCGACGCCGGCGTGGGTGCGCATGCCGATGCCGACGATGGAGACCTTGGCGATTTTGTCGTTGCCGCTGGTGGCGCGGGCGCCGATGTCGGTCTTGACTTGCTCTAGCACGGCCATGGCCTTGGCGTGTTCAAGGCGGTGGACGGTGAAGGAGAAGTCGGTGGTGCCGTCGTGGCCGACATTTTGCACAATCATGTCGACATCAATGTTGGCATCGGCGATGGCACCGAGGATCAGGCCGGCGATGCCGGGTTTGTCGGGCACGCCGAGCAGGGTGCACTTGGCCTCGTCGCGGTTGAAGGCAATGCCGGAGATGATGGGTTGTTCCATGGATTCGTCCTCGAAAGTAATCAGCGTGCCGTCGCCCTCGTCCTCAAAGCTGGACAGCACGCGCAGTTTGACCTTGTATTTGCCGGCGAATTCGACCGAGCGGATTTGCAATACCTTGGAGCCTAGGCTGGCGAGTTCCAGCATCTCTTCAAAGGTGATGGTGTCGAGCTTGCGCGCCTCGGGCACGACGCGCGGGTCGGTGGTGTAAACGCCATCGACATCGGTGTAAATCTGGCATTCGTCGGCATTAAGCGCCGCCGCCAGCGCCACGCCGGTGGTGTCCGAGCCGCCACGACCCAGGGTGGTGATGTTGCCGTTCTCGTCTACGCCCTGGAAACCGGCGACGACGACGACATGGCCGGAATCGAGATCGCCACGCATCTTTTCTTCGTCGATGGAGAGGATGCGGGCCTTGGTGTGGGCATCGTCGGTGACGATGCGAACCTGGCTGCCGGTGTAGCTTTTGGCCTTGAGCCCCAAGTCTTTCAGCGCCATGGTGAGGAGGGCGATGGTGACTTGCTCGCCGGTGGAGATGAGCACATCCATCTCGCGCGGGTCGGGGTCTTTTTGGATCTCCTTGGCCAGCGCGATCAGGCGGTTGGTCTCGCCGGACATAGCCGACAAGACGACGACGACCTGATGGCCAAGCATCTTGAACTTGGCGACGCGCTCGGCCACATTGCGGATGCGGTCGATGGAGCCGACGGAGGTGCCACCGTATTTCTGAACAATGAGCGACATGACGAGGGGGTGTTTGTGACGAAATGGGGCATTCTACCTGTCTGTCCGCAGCCCCGCCAGCCTGAGCCCGTCAGTGACGATGGGTCGTTATCGCCCATCGCATCGTCATCTATCAAGAAACCCGCCGGACCGCCCTCGTAGGGGCAGGCCCCTGTGCCTGCCCAAGCGGTGAATGGGCAATCATGGGGTTACAGGGCAACCACAGGGGGATTGCCCCTACGAAGGAAACCCATCCGCCCCGTAGGGGCAGGCCCATGTGCCTGCCCTAACGGTGAATGGGCAATCATGGGTTGCAGGGCAACCACAGGGGGTTGCCCCTACGCCGTTGAGGTGTGCCGGGCCACAGGAGGGCCGCTCCCTGCGCTATTTTTATTGGGACGCTTGATTTTTCACAATGTAAGCCCTAGATTAGCCCCTGTCTTAACTTGTCACGAGGTGACACCCATGGCCTTTGGTGCCCGTACTTACGAACAATCTTCCCGCGCCGTCACGACGCATCGTGTCCTGCGCAATACTTATATGCTGCTCGGTTTGTCGATGATCCCGACCGTGATCGGCGCTTTCATTGGCCTCAACATGAACTTTAGCTTCATGGCCGAGCACCCGATCATGGGTGCCGTGGCCATGATTGCCGTGATGTTTGGTCTGCTCTGGGCCGTTCAGGCCAATCGCGACAGTGGTCTGGGCGTGGTTCTGTTGCTGGCCTTCACCGGCGTGATGGGCGTCTTCTTGGGCCCGATCCTGCAGGTGGCCATGGGCCTGTCCAACGGCGGCGAGATCGTTGGTCTGGCGGCGGGGGGTACTGGCCTGATCTTCTTTGTGCTGGCCGGCATCGCCTCCACCAGCAAGCGCGACTTTAGCTTCCTCGGCAAGTTCCTGATGGTCGGCCTGATCCTGCTGATTGTCGCCAGCCTGGCCAACTTGTTCTTCCAGATTCCGGCCCTGCATCTGGCGCTGTCTGGCGTTGCTGTGTTGCTCTTCTCGGGATTTTTGCTGTTTGACATCTCCCGTATCGTCAACGGCGGCGAGACCAACTATGTGATGGCCACCCTGTCGGTGTATCTCAGCATTTACAACATCTTCGTCAACTTGCTGCAATTGTTGATGGCCTTCATGGGCGAGCGTGACTGACGCGTTCAGTTCGCCTCAAAAAAAGCGGCCTCGGCCGCTTTTTTTAAGCCTGCGCTGAGGTGTGTTTAGCGGTTCGTAGTTCGTAGGTCGGCCTTCCTATGCCGACAACCTTTTATATCGGCGGGAAGGGATTCCCGCCCTACATCCGCTAAGTTGGTGCTTCGAGCCTTGCCTTGTCGTAGGTCGGCATTCCCATGCCGACAATCTTTTGCACCGGCGGGAAGGGATTCCCGCCCTACATCCGCCAAGTTGGTGCTTCGAGCCTTGCCTTGTCGTAGGTCGGCATTCCTATGCCGACAATCTTTTGAACTTAGGGGCGTTCGAACAAGGCGATCGACTCCACATGGGCGGTGTGCGGGAACATGTTGGCGATGCCGGCGGTGACCAGGCGATAGCCTTTGTGATGCACCAGCACGGCCGCATCGCGCGCCAAGGTCGCGGGCTTACAGGAGATATAGACGATGCGGCGCGGGCCGCCTGCGTCTGGCAGCGCGTTCACCAGTTCGAGGGCCCCGTCACGCGGGGGATCGATCAGCAGTTTGTCGAACGGGCCGAGCCCGGCAAAGGCCTCGGGCGTAATCTTGAACAGATCGGCGGCGGCGAATTGGGTATTGGCGGTGAGGCCATTGTGCGCGGCGTTTTCCTCGGCCCGCCGGACCAGCGCAGCGCTACCCTCGACGCCAAATACCTGCGCCCCGGAATGGGCAATGGGCAGCGAGAAATTACCCAGGCCGCAGAACATGTCGCCGATGCGTTCGCCGGGTTTCGCGTCCAGCATATGCATGGCGCGGCGCATCAGACTTTGGTTGATGCCAAAGTTGACTTGGGTGAACTCGGTCGGGCCGAAGGGCATTTCCACGGCGAATTCATCCAGCCGATAGGTCAGCCTTGGTGCATCGAGCGGATGGAAGGGATAGGCGGTGTCCGGCCCCTTGGGTTGTAGCCAGATTTGCACCCCGTGGCGATCGGCAAAGGCGCGAACCTGCGCCTCGTCGTCGGCGGTGAGCGGCTCCATGATACGGAAGACCAAGGCGGACACCGCATCGCTGACGGCGACCTCGATCTGCGGCAGCTGTTCTTTCAGCGACAGGTTCAGCACCAGTTCCGAGAGGGGCGGGAGCAGGGCAGAGATGTGCGGCGGCAGGATCTTGCAGCTCGTCATGTAGGCCACATAACGGCTCTTCTTTTCGTGAAAGCCGACCAGGATGCCGCCTTTTTTCGGCACATAACGCACCGACAGACGGGCGCGCCGGCGATAGCCCCAAGTCGGGCCGTGTAGGGGTGACAGCCAGTGATCAGGCGCGACATTGCCGAGGTGTTTGAGCGCATCCTCCAGCACGCGTTGCTTGGCCGCGACCTGCGCGGCCTCGTCCAGGTGTTGTAGTGAACAGCCACCACAGACGCCAAACCATTCGCATTCGGGCGTGACGCGGAACGGACTGGCCTTGAGGATGCGTGTCACTGTGCCTTTTTCAAAGCGGTCCTTGCTCCGTTTGGCGGTGTATTCCACCACCTCGCCGGTCAACGCGCCTTCGATAAAAACCACGCGACCATCTTCAAGATGACCGACGCCCTGACCTTCGTGGTCAACGGATTCAATTTGGACTGTATTCATAGAGTTTCGGCGACAGTTTACTAAATCACTAAATTGCGTCCCAGGCCGCCAGAAATTCGCGCCAGTGCTGGCCGGGCAGGTCGCCCAGGGTCTCGCGGGTGAGGGCGATCTCGGACTCGTACTGGTTGGGCGTCAGGTGGCCGCGCAACAACTGGAAACGCAGGTACACCAGCCAGGTGTTGGCCACATCGGTTTCGCAATAGTCGCGGATTTCGGCCTGTTTGCCGGCGTGGAAGGCGTCCCACACCTTCGAGCCGTCCATGCCTAGCTTGCCGGGAAAGCCGAGCAGCTTGGCAAAATCATCGAGCGGTACAGAGGCGCGCGGCTGATACATCGCCAGCAGGTCCATCAGGTCGAGGTGACGGCTGTGGTAGCGGCTGATGTAGTTGTTCCACTTGAAATCCTTGTCGTCCTCGCCTTGGTCCCAGTAACGCGGCGCGGCAACGCCGTGGCGCATGGCACGGTAATGCAGCACCGGCAGGTCGAAGCCGCCGCCGTTCCAGGACACGATCTGTGGCGTGTATTTCTCCACCCCCTCGAAAAAGCGCCGGACGATGTCGGCCTCGGAAAGGTCGGGCTCGGACAGCGAAAACAGCTTCAGCGTATCACCCGCGCGCAGGAGGCAGGAGATGGTGACGATGCGTTGCAGGTGCAGTTGCAGGAAATCGGTGCCGTTCTGCTGGCGGCGCTGCAACAAGGCCATCTGCACCACCTCGGCGTCCGACAGCGCCGGATCAACATGGCGCAGGCGGCGCAGGCCCTCGATGTCGGGGATGGTTTCGATGTCAAAGATGAGGACGGGGGACATGGTGGATGGATAGATGAGCGTTAGGCCTATTTTAACGGTAATAAAGGGAAATTTTTTGCTGGGGGGGGGGGGTGACAGGATTTTTGATAAAGTAAATAGTGCGTAAATTCCATCCAAGACGCAGAGACTTGGGGCCTTTAGGAGACTGACATGAGTGTGCCGGCAGAAGTTATTCAAACACTGACGAATCCAGCGGCTGGAGGGGCGCAAGCTCCTATGGTTGCACCCGCTCCGGCTGGGGCCGCACCTCAGGCGCTAGCTCCGATACCCCAGCCTACGGGTGCAGCACCTACAGCAGCTCCGCAGTTGGGCCCTGATGCACCAGCTCTTGCCCCTGCCCCTGCAGGACAAGCAACGGCCCAAGCCCCACAGAACGCCCCGGTTCCTGTTGCACCTGCAATAGTTCAAGGCGTTGTCGCTGCCCCTGTGGGAGGTGCAACCGTAACAGCACCTGTTACAGGGACACCTCCTACAGGAGAGGCGGTACCTACTGCGAACGCGCCCGTTGAAGGTGTTGCGGCAGCAGCGCCGGCTGAAGGGCAGGCGGCAGCAGTTCCCAGTCAACCGGGTGCGCCTTTGCAAGCGGGCCAAGTGATGGGCCCAGAGGGTGTGCCTCTTGATCCGCGTCTTTTGGGTGAGGGCGGCCAATTACTTACACCTGGCGCTCAAGGTCTTGGTGGTCCGGGTATGGGTCCAATGGGTGGCCCGGGCATGCCGGGTGGTCCGGGCATGGGCCCGATGACAGGCCCGATGGGCGGCCCCCCGGGCATGGGCCCGATGACTGGCCCGATGGGCGGCCCGCAGATGGGTCCAATGGGTGGCCCAGGTATGGGTCCAATGGGCGGTCCGGCAGGGGGACCCGGCGGGTTTGCGCCGACACCTGAGATGATGCAATTTGGCCAGTCGATCGGTGTGGGTCCTGGTGGTCCGACGGCTGCGCAGATGCAGCAAATCATGGGGCAATTCCCGGGACAGATTCCGACAGGTGGCCCAGGAATGCCAGGGGGTCCCGGAATGCCCGGTGGTCCGCAGATGGGTGGGATGCAGGGTGGTCCGGGTATGGGCCCGATGACAGGTCCGATGGGTGGTCCGCAGTTTGGTCCCGGCCCGATGGGTGGCCCGCAGATGGGTCCAATGGGTGGTCCTGATATGTTTGGTGGTCCAGCCATGGGCGGCATGGGCCCAATGGGCGGCCCTGGCATGCCCGGCGGTCCGCAGTTTGGCCCTGGTCCGATGACTGGTCCGATGGGTGGCCCGCAGTTTGGTCCCGGCCCAATGGGTGGTCCGCAGATGGGCCCAATGGGTGGTCCTGATATGTTTGGTGGCCCAGCCATGGGCGGCATGGGTTCGCAGATGGGTGGTATGCCGATGGGTGGTCCGCAGTTTGGTCCTGGCCCGATGGGTGGTATGCCGATGGGTGGACCGCAGTTTGGCCCTGGCCCGATGACTGGCCCGATGGGTGGACCGCAGTTTGGCCCTGGCCCGATGACAGGTCCGATGGGTGGTCCGCAGTTTGGTCCCGGCCCGATGGGTGGCCCGCAGATGGGTCCAATGGGTGGTCCTGATATGTTTGGTGGTCCAGCCATGGGCGGCATGGGCCCAATGGGCGGCCCTGG
>CAMDCO010000031.1 GCA_945890495.1 Bordetella parapertussis | reverse complement strand
TCCAATACCTGTGCCCGGTTCGCTTCTTTGTGACTCATCAGTTTGTCCATCTTCAAAATGTCCGCCGCCAGTTTTAACTGGGCCAGGTTGTATCACCTGCGGACATTTCTACTTGGGAGAAACCGGACATTACTACTTGGGGCTAACAGCCCAGCCCCTCACATCCCCAGCCGACTGCGCACCTAGAGGCGCGCACCACGGGTTTAGTGCTTCTGCATCAGCAAACGCAGATCGTGAGCCATATCTGGGGCGGGGATCGCATACGGCAAAAACAAACTAAGCTTTCCATTCGGATCAATGACATAACTCCCAGCCGTATGATCAATCAGATAACCGCTCACCCCGGAAGTGACATGCCGGCGATAGACGATGCGGAAATCGCTGGCGGCCTTGGCAATCTCAGCCTCGGTCCCCGTCATGGATAGAAAACCGGGGTGGAAATAAGTCACATAGTCGCGCAGCATGTCCGGGGTATCGCGCTCCGGATCCACAGACACCCAGATGACCTGGACCTGTTTTGCCTGCTCCGGCGTCATCAGCTTCAAGGCCTCAGCCGTATCGCTCAGCGTAGTCGGACAGACATCCGGGCAATGGGTATAGCCAAAGAACAGCACTACCCACTTGCCCCGAAAGTCCTTCAGGCTGCGTTTAACCCCGTTGTGATCCTTCAGCTCGAGCGCACCACCAAATTTCTCGTGGCTGATATCCGTGCCCCGAAAGGCGGTTTCACCCTGACTCGCGGGCTGACAGCCCACGAGAACCAACAGCGCCGCTAGAACCCATAACCTCCACACTCGCATACCCTGCCCCGATCAACGCAGGGCCGCGATAAAGCTAACGGGGATATCGGCAAGACGGTATTTGCCTGTCAACACCGACTTGCCCAGGTCTTCAAGGGTCGACTGGGTCAACATCGCGAGGATCTTCTTTTTGACCGGCTGCCATTCAGCATGCAACGGACAGGCCGTCTCGTCGGAGCAGACCTTCAGGCCCAAGACACAGCTTTCGGTGAACTGCGCGCCCTCGGTAATCATGAGCACCTGCAACAGGTTGGTCGTATGCATCCCTTCCTTAAGCCTAAAACCGCCCAACCGGCCACGGAAAGAATCCAACAACCCCTGTTTGCAAAGGGTTTGCAGAATCTTGGCCAAATAGGCAGAAGGCACACTCAAGCGCCCCGCAATATCCCGATTCAATACCGGCTCGCCCTTGGGTTGGGTCGCGATATAAATCAGCGCCTGAACGGCGTATTGACTTGTTCTAGACAGAACCATATGGGCTCCTAGGTAAACTATCGGATAGCGATATCCGATTGTAGGCAGAATACCCGAGCGTTGTCATCTGGTATTTTTGAGGGGCCGCCGTGACACAACAAGGGGTTATGTCACGGGGTTAGACACGGGGCTAGACGCCTCACCGAGCAGCGATTTCCAGCGCGGCAACACCACATGCCGACTCGCGGCCTCGGCGTCCTCATCCGGATGCCACGGGAATACCGCCAACGAGGCGCTGCCCAAATGCGCCTCCAGCGTTGCCAGATTTGCTTCAAATTCAGCCAGGCCAGTGCCCAGATCGTTGGCGACCCAACCCGCCAAAGATAAACCACGATAGCGGATCGCTTCCGCGGTCAGGATGGCGTGGTTGAGGCAACCCAGACGCATGCCCACCACCAAGATCACCGGCAGGCCCAACGCCACGGCCATGTCCGCCATATCGTGTGTGGCATCGAGCGGCACCACAAGGCCACCCACCCCTTCCACCAACACCACATCGGCCTGTTCAGCCAAGGTCTCAAACGCCGCGCGTACCGGCGGGATACGCAAGGCCACCCCTTGTCGCTCGGCCGCAATGTGCGGAGCGACGGCGTTGCGCAGGGCGTAGGGGTTGATCAGGCGGCGATCGGCCTTGATGCTAGAGGCCACCACGAGGGCCTCGACATCGTCGTTGCGCCAAACATCCCCCTGCCGCTCAAACCCAGCGGCCACCGGCTTCATTCCGACCGTTGAATACCCCAGTCGCGCGGCCGCATGCAGCAACGCGCAAGTGCTGCGCGTCTTGCCCACGCCGGTATCGGTACCCGTGACAAAAAACCCCGCACGCATCGCTGTCTTCATCGTTAGCGTGATTTCCAACGGATCACGGTCTCGCCCTGCGGGAGTTTGGGGCGTTGCGGCGTCCCGGCCCAAGCGTGGCCATAAACAATCTCAAAAGTGGCCGGCAAACGGCCATCGGCCTGGACAAAGTGGGCATAGGCCGCCACCAAGGCCTGCCAACGGCTGCGACCCATGAGACCAAACTGGTCGCGCTCCAGCACCGTATGCGCACCCATGGCCTTGAGGTCGCGCAACACCGCCTTGAGATCAGCATAGGTCAGGGTAATCCGTTCCATCTCCATGACGGGCGAGGCAAAACCAGTCGCCAGAAGGCCATCGCCCAGCTCATGCATATCGACGAATCGGTTCACATGCGGATGCGCATCCACCTGCGCGAAGGTGCTGCGCAACTCATGCAAAGTGTCGGGGCCAAACGAGGAAAACAGAAACAGGCCCTCCGGCCGCAGGACGCGCCGGCACTCCTGGAAGACCGTGAGCGGATCATCCGCCCATTGCAGGGCCAGATTCGACCAGACCAGATCGACACTCGCATCCGCCAGTGGCAAATGATGCATGTCAGCACACACGAAGTGGTTTGCCGGCCCCAACCAGCGTTGCCGAAAACCGCGCCCACGGCGTTCCTGGCCCAGCATGGCAGGCGCCAGATCCAGGGCAACACGCTCGGCGCGCGGAAAACGGCGCGACAGGGAAGGGGCGGCAAAACCCGTCCCGCTCCCCAGATCCAGGATCCGCTGCGGCACCAATCGCATCAGGCCCAAGCGTTCGTCAAGTCGATCGGCGACCTCGCGTTGCAGGACCGCCGCGGCATCATAGCCACTCGCCGCGTGGTCAAAACTGCGCCGCACGGCGGCCAGTTGTACGCTATTCATCCACAAACTCCCTCAACAGGGCGGAAAATTCGCCCGGATGCGACAAAAACGGCGCGTGGGCGGCGCGTTCGATCACCGCCAGTCGTGCATTGGGTATCTGCGCGGCCAGCCACGCTGCGCCCGGCAACGGACACAGCCCATCGCGGCCGCCGTGGATCAACAAGGTCGGCTGAGTGATGGCCGCCGCCTGGTCGCGCAGGTCGGTTTCGGCCAGCAAACGCATCCCGGCCGCCAGCGTCTCCGGGCTCGGGTCAACGCCGGCGGCTAGTTCAGCGCGCAGTTGCGCAATCAGATGGCGGGCATCCTCGCTTCCACGGGCTTGCAACGACAAAAAACGGTTCAGCGTCGTGCGCCAGTCGCTCGCCACACCCGAGGAGAACGCCTCCACATCGGCCGTCGACAGACCGTGCGGCCAATCCGTTCTTTGCTGAAAACACGGCGTAGCGGCCACCAGCACCAGCGCCGCCACCTGCTCTGGATGCCGCACCGCCCAGGCCTGCGCAATCAAACTCCCCATCGACCAGCCGAGCAGGATGATTTTCTCAGGCGCGCGCTCGGAGAGTACATCGGCCAAGGAGGCTACGCGGTAATCGTCCGGCAGTGCCGCATCGCCATAACCAGGCAGATCAGGAAATAAATTGGGGTCAGACCCCAATTCACTCCCCTCTCCCCTTGCTGGAGAGGTGTTGCTCCATTTACTCCCCTCTCCCCTTGCGGGAGAGGGGTTGGGGGAGAGGGGGGGGATAAAATCAGTAAAATTGAGGTCTGACCACGATTTTTCCACGCCCACAAAAATGCGGCCGCGCATCCCCCAACCGTGCAGATAGACAATCGGCAGGCTCATGCCAAGGCCTCCAGCGCAGCGGCCAACTCATCAATATCCTCTAGCCGATGTGCCGCAGAGAGCGAGATACGCAGCCGCGCGGTGCCTTCGGGCACGGTGGGCGGACGGATCGCGGGCAACCAGATGCCGCGCTCGGCGAGTTTTTGCGACAGGCGCAGCGCCGTGGCGTTGTCACCGACAACAAGCGGCTGGATGGGCGTGGGCGAATCCATCAGCCGCCAGGGCAGGTGGGCCAGCCGCGTGCGCAGGTGGCCAATCAATACCTGCAAATGGGTGCGCCGGTCTGCGCCAGCAGCGATCAGCTCCAGGCTTTTCAAAGCGGCGGCCGCCAGCATGGGCGGCTGCGCCGTGGTGTAAATCCAGGTGCGGGCGCGGTTGACCAGAAATTCGATCAATGCGGCCGAACCTGCGACTGCTGCGCCAGACACACCCGCGCCCTTGCCCAGCGTCGCCAGATAGATCAAACGCGGGGCGCGGGGTAAGGGGCAAGTCGCAAGAAGGCCTTGCCCTTGATCGCCCAACACGCCAAAGCCGTGGGCGTCATCCAGATACAGCCAGGCATCGTATTGCTCGGCCAGCGCCAAGAGTTCCGGCACGCGGGCGAGGTCGCCGTCCATACTGAACACCGTGTCGGTGGCGATCAGCTTGGTGGGCACGGTACTGGCGGCAAGGCGTTGTTCCAGATCGGCGAGGTCGTTGTGACGGTAACGCTGGTGGTCGGCCCCCGACAGGCGCGCCGCATCGACCAGCGAGGCGTGGTTGAGCCGATCAGCAAAGATCGCGTCATGACGGCCCAGCAGGCTGGTAATGACACCCAGATTGGCCATGTAGCCGGTGGAAAACAGCAGTGCGGCAGGCAGACCAACAAAGCGCGCGAAGGCGGCCTCAAAGGCCTCGTGCAGCGCATGGTGACCGGTCAGGAGATGCGATGCCCCGGCCCCGACGCCAAATTGCCGCGCAGCCACGCAGGCGGCCTCGGCCAGGTCAGGATGGGCGGCAAGGCCGAGATAGTCGTTGCTGGCGAAGGACAGGTATTCGCGGCCTTCGATGACCACGCGCGCTCCTTGCGCGCTTTCGGTGATGCGGCGACGACGCAGCAGGCCGTCATCGTGCAGCTTTTCCAGCGCCGCCGTCAGATCAATGGGCACAGCGCCGTTGACCTAGGGCGACCGGCTCGGCCGTAAGGCCCAGCTTGGCAAACAGCGCTTGGTCAGCCGTCCACTCCGGGTTGCCGGTGGTGAGCAGTTTTTCGCCGTAAAAAACCGAGTTCGCGCCGGCCAAGAAACACAGCGCCTGGCCCATCTCGCCCAGCGCCTGACGCCCTGCAGACAGACGAATATGCGAGGTCGGCATGGTGATGCGGGCGGCGGCGATGGTGCGCACCATCTCCATGGGGTCGATCTGTTGTTCGGCCATCGGCGTACCGGGAATAGGCACCAGCATGTTGACCGGTACCGACTCCGGCGCCGGGTTGAGGTTGGCGAGTTGGGTGAGCATCCCGGCGCGCATGCGGCGATCCTCGCCCATGCCAATGATGCCGCCGCAACACACCGAGACGCCCGCTTCGCGCACTTGCCTCAAGGTATCAAGACGGTCGGCGTAGCGGTGTGTGGTCACCACCTGTTCGTAATACTCCGGCGCGGTGTCGAGGTTGTGGTTGTAGTAATCCAGCCCCGCCTCCTTCAACCGTTCGGCCTGACCGGGCTTCAACATGCCCAGCGTGACGCAGGTCTCCATACCCAAGGCCTTCACCCCGCGCACCATGGCCTCGACCTTTTCAAGGTCCGCATCCTTGGGGCTGCGCCAGGCGGCACCCATGCAAAAGCGCGTCGCACCGCCCGCCTTCGCTGCGCGGGCATTGGTGATGACTTCGTCCACCTCGGCCAGGCGTTGACGCTCCAGCCCCGTGTCGTGGCGCGCCGACTGCGAGCAATAGCCACAATCTTCCGAACAACCGCCGGTCTTGATCGACATCAGCGTGGATAGTTGCACCGCGTTGGGGTCGAAGTTCGCCCGATGCACACCCTGCGCGCGGTGAATCAAGTCCGCCAATGGCAGATCAAAAAGTTCCAGTACCGTATCCGTCGTCCACTCAGCCATGATGCTCATCCCCTATTTCCATATCGACCCAATCCTCACGACCGGCCTTGATCACATCCCACATCGCCCACGGCACGAGCGCCACGACACCGATGCCCAGTACCGTCAGCCAGCCGCCGAGTTGTTGAGCGATGTCATTCGAAAAAATAGTCAGAAAACCGACCAGCGCGTAATAGCGGTAACCCGCCCATTTGTTGTAATGCCGCACCCGCAAGTTGGGGTGGTGTGCGATCATGGCGTAGACAAAGATGGACGCCGCCAGCCACAACATGACCGGTGGTAACGCCATCGCAAAGGGCAGGAAGGGCATCTTGGCCGGGGCGATCGACTCGCCCAATACGAACAAGAAAAAGGACAGCAGGGTCGAGCCAATCGCTAAGAGATTGAACAAGCGCGCCTGCCCACGACAGGACGCGGCAGTCAGGGTACGGGAGCTGGGCACAGGGGCGTTGTAAGGTCGATGAAAGTCGGGATGGTGCGTAATCCGGGGGCCTATTGTCAAATCTAGTTTTCAGATATCTGAACAAGTGCGTAGATAGCGTGCAACTCCGGTTGCCACAAGCCTGCGCGCTTTGTGGTGCACGCGCCCTCGGCGATGCGCTCTGTCCGGGTTGTCTGGCCGACCTTCCCTGGCTTCCCCCGACGCACTGCCCACAGTGCGCACACCCGACACCCGATGGCACGCACTGTGGCCCTTGCTTGCGCCATCCGCCCGCCTTCTCCCTCACTCGGGCCAGCTTCTTGTATGGGCCGCCCCTCGACGGTCTCATCCAGCATTTCAAATACGGCAAGGACATCCACCTTGCCCGCTTCTTCGCCACCCATCTTGCCCCGCCCGTGACCAACAGTACGGCCGAGCTGATCCTGCCCATGCCGCTGCACCCGGAACGAATCCGCGAACGCGGCTTCAATCAGGCCATCGAGATCGCCCGCCCCTTGGCGCGTGCGCTCGAAATACCCTTGCTTGTCGATGCGGCGCGGCGCGTACGCAACACCCCGGCGCAGGCCGGCCTGGCCCATGACGCACGGCTGAAAAATATCAAAGGGGCCTTTAGCTGCGATGCGCGCGTCGCCGGAAAACGCATCGCCCTGCTCGACGATGTGATGACCACGGGCGCCAGTCTCGATGAACTCGCGCGCGCTGTGCTGGCTGCCGGCGCGATCGCCGTGGAGGCCTGGGTGGTGGCGCGAACGCCTTAGAAATACCGGCTCTATGTGAAATCGAGTGGGTAGCGCAATTCATCGTACGGACCCGCGAGGAGGAATTGCGGAGGGGAGGGGGAAACCCCCTGTGGTTGCCTGATTTTCGTAGGGGCAACCCCCTGTGGTTGCCCATGTACCGTTAGGGCAGGCACAGGGGCCTGCCCCTACATGAGCCATTGCCGTCGTGGTTGCCAAAATGTGTAATGTGGCCAGATCCACTACCAATCACCAAGAACTGAAATGCCCTTCGGTTTATTGCCCCGCGTAGTGAATATCAAACAAGCGGCGGTGTTCGGTAATGGCATAGCGGTCGGTCATGCCGGCGATGTAATCAGCCACGGCGCGCTCTAGGCCCTGTTCGGCGCGATCTTGAAACTCGGGCGGCAAAAGGCGCGGATTGCCGGCGAAGGCCGCGAACAACTCACGCACCACGCGGCTCGCCTTTTCCATCATCCGCAACACGCGATAGTGGCGGTACAGGTTGGCGTGCAGAAAGCGCTTGAGCGCCAGGTTCTCTTCACGCATCGCGGGCGAGAACGCGGCGATCGGCGGGCAAGCGCGTAACGCATCCGTAGTTTCTGGACGGTGCTCAGCCAGATTAGCGCGGGCTTGCGCCAGCAGATCACCCACCTGCGCGTTGATCATGCGGCGCACGATTTCGTGGATCAGGCGACGATCGTTGAGATCAGGATAACGAGCGCGCACCTCGTCCAGATGGCGGCGAAACAGGGCGACCTCTTCCAGTTGTTCGAGCGTGATGAAGCCTGAACGCAGGCCGTCATCGACATCGTGGTTGTTGTAGGCAATCTCGTCAGCCAGGTTGGTGAGCTGCGCCTCCAGCGACGGCTGTCCGCCCTGCAAAAACCGCGCCCCGACCTCACCCAGTTTCTCGGCGTTTTTCTTCGAGCAATGTTTGAGGATGCCCTCGCGCGCCTCAAAGGTGAGGTTCAGGCCTGAGAACTCGGCATATTTCTGCTCCAGATGATCGACCGTGCGCAGCGACTGCAGGTTGTGCTCAAAGCCACCGTGCGCCTTCATGCAGTCATTCAGCGCATCCTGGCCCGTATGACCGAACGGCGTGTGGCCCAGGTCGTGGGCCAGGGCGATGGTTTCCACCAAGTCCTCGTCGACCGTAAGCACCCGCGCCAGCGTGCGACCAATCTGCGCCACCTCCAGGCTGTGCGTCAGCCGCGTGCGGAACAGGTCGCCCTCGTGGTTGATGAAGACCTGCGTCTTGTACTCCAGACGGCGAAAGGCGGTGGAATGGATGATACGGTCGCGGTCGCGCTGAAATTCGCTGCGCGGCGTAGCCAGCGGCTCGGGATGGCGACGGCCACGGGTTTGGTCGCTGTGGCAGGCGTAGGGCGCGAGGGTCGTTGCCACGGCGCTCAAGCCACCGCTTCGGTCAGCGTTTGCTGCAACAGGTCCGCTGGCGCCTCGCTGACGAAGGCATCGCCGATGCCGCGCAACAACACAAAGCGCAGCTTGCCGCCCTCGACCTTTTTATCCACGCCCATGTGGCGCAGGTATTCATCAGCCCCCAGGTTAGGGGCCTTGACCGGCAAATGCGCCTGCCGGAACAGCGCCTCGGCACGGTTGCAATCGGCCTGACTGACCAAGCCCATGCGTCGCGATAAATCTGCCGCCAGCATCGTCCCGGCGGCCACCGCCTCGCCGTGCAGCCAAACACCGTAACCCATGCCGGCCTCGATGGCGTGGCCAAAGGTGTGGCCGAGATTCAACAAGGCACGCAGCCCGGCCTCGCGCTCGTCGGCGGCCACCACTCGGGCCTTGTTGACGCAGGAACGGTAGATCGCCTCGGTGACGGCCGCCGTGTCGCGCGCCATCAGCTTCGCGGTGTTCGCTTCCAGCCAGTCGAAAAACTCAGGGTCGGTGATGAGGCCATACTTGATCACCTCGGCCATGCCGGCCGACAGCTCGCGATCCGGCAAGGTGCCCAGCGTTTCGGTATCAGCCAGCACCACTTGCGGCTGCCAGAAGGCGCCGACCATATTCTTGCCGAGCGGGTGGTTGATACCGGTCTTGCCGCCCACCGACGAATCGACCTGCGACAGCAGCGTGGTCGGCACCTGAATAAAGGGCACGCCGCGCTGATAACTCGCCGCCGCAAAACCGGTGATGTCGCCGATCACGCCGCCGCCCAAGGCGATCAGCGTGGTCTTGCGCTCGGCGCGATCCGTCAACAGCGCGTCGAAAATCAGGTTGAGCGTTTCCCAGTTTTTGTACACCTCGCCGTCCGGCAGCACGACCGGCGTCACCCGCACGCCCGCGTGGGTCAAGGCTTGCGTCAGGCGATCGAGATAGAGCGGGCCCACCGTGGTGTTGGTGACAATCACCACCCGCGGCTGCGCCAGATGCGGCAGGATCAGATCAGCGCGATCGAGCAGGCCGGGGCCGATGTGGATAGGGTAGCTACGGTCGCCAAGGTCAACGGTAAGGGTTTGCATAAGCGTCTGGCCGTGAATGATTTGCGGCATTATAGCGGGCATGAAGATCGCCACCTGGAATGTGAACTCCCTCAATGTGCGCCTGCCGCAGGTGTTGGACTGGCTGGCCGTGGCCGCGCCGGATGTGTTGTGCCTGCAAGAAACCAAGATGGAGGACGCCAAATTCCCGCTGGATGCGTTGCTTGCGGCCGGTTATCAGGCTGTTTACGCGGGGCAGAAGACCTACAACGGCGTCGCCATCCTCAGCCGTGCGTCACTGACTGCGGTGCAGGTCGGCATCCCTGGTTTCGCGGACGAACAGAAGCGCGTGCTGGCCGCCACGCTGGGCGACACGCGGGTGATCTGCATTTATGTACCGAACGGCCAGACGGTAGATTCAGACAAATATCAATACAAATTGCGCTGGCTAAAAGCCTTGCACGATTGGCTGGCAGGTGAATTGGCACGCCACCCGCGCTTAGTCATCGTGGGTGATTACAACATCGCGCCGGCGGATGCCGATTGCCATGACCCCGCCGCTTGGTATGAACAGGTGCTGTGCAGCACGCCGGAGCGCGAGGCCTATTTCGGGCTGCTCGGGCTGGGACTGTCGGATTGCTTCCGCCGCTTCGATCAGCCGGACAAAAGCTACTCGTGGTGGGATTACCGCCAAGCCGGTTTCCGTCGCAACTTGGGGATGCGCATCGACCATATCCTCGCCTCGGCCGCGCTGGCAGAAGGGTGCATAAGCTGTCACATCGACATCGCCCCGCGCCGCAACGAACGGCCTTCGGACCACACGCCGGTGGTGGCAGATTTTGGCGCTATGTGATTTGGAGTGGGTAAGGGCGTTGCTCCCTCTCCCGCCGGAAGAGGGCTGGGGAGAGGGGAAGCCGCCTCAACTTTCATGGCATTCATGCCACCCAAAATCATGAAACCGATCGTAGGGGCAGGCCCCGTGCCTGCCCTGGTGGTAAATGGGCAACCACAGGGGGTTGCCCCTACGCCAATGACCGTGTTGTTTTACGCTAACCAAGCGCCGCTGGTTGATCCACGCGCGGCCCTCATCCGCCCTGCGGGCACCTTCCTCCGGCGGGGAAGGAGGGGGCATGCGTTTCGGCAAGGCCGTGACCGTTCGCGGTGAGCCATGGCACCCACTCCAAATCACATAGAGCCCAAATTTTTCTTGACCCACGGGCTTGCTGATCTGCTATTTAGTGGTATCTTTATCGAAATTGCACAACATGTAGCGTTTTTGACGCTACACCGACAGGAGACGCACCATGCAGGAAGCCTTGTTTCCAGAACTCACCGCCCAGGATATTTCCAGCGAGGTCTTGCTCGAAAAATATGCCAAGGGCGACGAGCAAAGTGTTCAGGATGTGCGCCGCCGCGTGGCCCGTGCCTTGGCCGCCGCCGAGCACCCGGATGAACAGGAACACTGGGAGCGGCGCTATTTTCACGCCATGGAATCGGGCTTCATCCCCGCCGGCCGGATCAACTCGGCGGCGGGCACGGACCTGCAGGCCACGCTGATCAACTGCTTTGTGCAACCCGTGGGCGACGCCATCTCCGGTCAATCGGAAGGCAAACCGGGCATCTATGTGGCGCTGGAAGATGCCGCCGAGACGATGCGGCGGGGCGGTGGCGTCGGCTATGACTTCTCCACCATCCGGCCCAAGGGCGCGTTGGTCAAAGGCACCCAGTCACGCGCGTCCGGCCCGGTCTCCTACATGCGCGTCTTCGACCGCTCCTGCGAGACCGTCGAATCCGCTGGTGCCCGCCGTGGCGCTCAGATGGGCGTGTTGCGCTGTGACCATCCGGACATCGAGCAATTCATCCACGCCAAGGACAGCGGCGACCTGCGCAATTTCAACATCTCGGTCGGTGTCACCGACGCCTTCATGCAGGCCGTGGAGACCGACGCCGACATCGAACTCACCCACCGCGCCAAACCGGCCACCGACCTGCTCGCCGCCGGCGCGTACCAACGCAGCGACGGCCAATGGGTGTATCGCAAACTGCCCGCCCGTGCGTTGTGGGGGCAGATCATGCAAGCCACCTACGACCATGCCGAACCGGGGGTCCTTTTCCTCGACCGCATCAATCGCGACAACAACCTCGCCTATTGCGAGACCATCGAGGCGACCAACCCGTGCGGCGAACAGCCCTTACCGCCCTATGGCTGCTGCTGCCTGGGTTCGATCAACCTGGCGCGCTTTGTCGGTTCACCCTTCAGCCCACAGGCCCATTTCGATTTTGATGGTTTTGCCGAGGTCGTCCAGATCGCCACGCGAGCCCTCGACAATGTCCTTGACCTGACCGCTTGGCCGCTGGAAAAGCAGCATGCCGAGGCGCAATCCAAGCGCCGCGTGGGCCTTGGGTTCACCGGCTTGGGCGATGCGCTGGTCATGCTAAACCTGCGTTACGACACCGCCGAGGCGCGTGCCTTCGCCGGCAAGACGGCCGAGTTCATGCGTGACACGGCCTATCGTGCCTCCATAGAACTTGCCCAGGAGCGCGGCGCCTTCCCGCTCTTCAACGCCGATCTGTATCTGGCCAGCCCCAGCTTCGCCAGCCGCCTGTCCACCGAACTCAAGGCGGATATCCGCCAGCATGGCCTGCGCAACTCGCACCTGCTCTCCATCGCCCCCACCGGCACCATCTCGCTGGCCTTTGCCGACAACGCCAGCAACGGCATCGAGCCGCCGTTTTCCTGGTTCTACACGCGCAAAAAACGCATGCCGGATGGCGGCCACAAGGACTACCCGGTCGAAGACCACGCCTGGCGCATGTACAAAGAGATGGGCGGTGACACCGAACACCTACCGGCCAGCTTCGTCACCGCGCTGGAGATCTCCGCCCTGGACCACATGGAAATGGTCGCGGTCGTCGCCCCCTTTGTGGACTCGGCCATCTCCAAGACCGTCAATGTCCCCGAAAACTACCCGTTCACCCACTTTGAGGACCTCTATCTCGCCGCCTGGAAGGCCGGGCTAAAGGGCATCACCACCTACCGGCCTAACGCCGTGCTGGGTAGCGTCCTCTCGGTTGCGCCAGAAAAGGCCGCGCCGCAAGATTTCGCCGTCGGCGATGTCAACCGCCGCATCGAGATCAAGGCCATCCCCGCGCCGGTGCTGGAGAGCCTCAAGTGGCCGGGCCGCCCCAAGCTGCCGGGCGGCAACCTGGCCTGGAGCTATATGCTGGATTATCCGCAGGGCAGCTTCGCGCTATTCGTCGGCCACATCCAAAACGGGGGCGGCAAGGCCTGGCCGTTCGAGGTTTGGATCAACGGCGCCGAGCAGCCGCGTGGCCTCGGTGCGCTGGCCAAAACCCTGTCGATGGACATGCGCGCCAACGACCGCGCCTGGCTCAAACTGAAGCTCGAAACCCTCGCCAAAACCCGGGGCGACGATGCCTGCACCCTTCCCTTCCCGCCCGAAGGCGAACCGCGTCAGGTACCCAGCATCGTCTCGGCCGTGGCACAACTGGTGCGCTGGCATCTGGAAAACCTCGGTTGCCTGGAGGTTGAAGGCACCACCCCGGTGCTCGACGCCCTGTTCAGCCTCAAGGAACCCAAAACCGGCACCGACGGCACCCTGTCGTGGACCGTTGATGTCAAAAACCCGCACACCGACGACGACTTCGTGCTCGGCGTAAAGGAAATCACCCTGCCCGACGGCATGGGACGCGCCCATTCGCGGCCCTATTCGCTATGGCTATCCGGCGATTACCCGCGCGCCCTCGACGGCCTGTGCAAGCTGCTGTCGCTCGACATGCGCGTGCTCGACCCCGCCTGGATCGGCATGAAGCTACGCAAGCTGCTCAATTATCAAGAACCGCTCGGCGACTTCATGGCCTTCACCCCCGGAAGCAGCAAGCAAGCCAACTGGCCCTCCACCGTGGCCTATGTCGCTCGCCTCATCATCCACCGCTACGCCATGCTCGGCATCCTCGATGAGGATGGCTTCCCGCTGGTCCAGATGGGCATCCTCCAGAATCCGCAACCCGCCACGGCAGGTGCCCCCGCGCCGGCCCCCGTGTTACGCGGCAAGCACTGCAAGGAGTGCGGCAACGACGCCGTCATCAAGAAGGATGGTTGCGATTTCTGCACCGCCTGCGGCGCGGTGGGGGCGTGTGGCTGATCCCTGCCCTCAGCGATTGACGCCGTAGCCCTGGAATGCCGCGATCGCCTCGTCCATTTGCGCGTCAGTCAGCAACACCGGCTCGCCCAACTGACAGGCGCGCCAATACTGCTCGCACAGCGACTCCACTTCAATGGCCACCGCCAGCGCCTGTTGCAGATCACGGCCCACCGCCACCTGACCGTGGTTGGCCATCAGGCAGGCCCGTAGATCACCCATCGCCGCAAGGATATTGTCCGACAAGGCCTGGGTACCAAAGGTCGCGTAATCGGCACACGGAATCGTCTTGCCGCCCGCCGCCGCAATCATGTAGTTAAACGGCGGAATCCCCCGCCGCAGACAGGCGATGCTGACCGCGAAGGGCGAATGCACATGCACCACCGCCCCCACCTCCGGGCGCGCGGCATACAGGTCGCGGTGAAAACGCCATTCACTCGACGGCCTCAGATTCCCTCTCCAAGCGCCGTCCATGCCCACAAACACCCCCTGTTCCGGGCGCACCTCGGCCGACGGAACGCCCGAGGGTGTAACCAGAAACCCGCCACCGAAGCGAGCACTCACATTGCCCGAACTCACTCGATTCAAGCGCTCCTGCACCGTGCGCGCCGAAGTCTCGGCGACCTGCTTACGAAGGTTCAATTCATCCATGCCCTACTCCAGATTCATCTATCAAAAACCCATCACACCGGCAATCGATCCAGCGGACTAATCACCCCCATCGGCCCACGATTAAGCACATGCGTATAAATCATCGTCGTCTTCACATCCGAATGGCCCAGTAATTCCTGCACAGTCCGTATATCCTGACCCGATTCCAGCAGGTGCGTAGCAAACGAATGTCGGAGTGTATGCGTGCTGGCCGGTTTCGTAATCCCCGCCGCCAACACCGCCCGTTTGATCGCCCGCTGAATGCCCTGCTCGTGGGCATGGTGCCGACGCTGAATGCCCGAAATCGGGTCAATCGAAACATCCCGCGCAGGAAACAGCCAGAACCACGCCAGCGTCTTGCCTTCCTCCGGTTTTTTGCGTTCCAGCGCGTCCGGCAACTGTACGCCAGGCAGATTCGCGATGCGATCCTTTTCCCAAAGTTGGCGGACTTTTGCCAACTGCCTCTCCAGCGTCGGAATCAGAGAAACCGGCAACACCGTGCGCCGATCCTTGTCTCCCTTGCCTTCGTGAATCGTCACTTCGCGCCGCGCCAGATCAACATCCTTCACCCGCAAACGCAGGCACTCCATCAAACGCATCCCCGTGCCGTATAACAACCTCGCCATCAACTGCTGCACACCCTCGATCTGAGCAAAAACGGCGCCCACCTCCTCGGGCGTCAACACCGTCGGCACCCGTTGCGGGCGCTTGGCGCGAACCACCTCGTCCAGCCACGGCAAATCGACACCCAATACCTGCTTATACAAAAACAACAGTGCCGCCAAAGCCTGCCCTTGGGTTGAGGCCGAAACCCGCCCCTCCACCGCAAGCCAGGTCAGAAATGCCTCAACTTCAGCTGCGCCCATCTCGCGAGGGTGGCGCTTGCCATGGAAAAAAATAAAGCGTTTAATCCAGCCGAGATAAGATTGTTCCGTACGCAAACTGTAATGCCGCACCCGCAGCGCATTGCGAACCTGATCCAAAAGACGCGGCGGTGGAGGCTGAAGAGGTTCTGATGACATAGGAGACCATGGAATGTTATACGGCGGATTGGAATGTTACACTGCATATGGGGTGCAGTCGAATTTACGTTAGAGCATTCATGATTACTATCGAGGGATACCTCCTGCAAGGAAAACTTGAATCCGCCCTGAAACAATTGGTCGGTGAAGAAAGTTGGCGCGGTCGTGAATTACGAGTGCCCGATAGCAGGAGGCGCTGGGATATGGCGTACCAAATTCAAGGTCACACAACCGTTGTTGAGTTCGACGGTGACCAGCACTATTGGGACAGTCTCAAAATTAAAGTAGATGCCGAAAAAGATGCGGTTGCCAGATCTCTTGGTTACTCGGTAGTGCGCATTCCATATTGGGTGCAGCTCACTACCGAAACCGCACAACATTATTTCGGCATTCCGGCGCAAATCTCACAAGATTTTCCGCATGGGTTCATTACAACAAAAATTTTTCCTGCTTCGTTTTCGGAAATGGGCGTATCAAGGTTTTCCCGTGAGTTTTCTGCATTGCCAGAAAATACAAAAAATGCAGTTCTTTCATCGTTGCGTGATAGAGCACAAGAACATGGAGCTGAGTATGTATTGCCACATTCTTTGCGTCACATGCTCTAACCCGCCGTTCGAGAGGGACGGCGCAAAAGCGCGCCGCCCCTCAACTCTACGTTAGGCATTAATAAATGGCTCTATATGAAATCGAGTGGGTAGCGCAATTCATTAGGAAATCGGGGTCAGACCACGATTTCCACAGTCATAGCGAAGATCGACGGCATCAGCACCAGTGATGAGCGCGACGAGAATGGCGAACGTGTCGAGGTAAAGACCGGCCAAGGGCGCGTACTCGAACTTGTTTATACGGGTGGAGGAAATCGGGGTCAGACCACGATTTCCACGCAGCCGCGGTCACGCTGAGAAACAAGATCGTTCATGGAGAACAAGTTTTCAAACTGGCCACATGCCGATCAGAGGCTGAAAATGTCCTCAATGCACTTGATGCTCTTCGAGTCATCATGGTCTGACCCCACCCCCCGGAACGCTTGCGCTTGATGTCATTGCTATACAATGGGTGCGTTGATAGGCTTTGATGGAGATATACCAAATGGCAAATGTGAATGTAAGAAATCTGCCTGATGAGGTGCATCGGGCCATCCGAATCCAAGCCGCCCATCATGGCCGTAGCACCGAGGCGGAAATCCGCGACATTCTGGAGCGGGCAGCTAAGCCGGAGGGACGCGTGAAACTTGGCTCGTTTCTGGCCTCTATCGCTCGTGAGGCGGGCGGCCTGACTGATGAAGAAGTCACCATCTTCGAGGGCGCGCGCATCAAGTCCCCAGCCCGCGCAGCAAGCTTCGAATGAAATCGGGGTCAGACCACGATTTCCACGCTTAATTAAGGGTCTTCCACGCCATGACCCGGCGGATCCATCTAAGATCAAAAATCAAGTATTGTGTCCCCTTATTTCCCCCGGCATCTTGGATGCAGCCGAATTTACATTAGGCCGTATAATTCACGAGGATGCCTTAGATCAACATGATTACTAGACGCCGCTTGATCAAGACATTCTGTGCATTTCCTTTTATTACCTGTTTGCCAAGACTTGGGAGTGCTCAAGATGTCGTCGATTTCTCGAAATTGAAAGACGGGTACACACAGCGCCTGAAGAAGACTCTGGCCGCTGGCGAGTTGCCCTATGTCGACATAGAGAGCTCATGCAATTCCACGAAGCTAGACATTGATTCTGTTGCGAAGAGCATGGATCGGCTTAACATCGGGCTGATGGCGCTGTCTGCGGATATTAGCAAGGGCCAGTTCGAGAAAGGCGTTCGTTTCGACAACCTGTCGAAGAAGCTGCTCGCCAGTTATCCAGACCGCTTCATTCCTGTCGGAAACGGCGGACAACCACCGGCTCTGACTGAGGCTCCCGATGAGTTTCTCGACACTCAGGAAGCTGCTGCCCGTAAGAAGCAGATAATGCTATTCGGGGAATTTGAGTTCCGTCACTACCCCTCGCCTCGGCAGGCCAAGCGCAATGAGATGGATCGGGACGTGCATATCCCGATCGACGGCCCCACAGGACATCGTGTGTTCAGCCTGAGCGAAAAGACGGGCATGCCGTTCCAGATTCATTACGAAGTAGAAGATGAACTGATGGCGCCACTCGAAAACATGCTGGAACAGTATCCGAAGGCCAAGGTGATCTGGTGCCACCTAGCCCAAATACGCTATATCGAACGGGCCTCCCGCTATACGCCCGCGTATGTCCAAACCTTGATCAAACGTTTCCAGAATTTGTATTTCGACACCGCGTTTGGCGACTCGCGTTCGATATACCCTCTGAGTAACCAACGGCATGCGCATATATGGGCAAACGATGGCAGCCTCAAGACTGAATGGCATGACCTTATTGTCGCCTATCCGAAACGATTTTTATCCGCCTTAGATCTGGGCGGAGATCGCCTTGACCGGATCGCTGAATACGATCAAAACCACAGGAATTTCTTGAAGCGCCTCCCCACCGAAACGCAACATCAAGTGGCATACCGAAGCGCGTGGTCACTATTATTCGGCGAAGAGTTCGCCTGAACGGACTAACCAATCATTCCAGCGGACTGTCAAAAAGTTACGCTATTTGTCATTCGCTGAATTCAAATATTAGCTTTGGAATAATCAGGGGCAGACCCCAATTTTATTGCGAAAAAGAAAACACCCTATGAAGTTCATCCAGCCTCTCCTCGCGGCCTGTATCTTGCTGGCCTCTATGTTCGCTCATGCCGAAAAAATTACCATCGCTGCGGCGGCGGACCTCAAATTCGCTATGGACGAGATCGTTACCGTCTTCAAAAAAACCAACTCTGTCGACGAAGTGGGTGTGATCTACGGGTCCTCAGGCAAGTTCCACACCCAGATTCAGCAGGGCGCCCCCTACGACTTGTTCTTTTCCGCCGATATCGGTTTCCCCCGAGAACTGGTCAAGCGTGGCTTTGCCGCCTCCGAGGTAAAGCCGTATGCCTTCGGCCGCATCGTATTGTGGAGCGCAGGGCTCGATGCCACGAAGATGACATTGGCGAATTTGACCGATCCGCAGATCACCCGCATTGCCATCGCCAATCCCAAGCATGCCCCCTATGGCAAACGCGCCGAGGAAGCACTGCGGGCGTCCGGTCTGTGGGAGAAGATCGAACCGAAGCTAGTCTATGGCGAGAACATCGCCCAGGCCGCGCAATACGCGCAGACTGGCAATGCCCAAGTTGGCATCATCGCGATCTCTCTAGCGATCAATCCCGTGTTGGCCGGCAAGGGCGGTTACTGGCTCATCCCGGACAAACTGCATGCTCCGCTGGAGCAAGGCTTTGTCATCACTAAGCGGGCAGAAGGAAACGCCCTCGCCAAACGCTTTGCTGCGTTCATGGGCAGCAACCCTGCCCGCGCCGTGATGACCAAGTATGGCTTCGTGTTGCCCGTCGAAGTCGCCGGCAAGTAGGCGGCCAACCTTTCATTGCAGGGGCCTCGAACATTATGACTTCTGTTCCCATGACTCGAAATAAGGGCCTTCCACGCCATGGCCCGGCGGATCCATCTAAGATCAGAAATTAAGTAGTCGCCCCTGATTTATTCATAACACATTGATATTAATAGACAATAACGCTATTTATGGGTATAATTCCTCTCGGTTTATGGCGGCTATGCCATTGAAACCTGGGAGTTTTGAGATGCCTGTCTGCCCTGCCACCGAAGATTTCTTCC
>CAMDCO010000030.1 GCA_945890495.1 Bordetella parapertussis | reverse complement strand
CACTCGGTTGTTGTTCCCCGAGAGTTGTAATGCGGTCTTTGCCCCGCGCCCTGTTTGGGTGACATCCAACCGGTTCCCGGAGCCGGGGACCTGCAGGTTGACTTGGGTCAGGGGCGCGCTTTGTATGACCGAAAAGACATTGCCACGGTTGTCTCGGTAGACATCGCTCTGTTGTATCCCCAGCAGGTTGAGATAACTCCGCTCCACACTTGAGATCGGTGGTAGGGGTAGCAAGGGGGTTAATGCGGCATCGGGGATGGGCATCTTGAGCTCCGAGAGGGTTGCCATGCCGTCCCTGGCATCGCGGAACAGGCCCGGAAAGCCCAGGATCTGCTCAAAAGCGCCCGCGTTTCTGGCCAGGCCTCTCGGCACGGGCAGATGATCGCCATAGACCGGGATCCCCGCAATGCTCAGCAGGGTGCCCAGCAAGAACCCGAAGGCCTTCTTGGCGTGTGAACAACGGCAGAGTCCGACCATGGATGGGGTTTCTCGTTGCATTGGCTGAGGGTTAATCACCTCAGTATACAACCAGTATAGGTAAATACACCTAGGTAAATAAACTTGTTTTCCAGCCGTACGAGGGCTCGACCCTCCGCCGTAGGGCGGGAATCCCTTCCCGCCGGTTCAGGCACGGGGCACGGGATTGTCGGCATGG
The DNA here is from genome assembly GCA_945890495.1 of Bordetella parapertussis. GTDB lineage: Bacteria > Pseudomonadota > Gammaproteobacteria > Burkholderiales > Thiobacillaceae > QYQG01. Next base: position 21,794 of record CAMDCO010000030.1, on the reverse strand, counting down.
GAATGCCGACCTACGAGAGCGGATGCCGCCGAATATCAACGCACCGCCGTAGGGCGGGAATCCTTTCCCGCCGGGACAGACCTACGAAGGCGGCCTCATGGAAAACCGGGGTTTAATCTGGTGTTTTCCAGTGTCCGGACTTGCCGCCTTTCTTTTCAATCAAGCGGATGGCGTCAATGACCATGCCGCGATCGACGGCCTTGCACATGTCATAAATGGTTAGCAGGGCGACGCTGGCAGCGGTGAGGGCCTCCATCTCGACCCCGGTGCGGCCTACGGTCTCGGCGGTGGCGGTGCATTCAATGGCGTGATCAGCCTCGATGAGCTGGAAATCAACGCTGACGGCCGAGAGCGCGATGGGGTGACAGAGCGGGATCAGGTCAGCGGTGCGTTTGCTGGCCATGATGCCGGCCAGTCGGGCGACACCGAGGACATCGCCTTTCTTGGCCTGGCCACCGGCGATCATGGCGAAGGTGGCGGCTTGCATGACGATGCGGCCGCGTACCACGGCGACGCGGGCGGTCTCGGCCTTGGCGCCGACATCGACCATGATGGCGCGGCCTTCGGGGTCGAAATGAGTGAGTTCGCTCATGGTGTTCAAATCCTTGCCGTTACAAATCTTGCTGTTACAAATCGTATACAAAAAGGGGTGGCGGTGTCGCCGGTCTGCCTATATCGAGGGCGCGAGTCTACCTATATCATAGCCACATGCGTTTGATTTCGGCCCTCTTTCTTTCTCTGTTCATCGTGCAGGCCCCCGTTCGGGCGGCGGTCGAATTGCCCGATCTGGGCGATCCCGCACGGGTCGCGTTCTCTGAGGAGGCGGAGGCGCGTCTGGGGCAGGAGATCATGCGCCAGATCCGCAGTAGCCGCGATTACTACGATGACGCGGTGTTGACCGATTACCTCAATCGACTCGGTGAACGCTTGGTGGCGGCGAGCGATGAGCCGGGGCGGCGCTTTGAGTTCTTTGTGGTGCGCGACCCTAGCATCAATGCCTTTGCCTTGCCGGGGGGGTACATCGGGGTCCATACGGGTCTGTTGTCGGCGGCGCGTTCTGAAGCGGAGCTGGCCGGGGTCTTGGCGCATGAGATCGCCCATGTCACGCAGCATCACCTTGCGCGTATGGTTAAGGGGGGTGAGGGTCTGACTGTGGCGGCCCTGGCGGGGATCGCCGTGGCGATCTTGGCGGCGCGTTCCAATCCGCAATTGGCCGACGCGGCGCTGCGTACCTCGCAGGCCTATGGTTTGCAGCAGCAGATTGATTTCACCCGGGCGCATGAACATGAGGCCGACCGGGTGGGTTACCAGATCCTTGAGGGGGCGGGCTTCGACCCGGCGGGCATGGCGAGCTTCTTCGAGCGGCTCATGCTTCAGGGGCGCCTGTATGACAACAGCGCACCGGTGTATCTCCGGACGCACCCGCTCAGTCATGACCGGATGGCGGATATGCAAAACCGCAGTACACAGCGGCCCTATCGTCAGCCGCGTGAAACCCCCGAGCTAGGCGCGGCGTTTGCGTTGTTGCGGGCACAGATTCAGGCGCATGAGGGCGGTGTTGCTGAGGCCGTCAAACGCTTTCGGGTGTGGGTTCAGGAGCGGCCAGAGGACCCGGCGGTGCGCTATGGTCTGATTGAGGCCTTGTTGCGCGACAACGATGCGCGCGCGGCCCTGACACAGGTCGAGCCGCTGCGGAAACAGGTAACGGCGCCGTTGATCGAGATGCAGGCGGCGCGCGTGATGCGTGCCGCCAAGGGGCCGGAGGCCGCCTTGCCCGGGCTACAGGCGGCGCTGACGCGCTGGCCCGGTGACCGGGCGCTGGGCTATTTGACCGTGCGAACCTATCTGGCCGCAGGGCAGGCCCCTGCGGCGCACGCCGTGGTCGTTGAACGGCAGCGTACCTGGCCGGAGGACATCATCCTTTGGCGACTCCTGGCCGAGACGGAATTGGCCTTGGGCCATCCGTTGCAGTCGCATCTGGCCGAGGCTGAGGCCTACGCACGCGAGGGCTTGTTGCAGGCGGCGATCGATCAGTTGCAGACCGCATTGCGGGAGGCCAGACACGGTACTAAAGCGGGGGCCGGGGGCGACTTTTATGCCCTCTCGATCGCCGAATCGCGCCTCAATACGCTGCGTGAGGCACTGAAACGCCAAAACGCTGACGGTCGGGATCGCCGGGATCGCCGGGAAAATGGATCTATGTGAGGAGGCGCTGGGGCCCTACAGAGTCGGTGGATGGCCTCGGTTAGCGTGAAACAACACGGTCATTGGCGTAGGGGCAACCCCCGTGGTTGCTCATTTACCACCAGGGCAGGCACAGGGGCCTGCCCCTACGAGGTGACCGCTCCTCAACAGGCGTAGGGGCAACCCTCCCGTGGTTGCCCATTTACCACCAGGGCAGGCACAGGGGCTTGCCCCTACGAGGTGACATCCCCTCAACAGGCGTAGGGGCAACCCCCCGTGGTTGCCCATTTACCACCAGGGCAGGCACGAGGCCTTGCCCCTACGAGGTGACCGCTCCTCAACAGGCGTAGGGGCAACCCCCCGTGGTTGCTCATTTACCACCAGGGCAGGCACAGGGGCCTGCCCCTACGAGGAGACATCCCCTCAATAGGCGTAGGGGCAACCCTCCCGTGGTTGCCCTGGTTTGGCAGGCACGAGGACGGCCCCCGCAATCGGTTTCATGATTTGGGGTGGCATGAATGCCATGAAAGTTGAGTCGTAGGATGCCTCCCGTGGCGTGGTAGCTCCATACCGCCCCCCCTGTTAATCATACTAACGCCGCTTTTTTCCTTGGTGAGCTGAAGCCGCCTCCGGTATTCTCCGCCGATCGCATCAATCGGGTCGCTTGTTTGTTTGCCATGCGACCGGAGAAACCGTTTAATCCTCTATAAGGAATGCATCCATGAATCGTCGTGAATTTTTGCAAGTTTTGGCGGCGGCTTCTGCCAGCGGCCTGGTCCTGGATAGCCGCGAGGCCTTGGCCGGCAAGGCCCCCGCGAATTATTACGACCTGCCGGCCTTTGGCAATGTGTCGCTGATGCATATGACCGACTGCCACGCGCAGTTGAAGCCGATCTATTTTCGCGAGCCGAATGTCAACTTGGGCGTGGGTGGCTCGGTCGGTAAGGTGCCGCACCTCGTCGGCGAGCACTTGCTCAAGGCCTATAACATCAAGCCGGGCAGCATGGACGCGCATGCGTTCTCTTATATTGATTTCGAGGCGGCAGCGCGCACCTACGGCAAGGTGGGCGGTTTTGCGCACCTGAAGACGCTGGTGGACAAGGTCCGTGCGACCCGTCCCGGCTCCTTGCTGATGGACGGTGGCGATACCTGGCAGGGTTCGGCTACCGCGCTGTGGACGAACGCGCAGGACATGGTCGATGCCTGTATCGCCCTGGGCGTGAATGTGATGACGCCGCACTGGGAGATGACCTATGGCGCGGCTCGCGTGCAGGAGATCATCAACGGCGACTTCAAGCGGGCCGGGGTGGATTTCGTCGCCCAGAATGTGGTGACGAATGATTTTGGCGATCAGGTGTTCAAACCTTATGTCATGAAGATGATCAACGGGGTGCAGGTGGCCATCATCGGCCAGGCCTTCCCCTACACGCCGATCGCTAACCCGCGCTGGATGGTGCCGGATTGGTCCTTCGGTATCCGTGACGATAGCATGCAGAAGTTCGTTGACGAGGCTCGTGCCAAGGGTGCGCAGGTAGTCGTGGTGCTGTCGCACAACGGTATGGATGTGGACATCAAGATGGCCAGCCGCGTGACCGGTATCGACGCCATCTTCGGCGGCCATACCCACGATGGCGTGCCGCAGCCGATCGAGGTGAAGAACGCCGGCGGTATGACCCTAGTGACCAATGCCGGTTCTAACGGCAAGTTCCTCGGCGTGATGGATTTTGATGTCAAGGGCGGCAAGGTTCGCGGCTGGAAGTACCGTCTGCTGCCGGTGTTCTCCAACTTGTTGGCGGCGGACCCGAAGATGGAGGCGCTGATCAACACCATCCGCAAGCCGTTCGAGGCCAAGTTGTCGGAAAAGCTGGCCGTCAGCGAAGACCTGCTCTACCGCCGTGGCAACTTCAACGGCACCTACGACCAGATGATCTGCGATGCGCTGATGAAGGTGAAGGGTGCCGACGCGGCCTTCTCGCCGGGCTTCCGCTGGGGCACCAGCCTGCTGCCGGGCGATGCCATCACCATGGAGCAGTTGATGGATCAGGTGGCGATTACCTATCCGCAGACCTCGCTGACGAACATGAAGGGCGAGCAGATCAAGACCATCATGGAAGATGTGTGCGACAACCTGTTCAACGCGGACCCGTATTACCAGCAGGGCGGCGACATGGTGCGCGTCGGCGGCATCCAGTACAGCGTGACCCCCAACGCCACGATCGGCAAGCGGATTGGTGACATGACCTTGCGCGGCAAGGCGGTGGACCCCAACAAGATCTACAAGGTGGCCGGTTGGGCCCCGGTGGGCGAGGGCGCGACCGGTGCCCCGATCTGGGAGGTGGTGGCCGAATACCTGCGTGATGTGAAGGTGGTCAAACAGGTCAAGCTTAACCAACCCAAGGTCATCGGTATGGGCAACAACCCGGGCATGATTCTCTAATTCGGGGTGTTTCAGACGGCAAAGGCGGGCTTCGGCCCGTCTTTGTGTCTGTGCTGTGTATAATGGCGACCATTCGCGCGCCCGGCCAATCGGCGCGCGTTCTTTTTTGTCTTCCCCTTGTTTCCTCTGCCTCGATTGGCGCTGCAGTAATTTGTGGCGGGCCGTCGCAGGAGTCTTACCTTGAATACCCCCGTTACTTCGAATTTTTCTGATCTTGGTCTGGCCGCGCCCTTGTTGCGCGCCATTCAGGACACCGGTTACACCTCGCCTACCCCGATCCAGGCCCAAGCCATTCCCTTGGTGCTGGCTGGGGGTGATCTGCTGGCCGCCGCGCAGACCGGCACCGGCAAGACGGCGGGCTTTGTCCTGCCCATCCTGCATCGGCTGATGGACACGCCGCTGGTCCCCAAGCCCGGTCGCCCGCGTTGCCTGATCTTGGTGCCGACGCGCGAATTGGCCGCTCAGGTGGAGGAATCGGTGAAGACCTATGGCAAACACGCCACCTTGGTGTCGACCGTCTTGTTCGGTGGCGTCAATATCAACCCGCAGTTCAAGGCCTTGCGCGGTCGCGTCGATATCTTGGTGGCCACGCCCGGTCGCTTGCTCGACCATGTGGGCCAGCGCACGGTAGACCTGTCTGGGGTTGAGATCCTGGTGCTCGATGAGGCCGACCGTATGCTGGATATGGGCTTTATCCGTGATATCCGCAAGGTGATCGCCCTGATGCCGAAGCAGCGCCAGACCTTGTTGTTCTCGGCCACCTTCTCGGACGACATCCGTGCCCTGGCCAAGACCCTGCTCAACAACCCCGGTAGCGTGGAAGTGGCGCGCCGTAACACCGCGTCCGAGATGGTGGAGCAGTCGGTGCATCTGGTGCCGCAACTGCACAAGAAGGAGTTTTTGTCCCACCTGATTCGCCATCACAATTGGCAGCAGGTGCTGGTCTTCACCCGTACCAAGCACGGCGCCAACAAGCTGGCCGAGAAGTTGCTCAAGGACAAGATTCCGGCAGCGGCCATCCATGGCAACAAGAGCCAGGCGGCGCGTACCCGTGCCTTGGCCGAGTTCAAGGATGGCACCCTGCAGGTCTTGGTGGCGACGGACATCGCTGCGCGCGGCATCGACATCGACCAACTGCCGCAAGTGGTCAATTTTGAGTTGCCCAATGTGCCGGAAGATTATGTTCACCGCATTGGCCGGACCGGTCGTGCTGGCAGCACCGGGGCGGCCGTGTCGCTGGTGGATCGCGAGGAGATGGGTTATCTGAAGGACATCGAGAACTTGATCAAGCGCGCCATTGTTCGCGTAGAAGTGGAAGGTTTCGTGATGCCGGAGGGTGCGGCTCGACAGTCTGCCCTGGACGAGGAGCGTCCGCCCCGTCCGGCGGGTAATCGTGGCGGTGGCGGTGGCCGCGGGGGCCCGGCCAATCGGGGCGGAGCGGCCAATCGCGGTGGCTCTGGTAATGGTGGCGGACAGCGGGGCCCAACGGGTGGTGCCTCGCGCTCTCCGGCCAAGGCTGGCCAGTCTGGCAAACCGTCCGGCCCCCAGGGCAACGCCCCGGGACGCCATGCGACCCGACCTGCGACGGCCTTGACGGGCACCGGAGCGCCGAAGTCGGGAGTCGTTCGGCGCGACAAGGACTAGGTCGTTTGAGTAGGTCATTTGTGGGCCTAGAGGCGGGTTCAGGTATTCTGACGGCCCTGATCCCGCTATGATCCCGCCTCATGGAACTGATACTCGCCTTCATTCTTGGACTCTCCGGTGGGCTGGCCCTGTGGCTCTGGCAGCGCGGGCGCTGGCTGGCCAGGGTGGCGACCCTGCAGGCAGAGGCGGTGGCGCTGCAGTCGCAGCTTGAGGCACGCCGGCTTGCCGAGGCGGGTCTGACCCAGGCCTTCAAGGCCCTCGCTGCCGATGCCCTAGCCGCCAACAACCAGTCCTTCTTGCATCTGGCTGAGCAAAAACTGGGGCACAAGGAGCAGGCGGTCGCGGCCTTGGTCAAGCCCTTGCAGGACAGTCTGGAAAAGATCAGTAGCCAGCACCAATCCATAGAGAAGGATCGTTCGGCGGCCTATGCCGGGCTCACCGAGCAGGTCAAGGCGATGCAGGAGGCGCAACAGTCGCTGCGCGCCGAGACCGTGCGGCTGGTGACGGCCCTGCGCCGCCCGGAAGGGCGTGGTCGCTGGGGCGAGGTGCAGTTGCGCCGCGTGGTTGAGTTGGCTGGGATGCAGTCGCATTGCGATTTTTACGAGCAGGAAGGCACGGAGGGCGGCAGCAAGCGGCCCGACATGGTGGTGCGTCTGCCAGGTGGCAAGACGCTGGTGGTCGACTCCAAGGCACCGCTGTCGGCCCTGCTCGATGTGGCCGATGCCGCAGACGACAAACATGCCGCTGTTCATCTGCAGCGTTTCGCCCAGCATGTGAAGGACCATATCAAGTCCTTGTCCGAGAAGGCTTACTGGGCGCAGTTCACCGACGCGCCGGAGTTTGTGATTCTGTTCCTGCCCGGCGAATCCTTTTTTAGTACCGCTTTGCAACACGACCCGGAACTGATCGAGTTCGCGGCCGAACGGCAGGTTATCCTAGCCACGCCGACGACCCTGCTGGCCTTGTTAAAGGCGGTCTATTACGGCTGGCGTCAGGAGTCTCTGGCCGAGAACGCCCAGCATATCAGCCAACTGGGCGCCGAGTTGTATCAGCGTCTCGCAACCCTGGGCGGACACTGGAACGGGGTCGGAAAACATCTGGGCCAGGCCGTGAAGGCCTACAATGAGGCCTCGGCCTCGCTGGAGGCGCGGGTCATGGTGTCGGCGCGACGCTTCGGGGAAATGCAGGTAGCATCAGGCGATCTGGCGGTACCTCAGCAGGTGGAGCAGTTACCGCGTAGCCTACAGGCGGTGGAGTTGATTGATGCAGCGAGCAAAATACCATAAAGGGGAAATACCATGATTGCCATTGAGAGTCGTGACAACCTGATTACCGTGTCGGTGCTGGGGGAGTTCACCCTGGATGACTATCAGGCCTTTGAGCAGCAGGTCCTGCACGATATCGCCATGCAGGGCGGTGTCTATGTCTTGATGGACCTGCGCGACATGCTGAGCTACACGGTCGATGTGGCTTGGGAAGAGATCCGCTTTACCCAGCAGCACAAGTACGATTTTCGCAAGATCGCGATCGTCACACCCAATGACTGGCCGGGCTGGCTGGTCTGGATTCAGCGCCTGACGGTTGATGGCGAGGTGCAGTCCTTTGATGACCCAGCCATGGCCATGGCGTGGCTTAAGATCCCGGTCTGAATCGGTTTTCTCGGCTCCATCTGATTTGGATTGTTATTTCGGCGACAGTTTACTAAATACACTAAATTAGTGGGTCTATAAATAAGGGGACACAATACTTAATTCAGTGAACCCCTCCACCGCTCGCAGCAATTAAGTATTGTGTCCCCTTATTTATTTAGGGCGGAAGACGGCGCGGTTGTCGTAGTAGGCTGGGTTTGCGTTGGCAGGGTCTATTCCAGGTACGCCGAGCACGGGGAGGGCGAACAGATCGGCGGGGCGTTGTACGGCGCCGCTTTGCCAGTGTTCGGCGAGGGCTTGATCCAGGCCTGCCGGGGGCGCTTTCGTGGTGGGGTCAAGGCCCGACCAGGGCAGGTATAGCACCTTGGCGATGATGCCCGGATAAGGCGTCAGTGCCTTTTCCAGCACGGCGTGGCCAACGATCAGCAGATGGTTGCGTTGCCACAGGTCTCTTCGCTCGACAAAGGCCCCTTGCCAATCGTGGTCGCGCAGGCGATCCGCGAGTTCGGCATCCGGCCCGATCAAGACCGCACCGCTTTCGTCGAACAGGGTGGCGGCATCAGAGCGCGCCCCGCGCTCTGGGTTGCGTTTCTCGTCCCGTTGCGCCAGGGCCTCGCATTGCACGGCGTTCAAGGTGGCCTTGAGGCGAGGGAAGTTGAGCCAGACAAGGGCGTTGAGAAAGTCGTGCCAGTTGGCCCTTCGGGTGGGTACGCGGCCTGTGGCGAGGATTTGGGCCTCGTAGTCACGCTGTCCACAGGTCTCTAACTGGGGATCAAAACGGAGGGGCTGACCGGCCGCGTTGCGCAGATCGCGGGCGTGGGCTGCGGCGGTCAAACGCTCGGATTCGGGCCAATCGTCCAAATCGGCAAAGGTTTCCGCCAGCGCCTGATAGCCGGCAAACAAGGGGTGTTGCGCGAAGGGGGTTTGCCAGGATTGCGGGGCGATTTGCTTGGGCATGGGGAAGGATAATAATTAACCGCCGGATCCTTTTGGATAGGGCCGTAGCGGTATGATGACAGCATTCCATAATGCTGTGAAAGAGGTTGTGATGCACCCTAGACCGATAGACGAAGAGGCCGCCATCTTGTTGCGCGAAGAGGTGGAAATGTTGATGACCGAGCGCGAGGCGTTGTTGCGTGTGGCGGGTGCGGCGGCGGTGTTGGTGGCCAATCTGGATGAGACCAGCTTGCCCCATGAACAAGATACGATTGATGCGGCCGAGGTGTTGAGCGAATCGCTCAACACCTTGAGTGAGGATACGCTGAGCGAGGCCCTGGAAATCGTGCAGGCCGAACCGGATCTGCGCGAGGAGGTCGCGTAGCCGTACCGTGCTTAGTTGCTCTTTGGATCGCAGACCGGCCTGACGCGCCGGGCGGCTTCTTGGGCACGGCGGCGGGCCTCGTCGGTGTCGTCGGCATTGGCAACGGCAACCCCCATCCGTCGTTTGACAAAACTTTCCGGCTTGCCAAACAGGCGCAGGTCGGACTCCGGGACCTGCAAGGCCTCGGCAACCCCCTCGAAGGCGATGCCTTTTTCATCCAATCCACCGTAGATGACGGCCGAGGCGCCTGGTCGGCGCAGGCCGGTATCGACCGGCAGACCCAAAATGGCGCGGGCGTGTAGCTCGAATTCGGACAGCCGTTGCGTGGCCAGGGTGACGAGGCCGGTGTCATGCGGGCGCGGGCTGACTTCAGAGAACCAGACCTGGTCGCCCTTGATGAAGAGCTCGACCCCGAAGAGGCCGCGTCCGCCGAGATTGTCGGTTACGGCTTGGGCGATGTCGCGGGCGCGTTGCAAGGCCCGCGGTGACATGAGCATGGGCTGCCAGGACTCCACATAGTCGCCATTGACTTGAACATGGCCAATCGGTGCGCAGAAGTGGGTCTCTATGGCCCCGTTGCTGCCGACGGCGCGGACGGTGAGCAGGGTGATCTCGTAGTCGAAATCGACAAGACCCTCGACGATGATGCGCCCCGGTTTCCCCAAGTGAGCCACGCGTCCACCGGCCTGTGCGTAGTCCCAGGCGCTTGCGATGTCGGCGTGTTCACGAATCATGGACTGTCCCTTGCCAGACGAGGACATGACCGGTTTGACAATACAGGGGAAGCCGATCCCGTCAGTGATGGCGTCCTCAAGTTCGGCCAGCGAGTCAGCGAAACGGTAGGCCGAGGTGGGCAGGCCGAGTTCTTCGGCGGCGAGGCGACGAATGCCCTCGCGGTTCATGGTCAGTTGCGCGGCACGAGCGGTCGGGATGACCTCGGCCAGACCTTCGCGTTCGATCTCGGCGAGGGTCGCGGTGGCAATGGCCTCAATCTCGGGGACGATGAGATGGGGGCGCTCCTGTTCGATCACGGCCCGCAGGGCGGCGCCATCGGTCATGGCAATGACATGGCTGCGATGCGCGACCTGCATGCCCGGGGCATCGGCATAGCGATCCACGCCGATGACTTCGCAACCCAGGCGTTGCAGGGCGATGATGACTTCCTTGCCAAGTTCGCCGCAGCCGAGCAGCATGACGCGGGTTGCAGAGGGTGAGAGCGGGGTACCGAGGCGGGGAGCTTGTCTCATTGGAGGTGTCCCAATGGCGACCGACACCTTGTGGCATGGGTCGTTGTTGCCTGAACTGGCCTTTCCGGGGTGTTGAACAAGGAAAGGCAGGAAATTGGTCGGGGTGAGAGGATTCGAACCTCCGGCCTCCACGTCCCGAACGTGGCGCTCTACCAGGCTAAGCTACACCCCGATGTCTTCGAACCGAAGTTTTCGGTCTCGAAGGCCGCGCATTCTAGCAGAGTCATGGGGCCATGACTAGCTGATTGTGACAGGCCAAAGAAGGCAGGGCGTGCAAAACTGGTGGGTGCCGATCCCGTGGGGTGTGTAATAAATCCGTAATAAAATTCTTGACCCAGGCGATGTGGATATCCACAATAAGCCGATGCCTTTATGATAGGTATAGTTCATTAACCGAAGCCATAAATTGACCCATGCAAATAAATTTTCATGGCTAGGGTGGTGGTCATATGCCTGAAGGCATGTGTTGCGTGTATTATGTGCATCGTTTTTTATCTTTTGTGAGGTGGCTTAATGTCGGCGTCGATGGTTTACGGTCGTTTTCTTAATGTCCTGCGTGGGTTGGGTGACAACACCACGAATGGGTTGGCGGATCTGCTCGCGGTTGATGAATTGTTGGCCTTTATTCAAGAGGCCGGTGCCGCGTCGGACAGCATCGTTCGTGTAGTGGATGTGGTTCGTACCGGTCGTTTCGGGACACCGCCGACCGTCATCAAGCGTTTGCAGGAGATGGAGGCAGCGGGCTGGATCGAGGCTAAGGTAGCCAAGGATCGGCGTGCAAAGTCGCTGAGCCTGTCTCGCACGGGTCTGGCGCGTCTTCGAGAGCGTGCGGCGACGATGCGTAAACTGGTTCAGGAAGTGGCGGCCTGACCTGCAACGGGTGGGTGGGTCGCCCAGCTGGGCAACCCGGTGGGCAACCGGGTTGGTGATCCGCTAATGCGCGGATCGAACCGTCTAGTGCTTGCGCTGGACCGCGAAGACGGTCAAGTCTTCCAGTGCATCCCGATAGGGACCTTCCGGTAACGCGGCCAGAGCGGTACGCGCCTTCTCTGCCTCAGCGGCCGCTTGTGCGCGGGTGTAATCCAGCGCCCCGGTACGGCGGATGGTGGCGAGGATCTCGGTAAAACAGGTCGAGTCACCGTTCAGGATGGCCTCGCGCACCTGGGCGGATTCCTCGGTCGTGCCATGTTGCATGGCATAGAGCAGGGGCAGGGTCGGTTTTCCTTCAGCCAGATCATCACCCACATTTTTGCCGGTCTCTTCTGCGCTGGCGTCATAGTCCAGGACATCGTCGATGAGCTGGAAGGCGGTCCCCAGGTACATGCCATAGGCGCCTAGCGCGTCTTCGGTGGCTCGATCGGCCCCAGAAACGAGTGCACCCATGCGGCCAGCGGCCTCAAACAGTTTGGCGGTCTTGTAGCGGATGACGCGCAGGTAGTCGTCCTCGGTGATGTCCGGGTCGTTGCAGTTCATCAACTGCAATACCTCGCCTTCGGCGATCACATTGGTGGCATCGGAAAGGACCTCCATGACGCGCGGGATGCCGACCGAGACCATCATCTGGAAGGCGCGCGAATAGAGAAAGTCGCCGACCAGCACGCTGGCGGCATTTCCGAACAGGGCGTTGGCCGTGTCTTGGCCGCGGCGCAGATCAGAGTCGTCCACAACATCGTCATGCAGCAGGGTGGCCGTGTGGATGAACTCGACTACGGCGGCCAGGGTGTGCGGGTGAGGGCCGTGATGACCCAAGACCCCCGCGCCGAGCAAGACCAAGGCGGGGCGCAGACGCTTGCCACCCCCGCCGATGATGTATTCGGCGACCTGATTGACCAGCACGACCTCTGAATGGAGCTGGGCGCGGATGACGCCATCCACGGCCTTCATGTCAGCGGCGATCAGAGCGTTCAGGTCTTTTAGGCTCACAGCGTTTTTACAGCGTACGGTGGGGTGGGCGTGGGTCGGGAAAAATGGTGCCGGTGAAAGGAGTCGAACCCTCGACCTTCGCATTACGAATGCGCTGCTCTACCAACTGAGCTACACCGGCAAGGGGGCGCATTCTAGCGCAAAAGGGCGTCGCGTGGGGGCCGGCTTTGATGGCCAAGAGTACGGTGCGATATCGATTTTCGGGCGGCGTTCCAGAATGATGTCGGTGAGAACCTGCGCACTGGCGGGGGCCATGGTCACTCCATAGCGGAAGTGGCCGGCGTTAAGGTACAGATTTTCTACTTCTGGGTGACGACCGATGCTGGGGATGTTGTCTGGGGAACCGGGACGCAGGCCGGCCCAGTGACGGATGCAGGGCGCGTCGCGCAGGGCGGGGGATATCCGGGCGGCAAAGGCGAGGAGTTCAGCCTTGGCCTCGACCGTCGTGCCTTTGTCGAAACCGCAGTCCTCGAGCGTGCTGCCAACCAGGACGAGACCATCCTGGCGTGGGACCAGATAATGAGCGCCGGCCAGGACGATATGGGGGAGTGTGCCGGGTGGGGTGGCGAGGAGGGCAATCTGGCCACGGATGGGGCGCACCTCAATGCCCGCGGCCAGCGTGCCAAGAAGGTCTTGGCTCCAGGCCCCTGCAGCAACGACATAACGCTCGGCGGTGAGCCGCCCGCGCGCGGTTTGCACGGCGGTGATACGCGCGCCGCTGGGGTCCGTGACCCAGTCAACCAGTCCGTTATCGGCCACAAGGTCAATTCCCGTAGCGATGGCGCAATCTCGCAAGACGGCGATCAGGCGGGGGTTGCGGACCTGGGCGACACGAGGCAGCCAGAAGGCCGAGGGTGTGGCTGGGCTGTATGCGGCCGGGGCCCCTTCTTCAGGATGTGCGGCGCACCAAGCGTGTGCGGCCTTGGGGTCGGCGGGGTCAAGGATCCACATGCCACAACGCCGGTATTCAGGATCCACCGGGCTGTGCTGGTGGAGACGGGCCAGCCAGTCCGGCCAGAGGCCAAGGCTGTAGTCGATGAGGTCGGTGACCTCGCGGCGATAGCCCCAGGGTGGCAGGGCGGAGAGGATGCCGGCCCCGGCCCAGGACGATTCGTGTCCTCCCGGCCCGCTGTCGATGAGGCGTACGCTGAGCCCGGCCTCGGCCAAGGCCAGCGCGCTGGCCAAACCGTTGACGCCGGCGCCGATGACGAGGATGTCGGTAGGTTTCATCGCCGCATTTTACTGTAGGGCGGCGCGGTTTCCGGCAGAGGATTGGCGCGAAAGAGGGGCGAGCCGTCTATGATGGGCGTATGGGAGCGATACGAAGGGGTGGTTTTTCACTGATCGAGGTGCTGCTGGTCCTGGCCTTGGCCGCGATCTTGTTGTTGCTGGCGGTGCCGGGGATGCGAAGTGTCATTGCGGTGGTGCGTCTGGACGCGGCGATTGCTGATTTTTCCGGGGCGCTGGCCTTGGCGCGTAGCGAGGCCATCCGGCGGGGCATGCGGGTTAGCTTGCGTAATTTGGGGGGCAGTCGCAACTGGGGCGCGGGTTGGCAGATGTTTGTCGATGCGGACAGTGATGGCCTGCTGGATGTGGGCGAGACGGTTCTGCGCCGCCAGGCCGTATTGAGCGCACCGCTGACCCTGTATGGCAATGCCAACTACACCAATTTTCTGGCCTTCAAGGCCGACGGGACGGTCAATCAGGTGGGCACTTTTATTCTCTGTCACGATGGCGTTTTGGCGGAGGAGGGCCAGAGTCGTTCACGGGCCTTGATCGTGAGCTGGGCGGGGCGGGTGCGTCTGGGTCAGGACAGCGATGGCGACGGGATCCCGGAAAAAGACGGTGAGGAGATCAGCAGTTGCACCATTCCCTGAATACCTCCCGGGGCACCAGTCTGATGGAGGTGCTCATCGCCCTGGCCCTGTTTTCCATCGCGGTATTGGGGCTGGCGCAAACGCAGTGGCGGGCGCAGCAGGAGACGCGGCTGGCTGATCAGCGGGGTTTTTCGGCCTGGGAGGCCTGGAACCTGAGCGAATGCGTGCGTGCCCAGCGTAGCGCGACGGCGACCGCAGCCTGTTGGCAGGCTTGGCAGTCGGCGCTTGCGGCACGCCAGCTTACGGGGAGCGTCACGACGCTGGCCAATGGTCGTCTGCGCGTCACCGTGACCAGTGACGAATCGCCCTTTGGGGGCAGTCCCTTGGCGGAATGGGTTTTGGAGGGCTCATTATGAGGCCCCAGCGGGGCATGACCCTGATGGAGCTTCTGGTGGCGATGGCCTTGGGGGCTGTTCTTTTACTGGCCCTGACGCAGTTTTACAGCCACGCTCGGCGGGCCTACACGATGCAGACCGAGCAGGCGCGCTTGCAGGAGAATGCCCGCCTAGCCTTGACCCTGATCGGTCGCGAGGTGCGTATGGCGGGGTATCTTGGGTGTGACGCGGCGGTCACGGTGAGCACGACAGCGTCCGTGCCACCGGATCCGCCCACTTCCGTCTTGGCCCTGCGCGGCTACGAGAATGGGGCGGGTTGGACGGCGCCCAAGACCGTGACGCGCGTCGCCGGTAGTGATGTCCTGCGCGTCATCCGATCGTCCCCAGGGCGCAGCCTGTTGGCGACCGATATGGCCTCGACCAGCGCGGCCCTGAACCTGACGGTGAATGGTGAGGGTCTGGCAAGTGATGACCGACTAATCGTCAGTGATTGCGTGGGGGCCGATCTGTTCTGTGCCTCCAGCGTCAGTGGCCTGACGATTCAGCATGCGACAAGTTGTAACAGTAGCGCGGCCTTGTCGCGCGCCTATTCGGCCGGGGCGCAGGTGATGGCCTATGCCCAGACCCAGTTCTTCATCGGGATCAACCCCTCCGGCCGCGCGGCGCTGTATCAGGTGGCCTGGAACGGGAGCGGTCTGGGCAGTGCCCAGGAATGGGTGGAAGGGGTGGCTGACCTGCAATTGCGTCTGGGGCTGGATACGAATGCGGATGGCGAGGTAGACAGCGAGGTCGCCCCGTCTGCGGTGGGCGATTGGAGTCAGGTGAAGCGGGTGCGTGTCAGTCTGCTCATGGAAGGGGCGGAACCCGTCCTTGATGCGGGGCAGACGCTGGAGGTGGATGGTGTTGCGCGTAGCTTTAGTGACCGTAAATTGCGTCAGGTTTATCGTGCCGAGATTGCGCTGCGTAACCGTTTGTACTGAACGCGCCCGCCCTGCTCGCGGCCCCTTGGGGCGTGGCCTTATTGGGCCCGAGCCGCAGCGCGGTGTCGTCTTGCTGATGACGCTGGTATTTTTGATCTTGTTTTCCCTGCTGGGTCTGGCGGCCATGCAAGG
Source organism: Bordetella parapertussis (assembly GCA_945890495.1). Lineage (GTDB taxonomy): Bacteria > Pseudomonadota > Gammaproteobacteria > Burkholderiales > Thiobacillaceae > QYQG01. The sequence continues at coordinate 6,065 of CAMDCO010000030.1, read as the reverse complement.
GGCTGGGTTGGAGGCGCGTCTGGCGGGGCAGCAGCGTGAGGGCCTGCGGGTGTTGGCGGCGGCCGAGACGGGCCTGCGTGATTGCGAGACGGTTGTGCCGACCTTCAACAGTGTCTTGCCGGGCATGGTCTCGCTTGCCGAGCGGGCCGCGCACGAGGCGGTCTGGGTGAGTGTGAACTGGGCGGACGATACGGCCGTGCGTGTGGTCTCGGGTACTATGACGGGCGTGGCCGCCGCGCCCCGCTGTCTGGTAGAGCAGATCGATGCCACGCATTTCCGGGTTACGGCGCGGGCGGTGGGCGATTCTGCGGTGGCTGTGGTGCGTCTGCAGTCGCATGTTGATGCGGCCGGTCGGCGAACGGCGTGGGCACAATGGCTTGAGAACTGACAGAAAACTGATGGACGGATGAAGAAGACGCGGTCTTGCGGATTTACCTTGATTGAATTGATGCTGGTCCTGGTGATCATTGGCATCCTTTCGGCGTTGGCCGTTTCTGCCTGGCAGGGCCAGATTGTCCGCGCTCGGCGGTTGGATGCCGAGGCCAGTCTGGTTGAATTGGCGGGTTGGCTGGAACGCAACGCGGCGGCCAGCGGTCGCTATGACCTTGATCCCGCAGGCGCGTCCACCGTCCTGCCGTTCACGGTGACGCCGCGCACGGGGACACCGCAGTACGACTTGGCGCTGACGGCCGGGGCGGCTACCTTCACGCTGACGGCTACGCCCCGCGATGGACGCGACCCGGAGTGCGCCGTTCTGGGTCTTGACGCAACGGGCACCAAGACGGCCACGGGGTCCTCTGGGGCGGCGGTCTGTTGGAGTCCATGATGTCGCAGACGCAGATGAGACAGACGCAGATGAGACAGACGCAAATGATAAGGGTCCTGCGCGAACTATCGGCGGCGCATTTTCGCTCGGGTGAGGAGGTTGCGATGCGGTTGTCGTTGTCGCGCGCCACGGTACACAACGCCTTGAGCGAGGCACGGACGCTGGGCCTGGGGATCCACAGCGTGACCGGGCGCGGTTACCGCTTGGTTGAGCCGGTGGTCTGGCTTGACGAGGAGGCCTTGCAGTCGGGTCTCGGGCTGCACGGATTTTCCATTCAAGTGGCTGATCAAGTAGATTCCACCAACGCAACGCTGTTGCAGTGGGCACGCGAGCGCCCCGCTGCGGCCCATAAACAGGTTGTCGTCGCTGAATGGCAGCGTGCCGGACGCGGCCGCCGTGGCCGTTCATGGCAGGCCATGCCGGGCGGTGCGCTGCTGTTTTCGGTCTTGTGGCGCTTTGATCGGCCGATCGCGGCCCTGTCCGGACTCAGTCTGGTCGTTGGCCTTGCGCTGGTACGGGCCTTGCGTGGATTGGGCCTGGCCGAGGCGCAGATGAAGTGGCCCAACGACATCCTTTGGCGTGGGCGTAAATTGGCCGGGTTGTTGATTGAACTGGAGGGCGACATGTTGAGCCCGGGCAGCGCTGTGATTGGGTTAGGCCTCAATATCCGTCTGCCCGACGAGATGAAGGCGCAGATTGATCAGCCGGTGGCCGATCTGGCCGAGGCGCTGGGCGAGATCGACCGTAATCGTATCCTTACCGCCATCCTGATGGCCTTGGATGTCACCTTGGCCGAGTTCGAGTTGGGCGGTTTCCCGGCCCTGCAAACCGAGTGGCAGGCCGCGCACGCCTTTCAAGGCCAGGCGGTACGGGTGCAGCGAGGTAGCCCGGACACGCGGGGAGAGGTGCTTCACGGCATTGCGCAAGGCGTGGACAATCAGGGGGCCTTGCTGCTCGATACGCCGCAGGGGCGGCTAACCTTGCACTCTGGCGAGGTCACGGTACGGAGAGACGACTGATGTACTTGTGTGTGGATGTGGGGAATACGCGGATCAAGTGGGGCGTCCACGACGGTGTCGCGTGGCGTGAGCGCGGGGCGTGCCTGACGCGCGAGGCGGCGCGCCTGGGTCAACCTGGGTCGGCGTGGCCGGTGCAGCAGACGGTGGTGAGTTGTGTGGCGGGGCCCGAGATCGTGGCGCAACTGGGCCTGCCCAAGGGTGCGTACGGGTTGCAGGCCCGTGCCGAGGGCCATGGCGTGACGGTGCGCTATGCCCATCCCGAACAATTGGGTAGTGACCGTTATGCGGCGCTCATCGCAGTGCGCGCCTTAGGTTTGGCGCCGTGTCTTGTGGTCCTGGCCGGGACGGCGGTGACGATTGATTTTCTGACGGCGACGGGTGATTTCCCCGGTGGCCTGATCGTGCCGGGGCGCGTCGCTATGGCCGAGGCCTTGGCGAGTGCGACGCACGCCCTGACGCCGGTGTCTGGGCAGGCCCGCGATTGGCCAGACAACACACAGGATGCGTTGGAGACGGGGCGCTTGCGTGCGATCTGCGGTGCCATTGAGGCGCAATGGCACCGCGCGATCCATGGCGATGGCGGGCCGGTGTCTGTCGTCTTGAGTGGGGGGGATGCCGCTTGGCTCGCGCCGGAGTTGGAACCTCTGGTCGGGACACTGCGCGTGGTTGACGATCTCGTCTTGGAGGGCCTGCGTGTAGTCGCCGAGGCGGGCGAGGGCTTGTACAAGGAGGGGGGCGGATGAGGACCTGGATCGGTATCCTGCTGGCCTTGAATGTTGCGCTTGGGGTGGCGGTGCTGACGCGGCCGGTCGCCTCCCTCGCGCCGACGGCCTTGCCGCAATGGCACCCAGAGCGCATTACGCTGCTGGGCCCCGCGCCCGATCGGTTGCCGGATTTTTGTGTTCGGGTGGCTCGTCTGACCCCGGACGATTATGCGCAACTGCGTGTGTGGCTGGGAGAACAGCATCTCGAACACACGGCGGTCATCCATTTGACACGGACATCGGGCTGGTGGACCTATCTGCCGCCGGTGCCGGTCTCGGATCTAGCCGCGGTGACGCGGGCTTTGGCCGAGCGAGGCTTGGCCGAGGCGGTTCAGATTCGCAAGGGATCGATGACACGGGCCTTTGCCTTGGGCATCCATGCTAGTGAGGCACGGGCCTGCGCCCAGCGTGATGCCCTGCGGGCCTCTGGCCTGACGGCGGTGGCTTGTGGCCCGAGACCGTTACCGAATCAGGCCCTGTTGAGCCTGCCCGGAGCTGACGAGGCCGCGCTGGAGGGATTGCAGACGCGCTTGCCGGGGCTACAGGCGAGTGCGACCGAATGCCCGGCAGAGACCGCCGCCGGGGCGGCCAGCCCTACCGCTTTGCCGCCACCCAGTCCCTGACGCTGGCCAGCGCGCGGGCCAGGTTTTCGGGCTGAGTGCCACCGGCCATGGCGAGATCGGCTTTGCCGCCGCCCTTGCCGCCGACCTGACCGGCGACAAAGTTGACCAGCTCGCCAGCCTTGACTCGGGCGCTGACATCATGGGAGGCCGCCGCCAGGAGTGCGACCTTGCCCTCAATCACGCTGGCCAGTACGAAGGCACATGAACCCAGTTTGTCGCGCAGCTTGTCGGCCAACTCGCGCAGCGCCTTGGCATCGGCCCCCTCGATCTCTACGGCCAGAACCTTGATGCCATGGATGTCAGTGGCCTGGTTGACGAGGTCGTCGCCTTGGCTTGCGGCGAGCTTGCCCTTCAGCCGGTCGAGATCCTTTTCCAGTTGCCGGACTTGATCCTGAATCTGTGCCAGCTTGGCCGGGACATCGCCGACGGGGGATTTGAGCCGCTCGGCCATGCCGACGAGGGTCTCTTCTTGGGCTTGGACGAGTTCCAGTGCGGCAGGTCCCGTGACGGCCTCGATGCGGCGCACACCGGCAGCGACGCCGCCTTCGGAGAAGATTTTGAATAGGCCGATGTCGCCGGTGCGCTTGGCATGGGTGCCGCCGCACAGCTCGGTGGAAAACTCGCCCATGCCGACGACGCGCACCTCGTCGCCATATTTTTCGCCGAACAGGGCCATGGCACCTGCGGCCACGGCGGCTTCTTGATTCATCAGCCGGGTCTGCACCGAACTATTGCGGCGGATCTCGGCGTTGACCAGGGTCTCAATCTGGCGCAATTCAGCGTTGCTCAGGGGTTTGTCGTGGGCGAAGTCGAAGCGGGTGCGCTGGGCATCTACCTGGGAACCCTTTTGCACGACATGGGTTCCCAGCACGCGTCGTAACGCGGCGTGCAGCAGGTGGGTGGCGGAGTGGTTTGCGGCCGTGCGGCGGCGCAAGTCGGGGTTTACCAAGGCATTGATCGTGTTGCCGACAGCGAGGCGGCCGACCGTGAGCGTGCCGCGATGGGCGTGTACGGCGGCTTGGATCTTTTGCGTATCGGTGACCACGAATGTGCCGTGATCGGAGGTGAACTCACCGATATCGCCGCCCTGTCCGCCCGATTCTGCATAGAACGGGCTGCGGTCGAGAACGATGATGGCCGCATCGCCGGCGTGGATTTCGTTGACCTGTTGGCCGTCTTTGAACAGGGCGAGGATTTCGCCTTCGCTGTCTAGCCCGTCGTAGCCGGTAAACTCGGTTTGGGCCCCGTCGAAGTTTAGATGGCCACCCTGCTTGAACTTGCTGTGGGCACGGGCACGCTGGCGTTGTTGCTCCATGGCCTGCTCGAAGCCGGCCAGATCGACCTGGATGCCGCGTTCGCGGGCGATGTCGGCGGTGAGGTCGAGGGGGAAGCCGAAGGTGTCATAGAGCTTGAACACGGTCTCGCCGTCGAGCATGCGGTCTTCGTTGTGCAGGGCGGTTTCCAGCACGCCCATGCCGTTTTCGAGGGTCTCGGCGAAGCGTTCTTCCTCGCCCTTGAGGACGGCGGCAACACGGATCTGTTCGCGTAACAACTCGGGATAGGCCTCGCCCATGACGGCGGCGAGGTCGGCCACCAGGGTGTGAAAGAAGACGCCCTTGCAGCCTAGTTTGTAACCGTGGCGAATGGCGCGGCGGATGATGCGGCGCAGCACATAGCCACGGCCTTCGTTGGACGGCAGCACGCCATCGACGATCAGGAAGGCGCAGGCGCGGATGTGGTCGGCGATGACCTTGAGTGAGTTGTGGGTGAGGTCGTTGTGGCCGGTGGCACGGGCGGCGGCGGCGATCAGCGCCTGGAACAGGTCGATCTCGTAGTTGGAGTGCACATGCTGCATGACCGCCGAGATGCGCTCCAGGCCCATGCCGGTATCGACTGAGGGTTTGGGGAGGGGGTGCAGCACGCCGGTCGCGTCGCGATTGAACTGCATGAACACCACATTCCAGATCTCGATGAAGCGGTCGCCGTCCTCGTCGGGTGAGCCGGGCGGGCCGCCGGGGATGTCAGCGCCGTGATCGTAAAAGATCTCGGTGCAGGGGCCGCAGGGGCCGGTGTCGCCCATCTGCCAGAAGTTGTCGGAGGCGTATTTCGCACCCTTGTTGTCGCCGATGCGGATGATGCGCTCGGTCGGCACGCCGATCTCGTTGGCCCATATCGCGTAGGCCTCGTCGTCGTCCTGATAGACGGTGACGGTGAGCTTGTCGGCGGGGATGCCCAGAGATTGGGTCAGGAAACCCCAGGCGAAGCGGATGGCCTCGGGCTTGAAGTAGTCGCCGAAGCTGAAGTTGCCCAGCATCTCGAAGAAGGTGTGGTGGCGGGCGGTGTAGCCGACATTTTCAAGGTCGTTGTGCTTGCCGCCAGCCCGCACGCAGCGCTGGCTCGACACGGCGCGCACATAGGGGCGCTGTTCGTGACCCAAGAAGCAGTCCTTGAACTGCACCATGCCCGCGTTGGTGAACAACAGGGTGGGATCGTTGCCGGGCACTAGCGGGCTGGACGCGATCGGGGTGTGGCCTTGGGAGGCAAAATAGTCGAGGAATTTTTGCCGGATTTCGCTGCTTTTCATGGGTCTGTACGGTTTTTCAGGAGTGCTGCGCATTGTAGCGGGGTTTGTAGGGCGTTTGTTGCCTGGAGTCAGGGGTGGATGGGCCGTCAGGGGGGCTATGGGATGTCAACGCCAAATAGAAATGTCCGCTTTTCTGCAAAGTAGAAATGTCCGCTTTACCCCGCCCGCGCATTGCTACGGTGTAGCGTGTTGCCCGTCGTAGGCGGCTTTGCCGACGGGCGTTTTTCTCCAAGGGTGGTTGGCAGCGGG
>CAMDCO010000029.1 GCA_945890495.1 Bordetella parapertussis | reverse complement strand
TGCCCAGCCAGGTGGCCAGCAGCACCGTGGCGCCCGCGCCGATGCCGATGGCGGCCAATAGGGCGTCGTTCAGCGTGCCGGGCGGAATCAGGCCGTTGCCGCTGAAGGTTTGCACCAGGGTCTGGGCGAGCCAGACCGAAACCAGACTGCCCGCCAATGTGGCTGCGGTAGCCAGCGCCAGCGCACCCCGATAGCTCAATGCGCCGCTGCCATAGAGGGTGGCCACGCCCTTGAAGTTGTCGTTGGCGCCGTTGCTCCACGCCAGCCAGAGTGCGCCGAGCAAGACCGGCATCAAGGCCGCAAATAGGCTCCAGGTCATCTTGATTCTTCTCCTTGAAAATGAGTTTGTGCATCTGGAACCCGGTGCGCCGGCCAATGGATGAGGTCGGCTGGTTCGTCGATATCCGCGAGTTCGTCTCCCACCCAGACGCACCATTGCAGGGCCTGCATGCGCGTCAGCGTCAGATCGGCCACCGCAGGCGTACTCCAGGGCATGTCCGTAAACAGGCTGGGATGGAAGGCGCGCAGTCCCAGCAAGGGGTAGCCGCCATCCAGGGCGGGATGGATCACGGCATCATGGCGATCCAGCGCCGCCGCCGCCTCGCGCAGACGCCGGGCGGTCAAGCCGGGGCAATCCGTCCCGATCAGCAGCACGCGATCGTTCAGCGCCAAGCCTCGCTGGCTGGCGCGGGCCATACGCGCGCCCAGATCCCCCTCGCCTTGGTCGCTGGATTGCACGCCGGGCGGCAGCGGGTAGCCGGCCCATTCCTGGCCTGAGATGGAACGGCCCCCGAACTCGCTGCGCTCCTTCCCCCCCGAGGGGGAGGCCAGTTCTTTCGGACGGCCGTGCGGAACTGTCAAGGCCGGGCTGGCGCACAACTCCACCGGGCCGATGTCGGCTTCAAGCGCTTGCTTCAGCGTGTGGTCCAGCATCTGCCGAGCCAGCCGCGCCGCGCCCGCCGCCCCCAGGGCGGGGATGAGCCGGGTCTTGACCCGCCCGGGCACGGGCGCTTTGGCAAAGACCAGGATGCGGGTGGCGGCGCTCATTCGGCGCCTCGCCTGGCCGGTTGGTAGTGCAATGCCAGCCGCTCCGCCGGCACGCCGCGCCAATAATCGAAGCGCAGCCGCCACATCAGCAGAATGGTGGGCCACACGCCGTTTTGCTCCCAGCGCCTGCCAGAAGTGACCACCCGCTCGCGCGGACAGGCGGGTGGACCGAGTTTTTTCAGGCGCTTCGACAACTCGATGTCTTCCATCAACGGCTGCTCAGGGTAGCCGCCCACGGCGGCGAAGGCGGCGCGGCTGATGAAGTGGGCCTGATCGCCGGTGGCGATGCCGGTCAGGCGCGAGCGCAGGTTCATGAACGACGCCACCACCCGCAACAGGCCTGACCGACCTTCGATGTTTACATCGAAGCGTCCCCAAAGCCGGTACCGCAAGGCGGCCCGAATGACGGATACGGCGTCTTCCGGCAGGCGCGTGTCGGCGTGCAGGAAAACCAGCACATCACCGCGCGCCACGGCCGCGCCGGCATTCATCTGCCGCGCCCGTCCCGCCGCCCCGGCCAGTACCCGGTCGGCCAACGGCTCGGCCTGCGCAACCGTGCTGTCTGTGCTGCCGCCGTCCACCACGATCACCTCGTGGCCGGCCGCGCGCAAGGGCTGGAGGCTCGCCAGCGTGGCGGCGATGCCGTCCGCCTCATCGAGCACGGGGAGGATGAGGGAGAGTTTCATCGCGCCCGGTTCAAACGCCAGTCGTAATCGAGAAAATCGACTTCAAGTCGCCCATCGCGCAGCGCTTGGCGTTGTGTTTCCGCCCAGCCCAGCGCCTCGCCCTGCACGGCCAGGAACCGGTTTAGCCCGCCCGCGCGTTCGAAATCCTCGCCATACCATTTGAAAATACTGGAGAGCTTCAACTCGCCGCCCTCCAAGCGGTTGCGGCTGCGGTCAGACAGGAACAGCCGGGTCGCGTCCGCCAACTGGGATTCCAGCCGCGCCGCCGTATAGGCCTCCGGGCGCAGTGCCGGGCAGCCGATGCTGGCGCAATTGACGGCGAAATGGATGCGCGGCTCAGCGTAGACACCCTTGGCGCGGATCAGGCTGTGCTCGATCTCATCCAGGGAACGGGTCGCGCCCAGCAACGGGATGAATTCCTTTTTCCAGGGACTGCGAAACACGGTGCCGAGATCCTTGATGGACTTCACATCGGGCCAGGCCGTCAGGATCAGTTCCACCGTCCAGGCGTTGTAGGCGTTGATCAGAAAGGCGAGCCGTTCCGGTTTCGGCCAGCGACTGAATTCCTCGTTGCGCACCGCCGTCAGGCCGTCGAGGTAGGCTTTCAATGCAAGGCGGTCACGCGCCATGCCGGCGTAGTCCACCTCGGTCGCTACACCACCTCGGACAGCTTGGACATGGCGCTTGAGCAGGCTGTCCCAGGCACCGTGGTCAAAGGCCTGGGCGAGATTCGTCCAGAGCAGGCACAGCAGGATGAGCAGCGCGCGTTTCATTTTCTTCTCCAGGTGTGAAAGCGCGCCAGCCAGACCAACGCGGCTTTTGGCGCATGCGCCCGCTTCCATTCCCCGGCGGCGTATTTGGCGGCTTCGCTCCAGGTCGGGTAGGGGTGGATGGTGCCGAGGATCTTGTTCAGGCCGAGACCGTGCTTCATTGCCAGGGTGAATTCGGCCAGCAGTTCGCCGGCGTGTTCGCCGACGATGGTTGCTCCCAGAATGGTGTCCTTGCCGGGCGGCGTCAGCACCTTCACAAAGCCATGCGCGGCGCTTTCGGCAATGGCGCGGTCCAGGTCGTCGAGACCGTAGCGGGTGACTTCATAGGCGATGCCCTGCGCCTTCGCTTCCGTTTCTGACAGACCGACGCGCGCCACCTCCGGGCTGGTGAAGGTGACCCAGGGAATCACCCGGTAATCCGCCTTGAATGACTTGATGCCGGCAAACAGCGCATTGACCGCCGCATACCAGGCCTGATGCGCGGCGGTGTGGGTGAACTGGTAGGGACCGGCGACATCGCCGCAGGCGTAGATATTGGGGTAGCGGGTTTGTAGATAGCTGTTGACCTCGATGGTGCCGGCCTTGGTGGTGGTGATGCCGAGTTCCTCTAGGCCGAAGCCGCTGATCCGCGCTTTACGACCGGTGGCGCAGAGCAGCACATCGAACGGCAAGGACTGTTCCACGCCGTTTTGCGCCACGATCAGGCCTTGCTCGCCCTCCACGATCTCGCAGCGCAGCGTGTCCAGGCCTTTCAGCAGCCGCACGCCGTCGGCGGCTAGACCGGCTTCGACCAGCGCCACCGCGTCGGCATCTTCCTTGCCCATGATCCCGGAGCGCGCCAGCAGCGTGACCTGGCAGCCAATACCAGCGAAGGCCTGCGCCAACTCACAGCCGATGGGACCACCGCCCAGCACCAACAGGCGATTGGGCTTTTCGCTCAGCGACCAGATCGTGTCGGAAGTGACATGGCGCACCGACTCGATGCCGGGAATGTTGGGGATGACCGGCGCCGCGCCAGTAGCGATGACGATGGCGCGCGTGCTCAGGGTTTGCTTGCCGTGTTCCGTCGCCACTTCCACCGTCCACGGCGAGGTGATGCGGGCGCGGCCCTGAATGACTTCCACGCCCAGCTTGGTATAGCGTTCGACCGAATCATGCGGCTCGACTTGGCGCACTACATTCTGCACGCGCGCCATGATCCGGCCGAAATCGGCGTCGGCGCGGGCGTTGGCGATGCCCAACGCCTCGGCTTCGCGCACCGTCTTCATGAAGCGCGCGCTGCGAATGAGTGCCTTGGACGGCACGCAGCCGGTGTTGAGGCAGTCACCGCCCATTTTGTGGCCTTCGATCAGCGTCACCTTGGCCTTCACGGCGGCGGCGATATAGGCGGTGACCAGTCCGCCGGCTCCAGCGCCGATCACCACCAGGTTGCGGTCGAAGCGCGTGGGTTTTTGCCAGCCCGCATAGACCTGGCGCGCCCGAATCACACCGACGAGTTTCTTCGCCAGCAACGGGAAGACGCCCAACAACGCGAAGGAAGCGATCAAGCCCGGCGACAGAATGCCGGACAGGCTGTCGAGTTGCGCCAACTGCGTGCCGGCGTTCACATAAACCGCCGTGCCGGCCAGCATGCCAAGCTGGCTGACCCAGTAGAAGGTGCGCGTCTTGATCGGGGTCAGGCCCATCAGCAGATTGATGATGAAGAACGGAAACACCGGCACCAGCCGCAGCGTGAACAGATAGAAGGCGCCGTCCTTTTGCATGCCGGTGTTGACTGCGGCGAGTCGGTCGCCGAAGCGGGTCTGCACCCAGTCGCGCAGCAGGAAGCGCGAAGCCAGAAAGGCCAGCGTGGCGCCGAGGCTGGACGCGAATGAGACCAGCAACAGACCGGCCCACAGTCCGAAAAATGCACCGCCGGCCAGCGTCATCACTGCCGCGCCCGGCAAGGACAACGCGGTCACCGCGACATAGATCAGGAAATACGCGCCAGCCACCAGCCACGGCGACGTATCGAACCAGGCGGCGAAGGTGGCCTGGCTGGATTTGAGCGCGTCCAGGGTCAGATAGCGCCCCAGGTCGAGGACTAAAAACGCGACGACGAGGGCGGCGACGAGGAGAAGCAAGGCGAGTCGTTTCATGCTGCGCACTCCATTCTGGGTTGTTGCATGGCCTCATCCAGCGCCCCGCCACAACTGCTGCCCTGTCCGGCGGTGCAGCCGTAGCAGTGGTTTGCCACCCGCACCGGCGCCCCCGCCGGATCGTGTTCGAGCAGGTCGCGCAGATACGGTCGCGGCGTGCCGTTCAGGTGGGCGGGCAGGCCCAGCATCTGGTTGAAATCGCAGTCGTACAAATGGCCTTGCCAATCGACGCTGATCAGTTCGCGGCACATCACCTGATCCAGGTTGGCGCGGCTGAAGCTGCCCTTCAACAGGGCCATGTAATCGGCGAACTGGCCCTTCGACACCAGGGTGCTGCCGAAGCGCAGGATGGGCATATTGGTGAGGGTATAGAGTCGGTTGAAGACGATGCCGTGGCGTTGCAACAGATCATTCTTGTAGGCCGCTTCCAAGGCGATTTGTCCCGGCGGCAGGCTGGGACCGGCGGGGTTGTAGACCAGATTCAAGTCGAGTCCACTGCCGGGTTTGCCATATCCCAGTCGATTCAGCCGCTGCAGGCCGGCGATGCTGCGCGCATACACGCCTTTCCCCCGCTGCTTGTCCACATTGTCTTCCAGATAGCAAGGCAGCGAGGCCACCACATCCACCTGCTGCGCGGCCAGAAAGTCGGCCAAGTCTTCGAAGCCCGGCTCGGACAGGATGGTGAGATTGCAGCGGTCGATCACCTTGACCCCCAAAGCCCGCGCCGCTGCCACCAGTTCGCGAAAGCGCGGATGCAACTCGGGCGCGCCGCCGGTGAGGTCCAGCGTCTGCAATCCGCGCGCCGCCAGCACGGCGGGAATCAGGTCGATATTCGCGTCGTCCATCATCTCGGTGCGATTGGGGCCGGCGTTCACATGGCAGTGCACGCAGCTCTGATTGCAACGGTAGCCCAGATTGACTTGTAATGTGGTCAGGCGGCTACGGCGCGGCGAGGGAAAATCGGTGGACCGTAATAACGGCAGGGTGTTATGCATGGTAGTGTCCTCGTTCGATGAGCTTGTGTACCTTGGTCGCGTCGGATGCGGATTCCTGACAATCAATTGGCCTGTCAGGAATGCACGGGTCAGGCGACCAACTGAGTAGAAGGCAATGTTTGCCTGATTGGAGAGACGAAGATGCAGATCGCAATAGTGGGACTCGGGCGCATGGGCGCCAATATGGCGCGGCGACTGATGCGGGACGGGCATGACTGCGTGGTCTATAACCGTAACCCGGAGGCCGTGGCGCAACTGGTGGCCGAGGGTGCCACCGGTGCGGCCAGCCTGGCCGATCTGGCGAACAAATTGGTGCCGCCACGCGCGGTCTGGATCATGGTTCCAGCGGGCGACATCACTGAGAATGTGGTCACGGAGCTGGCCAGCCATTTCGCGTCGGGCGATGTCATCATTGATGGCGGCAACAGCTATTTCAAGGACGATGTGCGGCGGGCAAAGGCCTTGGCCGAACACGGCATCCACTATCTCGACGCTGGCACCAGCGGTGGCGTCTGGGGGCTGGAGCGGGGTTACTGCCTGATGGTCGGCGGCGATCGAACCGCTTATGAGCGGCTGGAACCCGTATTCCGCAGCCTCGCGCCGGGCGGCTCCGGCATTCCGCCATCGCCCGGCAGAGCGGCTGGGAAAAACGCGGGTGGCAGCGCCGAACAGGGCTATCTGCATTGCGGCCCCTCGGGCGCCGGGCACTTCGCCAAGATGGTGCACAACGGCATCGAGTACGGCCTGATGCAGGCCTATGCCGAGGGCTTCGACATCCTCAAAAACGCCAATCTCGAAACCCTGCCGGCAGACCAGCGCTACGACTTCGATCTGGCCGACATCACCGAACTCTGGCGGCGCGGCAGTGTGGTGACCTCCTGGCTGCTCGACCTGTCGGCGGATGCCCTGGCGCTCAACCCCGATCTCTCGGACTACAGCGGTTTCGTGCAGGACTCCGGCGAGGGCCGCTGGACCGTGCAGGCGGCCATCGACGAGGCGGTACCGGCCGAGGTGCTGACCGCCGCGCTGTTCGCCCGCTTCCGCTCGCGCCAGGAACACACCTTCGCCGAGAAGGCGCTGTCCGCCATGCGCGCCGGTTTCGGCGGCCATGTGGAACCGGCTGGCAAGTCGTCGTTGGCATGAATCCGATACAGAGATGCCGCTGGCAAGAATTTGATAGCCGGATCGCACTCGAACAGGCGGCTATCCGATCCATTCTGGAATGCGCGGGCAGGGCTATTGCCGAGCGGGGTGCCTTTCACTTAGTGCTGGCCGGTGGCAATACACCCCGCAGCGTCTATCGAGCACTACGCGGCGCCGATACCGATTGGTCGGCATGGCAGGTCTATTTCGGCGACGAGCGCTGTCTGCCCGCCGAGGACCCCAAATGCAACAGCCGCATGGCATTTGCCGCATGGCTCGATCATGTGGCCATCCCATCCCGGCAGATCCACAGGATCGCGGGAGAGCTTGGCCCTGACGCGGCGGCTGCCGACTATGCGCGGAAGTTGGCGGAGGTTGGCGAATTCGACCTGGTACTGCTTGGCCTGGGCGAGGATGGTCATACCGCCAGCCTTTTTCCTGGAGGAGATTGGGAGCAGGCAGCGGTAATGCAGGCGGCCATCCCCGTGCAGGATGCGCCCAAACCACCGCCGCAGCGTGTTTCTCTCAGCCCTGAGCGTCTGAGCAATGCCTTGAGTGTCCTATGCCTGGTCAATGGAGAAGATAAACGAGAGGCGGTCATGGCCTGGCGCAAGGGCATCGCTATACCCGTGAGCCGAATACGTCCAGCCGCTGGATTGGATGTTTTCTTGCACCTCGGCGGCGATATCCCCCCCCGGGGGGTTAACGAACTTTTATCTGCTTAGGAGTCATTCATGCCCCCCCAAATCGACTTCACCACCCATATCGATCTGCCCGCCGCCGCCCTGCCGATGGCGGATCCCTGCGTCATCGTTATCTTCGGCGCCACCGGCGACCTGACCCAGCGCAAGCTGATGCCGGCGCTGTTCCACCTGGCCTGCGAAGACTGTATGACGGTGCGATTCAAGATCGTCGGCGTTGGCCGCCAGGCGATGGGCGATGCGGCCTTTCGCGACCACCTCAAGGAAGGCGTGGCCGCCTCCGCCGAAACCCGGCGCTTCAACGAAGACGAATGGCGGACCTTCGCGCCGCACCTGTCCTATCTCTCGGGCGACTTCGCCGACCCCGACACCCATAAACGACTGGCCCAGATGCTGGGCGGAATGCCTACGGCCAATCGGCTTTACTACCTGGCGACGGCCCCGAGCGTTGCGCCTGCCATCATCCGGGGCCTGGCCGGCGCGGGTCTCAACCGGGAAGACCAAGGCTGGGCGCGCATCGTTATCGAGAAGCCCTTCGGCCGTGACCTGGCCTCGGCACAGGCCCTGAATCTCACGGTGGCCGAGGCCTTCGACGAGAAGCAGGTCTATCGCATCGACCACTATCTGGGCAAGGAGACGGTGCAGAACATCCTCTTCTTCCGCTTTGGCAACGCCCTGTTCGAGCCGGTGTGGAACCGCAACCATGTCGATTACATCGAGATCACTGCGGCCGAACCGCTGGGTGTCGGCCATCGTGCCGGCTATTACAACGAGTCCGGCGCGTTGCGCGACATGGTGGCCAACCACCTGATGCAGTTGCTGGCGCTCACCGCCATGGAAGCGCCGGTGGCCTTCGATGCCGACGCGGTGCGCGACAAGAAGATCGAGGTCTGGCGCTCGATCCGCCCGATGACGGCGGAGGAGGTGGCGGCTCGCACCGTGCGCGCCCAATACACCACTGGCAAGGTGGACGGCGAAAGCGTGCCCGGCTGGCGCGAGGAGTCGGGTGTGCCCGCCGATTCCCGCACCGAGACCTATGCCGCGCTGGAGTTTCGCATCGACAACTGGCGTTGGGCCGGGGTGCCGTTCTACCTGCGCACCGGCAAGCGTCTGGCGCGCCAGGTCACCGAGATCGCCGTGCATTTCAAGCATCCGCCTTTGAGCCTGTTTCCGCGCGAGGAGGCGTTGAAATCCAATGTTATAACCCTGCGCCTCCAGCCTGACGAAGGTATCAGCCTGGCCTTCGGCGCCAAGCAGCCGGGCACGGAACGCCGCGCGGTACCGGTGTCGATGGACTTCTGCTACCGCAATGCCTTCGGCGACAACCCGCCCTCCGCCTACGCCGTGCTGTTGCTCGACGCCATGCGCGGCGATGCCACCCTGTTCACCCGGCGCGACGGCGTGGAGGCGCAATGGCGCTTGATCACGCCGATCGAGGACGCCTGGGCGGCGCAAACGGAAGAAGCGCTACCCAGCTATGCCGCCGGAACCGATGGCCCGGCGGAGGCCGACATCCTGCTCGCCCATAACGGCCACCGCTGGCGCGCCATCACCGACAACCTGGGGCGCTGCCATGTCTGAAAACCTCGTATTGGCCGGCGACATCGGCGGTACGAAAAGCAACCTGGCATTCTTTCGCGGCGCGCCCGCTGCGCCCGAAACCGTGCTGGAACGCAGCTATCAGAACCGTGATTTCTCAGGTCTGGACGAAGTGGTCCGGCGTTTTATCGCCGATACCGGCCTGTCCGCCGCTACCGCCTGCTTCGGCGTGGCCGGCGCGGTGGTGGCGGGTGCCAGCCATCTGCCCAATCTGGGCTGGCGCTTGTCGGAACAGGCTCTGGCGCGCGATCTTGGCTTGAACGAGGTCAGCTTGATCAACGACCTGGAGGCCAACGCGCTGGGCATCGCCACCTTGGCGCCCGAGCAGTTCTTCACCCTCAACCCGGGGCGGCCCCATCCCGACGGCAATCGGGCGCTGATCGCCGCCGGCACCGGACTGGGCATGGCCATGCTGATTCGGGACAACGGGCATGACCACGATCATGAGCGCGTATTGGCCTCGGAGGGCGGACATATGGATTTCGCGCCGCGTGGCGCGGAACAGATCGCCCTGCTCCACCACCTGGCCGCGCGCCACGGCCATGTCAGCGTGGAGCGCGTGGTATCGGGGCCGGGGCTGGCGAATATTTACGACTTTCTCAAGGCGCGCGGGGAAGAGGAGCCGGATTGGCTGGCCGAACGCTTCGAAGCGAACGCAGATCGCTCCGCGGTCATCGCCCAGGCGGGGCTTTCGGGCGAAACGGCTATTTGCGTCAAGGCGCTGGATTTATTCCTTTCCGCCTACGGCGCGGCGGCGGGCAACCTGGCGCTCTTGGCTTTGGCCACTGGCGGGGTTTACCTCGGCGGCGGCATCGCCCCTCGGCTGATCGAGGCCTTTCCGGCAAGCGGCTTCATGGCCGCCTTTGCCGAAAAGGGGCGCTTCGCCGGGCTGCTGGCCGATGTGCCGGTGCATCTCGTTCTGGAGCCGAAAACCGCCCTGTTCGGCGCGGCGAACCAAGCCTTGAGGCGGCGGGACGCGCCTGGCCGAGTGTGATTCCGCCCCGGCCCGTTCGGCCCCATCGCTCGTAGCAGCTTGGTCGGCACTAGGCCGAGCAGCACAGGCAGGCGGAATTCCGCCCCGCCCAGGGTGCCGATCAGTAGGTCGGCATTCCCATGCCGACACGCATTCTCGCGGGATATGGCCGCTGGTTCGTTCAACGGCAAATGGGCGGGGCGGCGGGAAGGGATTCCCGCCCTACGACGGTATTGGCCCCGGTGGGTGACCTTGGGGTGCCTCGATGGTTTTCCACCCCACGGCGGTATGGCCCCCGTGGGCGACCTTGGGGTGGTCTCGATGGATTCCCGTAGGTCGGCATTCCCATGCCGACGCGCATTCTCGCGGGATATGGCCGCTGGTTCGTTCAACGGCAAATGGGCGGGGCGGCGGGAAGGGATTCCCGCCCTACGACGGTATTGGCCCCGGTGGGTGGCCTTGGGGTGGCCTCGATGGTTTTCCACCCCACGACGGTATGGCCCCCGTGGGCGACCTTGGGGCGACCTCGATGGATTTCCGTAGGCCGGCATTCCCATGCCGACGCGCATTCTCGCGAGGTGTGGTCACCGGTTCGTTTAACGGCATGCGGGTGGATTGGCGGGAAGGGATTCCCGCCCTACGGCGGTATTGGCCCCGGTGGGTGACCTTGGGGTGCCTCGATGGTTTTCCACCCCACGGCGGTATGGCCCCCGTGGGGTGGCCTTGGGGTGGCCTCGATGGATTTCAGTAGGTCGGCATTCCCATGCCGACGCGTATTCTCGCGAGGTATGGCCGCTGGTTCGTTCAACGGCAAATGGGCGGGGCGGCGGGAAGGGATTCCCGCCCTACGACGGTATTGGCCCCGGTGGGTGGCCTTGGGGTGGCCTCGGTGGATTTCCGTAGGTCGGCATTCCCATGCCGACGCCAATTCTCGCGGGGTATGGCCGCCGGTTTGTTCAACGGCAAGCGGGTGGATTGGCGGGAAAGGATTCCCGCCCTACGACGGTATTGGCCCCCGTGGGTGACCTTGGGGCGACCTCGATGGATTCCCGTAGGTCGGCATTCCCATGCCGACGTGCATTCTCGCGAGGTGTGGCCGCTGGTTCGTTCAACGGCAAACGGGCGGGGCTAATATCCGTGCCAATGTCCGCGTGTCCGCGCAATGTCCCGCGCAGCTGACGGTGGACTACGCGACCGGCCTTTGGGTCATGTCTTCGCCCCAGGGGGCGACCTTGAGGAGGAGCAGCATCCCGGGTACGGCGAGGGCAAAGCAGATGATGAAGAAGAGTGGCCAGCCGAGCGTTTCAACCATGTAACCGGTGCTGGCGTTGACCACGGTGCGCGGCACGGCGGCGAGGCTGGTGAAGAGGGCGAACTGGGTGGCGGTGTAGAGCGGGTGCGTGGTGTGGGCGATGTAGGCGACGAAGGCGGCCGTCCCGAGCCCGACCCCGAAGGCCTCGATGCCGATGACGACGGCGAGGGCGGTGAGGTGGAAGGCGTCCACGGCCGTTTGTGGGCCCAGCCAGGCCAGCCAGGCAAAGCCGAGGATGGCGACCATCTGCAAGGCGCCGAACAACCACAGGGCGCGATTGATCCCCAGCCGGATCATCCACACCCCGCCGAGCAGACCGCCGATCACCGAGGGCCACAGTCCGGCGTTCTTCGCCACCAGGCCGATCTCGGTCTTGGAGAAACCCATGTCGAGATAGAACGGGGTTGCCAGCGCGGTCGCCATGCTGTCGCCCAGCTTGTACAGGAAGATGAAGGAGAGGACGAGGAGGGCGCTCCGCCAGCCGTTGCGGGTGATGAATTCGTGGAAGGGCTCGACGATGGCCTCTTTCAGGGTGCGCGGGGTGCCGTGCGCCAACTGCGGTTCGCTGACCAAGAGGGTCATGGCGATGCCCGGCAGCATGAACAGGGCGGTGATGAGAAATACGCTATCCCAGGGCAGGTGATCGGCGAGGATCAGGGATAGCGCGCCCGGTACCAGGCCGGCAATCTTGTAGGCATTGACATGGATGGCGTTGCCCAGGCCCAGCTCGATGTCCGGCAGCAACTCGCGGCGATAAGCGTCGAGCACGATGTCCTGCGAGGCGGAGAAAAAGGCCACGATGGCGGCCAGATAGGCGATTGTCCACAGGTC
The DNA here is from genome assembly GCA_945890495.1 of Bordetella parapertussis. Lineage (GTDB taxonomy): Bacteria > Pseudomonadota > Gammaproteobacteria > Burkholderiales > Thiobacillaceae > QYQG01. Next base: position 10,672 of record CAMDCO010000029.1, on the reverse strand, counting down.
GATCTGCGGGGTGAACTGACCGAACAGCATCAGGCTAAGCAGCAGCGGAATCTGGATCAGGAGCAGCCAGCCGCGCCGCCGACCGAGCGGCGGCACAAAGCGGTCAAAGAACGGCGCCCAGATAAATTTCCAGGTAAAGGGCAGGCCGATCAGGGCGAACAGGCCAATGGACTTGAGATCCACGCCCTCGGTGCGCAGCCATGCCGGCAGAAGGCTGATGAGGATATAGAGCGGCAGGCCGGAGGTGAAACCGGTGAAGATGCAGATCAGCATGCGCCGGTTAAGGAGCGCGGATTTCCAGTCAATTTGGGTCATGGCCACGCACCTTAACCCATGCCGACGCACTTTGGGTGGCCTCGGTGGATTTTTGCCCTACGGCTCGGTGGGTTTCCGGACGGGGTGGTGGTGGCCCCGGTGGATGATCTTGGGGTGGCCTCGATGGGTTTCCGTAGGTCGGCATTCCCATGCCGACGCGCATTCTCACGGGATGTGGCCACCGGTTTGTTCAACGGCATGCGGGATGGGGCGGCGGGAAAGGATTCCCGCCCTACGGCGGTGTTGGCCCCGATGGATTTCCGGACGGGGCGGTGTTGGCCCCGATGGATGATCTTGGGGTGGCCTCGATGGATTCCCGTAGGTCGGCATTCCCATGCCGACGCGCATCCTCGCGGGATGTGGCCACCGGTTCGTTCAACGGCAAGCAGGTGGGGCGGCGGGAAGGGATTTCCGCCCTACGACGGTGTTGGCATCGGTGGGTTTCCGGACGGGGTGGTGTTGGCCCCGATGGATGATCTTGGGGTGGTCTCGGTGGATTTCCGTAGGTCGGCATTCCCATGCCGACGCGCATCCTCGCGGGGTATGGCCACCGGTTCGTTCAACGGCAAGCGGACGGGGTGGCGGGAAGGGATTCCCGCCCTACGGCGGTGTTGGCATCGGTGGGTTTCCGGACGGGGCGGTGTTGGCCCCGATGGATGATCTTGGGGTGGCCTCGGTGGATTCCCGTAGGTCGGCATTCCCATGCCGACGCGCATCCTCGCGGGGTATGGCCACCGGTTCGTTCAACGGCAAGCGGGTGGGGCGGCGGGAAGGGATTCCCGCCCTACGACGGTGTTGGCATCGGTGGGTTTCCGGACGGGGCGGTGTTGGCCCCGATGGATGATCTTGGGGTGGCCCCGGTGGGTTTCCGTAGGTCGGCATTCCCATGCCGACGCGCATTCTCGCGGGATGTGGCCACCGGTTCGTTCAACGGCAAGCGGGTGGGGCGGCGGGAAAGGATTCCCGCCCTACGGCGGTGTTGGCATCGGTGGGTTTCCGTAGCATTCCTTGGGGTGGTCTCGGTGGGTTTCCGGACGGGGTGGTGTTGGCCTCGATGGATTCTCGTAGGTCGGCATTCCCATGCCGACGCTTAGCCGATGCCGGGTTGTGCCACAATGGACCCATGAATGAAGCCATAAAATCGCGCACTGAGCGCAGCCTGGATCGCATCCTGCAGAGTCAGGGTTTTGGCACTCGCCGTGAATGTCGCGCCTTGATCCGCCATCGGCAGGTCTATGTTGAAAATGCCCTCTGCGAGGATCCCGATCACTCGTTCGCGGTGGCTGGCTTGTCGTTCAGCGTCGCCGGGAATCCATGGATCTATCAGGAGCGCGCCTACCTGATGTTGAACAAGCCGGCCGGTTACGAGTGTTCGCAGAAGCCGCGCCATCATCCCAGTGTCTATGCTCTGTTGCCTGAGCCACTGGTGGTACGCGGTGTGCAGAGTGTCGGGCGGTTGGACGAGGACACCACGGGGTTGTTGTTGTTCTCGGACGATGGCCAGTTTATCCACCGCATGGCCTCGCCGAAGTGGAAGGTGAACAAGGTGTATCGGGTGGGTGTGCGGCATCCGCTCGATACGGCGCAGATTGAGGCCTTGCTGCAAGGCGTTCTGTTGCATGACGAGACTGAGCCGGTGGCGGCTGTGGCCTGTGTGCAGAGGGATGACCTTCACCTGGACCTGACCCTGGCCGAGGGCAAATATCATCAGGTCAAACGGATGTTGGCGGCGGTGGGAAACCGGGTCGAGACCCTGTCCCGTATCGCCATCGGGGGTCTTGATCTGCCGCTAGATCTGGCACCGGGGGCGTGGCGTTGGTTAGACGCGGCCGCGCTGGTCAGCGTGCAACGAGCTTCGCAAACGCCAGAATGAACCACTTGTCGCCGATCTTGGGGAAGCTGACGCGGATCTCGGTGTCGGCGCCCTGCCCCTGATAGCCGCCGACCACGCCATCGCCATAGCGCGGATGGGTGACGCGTGCGCCGAGCTTGAAGGGCTGATTGGCGGCCTGCAGGGTCGTGGCGATGGAGGGTGATGGGGTGACCGAGGCCTGTTCGGCGCGCGGGAGGCTGAGCGATTGCACCAAGGCCGGCGGGATCTCGTCGAGGAAACGCGACGGGATGCCATAGCGAACCTGGCCATGGAGCATGCGGCTCTCGGTGTGGAGCAGATACAGTCGCCGCCGGGCGCGGGTCATGGCGACATACATCAAGCGCCGCTCTTCCTCTAGCCCCGAGCTTTCCTGTAACGCGTTCTCGTGCGGGAACAGGCCTTCTTCAAGGCCGGAGAGGAATACGGTGTGGAATTCGAGGCCTTTGGCCGCGTGTACCGTCATCAGTTGCACGGCGTCCTGACCGGCCACCGCCTCGTGTTCACCGGCCTCCAGCGCGGCGTGACCGAGAAAACCAGCCAGACTGGTGTCGTCGCTTTCGGCGGCAAAAGCGGCGGCGGCGTTGGTGAGTTCGCCCAGATTTTCGACCCGGTCCTCGCCCTCCTTTTCGTTGCGGTAATGGGCCAGAAGGCCGGAGCGTTCGAGTGCCACCGCAATCTTTTCCTGCAGGGGCAGACTGGCGCATTCGGCTTGCAGCGTCTCGATCAGGTGGATAAAGGCGGCCACCTTGCCGCCCGGTGTGGCGCCGCCACACGCCGCCTGCCACAGGCTGGTGCCGCCCGAGCGCGCCAGTGCGTCGATCTGTTCCAGGCTGCGGGCCCCGATGCCGCGGGCGGGGAAATTGACCACGCGCAGGAAGGCGTTGTCGTCCTCGGGGTTGGCGATCAGGCGCAGGTAGGCAAGGGCGTGCTTGATCTCGGTGCGCTCAAAAAAGCGCAGGCCACCATAGACGCGATAGGGAATCCCAGCCGAAAACAGGGCGTGTTCGATGGCGCGTGACTGCGCGTTGGCGCGGTAAAGGGTGGCGATCTCGCTGTAACGCACGCCTTCGCCCTGTAATGAGCGGGCCTCCTCAACGATGAAACGCGCCTCCTCGCTGTCGTTCCAGGCCTTGTAGTGGCGCAGCCGCTCACCCTGCCCGGCATCGGTCCATAGATCTTTGCCGAGGCGGCCGCTATTGTGGGCGATGACGGCGTTGGCCGCGTCGAGGATGTTGGAGTGCGAGCGGTAGTTCTGGGTCAGCTTGATCGGTGCTGGCAGCCCTAGGTCTTCCATCAACTGGCCCATGTTGCCGACATACGCGCCGCGAAAGGCGTAGATCGATTGATCGTCGTCGCCCACCGCGAAGAGCACGGCATTCCGCCCCGCCAGCAACCTCAGCCAAGCATATTGCAACTGGCTGGTGTCTTGGAACTCGTCGACCAGGATCTGCCGGAACCGCTCTTGATAGTGTTCGCGCAGCACGGCGTTTTTGCTCAACAACTCGTAGGAGCGCAGTAACAGCTCGGCAAAATCGACCACGCCCTCACGCTGACATTGGGTGTCGTATTCGGCATAGATCTCGTTGAGACGGCGCGAGAACGGATCCCAGGCATCGACCTTCGCGGCGCGCAGGCCGGCCTCCTTGTTTTGATTGATGAAGGACTGCACCGTGCGCGGTGGAAAACGCTCGACATCGATGTTGAGCGCCTTGAGCAGTCGTTTGATCGCGGCCAGTTGGTCGGCCTGGTCAAAGATCTGGAACAGCTCCGGCAGGCCGGCCTCGCGGTGATGGGCGCGCAGGAGGCGGTTGCAGAGACCGTGAAAGGTGCCGATCCACATCCCCCGCGTGTTGATCGGCAACATGGCGGCCAGGCGCGTTTGCATCTCCTTGGAGGCCTTGTTGGTGAAGGTGACGGCCAGCACACCGGGCGGCGACACGCGCCCCGTTTGGATCAGCCACGCAATGCGGGTCGTCAGCACCCGCGTCTTGCCCGAGCCGGCACCCGCCAGCACCAGGGCGGAACCCTCTTGGGTCACGGCAGCGAGTTGATCGGGGTTGAGGCCTTTGAGGAGGGGTAAGTCGGCAGGGGGTATCATCCGCGCCATTATACCGGCGCACGGTCGCCGCCTTGACGGCAAGGCGAAAGCCCGACTAAAATAGTCAGGTATAGAATCCTTCTGGAGTACATCATGTCTGACACCTTGTTTGTCGCGGCCCGGTCGGGCGATCTGGAGACCGTTCGTGCGGCCCTTGCCGATCCTGCCGCTGTTCATGCGACCGAGGCGGAAACGGGCGATACGGCCCTACATATGGCGGCTCGTGCCGGTCATTTTGATCTCGTGGAGGCCTTGTTGGTGGCGGGCGCTCAGGTGGATGCGCAAAACGGGCTGGGTTGGACGGCGCTGTTTTGTGCCGCCTACAACCACGAGAGTGACTGCGGTTACCCGGCCATTGTGCAGCGTTTGATTGAGGCCGGTGCCGATGTGAACGCGCGTATCACCTTCGGGTTGACGCCGTTGATGTTGGCGGCCGGTGGTGGTGAGGCGGCGGTCTGCAAGGCCCTGCTCGATGCCGGCGCGGAGGTGAAGGCCGTCAACGACTCAGGCCGCACCGCGCTGATGATGGTCAAGGAGCGTCACTTTATCGATGTCATCAATCTTCTGCACGCGGCCGAGGGCTATGTGCCGGAGACCGAGGGGACGTGTCCAACCACCGGCAAGCGAGCGCCCGGTGACGCTCAAGTGGTGCAGTTCATCAAGCGGCCGATGGGGCTCTGATCGGTTGATTGGCTAGAAGGACTGTCGGCATGGGAATGCCGACCTACGGAAATCCACCGAGGCCGCCCCAAGGTCGCCCACGGGGCCAATACCGCCGTAGGGCGGGAATCCTTTCCCGCCAATCCACCCGCATGCCGTTGAACGAACCGGCGGCCATGCCCCGCGAGAATGGGCGTCGGCATGGGAATGCCGACCTACGGAAATCCACCGAGGCCATCCCAAGGCCGCCCATCGGGGCTAATACCGCCGTAGGGCGGGAATCCTTTCCCGCCAATCCACCCGCACGCCGTTGAATGAACCGGTGGCCATGCCCCGCGAGAATGAGTGTCGGCATGGGAATGCCGACCTACGGAAACCCACCGGGGCCATCCCGAGGTCACCCACGGGGGCCAACACCGCCGTGGGGTGGAAACCCATCGAGGCCGCACCGGGGCCAATACCGCCGTAGGGCGGGAATCCCTTCCCGCCACCCCGTCCCGCACGCCGTTGAACGAACCGGCGGCCATGCCCCGCGAGAATGCGTGTCGGCATGGGAATGCCGACCTACGGAAACCCACCGGGGCCATCCCGAGGTCACCCACGGGGGCCAATACCGCCGTGGGGCGGAAACCCATCGAGGCCATCCCAAGGCCACCCACCGGGGCCAATACCGCCGTGGGGCGGGAATCCCTTCCCGCCAATCCACCCGCATGCCGTTGAACGAACCGGTGGCCATGCCCCGCGAGAATGATTGTCGGCATGGGAATGCCGACCTACGGAAACCCACCGAGGTCGCCCCAAGGTCACCCACGGGGGCCATACCGCCGTGGGGCGGAAACCCATTGAGGCCATCCCAAGGCCACCCACCGGGGCCAATACCGCCGTGGGGCGGGAATCCTTTCCCGCCAATCCACCCGCACGCCGTTGAACGAACCGGCGGCCATATCCCGCGAGAATGATTGTCGGCATGGGAATGCCGACCTACGGAAACCCACCGGGGCCATCCCGAGGTCACCCACGGGGGCCAACACCGCCGTGGGGCGGAAACCCATTGAGGCCGCACCGGGGCCAATACCGCCGTAGGGCGGGAATCCTTTCCCGCCAATCCACCCGCTTGCCGTTGAACGAACCGGCGGCCATGTCCCGCGAGAATGATTGTCGGCATGGGAATGCCGACCTACGGAAACTCCCGCCCTAAGGAATGGGCGTCGGCATGGGAATGCCGACCTACGAAAGCCTACCCGGCTATAAACCTTCGACGCTGTATTCTGCCACCAGCGTGTGGGTCTCACCCGCATGCACGGTCAGGGCATTGTTGAGGGCGTTTGCAGTTTCCACGCATACCATCTGTTTCCAGGCCGTCGCGCCGCCGAAATCGCCCATTTTGTCGGCCTTTTCCTGCCACGGGGTCCACACGATGACTGAATGCGCGTCGGTTGCGTGGATCTTGATGCGGCGTTTCAGGACCGGGTCGTCGATGCCGTAGTGGGCCTGGGTGTTGACATAGACGCGGTCGGTCTCGCCGTGGAAGGTCACGGCACCGATTTGTTCTTTGCAGGCGAAGTTGTCCACCTTGTCGAGGAATTCTTCGCCGGAAAGCCCGGTGACGCTGGCTTTGTCGATGTCGCCGATGTGGAAGTAGGTGTGCAGTGCCTCGGAAAGCGGGAAGGCTTCGCTGCCAAGATTGGTCGTGGCCAGTGCGATCTTCAGGGTCTGGCCGATGGTCAGGGTCAGCTCGCAACGACTGGCGTAGGGCCATTGCGTGCGGGTTTGATCGGATTCGACTAGTTGCAGGGTGATCTGCACCGCATCGCTCAGGGCATGGACGCCGGTGACCTGCCACGGCACGCTGCGGGCAAAGCCGTGGCCGGGAAAGCTGGCTTCTTGGGCGTGCGGGCCGAACCACGGCCAGCACACCGGTACGCCGCCCCGGATGGATTTGCCGGGCGCATATTTGGCCGCGTCCGACAACCAGATGACGGGTGTGGTCTGGCCGGCGGGCGTCCAGGTGGTGAGGTGTGCGCCTTGCAGACAGACGGTGGCCGTGGCCTGAGCGGTGGCGATATCGGCAAAGATCAGGCCACTAGCGTCTTCACGGAAAGACAGTTGGCCGGGTAGGGTGAAGCGGGTTTTGAGGTCTTGTAGCAGGGTCATGGTGAGCTCCAGTTATTGAGGACTGATTTGGTCAACATCACGCACCGCACCGAATGCGGCGGAGGTGGTCATGGCGGCGTAGGCGCGCAGGGCGGGGGAAACAACGCGCTCGCGGTTCACCGGTCTCCAGGCGTTTTTGCCTTGGGCGTTCATCGTGGCGCGGCGTTGGGCGAGTTCGTCATCGCTCAACGCCACGCGAATGTGGCGATTGGGGATGTCGATCTCGATGAGGTCGCCTTCCTGCACTAAACCGATGTTGCCGCCCTCGGCCGCCTCCGGCGAGGCGTGGCCAATGCTCAAGCCCGAGGTGCCGCCGGAGAAGCGGCCATCGGTAATCAGCGCGCAGGCCTTGCCCAAGCCTTTGGATTTCAGATAGGTGGTGGGATAGAGCATTTCTTGCATGCCGGGGCCGCCGCGTGGGCCTTCGTAACGAATCACCACGACATCGCCGGCGACAATTTTGTCGCCCAGAATGCCTTCAACGGCGGCGTCCTGGCTCTCAAAAATGCGCGCAGGGCCGCTGAATTTGAGGATGCTCTCATCCACACCCGCGGTCTTGACGATGCAGCCATCCAGCGCCAAGTTGCCATAGAGCACCGCCAGGCCGCCATCTTGCGAGAAGGCGTGGGCCTGATCGCGCAGGCAGCCGTGAGCGCGGTCGAGGTCGAGCTCCGGATAGCGGCGGTTTTGCGAAAACGCGACCTGTGTGGGTACGCCGCCGGGCGCGGCCTTATAGAACTCGAGGACGGCGGCATCGTGCGTGCGCATCACATCCCAGGTGGATAGCGCCTCGCCCAGGGTCTTGCTGTGCACGGTAGGGCAATCGCGGTGGATCAGGCCGGCGCGATCGAGTTCGCCCAGAATGGCCATCACGCCGCCGGCGCGGTGCACATCTTCCATGTGATACATCTGCGTGGACGGGGCGACCTTGGCCAAGTTGGGCACCCGCCGCGACAGGCGGTCGATGTCGGCCATGGTGAAGTTGATGCCCGCTTCGTGCGCGGCCGCGAGCAGATGCAGCACGGTGTTGGTGGAACCGCCCATGGCAATGTCCAGCGCCACGGCGTTTTCAAACGCCTCGAAGGTGGCGATGGCGCGCGGCGTGGCGGTGTCGTCGTCCTGTTCGTAATAGCGCTTGGCTAGATCGACGATGAGGCGGCCGGCGCGCAGGAATAATTCCTTGCGGTCGGCGTGGGTGGCCAGCAGCGAACCGTTGCCGGGCAGGGAAAGGCCCAGAGCCTCGGTCAGGCAGTTCATCGAGTTGGCGGTGAACATGCCGGAACAGGAACCGCAGGTCGGACAGGCCGAGCGTTCGGTGGCGGCGACTTCCGCATCGGAGCAATGCGAATCGGCGGCCTGCACCATGGCGTCGACCAGATCTAGCTTGATGACTTTGTCGCCCCAAACCACCTTGCCTGCCTCCATCGGCCCGCCGGAGACGAATACCACGGGGATGTTCAGGCGCAGCGCGGCCATCAGCATGCCGGGGGTGATCTTGTCGCAGTTGGAGATGCACACCAGCGCGTCGGCGCAGTGGGCGTTGCACATGTATTCCACCGAATCGGCAATCAGGTCGCGGCTGGGCAGGCTGTACAGCATGCCACCGTGACCCATGGCAATGCCGTCATCGACGGCGATCGTGTTGAATTCCTTGGCCACGCCGCCCGCCGCCTCAATCTCACGCGCCACCAGTTGGCCCATGTCTTTCAAGTGCACATGGCCGGGCACAAACTGGGTGAAGGAGTTGGCAATGGCGATGATCGGCTTCTCGAAATCGCCATCTTTCATGCCGGTCGCACGCCACAAGGCGCGAGCTCCCGCCATGTTGCGGCCCTGGGTGGTGGTGCGGGAGCGGTAAACGGGCATCGTGTAACCTTGGCTGGATATAATCGAATGCATTCTAGCGCAAAGGCCACGACTCACCATGCTCATCTACCCGCAGATCGACCCCGTCATGGTCCAGATCGGACCGCTCGCGGTGCACTGGTACGGCATGATGTATTTGCTCGCCTTTGCCGCCTTTGTGTTGCTCGGACGGGTGCGGGCGCGGCTGCGGCCCGAGATGGGCTGGGACAAGGCGCAAATCGATGATCTGCTGTTCGCCGGTGTCCTTGGCGTCATCCTCGGCGGACGCTTGGGCGAGGTGATCTTCTTCCAGTCGGCCTATTTTGCCGAGCATCCGCTGGAGATCTTCGCGATCTGGCAGGGGGGGATGAGTTTTCATGGCGGTTTTATCGGGGTGCTTATCGCCTTGGCCTGGTTCGCCCAAAAGACGGGCCGCAGCTTTTTGCAGGTCGGTGATTTTGTCGCGCCCTTGGTGCCGCTGGGGTTGGCCTTTGGCCGCATGGGCAACTTTATCAATGGCGAACTGTGGGGGCGCGAGGCCCCGGCCGACCTGCCATGGGCCATGATCTTTCCGCATGTCGATGCCCTGCCGCGCCATCCGTCGCAGCTCTATCAGATGGCCGGAGAAGGCCTGCTGCTATTTGTATGGCTGTGGCTGTACGCGCAGAAACCACGAGCCACCGGCGCTGTTTCGGCCATCTTCCTGATCGGCTATGGCAGCCTGCGCTTTGGCGCTGAATTCTTCCGTAACCCGGATCCCGGCTTCCTCGGCGTTCTGCCCTTGGGCCTCTCTACCGCACAATGGCTGTGTGTCCCGATGCTGCTGGCCGGTGGCTGGCTGCTGTGGCGGCGGCCCTGCTGTAAATAAGGGGACACAATACTTAATTCGGGCGTAACATCCTGCCATGGCCAGATTAGCAAGAGTGGTCCTTCCGGGACATCCTCACCACATCACCCAGCGCGGCAATCGTCGCCAGAGTGTCTTTTTTCGTGAAAGCGACTACGCGGATTATCTCCGGCTCCTGCAGGAGTGGTGTGGCAAGGAGGGGGTTGAGATCTGGGCCTACTGCCTGATGACCAACCATGTGCACCTGATTGTGAATCCGGGCGCGGCATCGAATCTGGCCAAGGCCATTGGCGAGCCCCATCGGCGCTACACCGAGATGATCAATCATCGGGAAGGCTGGAAGGGGTTTTTGTGGCAGGGGCGCTTCTCATCCTTTCCTATGGATGAGGCGTGGCTATTGCGAGCGGCAGCCTATGTGGAACTGAATCCGGTGCGGGCAGGGATGGTGCAAGCGCCATGGGATTATCGCTGGAGCAGCGTTCACGCGCACCTGAGTGGCACGGATCCCAACCAGGTTTGTGTAGAGGGCCCGCTGCTCCAACTGGCGGGGGATTGGCAGGAATACTTAGGTCGTGCGCAACAACAGGATCCCGAGGATTTCCGAAAACATGAACGGACCGGCAGGGTTCTGGGTTCAGACCAGTTCATTGAACACGCCGAAGAGACGCTGGGACGCAAGTTGATGAAGAGAAAGCCAGGCCCAAAGCGGACCGCGGAATGACACTAGGCAATTAAGGAGTCTCTGCATTACCCGCCACAATGACGGATAATAGAGCCATCGTCCAGACAGAAAGACTTACGATGCAACGCAGCTTTGCCGAGATCGCGTTTGATTGCCGTCCCAAGATGACCAAGCGGCAGCAGTTTCTGGCCGAGATGG
>CAMDCO010000028.1 GCA_945890495.1 Bordetella parapertussis | reverse complement strand
CCGCCGACCGATAGCGTTTGACCAACCGCCTGACCTGCCGGGGGGTGATCCCCATCTGCTTTGACGCCTCCTGTTGGCGGATCTTGCCCTCTTTAAGCCGTTCCAATACCTGTGCCCGGTTCGCTTCTTTGTGACTCATCAGTTTGTCCATCTTCAAAATGTCCGCCGCCAGTTTTAACTGGGCCAGGTTGTATCACCTGCGGACATTTCTACTTGGGAGAAACCGGACATTACTACTTGGGGCTAACATTGTTCAGGGAAGCCCTTTACACGCGTACGAGCCGTCTGTAGAATAGCGAACTCTTTTGGGGGTATAGCTCAGCTGGGAGAGCGCTTGCATGGCATGCAAGAGGTCAGCGGTTCGATCCCGCTTACCTCCACCAAAAATTGGGAATCAAGCCGAAAGGCGCGATTCAAAAGTTCCAAGGTCCCCATCGTCTAGAGGCCTAGGACATTACCCTTTCACGGTAAGTACCGGGGTTCGAATCCCCGTGGGGACGCCAACACAAGCCGGAGCAATCCGGTAAAGGCCGGGATTCTGCATGTCAGGATTCCCGGCCTTTTTCATTTTGGCCCTGTTGGACGAGACGAGACGGGATTGGACGAGACGGGATGACGGCGACCGGAGTGGCAGCGCCCTAGCGGTCCGGCACAAACCTCAGCACATTGCCATTGATGCAATAGCGCTTTCTGCTGGGCGGCGGGCCGTCGTCGAAGACATGGCCGAGGTGAATGCCGCTGCTGGCACTACGCACCTCGATACGCAACAGGCCGTGGCTGCGATCGGGATGTTCACTGACGGCACCGGGTGCGGGTTGGACAAAGCTGGGCCAACCCGTGCCACTGTTGAATTTGGCATCGCTACGGAACAGGCGCGCGCCGCTCAAGGGATCGACAAACCAACCGGGGCGTTTTTCGTCGAGATGCAGGCCGCAAAATGGGGCCTCGGTGCCTTGGGCGAAGGCGATGCGCTGCTGTTCGGGGGTTAATAACAGTTTGCCCAGGGCCTGCCAGTAGGCGGGCGAACGGGGATAGGGCACGCCAGTGCCGCCCAGGCCGCAATAGCCGTTGGGGTTCTTTTGCAGATAGTTCTGGTGATAGTCCTCGGCGGCGCCATAGGTGGCGAGCGGCGCAATCTCGGTGCTGATTTTGCCCTTTTTGGCGGCTGATAGTGCCCCCTGATAGATCTCGCGAGACTGCAACGCGGCGGCCCGTTGTGCGTCGTTGCGAGTGTAGATGGCGCTGCGATAATTGCTGCCGAGGTCATTGCCCTGACGGTCGCCCTGGGTCGGGTTGTGGCTTTCCCAAAAACGCGCCAATACGGCCTCCAGCGTGGTCTTTTTGGGGTCGAAGCGAACCTTGACCACTTCCGCATGGTTGCGCTGTTTGGATTTGCCCAGGTGTAGTAGCCGTTCCAGCGCCAGCACGGCCTCGTAGGTGGTGGCGATCTCGCCATTGGCGTAGCCACTTTCGACATCGACCACGCCGGGCAACTCGCCCATGCGCCGTTCCGCGCCCCAAAAGCAGCCCATGCCGAGGACGATACTGTCCAGATGCGTGGCTTGAGGCGTGGCTTGAGCGGTGGCGGCGGTTAGGGTCATGAGTAAGAGGCCAAACAATGCGGCGGCATGGCGCATGGGATCAGGGTTTCAAATAGACAAAGCCTTCCCGGGCCTGCAGTTTTCCGATCTCAGCGACGCCGGAAGGCACGACTTGAGCCTCCATGCTCACGGCGCTGTCATCCAGTTTGCGGCCTTTGAGCGTGTTACGGCAAACGCGGAAATCAACGCCTTTTTCTTTGAGGCCCGCAACCTGAGGCGCGAAGGCCCCCTTGTCATCCTTGGCCTCATTAAGCAGGAAATCAATGCCTTTGCCGTGCGTGACTACGACGATTTTTGCGTCTGGACTGGCGCTCAAGTGATTTTCGATGTTGCGCAGGGCGACGCGCGCCAAGCCGGCATCGTTGATGTGATAAACCACCTTTTCAACAGGCCCTGCGGCGAGGGCCTGAGGCACGGACATGGCCCCCAGAGCGAGGCCGAGAGCAAGGGCAAGGCTGATGGCGGCGAGGCGGGATTTCATGGTCGCTCCTTAGGGCGTTGAGGATAGCCCCATGGTAGACGCTGCGAAGACAGGCGTATCTAGTACACCTGTATCGCCTGCCTGCTATAGGGTTATTTAAGCGCGAATGTGACCATCGCCCAGCACGATCCACTTCTGGCTGGTCAGCCCTTCCAGGCCGACCGGGCCACGGGCGTGGATCTTGTCGGTGGAGATGCCGATCTCGGCACCGAGCCCATACTCAAAGCCGTCGGCGAAGCGCGTCGAGGCGTTGATCATGACGCTGGCGGAGTCCACCTCACGCAAGAAGCGCATGGCATTGGGGTGATTCGTGGTGAGGATGGCATCGGTGTGATGCGAGCTGTAGGTGTTGATGTGGCTGATCGCAGCATCCAGGTCAGCAACAACCTTCACGCTGATGATCGGCGCGAGGTATTCGGTCGACCAATCTTCTTCGGTGGCATCGACCACTTGTGCGCCGGGCACGGCCGCGAGGATCGCCTTGCTCGCCGCGTCGCAGCGCATTTCCACGCCTTTGGCAGCGAAGACGGCACCGATGCGGGGCAAGAAATGGGCGGCGGCCTGCGTGTGGACGAGCAGCGACTCGGTGGCGTTGCACGGGCTGTATTTCTGCGTCTTGGCGTTTTCGGTAACGACCAAGGCCTTGGCCAGATCAAACTCGGCGTCGATGTAGGTATGGCAGTTGCCGTCGAGATGCTTGATCACGGGCACTTGTGCGTCGTTCGTGATGCGCTCAATCAGGCCCTTGCCGCCGCGCGGGATGATCACATCGACATAGGCGGGCATGGTGATCAATTCACCGACGGCGGCACGGTCGGTGGTCTCTACCAGTTGCACGGCGGTAACCGGCAGGTCGGCGCTCGCCAACGCCTGTTGCACCAGTTTCCATAGCGCCAGATTGGAGTGGATCGCCTCGGAGCCGCCGCGCAGGATGCAGGCGTTGCCACTCTTGAGGGCGAGCGAGGCGGCCTCGATGGTCACATTGGGGCGACTCTCGTAGATCATGCCGAACACGCCGAGCGGTACGCGCATCTGGCCGACACTAATGCCGGACGGACGGCGCTTTACACCGGTGATCTCGCCGACCGGGTCGGGCATGGCGGCGAGTTGTTCGCAGCCCTCGGCGATGGTCTCGATGACCTTGTCGGTGAGGCGCAAGCGGTCGACCATGGGTGCCGCCAACCCGGCGGCCTCAGCCGCGGCGATGTCCTGAGCGTTCGCCGTTTGCAGCGGCGCATCGGCGGCCCGGAGTAATTCTGCCAGTTTTAACAAGGCGGCATTCTTGGCGTGTGTCTCGGCGCGCGCCATGGCACGCGAGGCGGTGCGGGCCGCGCGGCCTAGGGTGTCCATGTAAGTGTGGATGTCCATTTATGATCCTGAGGGCAGGGTATTGAAGGCGGGTGCGGGCTGGTTGAGCAGCGCGAGCCCCAATTGTTTGTACAAGTTCCAGCCGTCTTCGCGGATTAGCCCCTTGCTGGCTCGATCGATGCGTCCGGCGTGTTGCAAGGCGCGGCCTAGCCGCTTGGTACCCAAGCGCTTGGCCTGACGACTGAACAGGGCCTGGCGCGAATCCCAGATCCGCAGGCTGCGCATCAGGCCGGCCAGGTCTTCGCCACGGGCGCTGGCCAGCGCGAGCCGGTAAAGCGTGCGCAGATCCTGTACCAAGAGCCAGAGGGCAAAGATGGGGGCCTCGCCTTCGGCCTTGAGGCTGTCAGCGATGCGCAGGAAACGGGGGGCGTCACCGCGCCAGAGGGCCTCGGGCAGATCGGCCGCATCATAGCGGGCGACATCGGTCACGGCGGCGCGGGCGGCCTCTAGCGTGACGGTGCCGGGCGGCAGCAAGAGGGCCAGTTTTTCGATCTCTTGATGCGCGGCGAGGAGATTGCCCTCGACGCGGACGGCCAGCCAGTCGAGCGTGGCACGATCGGCCTTGAGTTGATGACGGGCGAGGCGTTCCCCAATCCACTGCGGTAATTGTTCCAGGCTTGGGGTGACCACCATGACGGTTGCGCCGGCCGCCTCGAGCCGGGTGAACCACTTGCTGCCCTGCATGGTTTTGTCGGCGCGGGGCAGGATCAGGAGCAAGGTGCAGTCGGGCGGCGGGTTGGCAACCCAGGCCTCCAGGGCCTTGGCGCCTTCCACGCCGGGCTTGCCGCCGGGCAGGCGGACCTCGATCAGGCGGCGTTCGGCGAACAGGGACAGGCCATCAAACTGGGCAAAACATTCCGCCCAGCGGAACTGGGCACTGGCCTCGATGAGCGTGCGCTCGGCGCCGACCGCTTGCAGGGCGCGACGAATCAGTGCGGCGGCCTCGTCCACCAGCAAGGGCGCATCGCCGCAGAGGGTATAGACCGGCAGGACCTCGCGGCTGAGGGCATTGGCCAACTGGCTGGTGGAGAGTTTCATGCGGTCGGTCGTGCCAGATGACGCCTTAGAGGCGTCCGTGCGCGATGCGGGTCAGGGCCTGGCGAGCGAGTTCGATGGCCATGTCGCGGCGCAGGTTGGCCTCTTCCGTCTCTTTGGCTAGGGTCTGGCTATCGTCGTAGGCGAAGTCGCGCTGGGCGAACAGCGGGATGGCCTCAAGCAGGACCTTGCCGTAGGCGTCGCGGACATCCATCCGCACCTCATAAGTTAGGCGGTATTCGCGCACTCGGCCCGCCCCCGACAGCGACAGGATCTGTTTGTCGAGCTTTTCCTGGCTCAGGTGGATGACCAGCGGCGCGCCCTTGGAGCCGGCGTGCAGCTTGCGCTGATCGTGCAGCTGTACGCGCAACTGTTGCCCAAGCAGCGAGCCTTCCCCGGCCTCGACCCAAGCGCTGGTGAAGGGCATGGCATTGACACCGCGCAGGCGGAAACCGCAGCCGGCAAGGGCCACAAGGGGGATTGCGAGGAGAAAGGCGCGACGATTCATGGCGCTATGATGCCACGGGGCGCGCCTTGCGTCATGCCACGATGTTGACGAGGCGGCCGGGCACGACCACGATCTTTTTCGGTGCCTGCCCCGCTAGGTGTTTTTGGGCGTCCGGGTTGGCCAGCGCGGCAGCCTCAATGGTTGCCTTGTCGGCATTCACCGCGACCGTCAATTTGCCGCGCAGTTTGCCGTTGATCTGCAGCATCAGCTCGATCTCATCTTGGATCAAGGCGCTGGCATCGACGGTGGGCCAGGCTTGGTCAAGCAGGCGCGTACCTGGGCGCAGCTCGGCCCAAAGCGCCTCACACACATGCGGCACGATGGGCGAGAGCATCAAGACTACGGCCTCTAGCGACTCTTGGCGCACGGTGCGTGCCTTGTCATCCAGTTTGGCTAGCGCGTTCATCAGCTCCATGATGGCCGCGATGGCCGTATTGAATTGTTGACGGCGTTCAATGTCGTCGCTGATTTTGGCGATGGTTTGATGCAATTGACGACGAATGGTTTTTTCGTCTTCACCACGCTCTTCACCAGAGTAAGCGCTCACTGTTCCGGCGCTCAGGTGATCGGCCACCATTTTCCACAGGCGACGCAGGAAACGGTGCGCGCCCTCGATGCCGGCATCGGACCATTCCAAGGATTGTTCTGGTGGGGCGGCGAACATCATGAACAAGCGCGCGGTGTCGGCCCCGTACTGGTCGATCAGCGACTGCGGGTCGACGCCATTATTCTTGGACTTGGACATCTTTTCGATGCCGCCGGCGATGACCGGCTGGCCGTCGTCTGTCTTGATCCAAAGGTCGCCTTGCTTTTCAACCTCGGCGGGGTTGATCCACAGTTTCTTGCCATTGGCGCCCTCGCGGTAGTAGGTCTCGGCGATGACCATACCTTGAGTGAGCAGCCGGGTGAAAGGTTCGTTGCTGGTGAGCAGCCCCTCGTCACGCATCAGTTTGTGGAAGAAGCGGGCGTAGAGCAGGTGCAGGATGGCGTGTTCGATGCCGCCGATGTATTGATCGACCGGCAGCCAGTGGTTGGCGCGTTCGTCGAGCATGCCGGTGTCGCTGCCGGGGCTGGCGTAGCGGGCGTAGTACCAAGACGATTCGACGAAGGTGTCCATGGTGTCGGTCTCGCGCTCGGCCGCACCGCCGCATTTCGGGCAGGTGCAGTTGGACCACGCGGGCATCTTTTTCAGCGGTGAGCCAACATCCATCTTCACATCCTCGGGCAGCACCACCGGCAACTGGTCTTCCGGCACCGGTACATCGCCGCAGGTGGGGCAATGGATGATGGGGATGGGGCAGCCCCAGTAGCGTTGCCGCGAGATACCCCAGTCGCGCAGGCGGAAGGTGGTGCGGCGCTCGCCCAGGGCCATGTTTTTCAGAACCAAGGCGATCTTTTCGATGGCGTCTTCAGAGCCGCGCCCGGAGAAGTCTTCTGAGTCGAACAGCACGCCGAGATCGGTGTAAGCCTCGGCCAGCGGCAAAACCAGCTCGGCATCGGCGGGCTTGATGACGGGCTTGATTGGCAGGTCGTATTTGTGCGCAAAGGCAAAGTCGCGCTCGTCGTGCGCCGGCACCGCCATGACGGCGCCCTCGCCGTAGCCCATCAGCACATAGTTGGCCACCCATACCGGTAGCGGCTGGTTGGTGAAGGGGTGATAGACCACCAGGCCCGTGTCCATGCCCTTCTTTTCCATGGTCGCCATGTCCGCCTCGGCGACGCTGCCTTGCTTGCACTCGTGGATGAAGGCGGCAAGTTTCGGGTTGTTTTGAGCGGACTGTTGGGCTAACGGGTGTTCGGCGGCGACGGCGACATAGGTGACGCCAAACAGCGTGTCGGCGCGGGTGGTGAAGACCTTCAGTACCGGATCGGTCTCTTGATGCTGCAGATTTAGCGGGAAATGGATCTCGACGCCAAAGCTCTTACCGATCCAATTGCGCTGCATGGTCTTGACCCGCTCGGGCCAGCCGGGAAGATCATCCAGGCCTGTCAGCAACTCCTCCGCGTAATCGGTGATGCGGAAGAAATACATGGGGATCTCGCGTTTTTCGACCAGCGCACCGGAGCGCCAGCCACGCCCGTCAATGACCTGTTCGTTGGCCAGAACGGTGTGATCGACGGGATCCCAGTTCACCGTCGCCATCTTTTTGTAGA
This sequence comes from Bordetella parapertussis, assembly GCA_945890495.1. Lineage (GTDB taxonomy): Bacteria > Pseudomonadota > Gammaproteobacteria > Burkholderiales > Thiobacillaceae > QYQG01. The sequence goes on along the minus strand of CAMDCO010000028.1, from coordinate 17,132 downwards.
GGATGCCCTTTTTAAACAGGCGGGTGAACAGCCATTGCTCCCAGCGGTAGTAATCCGGCTTGCAGGTGGCCAGTTCGCGTGACCAGTCGATGGCAAGGCCCAACGATTTCAACTGCTTGCGCATGTAGTCGATGTTCGAATAGGTCCAGCCGGCCGGCGCGACATTGTGGGCAATTGCGGCATTCTCGGCGGGCAGGCCGAAGGCATCCCAGCCCATCGGCTGCAACACATTGAAGCCCTTCATGCGGTGGTAGCGGGAGAGCACATCGCCGATGGTGTAGTTGCGCACATGGCCCATGTGCAACTTGCCCGACGGATAGGGAAACATCGATAGGCAGTAATACTTGGGGCGGTCGGAGGTGTCCTGTGCCAGGAAGGCGCCCATCGCATCCCAAGCTTGCTGGGCGGAGGGTTCAATGAGTTCCGGGCGATAGTGCAGTTCCATGGGGATTTGGGCGATGGCGTCGAGGGGGCGAGGATTATAGCGTGGCAGGGTGACACGCGGCGGATGCCCCTTTATACTTCGGATAGTTTTCACCTAATTGCCATTTTCTGTATCTGGGGGTTCCTAATGTCCAAGAAGCATCCTGTCGTCGTTGTGACCGGTTCGTCCGGTGCGGGCACCACGACCGTTAAACGCGCCTTTGAGCATATCTTCCGTCGCGAAAATTTGAATGCCGCCGTGATTGAAGGCGACAGCATGCACAGCTTGGGCCGTGCGGAGTTCAAGGCCGCCTCTGCGGTCAATAAGGGCATTTCTCACTTTGGCCCCGAGGCGAATGACTTTGAAGGCTTGGCCAACATTTTCAAGACCTACGGCGAGACCGGTGCCGGTCAGCGTCGTTATTACATCCACAGCGATGACGAGGCCGCTCAGCTTAACGCCCGTTTGGCCACCAACCTGAAGCCCGGTGAATTCACGCCTTGGGAAGATCTGCCGGCCAAGACAGACCTGCTGTTCTACGAAGGCCTGCATGGCATGGTTGTCACCGATAAGGTGGACATGGCCCAGCATGTGGACCTCGCTATTGGTGTGGTGCCGGTCGTTAATCTGGAGTGGATCCAGAAGATTCATCGCGATGCCGCCGAGCGTGGTTATTCTGCTGATGTCATCGTGGACACCATCCTGCGCCGCATGCCGGATTATGTGAACTATGTGACGCCGCAGTTCTCGCGCACCCACATCAACTTCCAGCGCGTGCCGACGGTTGATACCTCCAATCCGTTTATTGCTCGTGACATCCCGACGCCGGATGAGTCCTTCGTCATTGTCCGTTTCGCCGATCCGAAAGGCGTGGACTTCCCCTTCCTGCTCAACATGATCAGCGGTTCCTTCATGTCGCGCCCCAATAATCTGGTGGTTCCGGGCGGTAAGATGGGCTTTGCGATGGAGATCATCCTCGAGCCGGTGATCGATCGTCTGGTGTCGGAAAGCCGCAAGGGCTAAAGTTGCCTTGGTGCTAAAAAGGCCCCGCATTGCGGGGCCTTTTTTTGGTGCGCACTCGCTTAGCTTAGGCCTTGGCTGGAGAGGTAATCCTCGTAGTTTCCATCGTAGACCACATGGCTACCGTCCAGCTTTAGCTCGATGATCTTGTTGGCCAGTGAGCTGACGAATTCGCGGTCGTGCGAGACGAAGATCAGCGTGCCGTTGAATTGATCCAGGCCCGTGTTGAGGGATTCAATCGACTCCATGTCGAGGTGGTTGGTCGGCTCATCCATGAGCAGGACATTGCGTCGTAACAACATTAGCTTGCCAAACAGCATGCGGCCCTGTTCGCCACCCGAGAGCACCCGGACCGATTTTTTGACCTCATCGCCAGAGAATAGCAGCCGACCCAGGGTGCCGCGCACCAAGGTTTCCAGGTCCGAGCCTGTGTAGCCGCCGGCTCGCACCCATTCGCTGATCCAGTCGGTCAGGTTTTGGCCGTCGGCAAAGTCGGTGGAGTGGTCTTGGGCAAAGTGCACGGTCTTGGCTTTTTCGGCCCATTTGATATGCCCGCCCTGCGCTGTCAACTCGCCGGCCAAGAGGCGTAGCAGCGTGGTCTTGCCGACGCCGTTTTCACCGATGATGGCGACGCGATCGCCGGCCGCAATGTGCATGTTGAACTTCTGGATGACGGGCTGGGCCGGATCGTAACCAAAGCGCAGGCCTTCGATTTCGCAGGCCAGACGGTGCAGCTTGTCGCGCTCGTCGTATTCAAACCGGATCCACGGATACTGGCGCGAGGAGGGTTTCATATCTTCTGGCCGGATCTTGTCGATCAGTTTCAGGCGGCTGGTCGCCTGCTTGGCCTTGGAGGCGTTGGCTGAAAAGCGACGCACGAAGTTCTGCAGGTCAGCGATCTTGTCCTTGGCCCGCGCGTTGGCCGCGCTCTGGCGTTCACGGGCCTGGGTGGAGGCCTCCATGAAATCGTCGTAGTTGCCCGGATAGACCTTGATTGTGGCGTAATCAAGGTCGGCCATGTGGGTGCAGACCTGGTTCAGAAAGTGGCGGTCGTGCGAGATGATGATCATGGTCGAGTTGCGCGCATTGATCACATCCTCCAGCCAGCGGATGGAGTTGATGTCGAGGTTGTTGGTCGGCTCATCAAGCAACAGGATGTCCGGGTTGGCGAACAGCACCTGCGCCAGCAGCACGCGCAGCTTCCAACCCGGCGCGACCTCGCGCATCAGGCCGTTATGTTTGTCGGTGGGAATGTCGAGACCGAGTAACAACTCGCCTGCACGAGCCTCGGCATCATAGCCGCCCATTTCGCCGAAGCGCGTCTCCAGTTCGGCGGCGTGCATGTAGTCCGCCTCGCTCGCCTCGGGGTTCATATAGATGGCGTCCTTTTCCTGCATGACGGCCCACATCTCGGCGTGGCCCTGCAGGACGACATCCAGCACACGAACCTCTTCGAAGGCGAACTGGTCTTGGCGCAGGAAGGCCATCCGCTCGCCAGGATCGAGGCTCATGTTTCCGCCGGACGACTCCTGTAAGCCGGCCAGGATCTTCATGAAGGTCGACTTGCCGCAACCGTTGGCGCCAATCAGGCCATAACGGTTGCCATTGCCGAACTTGATGTTGACATTCTCGAACAGGGGCTTGACCCCGAATTGCATGGTTAAGTTTGAAACGGTCAGCATGGGCGGCCTTTGTAATGCCTGCGCGGAAAACCGCACATTATACAAGCCTGTTGGGGCTTGGGCGTTACAGGGTGGGTGTCAAAGGGTCTTTACGAGCACCTTGGAGCGCCGCTTCCAGTTGTACATTTCCTTGCGAACAGAGGGCAGGTCATCTGGGCTGGCCAGCGTGAAGCCGTGTTCAATGAACCAGTGGGTAGTCCGGGTGGTGAGGACGAAGAGCTGCTTGAGGCCGTCTTTTTTGGCTTGCGCTACCGCGCCGTCCAGCAGGGCCGCACCCCGGCCGCCATCGCGGAAATCAGGATTTACCGCCAGGCAGGCCATCTCGCCGGATTGGGTATCGGTAAACGGATATAAGGCGACACAGCCGACGATGCGGCCATCGAATTCGTTGACGATGAACTGGCCGATCTCCTGCTCCAAGCGTTCCCGCTCCCGCCGAACCAGTGTACCGTCGGCCTCCAGCGGCTCGATGAGCTGGAGGATGCCGCCGACATCGTCGATGCTCGCCGGGCGCAGGATGTCCACGGATTCGCGGGTCACCATGGTGCCGACGCCCCCATGGGTGAAGAGTTCGACCAGAAGTGCCCCTTCGGCATTTGCGCTGATCAAGTGCACGCGTGCAACCCCGGCCTTGCAGGCCCGCGCGGCGTGCGGCAGATAGAGCTTCATGTCGCCATCGGGCAGGTTACGGGCCATCTTTTGCGCCTCGGCGGCGGTGAGCTGGTCGATGCGCGCGTCGTTGGCATCCACCGTGTCGCCGTGGTCGAGGAGGAAGATCAGCTTGTCGGCTTTAATGGCGATGGCCGTCGTTGTGGCGACTTCTTCCAGGGTCAGGTTGAATACCTCGCCGGTGGGTGAATAACCGAGCGGCGAAAGCAGGACGATATCGCCGTTGGAGACCCGTTCACGGATGGCGCCTTCGTTGACCTTGCGAACCTGGCCGGTGAATTGTGTATCGACGCCGCCGACCACGCCGGCTGGCTGGGCGATGACATAGTTGCCGGAGGCGACGCGGATCTCGGCCCCGGCCATCGGGGTGTTGGGCAGCCCCAGCGAGAGCAGGGTCTCGATCTCTACGCGCACGGTGCCGACGGCCTCCTTGACACAGGCCAGAGCCTCCGCATCGGTGACGCGCAGGCCCTTCACATAGCGTGCCGACAGGCCGCGCTGGGTAAGCCGTGCCTCAACCTGTGGCCGTACGCCATGCACCAGCACCAGCCGAACACCTAGGGCGTTGAGCAGGTTGACATCGTGAATCAGGTCGACAAAGTCCTCGCGCAGTAGGGTGTCACCGCCAAAGGCGATCACGAAGGTCTTGCCGCGAAAGGCATGAATGTACGGCGCCGCGGCGCGGAACCATTCTACGAAGACGGCGGTTTCGGGAGTCTGGGCGTTCATAGTCGCATTATGCACAAATCGTTCAGAAATCGCCCCATAACACTTGCATGGCCGCCAAGGCCGCTACCGCGGCGGTCTCGGTGCGCAACACGCGGGGCCCGAGGCGCACGCCGGTCGCGCCGCAGGCCATGGCCGCACGGCGTTCGAGGGGATCAAAACCGCCTTCGGGTCCCGCCAACAGAAAGACGGGGCCGGTGGGGGCCGTCAGCGTGCGCAGGCTGTCCGGTGCTTCCGGGTCGAGCAGTAACAGCAGACCTTCGCGCGGGGCGCCTAGCCAAGGATCGAAGTTACAGGGTACGGCAACGGTTGGCAGATAGTTGCGGCCGCATTGCTCGCAGGCCGCCACCACAACCGCCTGCCAGTGCGCGTGTCGCCGTGCCAGACGCTCATCGGAAAGTCGTACTACGGAGCGTTTCATGAACACCGGGATGATTTCGCTAACGCCCAGCTCGACGGCCTTTTGCAGGGTGTAGTCCATGCGGTCGCCGCTGGAGATGCCTTGTACCAAGGTCATGGCCAGCGGTGATTCGCGGAGCGGCGTGGCGGCGGGGCCCAAGACGGCAAAGAGGCGTTTGCCCTCGCGTTGCAGGGTGCCTGGATATTCATGCCCTTGGCCATTAAACAAGGTGAGGGCATCACCTTCGCGCATACGGAGGGCGCCGGTTGCATGACGGGCCACCGTTTCGGGGAGTTCAACCAAGTGATCCGCGGGCCACGGACCGGGACAGTAAAAGCGCGGAATAGCCATGAGATGCGATGCTATCATTCACGGCAGTTATTGTTTGGAGAATGGATTCATGGTGCGCATGGAAACCCCGGTGTGTGACTTTGGCTGGTCGGCGCCTGATTTTAATTTACCCGGTATTGATGGCGCGGCCTATAACCTGAAGACCGCCGCCGGCCCCAAGGGCTTGCTGGTGATGTTTATCTGCAATCACTGTCCTTATGTAAAGTCGATTCGCGACCGTCTGGTGCGGGACGCGCGCGATTTGCAGGCGCTGGGCGTGGGCGTGATCGCCATCATGGCCAACGATCCGGCCGAGTATCCCGAGGATTCCTTTGCCAATATGCAGGCCGTAGCGGCCGAGCATGCCTACCCTTTCCCCTATGTCTGGGATGAAACTCAAGCGGTGGCCAAGACCTATGGCGCGGTGTGTACGCCGGATTTTTTTGGCTTTAACGCGGATCTACAACTGCAATACCGTGGCCGCTTGGATGAATCACGCAAGGAACCGGTGGAGGGCGCGCGTCGGGATCTGTTTGAGGCCATGCGGCAGGTAGCCGAGACCGGTCAGGGGCCGCGTGAACAGATCCCCAGCATGGGTTGCTCGATCAAGTGGAAGGGCGAGCCAGCTTAGGCTTCGTAAATGAAAAGCATGGACGCGACCCTCGCTGACCTTGCTGCCGCCCTCGGTGGGGTCGTCCGCAGCGTCGGACGCGAGGAGGTGATGCCGCGCTATCTGAGGGTGGCCTATGCGCACAAGGCGGATGGCAGCGTGTTCACCGAGGCCGATCTGGCCGCGCAACACGCCCTGATCGGCCGTCTGCAGGCCATTGCCGCGCTGCCCGTGTTGGCCGAGGAACAAACCGAGGCGGAGCAGCAGGCGATTTGGGAGGCGGCCAGTGAAACGGGCTTATGGTGTGTCGATCCCATCGATGGCACGACCAATTTTGTCAGCGGCCTGCCTTTCTTTGCCCTTTCCGTGGCCTTGATTCGGGCCGGTCGCCCCGTTCTGGGGGTGGTCTACGATCCGGCGGCCGATGAATTGTTTGCGGCTTGGGCGGGCGGTGGTGCGACCTTGAATGGGGTGGCCCTGCCGCTGCGACGACCGCCGCCCGAATTGAGCCGCTGCGTGGCCGGCATTGATTTCAAGCGGCTGCCGCGCGATCTTGCCCTTCGTTTGGTGGCGAACCCACCTTATGCCTCGCAGCGCAACTTGGGGGCTAGTGCCCTGGATTGGTGCTATCTCGCGGCCGGTCGCCTGCATTTTTATCTGCATGGCGGGCAGAAGGTCTGGGATTACTCGGCGGGCTGGTTGATCCTGACCGAGGCGGGTGGCCAGGCTGAGACGCTTGAGGGCCTCTCCTTCTGGACGGGATCGCCCTGGACCTGTTCCGTGCGGGCCAGCTTGAACCCCTCGTTACAAGAGTCGATGCGCGTATGGATGGCCTCTGCGTCGAGTGGATAAACTCGCGGTGGATCGTGATAAAAAGATTTTGGGCTACGCCGTTTTGTTGCGCCAATTAAAATAATACATTGATATTAAAAGATAAAATGGATTCGTGGCGCGAGCGAGGCCGAGAATCGCTCCTTGCCCGAATCCCCCGTGCTCATAGATAATCGGGCGAGAGTGTCCGCTTCAGTGCTTAACTGAGGCGATTTATATTACTTTTCTTATTAGGAATCAAAGACATGGCAACACGTGCTGATCTTGCCAACGCCATTCGCGCCCTCTCGATGGACGCAGTGGAAAAGGCCAAATCCGGTCACCCGGGCGCTCCGATGGGTATGGCAGAAATTGCAGAAGTGGTTTGGAACCACCACCTGCGCCACAATCCGACCAATCCTAAGTGGGCCGATCGCGACCGCTTCGTGCTGTCCAACGGGCATGGTTCCATGCTGATCTATTCCCTGCTGCATCTGACCGGCTACGATGTCACGATTGATGACCTCAAGAATTTCCGTCAGTTGCATTCCCGCACCCCGGGTCACCCGGAGTACGGCTACACCGCCGGTGTAGAAACCACCACCGGCCCGCTGGGCCAGGGCGTCACCAATGCCGTGGGCATGGCGCTGGCTGAAAAGCTGCTGGCGGCCGAGTTCAACAAACCCGGCCATGAGATCGTCAACCACTACACCTACACCTTCCTGGGTGACGGCTGCATGATGGAAGGCATCTCCCACGAGGCTTGCGCGTTGGCGGCCACTTGGAAGCTGGGCAAGCTGATTGCCTGCTGGGATGACAACGGCATCTCCATCGATGGTCATACCGAAGGCTGGTTCACCGAGGATGTTTGCGGCCGCTTTGAGGCCTATGGCTGGCATGTGGTGCGCAATGTAGACGGCCACAATTCGGCCGCCGTTGAGGCCGCTGTGCAGGAAGCCAAGATGGTGACCGACAAGCCGACGATGATTCAGTGCAAGACCGTCATCGGCAAGGGTTCGCCCAACAAGGAAGGCACCCATGATGTTCATGGCGCCGCCTTGGGCCACGCAGAGATTGAGGCGACCCGCGCGCACATCGGCTGGAATCACGGCCCCTTCGAAGTTCCGACCGATGTGTACGATGGCTGGAACTGCAAGGTTAAGGGCGAGGGCTTGGAAAAGCTGTGGAATAACAAGTTTGCCGAGTACACCCGTGCTTACCCGGAAGAGGCGGCCGAGTTTGAGCGTCGCACCAACGGCGAGCTGCCGATCGACTGGGATGCTCGCGTAGCGGCTGCCATGGCGACCACCCTGGAAAAGGCCGAGACCGTCGCGACCCGTAAGGCTTCGCAGCTCGCCATTGAGCGTCTGGTCTCCACCCTGCCCGAGCGCGTCGGCGGTTCGGCTGACCTGACCGGTTCCAACCTGACCAACTGGCCGGGTTGCCAGCCGATCCATCGTCACGCCCAGGCCAACTACATCTCCTACGGCGTGCGCGAGTTCGGCATGGCGCACATCATGAACGGTATGGCCTTGCACGGGGGTCTGTTCCCGTTCGGCGGCACCTTCCTGATGTTCTCGGAATACTGCCGCAATGCCCTGCGCATGTCGGCCCTGATGAAGCAGCGCGTGGTCTATGTGTTCACCCACGACTCCATCGGTCTGGGCGAAGACGGCCCGACTCATCAGCCGGTCGAGCAGACCGCGACCCTGCGCATGATCCCCAACATGTCCGTCTGGCGTCCTTGCGACACCACTGAGACCCTGGTGGCTTGGCAGTCCGGTTGCGAAAAGATGGATGGCCCGACCTGCCTGATCCTGTCCCGTCAGAACCTGCCGTTCATGGCGCGTTCCGAGGCGCAGATCGCGGACATCGCCAAGGGCGGCTATGTGCTGTCCGACGCGGCCAATGCCCAAGTGGTGCTGATCGCCACCGGTTCCGAGATCGAACTGGCTGTGGGTGCGCAAAAGGCCCTGGCGGCCGACGGCATCGCTGCCCGCGTGGTCTCCATGCCCTGTACCAACACCTTTGACAAGCAGGACAAGGCTTACAAGGACAGCGTCCTGATGCCGGGCGTGCACAAGGTCGCTATCGAAGCCGGTGTCACTGACGCATGGTGGAAGTATGTCGGCCTGCGGGGTGCGGTCATCGGTATGGATCGCTTCGGCGAATCCGCCCCGGCCCCGCTGCTGTTCAAGGAATTTGGTTTCACGGTTGAGAATGTCGTTGCCACCGCAAAGCGCGTGTTGGCCTAATAACGAGCAAGTGAATATTTAACTAGGAGTAATGACAATGACGATTAAAGTAGGTATCAACGGCTTCGGCCGTATCGGTCGCATGGCCTTCCGCGCGATCGCTAAAGATTTTCCGGGCATTGAAGTGGTCGGCATCAACGACCTGCTCGAGCCGGATTACCTGGCATACATGTTGAAGTACGACTCCGTGCATGGCCGTTTCAACGGTGATGTGTCCACCGCGGGTGGCAATATGCTCGTCAACGGCAAGACCATCCGCCTGACCGCTGAGCGTGACCCGGCCAACCTGAAGTGGTCCGAGATCGGCGCCGACATCGTCATCGACTGCACCGGCTTCTTCCTGACCACCGAATCCTGCCAGGCACACATCACCGCCGGTGCCAAGAAGGTGGTTCAGTCCGCCCCTTCCAAAGATGCCACCCCGATGTTCGTCTACGGTGTGAACCACACCAAGTACGCTGGTGAAGCCATCGTTTCTGCCGCTTCCTGCACCACCAACTGCCTGGCTCCCGTGGCCAAGGTGCTGAACGACAACTGGGGCATCAAGCGCGGCCTGATGACCACCGTTCACGCAGCGACCGCCACCCAGAAGACCGTTGACGGCCCGTCCATGAAAGATTGGCGCGGCGGTCGTGGCATCCTCGAAAACATCATTCCGTCCTCGACCGGTGCTGCCAAGGCGGTTGGCGTGGTGTTGCCGGAACTGAAGGGCAAGCTCACCGGCATGGCCTTCCGCGTTCCGACCTCCGATGTGTCCGTGGTCGACCTGACCGTGGAACTGAACAAGGAAGCCGCCTACGCCGACATCTGCGCCGCCATGAAGGCCGCCTCCGAAGGCGCCATGAAGGGTGTTTTGGGTTACACCAACGAGAAAGTGGTCTCCACCGACTTCGTGGGTAACGCGGCGCCTTCCACCTTTGACGCCGGAGCCGGCATCGCGTTGGACAGCACCTTCGTTAAGGTCGTGGCTTGGTACGACAACGAGTACGGCTACACCTGCAACATGCTGCGTCTGGTTGAGCACGTCGCGAAGTAATCCGGCTGCAACACCCTTGTGACACGATACGGGATCTTGTCCCGTGCCGTGTCGGGTCAGCCGTAAGGCTTGGCTAGTTCAAGCCTTACCACTGACCTCAAATCTATTTTTGTGGAGTGCCAAATGTCTTTTATTCGTGTGACTGATATCCCTCTCGCGGGCAAGCGGGTGCTGATTCGCTCTGACCTCAATGTCCCTATCAAGGACGGCAAGGTCACTTCCGATGCCCGCATCACCGCTTCCATGCGCACCATTGAGCACTGCATCAGTGCCGGCGCTAAGGTCATGGTGACCTCGCACCTCGGCCGTCCGACGGAGGGCGAATTCAAGGAAGAAGACTCCCTGAAGCCGGTGGTCGACAACATCGCCGGCCGCTTGGGCAAGAATGTTCGCCTGATCCGCGACTGGACCGAAGGGGGCTTTGAGGTCGCCGACGGCGAACTGGTGGTGCTGGAAAACTGCCGCGTCAACAAGGGCGAGAAAAAGAATGTCGAAGAGACCGCCAAGAAATACGCGGCCCTTTGCGATGTATTCGTGATGGATGCCTTCGGTACGGCCCACCGCGCCGAGGCCTCCACCGTCGGTGTTGGCCTGTACGCACCGGCCGCTGTGGCGGGCATCCTGCTGACCGAAGAGCTTGACGCCTTGCAAAAGGCGCTGGCGGCTCCGGCTCGCCCGATGGTCGCCATCGTCGGTGGTTCTAAGGTGTCCACCAAGCTGACCGTGCTCGAATCGCTCGCCGACAAGGTCGATCAACTGGTGGTCGGGGGCGGTATCGCCAATACCTTCTTGGCCGCCATGGGCAAGAATGTTGGCAAGTCGTTGTGCGAACACGACCTGATTCCCACCGCCAAGATGTTGATTGAAAAGATGGCGGCTCGTGGCGCGTCAATCCCTATCGCCGTCGATGTGGTCTGCGGCAAGCAGTTTGATGCCAACGAACCGGCCGTGCTGAAGTCCGCCGACGAGGTGACTGACGACGACATGATCTTCGACATTGGCCCGAAGTCTGCACAAGAACTGGCCGACATCATCGCCACGGCTGGCACCATCGTCTGGAACGGCCCGGTCGGAGTGTTCGAATTCGACCAGTTTGGCGAAGGTACCAAGACCGTGTCGATGGCCATTGCTAACGCGCCGGGCTTCAGCCTGGCGGGTGGCGGTGACACCATCGCGGCGATTCAGAAGTATGACATCTACGACAAGGTGACTTACATCTCCACCGCCGGTGGCGCCTTCCTCGAGTACCTCGAAGGTAAGGTTCTGCCTGCCGTTGAAATGTTGGAATCCCGCGCCCGATAAGGGCGCCTCTTAAGAAGGGGAACGAAGGGGCGATCGGCAAAGGCAGATTTCCCTTTTCAAGGATATGTTGCGTAGAACCAAAATTGTTGCCACCTTGGGGCCGTCCTGTTCGGACCCGAAGATGCTCGACGCGGCCATTGCGGCCGGCGTCGATGTCGTTCGCCTGAATTTTTCGCATGGCAAGCCAGAGGAGCATATTGAGCGCGCCGAACTGGTGCGTTCCATCGCCCGTACGCGCGGCCGTGCCGTAGGCGTTCTGGCGGATATGCAAGGCCCCAAGATCCGGGTGGGTAAATTCAAGGACGGCAAGATCAGCCTGCAACCGGGCGATGCCTTCATTCTGGATGCCGAGTGCAAGTTGGGTGATCAGACCCGCGTGGGCCTGGACTATCCTGAACTGGTGCGCGATGTGGCCCGAGGCGCCACGCTGTTGCTCGATGATGGCCGTATCGAGATGTGGGTGGAGTCGGTCGAGGGTAGCCAGATCCACTGCAAGGTGGTGCAAGGCGGCGTGCTGTCCAACAACAAGGGCATCAACCGCAAGGGCGGTGGCCTGTCGGCCGCTGCGCTGACGGACAAGGATCGCGAGGACATCATTACTTCCGTTAAGCTCAAGGCCGATTTCATTGCGATTTCCTTCCCCAAGGACGCGGCCGATGTGCATCTGGCTCGCCAATTGGTGACCGAGGCGGGCGGCAAGGCCTGGATTGTGGCCAAGATCGAGCGTACCGAGGCGATTACTAACCTTGAAGAAATTATCGATGCGTCAGATGCCATCATGGTGGCGCGTGGCGATCTGGGCGTGGAAGTCGGCGATGCCGCGGTGCCGGCCCTGCAAAAACGCATGATTCGCATGGCCCGGGAGCGCAACAAACTGGTGATTACGGCGACGCAGATGATGGAATCCATGATCAGCAGCCCGATCCCGACCCGTGCCGAGGTCTCCGATGTGGCTAATGCCGTGTTGGATGGCACCGATGCCGTGATGTTGTCGGCCGAGACGGCCGCCGGGCAATTCCCTATCGAGGCCATTTCGGCGATGCATCGCGTGTGTAGCGAGGCCGAGAAAGAGATGCCATTCGATATTGCGCGGGGTATGATGGACCGCGGCCTGTTACGCGCCGAAGAGGCGATTGCGATGTCAGCGGCATTCACTTCCTTACACCTGAATGTCAAGGCGATTGCGGCTATGACGCAGTCCGGATCCACGGCCCTGTGGATGAGCCGCCTGTCGACCAAGGTACCCATCTTTGCCTTGACCCCCGAGGTCGAGACGCGGCGTAAGGTCACCCTCTTCCGTGGCGTGTATCCGATCAACTTCCGTCCCTCTAGCCATGACCGCGATCAGTTGTTGGCTGAGGCAGAAGACGAATTGCGCCGCCGAGGAGCGGTGCGCAATGGCGACCTGATCCTGCTGACCATCGGCGAGCCGATTGGTAAGCAGGGCGGCACCAACACGATGAAGATTGTGCGCGTGGGCGAAAACCGCAAAGCTTGATTTTTAACAGATACTTTTAAAAGGAATTAAACAATGGCACTCATTTCCCTTCGTCAACTACTCGATCACGCCGCCGAGCACGGTTACGGCTTGCCGGCCTTTAATGTCAACAACATGGAACAGGTCCAGGCCATCATGGAGGCCGCCGACAAGACCAACAGCCCAGTGATCCTGCAAGGTTCCGCCGGTGCGCGTTCCTACGCCGGCGAGCCCTTCCTGCGCCACCTGATCCTGGCCGCGCTGGAGCAGTACCCGCACATCCCGGTGTGTATGCACCAAGACCACGGCGCATCTCCGGATGTCTGCTTCCGCTCTATCCAGTCCGGCTTCTCCTCCGTGATGATGGACGGCTCCCTGATGGCCGACGGCAAGACCCCGTCTTCCTATGAATACAATGTCAACACCACCCGTCATGTGGCCGAACTGGCCCATGCCTGCGGCGTGTCCGTTGAAGGCGAGCTGGGTTGCCTGGGCTCCTTGGAAACCGGCAAGATGGGCGAGGAAGATGGCCATGGTGCCGAAGGCGTTTTGGATCATTCGGCCCTCTTGACTGACCCCGATGAGGCCGCTGACTTTGTCGCCAAGACCCAAGTGGATGCCCTGGCCATCGCCATCGGCACCAGCCACGGCGCTTACAAATTTACCTCGAAGCCCACCGGCGCGGTGTTGCGTATCGACCGCATCAAGGAAATTCACGCCCGCATCCCTAGCGTTCACCTGGTCATGCACGGTTCCTCTTCGGTGCCGGAAGACTGGCTCGCGATCATCAACAGCTACGGCGGCGACATGGGCCAGACCTACGGCGTGCCGGTTGAGGAAATCGTCGAAGGCATCAAGAACGGTGTGCGCAAGGTCAACATCGACACCGATCTGCGCATGGCCTCTACCGGCGCGATCCGCAAGCATCTGGCTGAGAACACCGCCAACTTCGATCCGCGCAAGTTCTACAAGGAGGCCAAGAAGGGCATGGTCGGCATTTGTGCCGCGCGTTATGAGGCCTTCGGTGCGGCTGGCCAAGCCAGCAAGATGGGCCGTATCTTTAACTTGGACGAGATGCATCAGCGTTACGCCAAGGGCGAGCTGGACGCCAAGATCGTTTGATCGACGGTGGGCGACGGCCTGTCACGCCTTGGCGTGATGGCCCCGGCGGTTTAACGACAGCCGTTCAAGAACCCGTTGTGGGGGGTGACCCCGCAGCGGGTTTTTCATTGGGCGCGGGGTTGTTGGGGGTTAGGCAGGAGGCCACCCACTGACCGATGATGAAAGATCACCGAGGCCGACGGGGCGTGGCTTGCGGATAGCGTTGGGTTTTAAAAGGACGTGCCATATATAAACCAATCAGGGCAAGTGGGCGTTTTACTGCAGATAGACAAAATTACTCCAGTTTAAATAGCGGGATTGGCTGGCAATTTGTTTAGGTTGGTTGGCTAATCGGCAATCGCAAACTAACGCAACTGCCGGCAGCGTCACTACGCCAGCTAATAACCCCACCCAATGCCGCGGCGCGGCTCTTTTGACCAGATAAGCCCATGCCGCCACTTTTTAAGGCACGCTCAAGATCAAAGCCTAGTCCATTATCGCTTACCGCCACCACCACCGCATTCCCATCGGTCATGGTGGCCATCCTTACCTCTGTTGCATTGGTGTGCTTAATAATATTGGCAAACGCTTCTTGCAAGATGCGCAGAATATGTAGTGCATTTTTTGGGTCCAACCAAGGCAAGTCGGGGATTTCTTCAACTTGCCAGATTAGTTTGATGCCGGCATTTTCCAGCCGTGGGCCTAAACGAAAACGTAAGGTCGCCAATAGCAGCAACAGGTTATCGTCCAGCGGTTCCATGGAATCAATGGCTAACTTAAGGTCGTCTATGCATCCTTTCAACACCTCAGCCAGCTCGCTTGCATCCATTTTATTGTGTTCAACCACTCGCAGGGCACTAATCAAGGATGAGCCCAAGCCATCGTGCATGTCTTGCATCAAGCGTTGCCGTTCTTGTTCCAGGGTTTGTTTTTGTTCGATTGCGCGTAATTTTTCATGGCTGTCGGCCAACTCAAAACGAACATCGATGGATGCACGAGTGGCGCACGCACTGTTACGGGCTTGACCCAATAGCGTAATGAAATAGATGAGAATGCCAAAGGTTATTATTTGATAACTGCTGTCACCTAGAAACCAAAATTTGCTACCTATCATGATGGTCTGCGGGGTAGTAAAGGCAATATACAGCAAGGGTACAGGCGACTGAGTTGCCAAGCCGCCGCCCAGCATCCCTGCAAACACCGCGCCCACCAAGACCAAACCAGCCGAATCGGCTGCACCCACTGTCAGGAAAGGCAACAAGCCCCAAAGTAGGCCTTCTATCAAATTGAACATTGTTAAAGTAAAGGCTATAGGCCGTGCTTGTGTAAGCGCAATGGGCGAGGCTAATTTACGCTTGGTATAAAACTGCAAATTCAAATTGGACAGCACGACAGCTACGCTCCACCAGGCTAGCATAGTTGAATTGCTTGCATTAGCTAAACCCCAATACAACAAAGGCGGCAATAAGATAACCATCAGGGTGCTGCGGAAGTTGCCCATCACCAAGCGCAATTGCTCTAAAAGGACGCGGTCTTCTGCGAAACAAAACGCATTAAGTATTTTCATGGCTTTGCCTCGCTCACCCTACCCAAACAAGCCTTGATTGCGCGCTTCATAGATGGCCTCGGCTCTCGACTTCACCTTAAGCTTGGCATAAATACGCCGCACAAAAGTCAGCACAGTATGCGGGGACACGGCCATCAGGGCGGCAATCTCATTGGAAGAAAAACCCTTGGTGATGTATTCCAGCACCTCTTGTTCGCGATTGGACAAAGTGGGAGCCAACTTAACCGATGCCGAGTTATCGGTGCTGAGGATTTTTTTATTTTCATTCTGAAAACGCACGAGTATTTTTCGGGCAATTAGTGGGCTAATCGGACTGCCGCCACTGTGCAAACTTCGTATTTCATACTCCATGTTTTGTGGAGCACTGTCTTTTAATAAGTAACCGCTGGCACCGGCCTCCAAAGATTTCATTACATGAAATTCATCACCAAAGGTGGTGCTCACCATCAAATTGCATTCTGGCCATTTTTTATAGGCCGCACGAATGATGTCTATACCAGACCCATCGGGCAAGCCCAGATCGATAATTAACACATCCACCTGCGGGCCACTCAACATCGCCAAACCCAGCACATAGGTTCCAGCCACTTCGGTTAAAACCATGTCTGGCGTGTTTGCCATGGCCTCTCTCATGGCGTTTTGAAAATCAATGTCGTCGTCCACCAACGCCACGCGTATAGATGATAGGTGAGTCTTACTGGGCATGCCGGCAACCTAAGGTTGGATTGTGCGCATTTGAGTTGTGTTCGATGCAGCGAACCGTGCTTATGTGAACACCTAGCCACGCTTAAGCTGCGCTTTAGTCCAATTGTATAGTACAAGGCGGATTCAAGTGTGGCTGCTTCATGAACCCCTCGGGGCGTCTTGAAACCAGGCATTTTCTGGGTGATGGAATCGAGGCGCCGCTTTTTCGGGAAGAACTGCTGGATGAGGCCGTTCATATTCACGTTGGCACCACGCTCCCAGGAGGCATAGGGATGGGCGAAGAAGAAGTCGGCATCGAGCGTCTGGGTGATTCGCTCATGCTCGGCGAACGCCTCGCCGTTGTCGATCGTCAGCGTATGGACGCAGGCCGCAAAAGGCGTCAGCAAGGAGGTCACAGGATCCGCGACGGCCTCAGATGTCTTGGCCAGCACATGGGCGAACTGGCAGCCCATCGACGCCGTGACGCTCAACCCCGAACGCGTTCCAGTCATAAAGGTGCATTTGGCGGGCCACAATATTCAAGCGTTGGCTGCATGATCGAGGTGGCATCGACCTTGACGCGCGCCATTTATCTTGTCCCCAGTTCTAGGGACAGACATGGCATAGCCTTGCATCTA
The DNA here is from genome assembly GCA_945890495.1 of Bordetella parapertussis. Lineage (GTDB taxonomy): Bacteria > Pseudomonadota > Gammaproteobacteria > Burkholderiales > Thiobacillaceae > QYQG01. Next base: position 401 of record CAMDCO010000028.1, on the reverse strand, counting down.
GCATCGGGATAGTTAAGCTCTAATGGTGCTAGAGCAAACGATACATTAGCTTCATAACTTCGCCCCCGCAAATTAGGAGTATTAAGATGAAAATGTCTATTTTGATTGTTTGTGCTTTGGCAGCTACCTCAACGAGTGCATATGCATATACATTGGTGAGTAAAACGTATGACAAAGTTTTTCACTCGGCAACGTATAACATAGTGTGCAATAACGGCGCCAGCCAACATGTTAGTGACGGCTTTTATATTGTTAAGGAGTCTCTGCATTACCCGCCACAATGACGGATAATAGAGCCATCGTCCAGACAGAAAGACTTACGATGCAACGCAGCTTTGCCGAGATCGCGTTTGATTGCCGTCCCAAGATGACCAAGCGGCAGCAGTTTCTGGCCGAGATGG
>CAMDCO010000027.1 GCA_945890495.1 Bordetella parapertussis | reverse complement strand
GGTGATTGGTAGTGGATCTGGCCACATTACACATTTTGGCAACCACGACGGCCATGGCCCATGTAGGGGCAGGCCCCCGTGCCTGCCCTAACGGTGAATGGGCAACCACAGGGGGTTGCCCCTACGAAAATCAGGCAAGCACAGGGTTTCCCCCCTCCCCTCCGCAATTCCTCCTCGCGGGTCCGTACGATGAATGGCACTACCCACTCGATTTCATATAGAGCCAAAAAACTCGCCGGGCCGCCATATTGGCACTCAATATCATAGAGTGCTAAAATGGTAACCGTTGATCTTAAAGGGAGTTAGCCATGACTGCCGATACCCTGCATTTTCCTGTTCCAAGCACCTTGGGGAGCCTCGATAGCTATATCCAGGCGACCCATCGTTTCCCGCTCTTGACCGCGGACGAAGAGGTCGAGCTCGGTCGTCGTCTGCGCGATAACGGAGATGTCGAGGCCGCGCGTAAGCTGGTCCTCTCCCACCTGCGTCTGGTCGTGGCCGTTGCCCGTGGTTATCTGGGTTATGGCCTGCCCCACGCCGACCTGATCCAAGAAGGCAGCCTCGGTCTGATGAAAGCGGTCAAGCGTTTCGATCCGGATCGCGGCGTGCGCCTGGTCTCCTTTGCCATTTACTGGATCAAGGCCGAGATTCACGAGTTCGTCATCAAAAACTGGCGCTTGGTCAAAGTGGCCACGACCAAGGCGCAGCGCAAACTGTTCTTCAACCTGCGCAGCCTGAAAAAAGACCTCGGCAGCATGAGCCAGGCCGATGTCGAGACCGTGGCCAACACCCTGAAGGTTCAGCAAGCCGATGTGCGCGAGATGGAGACCCGCCTCTACAGCCATGACATTGCTCTGGATGCCCAGAGCGATGACGAGGACGAATCCTTCGCGCCCATTGCCTATCTTGCCGCACCCGGTGCCGAGCCGACCCAGCAACTGGAACGCCAGGCACACGACCGTCTGCTAAATGAGGGACTGCACGGCGCACTGGCCACGCTGGATCCGCGCAGTCGCCATATCGTCGAATCGCGCTGGTTAAACGAAGAAAACCCCGCCACCCTGCACGAGCTAGGCGCCGTCTACAGCATCTCCGCCGAGCGTGTGCGGCAGATCGAGGTCAAGGCCCTGCAGAAAATGCGTGTGGCGCTGGCCGCCTGACGGTCAACAACCTCTCCTCTTCTTCTTCACTGCCCACCTTCACCGCCCACAAAAAACCCCGCATACGCGGGGTTTTTTGTGGGCGCCAAACCGGATCAGAACAACTTGCCGATCAAGACGGAGATGATGCTCAACCACGCCCAGACGACCATGGCCACGATGAGGGTCATCGGCAGGTTGTGTTTTGTAAAAAAATCGTTCATGACAGAACTCCAGGAAGGGACACCGTAGATTCTACTTCTGTCCCGGTTTTGCTACAACCGGAGGCGATACCGGAGGCAATAAAGGCGCTGGTGACACAGGCCCCCGTGGCGGCCCCACCCGTAGATCCGGACGCAACCGGTTCACGGTCGCAGGCCCAAAACCCGAGACCCGCTGCAGATCTTCAATGCGGCGGAAGGGCCCGTGCTGGCGCCGATAGGCCAGGATCGCCTCGGCCTTGGCCGGCCCGATCCCGGGCAGAGATTCCAGCTCCGCCTGACTGGCGCGGTTCAGATCAACCGATGCCGCCCCCACCGACACGGCCCACAGCAGCGACAGCAGCAGCCAGAGACTAAAGCGCATGGCCTCGATCATTCTCGGCGAACCCCGGCAGGGCCACACTCACCCCGCGCCCCAACGCGATCACCTTGAACAACTCGCCCATCTCGTGCGGCTGGAGCAGTTTCTGCAACGCCACCACCGCGCGCAGATAGGCCGGCGTCCCCACCTCCAACGCAGCAAGCTGATCCAGCAGCCCGGCTTGCAACAGGTAGGCCCCCTGACTGGTGTAACCCAGCAGATCCAGCCCCGCCTGTTCACCTGTCTCGGCCACCGCGCTGAAATCGACATGGGCGGTGATATCGTTCAGGCCCGGCAGCCAGAAAGGATCGTCATGGCTGTGATGTCGGTAATGGCACATCAGCGTCCCCTGCGCACGCTGCGGGTGATAAAACTCAGCACGCGGGAAACCATAGTCGAAAAATAGCAAGGCCCCCCGCTCCAGACACGCCGCCAGACTGCGAATCAAGGCTGGCATGGCCAGGCTGACCTCGCTCACATAGCCGTCCACAGCCGGAAATAACCCGCCCAGTGCCCGCAGGTCCGCATTGGCGACCGGTCGATCCGCCCACGCAAAGTGAGCGTTTTCATCCAGCGTAACACCGCGCTCAAAGAGGCCGCCAAAGCCCTCCCCGGCACGGCGATGCAGGATATCGACGGGCAAGGCATCAAGCAGCTCGTTACCCAGGATGACCCCCGTAAACGCCGTCGGCAGCGTCTCCAGCCAGACCACGCGATCCAGCCAGCGCGGCGCAGACTCGGCCAAACAGGCCTGCTGCCGGGCACGCAAATCGGCGCTCACTTCAAGGATGTAATAACGCGACGGCAACGCCTCCAGATCCGCCAATCCGTTCAATAGATCCGCCGCCAGATGGCCCTCGCCCGCGCCCAGTTCCAACACATCCCCGCCGGTCTCCGCCAGCACCGCCGCCACCGTGCGCGCCACGGTCTGGCCGAACAGCGGCGTCAGGCCCGGCGCGGTCACAAAGTCACCCGCCGCCCCAAACTTGGTTGACCCGGCGGCGTAATAGCCCAGGCCCGGCGCATACAAGGCCAGCGCCATGTAGCGCGAAAAGGGCAGCCAGCCCCCCGCCGCGCGGATGGCCTCGGCGATATGGGCGCGTAGTTGTTCGCTATGAGCGAAGGCGGCAGGATCGGGAACAGGTAGAGTCGAAGGCATGGCTGTGCGATGATTCGGCTGCCATGATACCGGAAGCCCTCGCCTTACTATGCATGCGCTGATCCTCGGCGCCGGCCCTGCCGGGCTGTCTTGCGCCAACGCCCTCCACAGCTTCGGTCTGCCGGCCATCGTAATTGAACGCGGCGCCGAGATCGGCGGTGCCCAGCGCGCCAACTTTCACCCCAATCTGTGGTTGCTCGGCGCTCCGCCCGATGAGCCCGGCCATGTCATGACCACGCGCATGGCACGGCACTTCGCCACCCTGCCCATCGCCCTGTACCGACAGACCGAACTGGTCGCCGTGCACGGCGAACCGGGGCGTTTCGAGGTCGATCTCATCACCCCCGACGAGAACCTCACCCTCGTCGTCCCCGCGCTCGTCATTGCCACCGGCACCCGCCCGCGCAGCACGGCGGCCCTGCAGGCCCTCGCCGCACAAAGCCCGGCTGTTTACATCGGCCCACTCAACGAGGCCGCACGAAACCAGCTAACGAATTGCCGCGTCCTCATCTTGGGTGGCGGCGACAACGCCTTCGACCATGCCCGGATGCTCGCTGAGCAAGACTGCACCGTCACCGTCTGCGCACGGGGTCGCTTCAACGCACGGCCTCACTTCATTGCCGACTGTGCAAACTCCGCTGCGATCCGCCTACACGAACACTGTAGCGCGACCGCATTAGCGGCCACAGCCAACGAGATCCTTACCGATCTCGGCCAAGGTACCGAGGCCTTCGATGCGCTCGTCTGTCTCTGGGGCTATCAGCCCAACAGTGAAATCGTGCAGCATTTCGAGCCGTCCTTACGCCCGCACCGTCTGCCAGCCGGCCATATCGACACCGACCGCTGGCAACGCACCTCAATCGACCACCTCTACGCCATCGGTGATGTCACCGACACCCCGCAGCCCAGCGTCGCTGTCGCCGTGGCCCAAGGGCTCACCGCCGCCCGTGCCATCGAACGCCGCACCCGATCCGAGACCTAACCCGCCGCTCCGTGGCCGGAACCCTTGGCGCACCGCGTATAATCGGGCATGACCTCACGCCAACCCCCACGCCACACGCCCGCCGCCGAAATCGCGCCGCCCTCCGTCACGCCCCCCGAGACCCTGGACGATCGCTTCGAGCGGCTTCCGCTAGCCCCCGCCATGCTGGAAAACCTGCAGCAACTGGGCTATCTCCGCATGACGCCCATCCAGGCCGCCAGCCTGCCCCTCACCCTGGCCGGCCACGACCTGATCGCGCAGGCCAAGACCGGCAGTGGCAAGACGGCAGCCTTTGCCCTCACCCTGCTCGCACGGCTCAATCCGCGCCGTTTCGCCGTCCAGGCCCTGGTCCTCTGCCCGACGCGCGAATTGTCCGATCAGGTCACGCAAGAGATCCGCCGTCTGGCGCGTAGCGAAGACAACATCAAGGTCCTCTCCCTCGTTGGTGGCAGCACCATGCGACCCCAAATGGCCAGCCTCGAACACGGCGCCCACATCGTCGTCGGCACACCGGGACGCATCATGGATCACCTGCAACGCGAAAGTCTCGACCTGAGCACCTTAGGCATCCTGGTGCTCGACGAAGCCGATCGCATGCTCGACATGGGCTTTCGCGAAGATATTGCCTATGTTGCCCGGCGCTGCCCCAAGACCCGCCAAACCCTGCTCTTCTCGGCCACCTACCCGGACAGCATCCAGCAGATGTCGCGCCAGTTCCTGCGCCAGCCCAAAGAGGTACGGCTACTGGAGACCCACACCGCCGAGACCTTGCGTCAGCGCTTTTACGAGGTCAGCAACGAAGACCGGCTGGGCAGCGTCACCCGCCTCCTGAACCACTATCGCCCAACCAGCACCCTCGCCTTTTGCAATACCCGCCAGCAATGCCACGACCTCCTTGCGCTGTTGCGCCGCCAAGGTTTCGAGGCCCTAGCCCTGCACGGCGAACTGGAACAACGAGATCGTGACCAAGTCATGGTGCAATTCGCCAACCGCAGTTGCTCGGTGCTGGTTGCGACCGATGTCGCCGCACGCGGCCTGGATATCACCGATCTGGAATGCGTCATCAATGTCGATGTCACCCCCGACCCGGAGATCTACATCCATCGTATCGGCCGCACCGGGCGTGCCGGGCGTGACGGCTGGGCCCTCAGCCTGGCCAGCCCCAACCAGATGCCCCGCGTGGCGCAGATCGCCCAGCAGGCGGGCGTCGATGTTAACTGGCATTCGCTCGACGAACTCGATCGCCCCTCTGGCGAGCGACTGATGCCACCCATGGTCACCGTGCAGATCCTCGGCGGCCGCAAGGAAAAGATCCGCGCCGGCGATATCCTCGGCGCGCTCACCGGCGATGGCGGCTTCAAGGCCGAGCAGATCGGCCGCATCGACATCACCGAATTCACCACCTATGTCGCCGTCGCACGCGACATCGCCCCCGCCGTCGTACACGCCCTCAACCGTGGCACGGTCAAAGGCAAGAGCGTCAAGGCCCGCATCCTGGAAGTCTCTGACCCCGTCATGGTGCGTCCGAAGGCCATCGAACGGCTGCGTGAAAAAGAAGCCAGCAAGACCGATACGCGGACACCGTTCAACAATCGAGGCGCACCGCGTGAAACCCGAGGATCACGCGGCATGGACCGAACCTCCGGCCACGCCGCCAACCACCCCAGCACCCGCTCGCCCGGCAAACACCCCGGAAAGGGGCCTAAGGCGCGTTAGCATGAGCGCCGCGAACAGCCAAACCCTAGACGGGACTTCAACCCGTTAGACTTACTGCTGTTACTGCGAACAGTCTGACCCCATTGATTTCTGTTTTTGCCATGAGAGGTGAATCAATCGAGCCTCGCCTTTGCTTTCCATCGTGACGGAAATAGGGTGATGGCTTGTCAGCTTTCCCTCTGCGTTCAAGCGGCGAATGCCCTTCAGGTGATCCTCGTTGATGCAGCAACCGCAGAAGACAAAGGAGTCGGGCGCGGATTCAGGCTCGGCATCGCAGAAATGGGCGAGTGCCTCGGCGTGGCAGGTTGCGATGTCCTCATGGAAGCTGCCGCAGCCAGAAAGGTGCGAGATGGCGAGCTTGCGCGCACCCCATTCCCGGCAGGCATAGGCGATGGCCTCGTAGGTGACATTGTAGTAAAAACTGCGATGGGGGAGGCCATGAAAGGGCGTGGCGAGCTGCTCATAGCAGCGTGCAGTCTCGCTAGGCGCGAGAATGACGCCACGAAACAGGCTGCCTTCCCTGCGGCTTGCCAAGGCGACAAGCGTAACGCGTTCGTTCTCAAAACGGTTCCAGTTTGCAAGCGGCTTGATTTCGCCATCGTAGGAAATGTTCAGATCGCGCTCGAAAAAGTCGCGTGATCCGCCGAGTGGCGAGAAGCCTTCTTCGGTAGAAACGATGGCGACATCCGCCTCGTCGCGTTGCGCGAGATCCCCAAAGAGGGCGTGAAAATCGTAGCCGAGAACGGTTCGGTGGCCGTGCTTCGATTGGAGGGTAGCGAAAGGGGTTATTGCCATTAATGCGTTTCCCTTTGGACGATTCCAACAACACGTTCGATTTCATCCACGGTGGTCACGAACCATTCCGAACCAGGAGCGTCTAACTTCCATTTGCCAGACAACTTCAGCAACCCATGCACTATGCGCTCGGTTAGCGAGACCTGGTTTACAGGCCATGACCTTAAAAGTTGGGGCTGACTGAAGATGGCGGAACCTCTGCACTGGTCTCTGATGCGTTCATCGACATCGCGGATGGTCATGCCGACCTTGATAGGGAATGGCTCGCACTCCTTTATGAGCTCGGGAAAAGTGAAGGCGTAAATCCAGCCACCTGTCGCAGCACCTTCAGCATCTGTCTCCTCGACAATTTCTTCATCTATTTCATCGCCGTTGATGTCAGCTACCTGCTCTCCACTAGGCATGCGATACCAACCAGGCTTAACGCGTTCGATGATCTCCGTATCCCTGCCAAGGTACGGGACATACCATTGAATGGCATAAAAAACAGATTCTGGTTGACCGTTTTGCCTTAGATAGGGTGCCTGCTGCTCCTCCTGCGTCAGGTATTCATTTGTTATTGCCCGAATCATTGGCAAGAGATGGAACGCCTGTCCGCTTCTAAATTCTTCGCTCTCCGCGATGCGCGGAAGCACCAGATATCGAGAGAACCGGTATGCGAAACTGCTTGAAACCGTGTACTCCAACGGCCCTGTGGGCGTCTCGATTGGCTTAAGTGGCATTTCCAATAATCCCTTCGTTCAAAGTCTGTGCGTGCGACAGGATGTCATCGCTGCTGATGATGACGTCCCGCTGTTGATACATGTAGCGTCGCCGATGATTGCATCCGATCATTTTGCCTACCCGAAAGCGGTTGCAAGACCCAATAGCGAACACTTTACAGCATTTACTCGCTCACAGAACGAGCGAGCGCAACGCCTATTTTTTGGTGTATTGGTCTCCGAATTGGGGTCAGACCACGATTCTTCTAACGGCAACTGGGTAAACACAGTCCAACCCCAATTATTCCGAAAACTAACCCACCCAATCAGCATGCCCAGCCTGAACCTCACGCCAGGCACCGGGCAGCAGACCATCCAGCGTAACCGCCCCGATCGCCACGCGGATCAGGCGCAGGGTCGGCGGGCCCACATGGGCGGTCATGCGCCGTATAAGGGCCTAGATACCGTTTTTAGGGGCGGCAATTCAAGCCGCTAACGCATGCTCGATATTGAAAAAAATGGTGTCAGACACGATTAACGCATCGTGTCTGACACCATTTTATGCGCTTTATTTCCTTGCAAGCTTCCCGTTGCGCCAGTATGATTTAGTTAGATTAACTTTGATTGGACATCATCATGACACATGTTGCAACCAAGGTGCTTACCGCTCATGTCCCCCTGCCGCTCGCTGAAAAGATCGACCAAATTGCCGCGCGCCTAGAGCGCTCGCGGGGGTGGATCGTCAAGCAAGCACTGTCTGCCTGGATCGATCGGGAAGAAGAACGCGTCCGCCTAACCAGCGAAGCGCTGGACGATGTCGACGCCGGTCGCGTCATCGACCATCAAGCCGTACAAGCTTGGGCCAATAGTTTGAGCACGGCCAACCCGCTGCCGGTTCCGCGCTGATGGAGTTGAAGTGGACCAGCAAGGGCCTGTCCGATCTGGCCCGGCTGTACGATTATCTGGCGCCGGTGAATCCAGCCGCCGCCGCACGCGTGGCTCAGTCGCTGGCTGCCGTACCGCCTGGCTTGCGCATCAATCCGCGCCTCGGCGAGCGACTGGAAGAGTTTGACCCGCGTGAAGTGCGCCGCACCCTCGTCGGAAACTACGAGATGCGCTACGAAATTCAGAACGAAACCATTTATATCCTGCGTATCTGGCATACGCACGAAGATCGCTAAAAGGATCGATCTCCCTTCGACCAACAGGGTGGATCGTGGAAGTCACCCAACCCATCAAGGTGCGCGCAAGCCGCCAAAGGAACGCCCCAGCAAGGGGCCCCAAGGCGCGTCAAGCCACCCGCTCGGCATGCCCAGCCTGAACCTCACGCCACGCACCAGGCAGCAGTCCATCCAGCGTAGCCGCCCCGATCGCCACGCGAATCAGGCGCAAGGTCGGCAGGCCCACATGGGCGGTCATGTGCCGGACCTGACGGTTCTTGCCTTCGCTGATGATGATCTCGATCCACGCCGTCGGGATCGCCTTACGAAAACGGATCGGCGGGTCACGCGGCCAGAGTTCGGCCACCTCTGCCTCCGGCAGACGGCGCACACGAGCCGGCCGGGTTGTGAAATCGGCATACCGCACGCCCGCACGCAAGGCCTCCAGCGCGGACTCGGTCGGCTCGCCCTCCACCTGGGCCCAATAGGTCTTGGGCAACTTGTAGCGGGGATCGGCAATGCGCGCCTGCAGCGCCCCGTCATCGGTCAGCAGCAGCAGGCCCTCACTATCGGCATCCAATCGCCCGGCCACATACACGCCCGGCAGCTCAATCAGATCAGCCAGCCCGCGCCAGCGACCCTCCGGCGTGAACTGGCTGAGAAAGCCATAGGGTTTGTTAAGCAGGATTAGGCGAGACATCAGAACGCACCCGCGCGGCTAACGGATCGCGAATCAGGCGAACAGCCGCGCCAGCTCGGTTCCGGGATCGGCCGCACGCATAAAGGCCTCGCCGACCAAAAAGGTATTCACGCCCTGCTCGCGCATCAGGGCGACATCCGCCGGGGCGAGGATGCCGGACTCGGTGACGGCAATACGCTCTGGCCCAATCATCGGCAGCAGATCGAGCGTGGTGACGAGGCGGGTCTCAAAGGTGCGCAGGTTGCGGTTGTTGATGCCCATCAGCGGGGTTTTGAGCGTCAGCGCCTGTTCCAGCTCAGCCGCGTCGTGGCTTTCGACTAGCACCGCCATGCCCAGTTCCAGCGCCAGCGCTTCCAAGTCTTGCATGTGCGGCGTTTCCAGCGCGGCGACGATGAGCAAGATGGCGTCTGCCCCCATCGCCCGCGCCTCCCACACTTGGCCCGCATCAATGATGAAATCCTTGCGCAACACCGGCAGGGCACAGGCGACTCGGGCGGCGATCAGGTAGTCTGGCGCACCCTGAAAATAGTCACGATCGGTCAGCACCGACAGACAGGCCGCACCGCCGCCGGCATAACTCTGCGCAATCTCCGCCGGATGAAAATCGGCGCGGATCACGCCTCGGCTGGGGCTGGCTTTCTTGATCTCGGCAATCACGGCGGCCTGATGGGCGGCGGTCTTGGCGCGCAGCGCGCCGACAAAATCACGCGGCGGCGCCGCATCAAGGACGCGTGCCTTGAGTTCTGCCAAGGGCGGCAAGGCGGCGATCTCCGCGCGCTTGGTGTCAAGGATGCGGGTGAGAATGTCGGACATGGTTCAGGCTTCTTCTACAGGGACGCGCGAGGATAGCGCAGTAAAAAGTTCATAGGCGATTGTGCCCGCGGCTGCGGCCACCCGCTCGGCCGGCAGATCGCCGCCCCAGAGCGTCACCGGGCTGCCCACATGGGCATTAGGGCAGGGCGTGAGATCAACACACAACATGTCCATCGACACCCGTCCCAAGGTGCGCGTCTCGCGGCCTTCGACCAAAACGGGGGTCCCGGTGGGCGCGTGACGCGGATAGCCATCGGCATAGCCGCAGGCGACGATACCGACATTCATGTCCTGCGGGGCGATGAACGCATGGCCGTAACCGAGCCCTTCGCCACGGGCCACACGGCGGACCGAGATCAGGCGCGACTCCAGCGACATCGCCGGTAACAGACCCAGATCAGCCCCGGTCTGCTCGGCAAAGGGCGATGCGCCGTACAGCATGATGCCGGGCCGCACCCAGTCGCCCGCCACCTCGGGATAGCGCAGCAAGGCGGCTGAGTTGGCCAAACTGACCGGCAGGGAAAGACCCTGCGTGCATTCGCTAAAGGCCTGCTGTTGCGCCGCGATCCCTATGGCGGGCTCGTCGGCCCCGGCAAAATGGGTCATCACGGTGACGCTCGCCACCGAGTCGCAGGCCTGCAGAGACGCGAGCGCCGCACGGGCGCGATGGGCTGGGATGCCGAGACGGTGCATACCCGTGTCGATCTTGAGCCAGACATCGAGACGATGCGGTAACGCAGCCTTGGCCAACAGCGTGATCTGGTCTTCGCGATGAATCACGGGGCGCAGATGCGCATGCGTGATGTCCTCCAGTTCATCCACGCCGAAGAAGCCTTCAAGCAGAACAATGGGGTGGCTATACCCGGCGTGGCGCAATAACAGCGCCTCATCGAGCGACAGGACGGCAAAGCCATCGGCATTGCGCAGGGCCTCGGCCGCGCACAAGGTTCCGTGCCCATAGGCATTGGCCTTGATCACGGCCAAAACCCGTGCCTGCGGATGCCCCCGCTGCGCCGCCCGCCGGGCCACGCCCAGGTTATGGGTTAGCGCAGCGCGATCAATGCGGGCAACAAGGGGGCGTTGGGAGTGCATGGGCATCACAAACCGAGGATCATCAACTCATCCACAGAGGCAAAATCCTGATCGTGCGTAACCAGGGCTGCGGACTGACTGTAAATGGCTGTGGCCACCTGAACCGCATCAGGTAGCTTCAGTCCGTATCGCGCCCTGATTCTGGCTGCCATCAATGAGACTTCACCATTCATCTCCTGCAACTGCCAGTGGGAACTTGCGGTCAGCGCTTGATAATAACGGTCAACCAGAATTTCGTTACCGTGGCGAATCGGCCCCGCCAATACCTCGGCCAAGGTCACTGCAGAAACAATCGCACGGAATTTTCCTGCTTCAATCTGCTGAAAAAGCGGCAGAAAGGGCTCCAAAAAGCGTTGATTACCTTCCAGCAGATAAATGATCGGGGCGGTGTCAATGGTGACTTTCGAGCCTTCCGGCAGAGAAGCGAGATCTATCACGCCCACTCATCCCGCAGGGCACGAATCGTTTGCGCCACATCATCGCCCCACAAACCGGCACCACTGCCGCGCAAAGCCAGCAGGCCGATTCCGCTTTTATCATCCATGCGCTGATCCAGCGGCACCAGCGCGGCATAAGGAATCCCCCGCTTCTTAATCACCGACACCTCACCGGCATACGCACGATCCAGCAATTCAGGAAACCGTTTTCTGGCAACTTCAGCACCAATCTCAAGCATCGCCTAGCCCTCACTCAAACTGTACGGTGCGTACAGTACCTTTTATTGCCGCAAAGCGCCACCGACAAAGAATGGATGTCGTCGATACGAGCAACAAGGGGGCGTTGGGAGTGCATGCGAAGGCGATCAGCCGATGGACATGTCAATCGCGTGGTCCTCAAAGCGCGTGTGTTCGCCCAGGAAGGTGAGGCGAACCGTGCCGATGGGGCCGTTACGCTGCTTACCAATGATGAGCTCGGCCGTGCCGCGATCGGCGCTATCGGGGTTGTAAACCTCGTCGCGATAGATAAACAGGATCAGGTCGGCATCCTGTTCAATCGCGCCCGATTCCCTCAAGTCCGACATCACCGGCCGCTTGTTGGGGCGCTGTTCAAGAGCGCGGTTGAGCTGCGAGAGGGCGATGACCGGTACATGCAGTTCTTTGGCCAAGCCCTTCAGCGAGCGGGAGATCTCGGACAATTCGGTGGCGCGGTTTTCTTCACGGCCGCTGCTGCTGCCGGACATCAGTTGCAGGTAGTCCACCACGATCAGGCCCAGCTTGCCGCCGCAGGTGCGCGCCAAGCGGCGGGCACGGGCGCGCATTTCCATGACGGTAAGGCCCGGGGTTTCGTCGATGAAGAGCGGGGCCTCATCGAGCCGACCCAAGGCATGCGTCAAGCGCGGCCAGTCGTCGTCCGAGATCCGCCCGGTGCGCAGTTTGTGCTGATCGAGTCGCCCCACCGAGCCCAGCATCCGCATGACCAGTTGCGAAGCGCCCATCTCCATGGAGAACACGGCGACCGGCAATCGGGCCTCCAGCGCCACATTCTCAGCAATGTTGAGCGAAAGGGCCGTCTTGCCCATACTCGGCCGGCCCGCGACGATGATGAGGTCACCCGGCTGCATCCCCGAGGTCCGCGAATCGAGGTCGGCAAACCCCGTAGGCACACCGGTGACATCGCTATCGGAGTCACGGTTATAGAGTTCGTCGATGCGATTAACCGCATCAATGAGGAGTGGCTTGATCTCCAGAAAACCGGAGGTGGCGCGCGCACCGGCCTCGCGAATCTCGAAGACCTTGCCTTCGGCATGATCGAGAATCTCCGACGCACTACGACCCGCAGGATTGTAAGCCGCATCGGCAATATCGCCCCCAACCGAGGCGAGACGGCGCAACAAGGCCCGCTCGCGCACGATCTCGGCATAGCGGCGGATGTTGGCTGCGGACGGGGTATTGGCCACCAGTGAGGCAATATAAGCCAAGCCCCCCACCTGATCGATCTGGTTGTGCGACTCCAGCGCCTCGGCCACGGTAATCGCATCAGCCGCCGTGTTGTGATCGATGAGACGCGCCATTTGACGCCAGATGGCACGATGGTCGCCACGGTAGAAATCCGCCTCGCCAATCAGGTCGGCCACCCGCTCCCAAGCGCTGTTGTCGAGCATCAGTCCGCCCAACACCGACTGCTCCGCCTCGATGGAGTGCGGTGGAAGTTTCAGTCCCGCCAGTTCGGTATCCATTGCCATAGCCTCAAAATTAACAGACCTCTCGCGGTCTCAACTTCGTTGAAACGCGGCGGGGATTCAAGGGGCGCATTTTACACGCCCACCCCAACGCACGATCTCCGACCCCAAAACAAAAAACCCGCCGACCCTGTAAATGGCCGACGGGCATTTTGGGGACAACGGGGTTACTCGGGTCGAATCGTGACCGTGATATCCACCAGAACATCCGAATGCAGCGCCAGGGTCAGCGTGTTATCGCCGATGGCCTTGATCGGGCCGGTCGGCATACGCACCTGGGCCTTGGCCACATCATGACCTTCGGCCTTGATGGCATCCGCGATGTCAGCATTGGTGACCGAACCAAACAGGCGACCATCCGGACCCGCCTTCTGTGACAGCGTCAGGACAAAGCCTTCAAGACGAACGGCTTGCGCTTGGGCGGCGACCAACTTGGTCGCTGCCAGGGCCTCAAGCTCAGCCTTTTTCTGGGCGAAGACTTCAAGGTTAGCGGCCGTAGCACGACGCGCAATGCCCTTGGGGATCAGGAAATTACGGGCGTAACCGTCTTTGACCTTGACCACATCGCCGAGGCTGCCGAGATTGGTTACTTTTTCCATGAGGATAATTTGCATAATGAGTCCTCTTTAGGCGTGATGCAGATCGGTGTAAGGCAACAGGGCCAGGAAACGGGCACGCTTGATGGCCGTAGTCAACTGACGCTGATAATGGGATTTGGTGCCGCTGACGCGGGCCGGCTGAATCTTGCCGTTCTCAGCGATGAATTCCTTCAGGATTTCAACGCCCTTGTAGTCGATCTCTTTGACCTTTTCGACCGTGAAGCGGCAGAATTTACGGCGACGGAACAGCGCGTTACCACGCTTCTTGTTTTTGTCCTTGTCGAGGGGTTTGCGACGAACGAATGCCATGGTGACTCCTTATACGGTTTCGGTGGCAACAGCGGCCGCTTCAACAGTCTTCTCAGACTGCGGCGCCAGCAGGTTGCGGGATTTCTCTTCCTTCATCATCGGCGACGGCTCAATGATCGCTTCGTCGCGCTTGATGGTGAGATGACGGAGGATGGCATCGTTAAAGCGGAAGCCGTGTTCCAGTTCGTTCAGGGTTTCCTGATCGATCTCGATGTTCATCAGCACATAGTGTGCCTTGTGCATCTTCTGGATGCTGTAGGCCATCTGGCGACGACCCCAGTCTTCGAGACGATGAATGCGGCCGGAACGACCTTCGATCAAGGTTTTGTAACGCTCGATCATGGCCGGCACCTGCTCGCTTTGGTCCGGATGGACGATAAAGACGATTTCGTAGTGACGCATGTTTTTCCTTTTGGGCTAATGGCTTTTGGCTCATGGCCACCGGTCGACAGAGGATCTGCACGCCGTGTGGCAAGGGTCCGGCGGACATACGCCCACCGGAAGACCGCGGATTCTAATACGGAACCCGTGGACAATCAAGCATGAATAACCCAGCCTAATTAACGTGAATCAACACACGGTCATTGGCGTAGGGGCAAACCCCCGTGGTTGCCCATTCGCCACCAGGGCAGGCACGGGGGCCTGCCCCTACGAGGTGGCCGCCCCTCAACATGCGTAGGGGCAACCCCCTGTGGTTGCCCTGGTTGGACAGGCACGAGGACGGCCCCTGCAATCGGGTTCATGATTGGGGCTTGAATGCCATGAAAGTTAACCCCGTAACCTCAACGGCCAGAGACTGGCGCCAGGTTACGGTTAAGCCACGCAGTCGATGTAGTAGCGGCTGGTACCGTTCTCGCGTTCCTTCACCAGACCGTGCACATCGGTCTCGAAGCCCGGAAATTGGTCGTTAAAATTGCGCGTGAACTGCAGGTAGCGCACGATGGTGGCGTTGAACCGCTCGCCGGGAATGAGCAGCGGGATGCCTGGCGGATAAGGCGTGAGCAGGATAGCCGTGATACGACCCTCAAGCTGATCGATCGCGACGCGCTCAATCTCACGGTGCGCCATCTTGGCGAAGGCATCGGCCGGACGCATGGCGGGCACCATGGCAGACAGGTACATCTCCGTGGTGAGCCTTGCCACATCGTTGGCCTTGTACACCGTGTGGATCTGCTGGCAGAGGTCTTTCAGGCCGATGCGCTCGTAGCGCGGGTGCTTGGTCACAAACTCAGGCATCACGCGCCACAGGGGCTGGTTCTTGTCGTAATCGTCTTTGAACTGCTGCAACTCAGTGACCATCGTGTTCCAGCGGCCCTTGGTGATGCCAATGGTGAACATGATGAAAAATGAGTACAGACCGCACTTCTCGACGATAACGCCATGCTCGGCCAGATATTTGGTGACGATGGCGGCCGGAATGCCCGTATCGGCAAAATCGCCGTCCACATCCAGGCCGGGGGTAATGACCGTAGCCTTGATCGGGTCGAGCAGGTTGAAACCGTCGGCGAGCTGGCCGAAACCGTGCCAGCGTTCGCCCGGCTTCAACATCCAAGCCTCGCGTTCCTCGATACCCTCCTCGGACAGGTCATCCGGGCCCCAGACTTTGAACCACCAGTCGGCGCCCCACTCCTCGTCCACCTTACGCATGGCGCGGCGGAAGTCCAGGGCCTCGGCGATCGACTCTTCGACCAACGCGGTTCCGGCAGGCTCTTCCATCATCGCGGCCGCCACATCGCAGGAGGCAATGATGGAATACTGCGGCGAGGTCGAGGTATGCATCAGATAGGCCTCGTTGAACACATCACGATCGAGCTTGCGCGACAGGGACTCCTGCACCAGGATCTGCGAGGCCTGTGAGAGGCCAGCCAACAGCTTGTGGGTGGACTGCGTGGAAAACATCATCGAGTCCTTGCAGCGTGGCCGGTCGGCGCCAATGGCGTGATAGTCACCGTAAAAATCGTGAAAGGCCGCGTGCGGCAACCAGGCCTCATCGAAATGCAAGGTGTCGATCCGGCCATCGAGCATCTCCTTGATCTCTTCGACATTGTAAAGAATGCCGTCGTAGGTCGATTGCGTAATGGTCAACACGCGCGGCTTGGCCGTCTTATTAGTAATGAATGGGTGCGCCGCGATCTTGGCCTGGATGTTCTCCCAAACGAATTCGCTCTTCGGGATCGGCCCGATAATCCCGTAGTTATTGCGCGTCGGCATCAGGAAGACCGGGATCGCACCCGTCATGATGATCGAGTGCAGGATCGACTTGTGACAGTTGCGGTCGACCACCACGATGTCGCCGGGCGCCACGGTGGAGTGCCAGACGATCTTGTTTGAGGTTGAGGTGCCATTGGTGACGAAAAACAGGTGATCGGCGTTGAAGATGCGTGCCGCATTGCGTTCCGAGGCCGCCACCGGGCCGGTATGGTCAAGTAACTGGCCAAGTTCTTCCACCGCGTTGCAAACATCCGCACGCAGCATATTTTCGCCAAAGAACTGGTGGAACATCTGGCCCACCGGTGACTTCAGGAAGGCCACCCCGCCCGAGTGACCCGGACAGTGCCAAGAATAGGAACCGTCAGCGGCATAGTGCGTCAGGGCACGGAAAAACGGCGGCGGCAGGCTGTCCAGATAGGCCTTCGCCTCACGCTTGATATTGCGGGCGATAAATTCGGGCGTGTCCTCGAACATGTGGATGAAGCCGTGCAACTCGCGCAGGACATCATTGGGAATATGGCGGCTAGTGCGCGTCTCGCCATACAAGAAGATGGGGATCTCAGTGTTGCGCTGGCGAATCTCGCCCACGAAGCCACGCAGGTCGGCAATAGCCTTCTCCGTTGCGGCCTCAGACGAAAACTCCTCGTCATCGATCGACAAGATGAAGGCCGAGGCGCGACTCTGTTGCTGGGCAAACGAGGTCAGGTCACCATAACTGGTCACCCCCAGCACCTCCAGGCCTTCCTTTTCGATGGCCTCGGCCAACGCACGAATCCCTAAACCCGAGGTGTTTTCGGAACGAAAGTCTTCGTCAATGATGACGACGGGGAAACGAAAACGCATGGACGGCGCTCCAGTAGCAATAAGAAAGTGCGCGGATTATAGAAACTCCCGCGCGCTGTTGCGTTAAATCTTTGGCAGCGTCACGCCCGTCTGCCCCTGATATTTACCGCCGCGATCGCGATACGAGGTCTCGCAAACCTCATCCGACTCAAAGAACAGCATCTGCGCGATGCCCTCGTTGGCGTAAATGCGCGCCGGCAGCGGCGTAGTGTTAGAAAACTCCAGGGTCACATGGCCTTCCCATTCCGGTTCCAGCGGCGTGACATTGACGATGATGCCGCAACGCGCGTAGGTCGATTTGCCCAGGCACACCACCAGCACATTGCGCGGGATACGGAAATATTCGACCGTGCGCGCCAGCGCAAACGAGTTGGGCGGAATGATGCACGAATCGCCGTCCACCTCGACAAAGCTGGACGGGTCGAAGTGCTTGGGATCAACGATGCTGCTGTTGATGTTGGTGAACAGCTTGAACTCGCTGGCACAGCGCACATCGTAGCCATAGCTTGATGTGCCGTAGGAGACGATTCTTTCGCCGTCACGGGTCTTGATCTGGCCGGCCTCGAAAGGCTCAATCATGCCGTGATCGCGCGCCATGCGGCGGATCCAAAGGTCGGATTTGATGCTCATAAGGTCTACCCAGGGTCACAAAGAAAAAAACCGCGCCGGAAATCCGACGCGGTTCGCATCCTACCAGCTAGTCGCTGGGCACTAAAGACAGATCAGGTGTTCTGAATCACGATGCTGGGGAATTTGGAGGAGTGATCGACCGCCAGATCGCCCACCTTGACCGCCACGCGACGGGCAATGCCTCGATAGATCTCGGCAATGCGCGATTCCGGCGCAGCAACCACGGTAGGCTTACCGGCATCGGTCTCGACACGGATACGCATATCCAGCGGCAGGCCGCCCAGGAACTCGGTACCGTAGTCGTCACACATCTTCTGACCGCCGCCCACGCCAAAGATGGGCTCTTCGTTGCCGCACTTGGAGCAAATGTGCAGACTCATGTTCTCGACCACACCGAGGATGGGCACGCCCACCTTCTCAAACATCTTCAGGCCCTTACGCGCATCGATGAGCGCAATATCCTGCGGGGTGGTGACGATGACCGCGCCGGTGACAGGCACGCGTTGCGCCAGCGTCAGCTGAATGTCACCCGTGCCCGGCGGCAGATCGACGATCAGATAGTCGAGGTCTTTCCACTGGGTGTTGTTGAGCAGTTGCTCCAACGCCTGAGTGACCATGGGGCCGCGCCAGACCATCGGCGTATCGACATCGATAAGAAAACCGATCGACATGGCTTGCAGGCCGTGGCCCATCATCGGCTCCAGCGACTGGCCGTCGGCAGACTCTGGACGACCGGTAATGCCCAGCATAGTGGGCTGCGACGGGCCATAGATGTCGGCATCCAACATGCCAACCTTGGCACCTTCAGCGGCCAGCGCCAAGGCCAGGTTAACGGCGGTCGTGGACTTACCGACACCGCCCTTGCCAGAGGCGACAGCGATGATGTTCTTCACACCGTTGATCAGCTTCACACCCTTTTGGACGCTGTGTGCGACGATCTTCCAAGTCACCGTGGCGGAGGCCGACTCCACCCCAGGGATAGACTTAATAGCGCCTTCCACCATGGATTGGATCTCGCCCAAAACGGTCTTGGCGGGATAGGGAAGGACCACATCCAGCGTCACCTTGCCACCCTCAACCTTGATGTTGCGGGCCGATTTGGTGGAGACAAAATCCTTGCGGGTATTGGGATCAATCAGCGCCTTGAGGGCGGCTTGCACTTGTTCTACAGAAACGGACATCACAGAACCTCAGATAAACAAAACAAAAAAATGCGGGCACAACACCCAGAACGGACTAACAAATGGGGACGCGGGGTTACATCTCAACTTTCATGGCATTCATGCCACCCAAAATCATGAAACCGATTGCAGGGGCCGTCCTCGTGCCTGCCCAACCAGGGCAACCACGGGGGGTTGCCCCTACGCCAATGACCGTGTTGTTTCACGCTAAGTCACAACCCACCCAAGGCCCGTCAGGACCAATTCTTGACTATTTTACTCGGAATTAAACCGCCCGGGAAGTTGGGCTGAAAATTAAGCCCTATCTCGCCCAATAATCTCCCCGATCACTAGTCGTTCAGTTCCTGATGAATATCGGCAAAGATTGGCGGCGTGACCAGATGCGGCATGGCCAATCCAAGCTGCCGGCTGATCTGTGACAAGGAAAAGAGGCCGCGTACCAATTGGCTACGGTCCTGACCGCGCTCCACGACCATGACATGGTGGCGGCCCTGCTTTTGCAGGGTGGCCACCACGCTGCCCACCGAGGCCCCCTTCAAGTCGTCCACACACAGGCACTCGAATCGCTCACGCGGCGTCATCACATCCTTGACCAACACATCTTCGTGAGGAATCCCTTGACTGCGGGTCACCTGCATGGGTTTCTCGCCGGTCAAATCAATCGCCGTGATCAGACCCAGGACCGCATTTTCATTGTCCACGACCAAAAGGAGTCGAACGCCACGATGGATCATCTTTACCCGTGCCGCCTCCACACTTTCCAGCGGAAAGATCGTATAGGCCGTCGTCCGAGTGAAGTCGGTCATGGCATCGATAGCCGGATCCTCAAGTTTCACACCCTCGGACAACTCCTGAAAAGGCTTGCGAAAGGTTGCCCCTTTTTGCAAGGGCACAACGGGCAAGGGTTGGTGGCTGCGGGTCATAATCAAATTCCTCTTCTCAGGCTGCACGCGGATGGTGTGCGTTATGGTGTTTATTTAAAGGACCCAAATGTCGTTCCAGTTCACCAAGGGCCAGGCGGTAAACCTCTTGTTTGAAATCGACCACTTCACTGGCGGGTTGCCAATAGCTGTGCCAACGCCAAGCGTCAAACTCAGGGTGATCGCTCGCTCGCAACCGAACATCACAGTCGCGGCCGATCAGTTTCAGCAAATACCAGATCTGCTTCTGTCCCCGATAAATCCCGCGCCAGTCGCGCTTGATCCACGACTGCGGCACGTCATAACGCAACCATTCCCGGGTTCGCCCAAGAATAGCCACATGCTGGGGCAACAGCCCCGTTTCTTCCTGTAATTCACGGTACATCGCCTGCTCTGGCGTCTCGCCTGACTTGATCCCGCCTTGCGGAAACTGCCAAGCGTCTTGTCTGACGCGCTTGCCCCAAAACACCTCACCACGGGCATTGCACAGCACGATACCGACATTGGAACGATACCCATCTCGGTCGATCATAGCCGACATCCATCAATATTCACTGAGGCGGATTCTCCCATCACCTTGCCCGCTTGCAAAGCCTCAAAATATCGATCCCGACATCCTGTTTGTTGACCCCAAACTCAGGCGGCCAAGCAAGGCCTCTGCATCGAAATTCCAGCCCGCCGCGACGGTCACCGCCCGCGCACGGACGCTCATCCCATCCAAGGTCTCCCAGCCACCCCGCGCTGCGAAGAGCAACAGGTTGCCTTTTTGCTCCGTAGGCAAGACGAGGGCCGGGCCGGCAAACGCTATTTCAATCGCCTCGCGGTACAGATTGAAACGGCCATCCTCGGCCCACAGATTGAATACGGCCACGCCCCCCGGACGCAAGGCCACGGCACAGCTGCGATAAAACTCCGGGCTAGACAAGGCCTCGACAATGCGTCGGCGATCGTAACCGTCGACGATCAGGGCATCCAGACTACGATGCTGAGCGGCCACCCAAGCCGCCCCATCGCCGGTGATCACCGTCAGTCGCTCATCCTCCGGTGGCAAATAGAAAAAAGACCGCGCGGCCGCAACCACTTCTGGGTTGATCTCCAGCGCCGTCAGGCGACCTTCAGGCAAATGCCGGTGGATAAACTTGGCCAGTGAACCGCCGCCCAGACCAATCAGCGCGACATCCTGCGGATTCGGATGCAAAATGGCAAACAACATCGCCGCACGGGTGTATTCCAGTTCCAGTGCGAACGGATCACGCACCCGCATCACCGACTGCGCCACCCCGCCGGCAAAGTGCAGGGTACGCAGGCCGCGTTGTTCACTCACCTCCACGGGGTCGTAGCGCAGCGAACGGTTTTCGTGCGCACGCCCATTGCGTTGCGGTCTCTCTGTAAAGCGCTTCATGCGGTTAAAATCCGGATTCTTGAAAAGGGTTCCATTATGCGCATTTCACAGTTTTTTCTCTCCACCAGCAAAGAGGCCCCGTCCGAGGCCGAACTGATTTCACACCAATTGATGCTCCGCGCCGGGATGATTCGGCGCCTGGGTTCCGGGCTTTATACCTGGATGCCGCTGGGCCTCAAGGTGTTGCGCAAGGTCGAGGCCATTGTGCGCGAAGAGATGAACCGCGCCGGTGCCATCGAGCTGTTAATGCCCGCCATCCAACCCGCCGAATTGTGGCAGGAATCGGGCCGCTGGGCCGTGTTTGGGCCGCAGATGCTAAAGATCAAGGACCGTCACGAACGCGACTTTTGCTTCGGCCCGACTCACGAAGAAGTCATCACCGATGTCGCCCGCCGCGAACTGAAGAGCTACAAGCAGTTACCGATCCAATTTTATCAGGTGCAAACCAAGTTTCGCGACGAGATCCGGCCGCGTTTCGGCGTGATGCGCGCGCGCGAGTTCCTGATGAAGGATGCCTATTCCTTCCACGCCGACACCGACAGCCTGGATGCGACCTATCGCGTCATGTACGACACCTACAGCCGCATCTTCACGCGACTCGGGCTGACATTCCGCGCCGTGGCGGCGGACACCGGCGCGATTGGCGGCTCCGGCTCGCACGAGTTTCATGTCCTGGCCGACAGCGGCGAGGATGGCATCGCCTTCTGCCCGGCCTCCGACTACGCCGCCAATGTGGAGATGGCCGAGGCGCTGGCCCCCACTGCCGCGCGTGCCGCTGCCAGCGAAACGCTGCGCGAGGTGGATACGCCCAAACAAACCACCTGCGAGGATGTCGCGGCGCTGCTGGACATTCCGTTGCAACGCACGGTCAAATTGCTGGCGGTGATGACCGGCGAGACCATGCACATCCTGCTGATCCGCGGCGACCACAGCCTGAACGAGGTCAAGGCCGGCAAGGTCGAAGGCCTAGCCGATTTCCGCTTTGCCACCGACGCGGAGATTCGCGCCGCGTTTGCATGCCCGCCCGGCTTCCTAGGCCCCGTCGGCATAGATCGTAGTCAGATAAAGGTCATCGCCGACCGCAGCGTAGCCAGCATGAGCGACTTCATCTGCGGCGCGAACAAGGCCAAGTTTCACCTCGCAGGCGTCAACTGGGGCCGCGATTTGCCTGAACCAGAGATCGTCGCCGACCTCCGCAATGTCGTCACCGGCGACCCCTGTGCCGATGGCCACGGCCCGCTGGAACTCTGCCGGGGCATCGAGGTGGGCCACATCTTCAAGCTCGGCACCAAATATTCGGAGGCCTTAGAGGCGCAATACCTTGATGCGGCGGGCGCACGCCAAAACTTTGTCATGGGCTGCTACGGCATCGGCGTATCGCGCATCGTCGGTGCTGCCATTGAGCAGGGCCATGATGCGCGCGGCATCATCTTCCCGCGCGCCCTGGCCCCCTTTGACATCGTCATTGTGCCGATGGGCTACCACCGCAACGCCGAGGTTAAGGCCACCGCCGACCAGTTGTACGCCGATTTGCAGGCCGCTGGGCTTGATGTCGCGCTGGATGACCGTGACGAGCGCCCCGGCGTGATGTTTGCCGATCAGGAACTCATCGGCGTGCCGCACCGCGTCGTGGTCAGCGAACGCGGACTAAAGGAAGGTCAACTGGAATACAAGGGTCGCCGCGATGCGGAGGCCAGTTTCCTGCCGACCGCCGAGGCCGTGGTCAATCTGCTAGACCGAGTTCGCGGCTGACCCCGCCGCGCTCGATCAAGCAGGACCGATCAGACCGCTACGCTCCGGATCCAGGCCAGGTCAACAACCCCCTGCTCGCCCTGACCGTAGGCATCCAGACGGGCAAAGGGTGAGCCGGGCTCGCCCAGATCGCTCAGCACGGCGAGCGCGCCTGAAAAGTCATGATCGTGGGTATAGTCATTGATCGTCACCACGGTACGCAGACCGGCCCCCAACGCGGAGTTAATGCCATTTTCAGAGTCCTCGAAGGCCACGCAATCGCCCGCCTTGAGGCCCAGTTGTTCCAAGGCCCAGACATAAATATCCGGCGCGGGTTTCTTGGCTGGAACAATGTCACCCGCCGCAATGACCTCAAACCAGCCCGGCCCCGCCTCGCCCAAGGTGTTCTTGAGCAAGGCGGTGACATTGGCCGGCGTGGTGGTGGTGGCAATCGCCAAGCGCAGTCCGGCCGCGCGCGCCTCATCCAATAAACGCCGCACACCGGGGCGTAGCGGAATCAGGCCCGCCTCCATCATCTGCGTGTAATGCCGCGTCTTGGCCTTGTGCAATTCGACCACCAAGGCATCAAAATCCGCCGGCCGTTGATAGGCCGTATTGAATTGATCGACATAGAAGCGAATCCGCTCCTTGCCACCGGTCACCGCCAATAACTCACCGTACAGGGCGACATCCCAATCCCAGTCAAGGCCAAATTCACGGAAGGCCGCATTAAAAGCTGGGCGATGACCATCCCGCTCGGTATCAGCCAGCGTACCGTCCACATCAAAAATCAAGGCTTGCAACATTGAACACCCCATAGCCCCTATAGGGGCCCCTTTCCATGTCAGATTGAATACAATGGTAAACCAACTCAGCCCATACCAAACCCATTTTGACCACAGCACACCTACTTCACGCTCCCCACCATAACCCGGCCTTCGATACCCTGTTTGGCGGTACGCTCTACAGCGTCCTGGCCTGGGAACAACTGGATGCCTTCTGGCAACGCATTGATCGCGAGGCCGGCTGGTATCTCTACGCTATTGGCGAAGCGCGCCCGGAAGACGCGGCTGACGGTGCGCATGTCGAGACCTTCATCCGCGAGATCGATGCCCTATTACGCCGCGATCACGACGAGTCCTACTGTGGCATCGTCTATGCGGACAACCTGGAATCACCCCGCCTGATCAAGATCTACGACCCCCATCATTTGGGCAGTTCCTGCGGCTCGGCCGGTTACAAGATCCTGCCTGGCTGGGTTATGAGCCGGGTGCCCCCCTCCGATCTAAACCCGGAACACATCGTCCCGCAGAACCGGCGCCGCTGGTGGCAAGGGTTCTTGAGCGCCATTGGGCTGAACTAGACACATCCCTAGCCACACCCAAACGCCCCTCTTCCCTGCAAATATCCGGCTCTATATGAAATCGAGTGGGTAGCGCAATTCATCGTACGGACCCGCGAGGAGGAATGGCGGAGGGGAGGGGGAAAACCCTGTGCTTGCCTGATTTTCGTAGGGGCAACCCCCTGTGGTTGCCCATTCACCGTTAGGGCAGGCACGGGGGCCTGCCCCTACATGGGCCATGGCC
>CAMDCO010000026.1 GCA_945890495.1 Bordetella parapertussis | reverse complement strand
TGGCGACCATACGGGTGTAGTCGGCGGGATCTTGCTCGGTGCCGATGTAGGTGTTGATCGCGGACAGGCCCTGCGCAACAGCGCCAGAACGGTCCATAGCAGCCTTGTCAACCAGCTTGATCTTCAGATCAATGCCGATTTCAGCCTTAGCAACGTCAGCCCAGCGCATGACTTCATACGCAGCGCCGCAACAAGCCATACCACCACCAATCATCAGGATGTCGACTTCTTCCTGGATGACGTCGGGATTTCCAAATTCAGCCATATCTAATACCTCTTCTTAATCGAATTACTTACGAATCAGTTCGGCGGGGTTGCCAGAGCGGTAACCACCGGTCACGTCACGGGTAAACGAACCGACAGCTTCGATGTCAGCCAGTTTGGGCGTGGGCTTGCCGCCGTAGCAATCGATAGAACCTTCCGGGGTGGTGCGGATCGGGAACTTGAAACGCTTCAGCACGCCATTGCGGAACTTGATGGTCCACATGATGGAATCGGAACCACGCAGGGGCTGCACAGAACCACCAAGAGGCACGACGTCCGCATAGTGGCGGCACTCGATAGCTTGTTGCGGGCAGATCTTGACGCAGGAATAGCATTCCCAGCACTGCTCGGGTTCCTGGTTGAAGGCACGCATGGCGTGGCCGGTCTCGGAACCATCACGGTCCAGTTTCATCAGGTCGTGCGGGCAGATGTACATGCAGGCGGTCTTGTCTTGACCCTTGCAGCCGTCGCACTTGTCGGTACGGACGAAGGTTGGCATTAATTCACTCCTTGTTAGCTAACAATCCGCGCTCAATGGTTTTATCTAACCACGCGGTCCATTCAGAATAACCGAGCCCAACCTTGACCGGGGCGTATCGCGAATCCGCTTCCGGAGGGCTCGGGTCCTAAATCCTAAAGTCAAGCGGCCGAATGACCCTTGAGTTCAATCTTGACGTTCTGTTCGGCGGTCAGGCTGGCGTAATACTTCTGCAGCACCTTGGCAACTTCCGGACGGCTAAACTCGACCGGCAAATCCTGGCCTTCCGACAACATCGCGCGAACCTTGGTTCCGGACAGCAGGATGCGATCGTCCTTGGTGTGCGGGCAGGTGCGTTGCGAGGCCATGCCACCGCACTTGTTGCACCAGAAGGTCCAGTCGATGTTCATATTGGTGGTTTCGAGCGAACCCTTGGGGATTTCGTCGAAGATCTTCTGCGCGTCAAACGGGCCGTAGTAGTCACCCACGCCGGCGTGGTCGCGGCCGACGATTAGGTGCGAGCAGCCATAGTTCTGGCGGAACAGGGCGTGCAGCAGGGCCTCACGCGGACCGGCATAGCGCATGTCCAGCGGGTAGCCGGCCTGGATGACGGTATTGGGGGCGAAGTAGTTTTCAACCAGGGTGGAGATCGCCTCGCTGCGCACATCGGCTGGGATGTCGCCCGGCTTCAGGGCGCCCAGCAGGGAGTGAATCAGCACGCCGTCCATCGTTTCGATGGCGATCTTGGCCAGGTATTCGTGCGAGCGGTGCATCGGGTTGCGGGTCTGGAACGCGGCAACCTTGGACCAGCCGGCCTTTTCGAAGGCGGCGCGGGTCTCGGCCGGGGTCATAAACTGATCGCCGTACTCTTCTTTGAAGGTGCCGGTGGAGAGGACCTTGACCGGGCCGGCCAGGTTGTACTGGGCCTGGTCCATGACCATCTTGACGCCGGGGTGGGCGAGATCGGTGGTTTTGTACACCTGCATGCACTCGTGTGCCTTATCAATGGCGTACTGCTCGGTGACCTTCATGGTGCCCATGATGGCATCGGATTCGGCGTCAATCAGGGCGATCTCGTCGCCGGCCTTGATGCCGTTGTTGTCGGTCGAAAGGGTGACCGGGATCGGCCAGAACAGGCCATTGGCCATCTTGTAGCCGTCACAAATGCCTTGCCAGTCGGCATGAGTCATGAAACCGTCGAGGGGGGTGAAACCACCGATGCCCATCATGATCAGGTCGCCGGTTTCACGCGACGACATCTTGACCTTGGGAAGCGAGGCGGCGCGGGCCAGTTCGGCTTCGCGTGCAGCGCCTTCGAGCAAGAGGGGCTTAAGTTCGCCGCCGCCATGGGGTTTCACGAGATTGGACATCAAGGTTCCTTTTAGTTGGGTGTGTTGCGGCATGTGCCGCCGATTTGGATATAAGGACTGACTGACTTTATGGGCGGCGAGAATAGCACGCAGTATTAGGCCGTCCTAATCCATTGTTCTTATTTGCAAATAAACTTTTTCGATGCAGGGTTATTTGTGTAACGCGATGAAATATAACATAAAAATAAAACCACCTCGTTTCTGTCCGCCGTGTTCATAGACTTGCGGGCCGTATGGATGTCGTTACAATGCGCCAGTCGGGTGCAAAGTTGCCAAGGTGCACTTAAGGAGAGCGCAGTGGTTAAATCACATCATGGGGTTTGGACGCTTGTCTTGGCCGTCGGGTTGCTCACCGGTTGTGCGAATGGCCCTATTCAGCGCAAAGATGGTAGCCAGAGCCAGCGGGGTTTTGCCATTGAGAATCTCGCCAAATCCGATGTTGATCAGGTGTCTGACATTACCCAGCGCGAGGTGATACGCCATTTGCGCGTGTTGACCGAAAAACTCTATCGCCGCAACCCAGCCGAGTTCCGCAAGGCCGGCCTGCCCTCGGTGGAGGTGGCGACGGAGCAATTGTTTGCAAATTTAGCGACTTGGCCGACCTCACCTCTGCGCGGTTCCGATTGGGAACGCGATTTCCGCGCTGCCTTCCGCGAGGACTTTGCCGGTGACCGTGTGCATGCCTATATGTCGGCCATGCTGGCCATGGTCATGACGGCCTATGATCACAAGCAAGCGTTCTACATCACGGATCAGCTTGACGCCCAGAAGCTCTATAACAGCGCGCGTAATATTGAAACGGCGGTCTGGAAGTTGTCCAACGCCCGTGCGGCTGACGGTGTGGCGCCGATCCTGCTGACCAATAGCATGGACAGCGAGTTTCAGAATCTGAGCTACGAGCGCGAATTTGGTAAGCTGATTGCCGCACAGGATCTGCTGGCCTTTGTTATAGAGGACAGCAGTAACCGGGTGATCTCCCGCACGGTGCAGAATATGGCCAGCTTTGTATTCTTGCCCCTTTAGGAAGAGGTCTGTATGGATTTGATCTTGTGGCGACATGCCGAGGCCGAAGATGGGCTGGATGACCTTCAGCGCGCACTGACAGACAAAGGTCAGCGCCAAGCGGCGCAGATGGCGCAGTGGATCAAAAAACACCTGCCCGCCACAGCACCGGCAACGCTACGCATCCTGGCCAGCCCGGCGGTGCGTACACAACAGACGGCTCAGGCGTTGGGTTGGTCTTTCGGTACGGTAAACGCGTTTGCACCCGGCGCGTCGCCAGAGACCCTGCTTGCAGGGGCCATCGAGCGACTGCCCCTCCAAGTGGACGGGCAAGTGCTTATCGTGGGCCATCAGCCCACCTTGGGTGCGCTAGCGGCTCAGTTGCTTACAGGCCAACCTGGCCATCTGTCCGTGCGTAAGGGCGGTGTGCTTTGGCTACGGCTCAACGCATCGCCCACCCTTTCGACGGGCGCAAAGATGAACTTCCCGAACGCCTGTCTCTTGGCGGCGATGAGCCCTGGCCTGCTTTGAGTCAAGCCAGGGGTTGCGGGTCAGCCCCGTTCTTCTTCCCGGATGTTCTTGTTGATGCGCCACCAGATGAATAAGCCCATGCCGAAAATGAAGGCGAGCGTGAACAGTGATAGCAGACCAATGTCGGTCGCGAAGAGCAGTTTCATTAAGACATCCATACTTCTTTCTCCTTTGCATAATCGCCTGATTCCAGGCGTGGGTTAAATAGGGCTTACTTGTAGGCTACTTGTCGGCAGGGGCGGGTGGTTTGCCGGCCTGCATGCTGAGCCCGACCTTATGGTGGGGCTCAGTCACGAGCGGATCGGCGCCATCGGCCGCTATCCAGGCTGTCGCCAAGCTGGCGATGACCGCCGTCATGGGAAGTACGATCAACAGCCAAACCATGGGTTCTTTCCAGGGGGATCTCTTTTCGCTCATAGGGTCCTCACTTGATGAAGCTCGACTTCGTTTCCCTCAGCAGGTTGGGGGTGTCTTGGGCGACAACCTCAAACTGAATCGGTGTTGATGGGCGGTTGAGCGAAAGACGCGGGGCCTCTAGTGTGACGACAACGGTCTCGGTGCCCAAGGCTGGGATCTCGGTTGTCTGGCCACGGGTGACCTTCAATCCAGGGATGCCCTTGGCGCGAACCTCAAAGCGGTGTGCGTTGGCATCCATGTTGATGATTTGCAGGCGATACAGATTTTCGATTTCACCACTCGGAGCCTCGCGGGACAGGCTATTCCGGTCGCGCAGGACATCGACCAGCAAGGGGACGCGCGTGGCCATGGTGTAGCCCACGCCGACGAGAATGGCGGTAAAGACGGCGATGTAGAACAGGATGCGTGGCCGGAAGATGTGGCGCTTGATTTCGCTGTCCGGATAGGCGCCTTCGATGGCATTTTGGGTTGAGTAGCGGATCAGGCCGCGCGGGGATCCAACCTTGTCCATGACCTGGTCGCAGGCGTCAATACAGGCCGCACAACCGATGCACATGTATTGCAAACCGTTGCGGATATCAATCCCGGTCGGACAGACGGCGACGCAGATGCCGCAATCGACGCAATCCCCCTGTGCCTGCGTTTCGCCTTTCCGGCGCGCGCTGCGCGGTTCGCCGCGTTGGGCGTCATAGGTGATGATGAGGGTGTCCAGGTCGAACATCGCGCTTTGGAAGCGGGCGTACGGACACATATATTTACAGACCTGGTCGCGCATGACACCGGCAAAACCCCATGTGGTGAAGGCATAGAACAGGATCCAGAAGGTTTCCCAGGGGCCGAAGCTCAGGGTGAGAAACTCCTGCCAGAGGACAGGTGCCGGGGTGAAG
Source organism: Bordetella parapertussis (assembly GCA_945890495.1). Classification (GTDB taxonomy): domain Bacteria; phylum Pseudomonadota; class Gammaproteobacteria; order Burkholderiales; family Thiobacillaceae; genus QYQG01. Next base: position 20,107 of record CAMDCO010000026.1, on the reverse strand, counting down.
TAGGCAATCAGGGTAAAGCCGTTCCAGAACGAGAACAGGATCCAAGCCAGTTGTTTGCCGCCCCGGCGGAGGATCTTTTCGCTGTTCCAGGGCTGAGCCGTTAGTTTTTGCTGTCGTCTGTGATCACCCTCAAACAGGCGTTCTATCCAGACGAAGATCTCGGTATAGACGGTTTGGGGGCAGGCGTAACCGCACCAGAGGCGGCCGGCAATGGCCGTGAACAGGAACAGGCCTAAGGCGGAGATGATCAGGAGGGCGGCCAGCCAGATGAAATCTTGTGGCCAAAAGACCCAGTCAAAGAGGTAGAACTTGCGGGCGCCGAGATCGAACAGGATGGACTGGCGGCCCTCCCATGTCAGCCAAGGCAGGCCGAAATAGAGGATTTGCGTGAGCCACACCAAGGCGACACGCCAATTGTTGTAGAGGCCCTGTACCGCACGGTAATAGACCTTCTTGCGCGTCTCATACAAAGAAACCTCTTCAGTTCCTTCGTCGTTTGCGTCCTGTGGAGTGTGCTGACTCAATTTAACTTCCTTTTGCGTAAATAGTCACAGCGTTGATTATCCACACTCTCTACGGTTCTGCGTGCCGGTTGGTAAAGGATTTATTGTAATCCCTTACCAACGGGGCCGGGGGTCACCCGGCACCGCAGGGTGTTACCTTATTTCTGGCCGAGGCTCATCAGATAGGCCGTCAGGAGGGTGATCTTGTCATCTCCCAGTACCGCCTGTTGGGCCGGCATGCCGCCGATGCGACCCTTGACGATGGTCTCGGTGATGGCCGGTACCGAGCTGCCGTAGAGCCAGGCATCGTCAACGATGTTGGGGAAGCTGGCATCGGGCATGCCCTTGCCATCGTCACCGTGACAGCCGGCACAGGCCGCGTACTTGTCCTTGCCCGCAGCGGCCATGGCCGCATCATGCGGCTTGCCACCCATGGACAGGACATAGTTGGCTACTTCCTTGGCGCCCTGTTCGTCACCGGCTAGACCGCCCGGCATCTCGCCCGTGCGTCCGCCACTGATGCTGGCCTTGATCGCGTCCGGGGAGCCGCCAAACAGCCACTGATTGTCGGTCAGGTTGGGGAACTTGCCGGCGGCACCCGTGGCATCCGAACCGTGACACTGCGAGCAGTAGGTCAGATAGAGGCGTTTGCCCATGGCGTTGGCGGTCGGGTCGGCCGCGATCACGGCCAAGTCTTTGCCCTTGAAGGGTTCGAAGACCTTGTTGAACTCGGCATCTACCGCGTCTTTCTCCGTCTTCCAAGCGCCGCCAGAGGACCAGTTCCAGGCCCCACCGAACTTGCCTAGGCCCGGATAGAGGGCCAAGTAAACAACACCAAAGACGATCAGGCCATAGAACAGCCACATCCACCAGCGCGGCAGCGGATTGTTGAGCTCTTGCAGGTCACCATCCCAAGTGTGGTGCAGTAGCTCCGCCTTTTCGCCTTGGGCGAGTTTGGCCGTGGTCTGGCTCTTGAGGACCCAGAGGGAAAAGAGGATGCCCAGAATGGCTAGGCCAGCGATGTAGTAATGCCAGAAATCGCTGACGAAGTCGGGAACAGCGTATTCGATCATTTTGATTCTCCTTGTCAGGCGTGACGGTTATCGTCGGTCGGGTCTTCTTCAAAGGGCAGGCGACCCGCCGCTTCGAATTTGTCCTTGTTCCGCGTGCTGTAGGCCCACCAGATGATGGCGACAAACACGAGGAAGAACAGGATCGTGATGATCGAACCGACGATACCGGCATCCATGGTTATTTAGCCTTCGGTGCAGAGAGGCCTAAGGCTTGCAGGTAGGCAATCATCGCCTGCATCTCGGTCTTGCCTTCCAGTTCCTTGGGCGCATTGGCAATCTCGTCGTCCGAGTAGGGATGACCGACCAGCTTCAGGGTGCGCATCTTGGCCTGGATGGAGGTCCCGTCAACCATGGCGGTTTCCAGCCACGGATAGGCCGGCATGTTGGACTCGGGAACCACATCGCGCGGGTTCATGAGATGCACATAATGCCATTCATCCGAGTAGCGGCCGCCCACGCGGTGCAGGTCTGGACCGGTCCGCTTGGAGCCCCACTGGAAGGGCCGGTCATAGACGAACTCGTTGGCCATCGAGAAGTGGCCATAGCGCTCGGTCTCGGCCCGGAACGGACGGATCATCTGGGAGTGACAGTTGTAACAACCTTCACGCACATAGATGTCGCGGCCTTCCAGTTGCAGGGCGGTGTAGGGCTTGAGCCCTTCAGCGGCCACCATGGTCGATTTCTGGAAGAACAGGGGCACGATCTGGACCATGCCGCCAATGGAAACGGCGACGAAGGTCAGGATCATCAGCAGGCCGATGTTCTTTTCTAGGAGTTTGTGAGAGAACATATTCGAGTCTCCTTGGTCCGGTTAAGCGTGAACCGCTTCGGGGATGGGGGCGTCGTCAACCGCCTTGCCAGCCGCGATGGTCTTCCACATGTTGTAAGCCATCAGCAGCATGCCCGCGAAGAACATGGTGCCACCGATGAGGCGGACATAGTAGAACGGGTACATGGCACTCACCGATTGGGCAAAGCTGTAGGTCAGCGTGCCGTCGTCGTTGGTGGCGCGCCACATCAGGCCTTGAGCCACACCGGCAATCCACATGGCGGCGATGTAGAGCACGACGCCGATGGTGGACCACCAGAAGTGCACATTGATCAGGCGGGTGCTGTACATCTCTTCACGGCCAAATAGGCGCGGGATGAGGTAATACATGGAGCCGATGGTGATCATGGCAACCCAGCCAAGGGCACCGGAGTGCACATGGGCGATGTTCCATTCGGTGTAGTGTGACAGGGCGTTGACGGTCTTCACCGACATCATCGGGCCCTCGAAGGTGGACATGCCGTAGAAGGACAGGGCCACGATCAGGAACTTCAGGATCGGATCGGTACGCAGCTTATGCCAAACACCCGACAGGGTCATGATGCCGTTCATCATGCCGCCCCAAGACGGTGCCAGCAGCATCAGCGAGAACACCATGCCCAGGGATTGCGCCCAGTCCGGCAGCGCGGTGTAGAGCAGATGGTGCGGGCCGGCCCACATGTAGATGAAGTTCAGCGCCCAGAAGTGGACGATGGACAGGCGGTAGGAATAGATCGGGCGACCGGCTTGTTTGGGCACGAAGTAATACATCATGCCGAGGAAGGCCGTGGTCAGGAAGAAGCCTACGGCATTGTGACCGTACCACCATTGGACCATCGCGTCCTGTACGCCGGCATAGGCGGAGTAGGACTTGAACATGCCCATCAGGGTGGTTTCACCGCCCAAGGCCCACGGCAGTTCGGCCGAGTTGACCAGATGCAGCAGGGCGATGGTGACGATATAGGCACCGAAGAACCAGTTGGCTACATAGATGTGCTGGGTTTTGCGGATGATGATGGTGCCGAGGTAGAGCACGGCGTAAGCCACCCAGACCACGGTGATCAGCAGGTCGATTGGCCATTCCAGTTCGGCGTACTCCTTGCCGGAGGTAAGACCCATCGGCAACGAAATGGCGGCGAGAAGGATGACTAGTTGCCAGCCCCAGAACACAAAGGCGGCTAGACCATCGGACAGCAAGCGGGTCTGACAGGTGCGCTGAACCACATAAAGAGAAGCCGCGAAGAGGCCGCAACCACCGAAGGCGAAGATCACCGCATTGGTGTGTAACGGACGCAGACGCCCATAAGAGAGGTAAGGTGCCAGAGGGCCCAAAGCCTCGGTAAATGTCGGCCAAATCAGTTGTGCAGCAATCAGGACGCCTACGAGCATACCAACAATGCCCCAAACGACCGTCATGATGGTGAACTGTCGGACGACCTTGTAATTATAGGTGGTCGCTTCCATCGCCTACTCCTTTTCATAATGAAAAAAACTTACTCACGCATGTGCTGTCTCGATCGCACACATGGCGAATATCCCATGTCAAAACACAAATGTCCACGCCTGAGTGTGACACTTTGACGCATAGGTATTTTGATCATAATGTGTCAAAAAAACCCTGATCCAGATCAGGATCTATGCATTTAATATCTGCGTATCCTGTTTGTGTGCTGGGAAGGTGGGCGCCGGACAGATCGGCTAGACTTGGGCGAGGCGGGCGAGCCGATCGGCATCAAGAATGTGGATGAGGCGGCGTTGATTGTCGATCAGGCCTTCGTCCTGAAAACGAGCCAGGGTTCGACAGACGGTCTCTTCAACGATTCCGAGATAGGTGCCGATGTCGTTGCGTGACATACTGAGATTGAATTCCCGGCTGGAGTAGCCGCGTCGGGCAAAGCGTCGGGAAAGGGTGATCAGGAAGGTGGCCAGCCGTTCCTCAGCCGTTTTCTTGCCCAGAAGCAGACTCAGACCTTGCAGTCGCTGAACTTCCTGGCTCAGGAGTTGGGTGAGCTGCACTCGCAGCGAGGGAAGGTCCTTGGTGAGTAGCTGCAGGTGATCAATGGGGATCTCGCACAGGCTAGTGTTTTCTAGTGCCCGTGCCTCGGTACTGCAGATGCCGTCGTGGAGGTCGGCTAGACCCAGAGGATCCCCGGCGATGTGAAAGCCGGTAATCTGGCTACGGCCATCGACCGTTGAGAGATAGGTCTTGATGGAGCCATAACGAATCGCATAGATGGCCTTCAGGGGTTCACCGATGCGGTACAGTAAATCGCCCCGTTTGACCTGACGACGGTTCTTGGCGATGCGCTCAAGGAGGCGGGGGTCGGCCTCGGTAGAGTCCAGCGGAGTGCCTAGACGACAGATGCCGCAATTGCGGCAGGCGACGGCATTACAGTCTGCCTCAGAAATGATTGCCAGTTTTTTAAGTTGTGTGGTCATTTTCCTTGAGTTGGCTCATCGTCGTCCATGAGTATTCGGTGTGCTGGGCCTTCCATGTCTTCAAACTGCCCGGTCCTGACCGCCCACAAAAACACCGCAGCGATGATCGCGACGATGGCGAGGCTGATTGGGATCAAAAGATAAAGGATGTCCATATCTTTAGTATACCGTTAAATTGACAATTGTCATGAACGGGCCTGAGTGAGGGGGTGTTTGGTTGAGTGATTCGACAGGCGCAATGCGTTGAGAACCACCAGCAGTGAGGAGGCCGACATCCCAATCCCCGCCATCCACGGTGTGACGAACCCCATGGCGGCCGCTGGGATGGCGAGGGCGTTATAGAGCACCGACCAGGCCAGGTTTTGACGAATGACGCGCTGGGTCTTGCGGGCGATGCGCACGCCATCGGCGAGACGCAACAGTTCCGATGACAAGAGGATCATGTCAGCGGCAGCTTGGGCGGCCTCGGCCCCCTGATCGACGGCAATCGAGACCTGCGCTTGGGCCAGGACCGGCGCATCGTTGACCCCGTCGCCCGTCATGGCCACGATGGCTCCCGTAGCTTGCAGTGCCCGCACGGCCTCAAGTTTGTCTTGGGGGTGCATGCCGCCGCGGGCATCGGCGATGCCGAGCTGACGAGCGAGGGCCGCCACATTCTCGGGCCGGTCGCCTGAGTACAGGTGCAGCCGAACGCCGAGTCCCTTGAGTTGCGTGACCAGTTCGGCACAGTGTGGACGCAGGCCATCACCGAGACCAAACCAGGCCAGGACCCCGTCGCTATTGGAGAGTGCGATCAGGGTCAGGCCCTCTGGCAGAGGGAAGGTCTCGCCCGGTGCCGCAAACTCGGGCGCACCTAGGCGATAGCGTTGCCCGTTGATCTCGCCCTCGACGCCGAGTCCGGGGTGGTAGGTCAGGTGCTGCACATGAGGCAGATGGCCCGCTGTGTTGGTCGCCTCACCCAAGGCCGCCTCACGCAGGGCCGCCTCACGCAGGGCCGCGGCGATCGGATGTGTGGCGCCCTGTTCGAGGGCGGCCGCTAGTCGCAGGGCGCCGTTTAGATCGCCGCGCACGATGTGGCTTTCGCGCAGGAGGAAGAGGCCATCGGTCAGGGTGCCGGTCTTGTCGAAGACAAAATCGGTGGCCCGGGCCAGGACCTCAAGGGCGTGGCCGCGAGTGGAAAGCAGGCCGATGCGGGTCAGGTGACCGAGGGCGGCGGTGAGGCTGACCGGTGTGGCGAGGCCGAGGGCGCAGGGACAGGAAACGACCAGCACCGAAACGGTGATCCAGAAGGCGCGCGCCGGATCGACGATGGCCCAGTAAGTGGCGATGCCGGCGGCAAGGATAAGGAGGACGAGGACGAAATGGCTGGCGATGCGGTCGGCGGTCTGCGCCAGTTGCGGTTTTTCGGCCAGGGCGCGGTCAAGCAGGCGAACAATGCTGGACACCACGGTGTCTTGACCGGTGCGCTCGACGCGACAGATCAGCGGGCTGCCGAGGTTGTGGCTGCCGCCGATGACCTCGCTGCCGGGGTGTTTGGGGATGGGCCGAGATTCGCCGGTCAGCAGGGATTCGTCAACGCTGGAGTGGCCTTCGACCACGCGCGCGTCGGATGGGAAGGCGGCGCCGGTGGCGACTAGGACGAAATCGCCGGGTGACAGACGCACCGCGCCGATGGCCTCCTCCGTGCGCGCCGCCGGGTAATCGGGCAGGCGCACGGCCGCTGCCGGGATCAGCTTGACCAGGGTCTCGGCGGCCTCGGCTGAACTTTTTCGGGCGTTCATCTCCAAGAAGCGGCCGGTGAGGAGGAAGAACACAAACATTACCACCGAGTCGTAATAGACATCCTGGGAACCGGTGAAGCTGCCATAGACGCTGGCCGAAAAGGCGGCCCCAATGCCTAGTGCGACGGGCACATCCATGCCGGCACGGTAGAGGCGGAGATCACGCCAGGCCCCCTGGAAGAATGGCCAGGCCGAGTAGAACACCACGGGCAAGGTCAACAGCAGGCTGGCAAAACGCATCAGCGCTTCGATGTCGCGCGGCATGCTGCCGTCGTCGCCGGCGATATAGGTGGGCAGGGCGTACATCATCACCTGCATCATCCCCAGCCCGGCGATGGCCAGGCGGCGGATGGCGGTATTACGCTCTTTGCGAAACAATTCTTCCTGGCGGCCGGTGTCAAACGGATAGGCGTGGTAGCCGATGTCGCGAATCGATTCGAGGATCTGCGAGAGCTTGATGCGCTTGTCGTCCCAGCGTACCCGGGCGCGACGGGTCGAAAAATTGATGTCGGCCGAGATCACGCCGGGCAACTGGCGCAGGTGGCGCTCGTTCAGCCAGATGCAGGCCGCGCAGACGATACCTTCCAGGATCAGGCTCGCGTCCTTGATAGCCCCTTCATTCTTGACGAAACCTTCTTGAATCTCGGGCAGGTCGTAGAGGGCGAGGGCCTTGAGTTCGTCCAGCGCGGCCTCCGGCGTTTTGGGCAGGTCGGTACGCAGGCGGTAATAGTCGGCGTTGCCTGAATCAAAAATGGTCTGGGCGACGGCCTGACAGCCGCGACAGCATGCCGATTGGATATCCTTCTCGGTACGGATGGGATAGTCGGAGCCTTTGGGTACGGGTTCCCCGCAGTGGTAGCAGGGGCGGCAGGCGGCGGTATCGGTCATGTGTCTCCTTGTGATGGAGCGATTCTAACAGGCGTTCATAGGGGGATTACAATCCTGCCCATGCTCCCTTGGCTTGATCCGGATACTCCCTTTCCTCCTGTCGAACAGGCCCTCAAAGACCCGGATGGCCTGTTGGCAGCGGGGGCGGATTTGTCAGCCTGGCGCCTGCTGACGGCTTACCGGCAAGGAATATTCCCGTGGTTTTCGCCGGGTGAGCCTGTTTTGTGGTGGTCCCCGGATCCACGCATGGTCTTACCAACGGCGGGCTTCAGGTTGCACCGCTCTTTGCGGCGGCGGTTGGCCCGAGGCGGGTTCGATTTTCGTCTTGATACCGCCTTTGCCGAGGTAATGCGTGCGTGCGCTGCACCGCGCGCGGGTGCGGCGGGGACCTGGATCGTGCCCGAAATGCAGGTGGCCTATCAGCATTTGCATGCCGCCGGTCATGCGCATTCGGCCGAGATCTGGATCGACGGGCAGTTGGTGGGCGGGTTGTACGGGGTCGCTATTGGGCGCATGTTTTATGGCGAATCCATGTTCAGCCGCCGCACCGATGCCTCGAAAATGGCCTTGGCCTTGCTTTGCGCAGGGCTTGATCGGCAGGGTTGCCGGCTGATTGATTGCCAGATGCAGACGGCACACCTGGCCTCGCTGGGGGCGCAGCCCATCGCCCGTCACGCTTTCTTGCAGGGGGTGGCGCAGGCCGTCGCACAACCCGAGATGGATTGGACTTGGGAGGCCGAGGCGATCCGTGACGCCCTTCGTTGAACCGCCGACGGCGGCCTTCTATCTCACCTCGCCCTATCCCTGCAGTTACCTGCCGGAACAGCAGGCACGCTCGCAAGTCTTGGTCCCCGGGATGACCGCGCTTGGGCCGGCCTACAATGCGCTCATTCGCCACGGTTTCCGGCGGAGCGGTGATCATATCTATCGTCCGCGTTGTGATTCCTGTCAGGCCTGTGTCGCCGTGCGCCTGCCGATAACCGAGTTCCAACCTGATCGCAGCCAGCGCCGTTGCCGGCAGCGCAATGCCGATCTGGTGCGGCGGATCCTGGAGCCGGTCTTCGACGCGGAGCATTACGCGCTGTATCGTCGTTATCAAGCGGCCCGTCATGGCGGCAGCGGTATGGATATGGATGACAGCGAGGCCTACCGAGCCTTCATCGTGGCCTCGCCGGTGCGCTCCCAATTGATGGAATGGCGGCTGGAGGGGGAGGTGGTCGCCGTGGCGCTGATTGATGCGGTTGAGGATGGGCTCTCGGCGGTGTACACCTTTTACAGCCCCGATTATCCGCCGCGCAGCCTAGGGACCTTGGCTGTGCTCGAGCAGATTGATCTGGCCCGGAGGCGCGATTTGACCTGGCTCTACCTGGGTTTTTGGATCGCTGAAAGCCCCAAGATGTCCTACAAGTCCCGATTTCGCCCGCTCGACGGTTATCGTGACGGGGACTGGAATCGCCTTATAGCGTCGTAGCCATTAGAATCGCGCCCATTCGAGGAGATTTCCTATGCGCCAATACCACGACCTGCTCAACCATGTCCTCACCCATGGGGTGAAGAAGGAAGACCGTACCGGTACCGGTACGCTGTCGGTGTTTGGCCATCAGATGCGCTTTGACCTGGCCGATAGCTTTCCGTTGCTGACCACGAAAAAGGTGCACCTGAAATCCATCCTCCACGAGTTGCTGTGGTTCCTGCAAGGCAGTACCAACATCGCCTACCTCAAGGAAAACGGAGTCTCGATTTGGGACGAGTGGGCCGATGCCGAGGGCAACCTGGGGCCGATCTACGGCTACCAGTGGCGCAACTGGCCGGCCCCGGATGGGCGTCACATCGACCAGATTGCCGAGGTGTTGCACACGCTCAAAACGAACCCGGATTCACGCCGCATCATCGTTTCGGCCTGGAATGTGGGCCAGATCGGTCAGATGAAGCTGCCGCCCTGCCACGCCTTTTTTCAGTTCTATGTCGCTGAAGGGCGTCTATCCTGTCAGCTTTACCAGCGTAGTGCCGATATCTTCCTGGGCGTGCCGTTCAACATCGCCAGCTACGCCCTGCTGACCCTGATGATGGCGCAGGTGACAGGGCTGAAACCGGGCGAGTTCGTGCACACCCTGGGTGACGCGCACATCTATTTGAACCACTTGGAGCAGGTAAAACTGCAACTGTCGCGCGACTTCAGACCCTTGCCGACGATGCGCCTGAACCCGGCCGTTACGGACTTGTTTGCGTTCAAGTACGACGACTTCAGCCTCGAAGGCTACGACCCGCATCCGGGCATCAAGGCGCCGGTGGCGGTGTGAGGCCTCCCACTCTCTTCCATCGGGCCTTAAAACAAAGGCTTTACGCTGTCGGATAACTGTGTCACATTGCCTAGGCAGTCTGATTCTTTGAATCAAAATGAGTTGCAGATTTTAAAAACCCCTGCCATAACCGTGGCAGATCATCGTTAAGTGTGCTGGAGCCATGGGCTTTGGTCATTTGACCCCATTGTCGGAAATGAAGGAGATACAACATGAAGAAACTCGTATTGGTAGCAGCTTTGGTGTGTAGCAGTGGTGCTCAGGCAGACGCAAACTCGGACATGATGGCGATGATGGGTTCCATGATGGGCCCGGTGATGCCGATGATGGGCCCGATGATGCCGATGATTAGCCCGATGATGCCGATGATGGGCTCGATGGCCCCGATGATGGGCCCGATGATGCCGATGATGCAGCCGATGATGCCGGCCATGAATTCCATGACGCCGATGATGCAGCCGATGATGCAGCCGATGGGTTCCATGATGCAGCCGATGGCCCCGATGATGCAGCCGATGGGTTCCATGATGCAGCCGATGGCCGCTCCGATGAACTCCATGATGCAGCCGATGACCCCGATGATGGGCTCCATGATGCAGCCGATGACCCCCATGATGGCTCCGATGGGTTCCATGGCCGCCCCGATGGGCTCCATGATGGCCCCGATGAATGCAATGATCCCCGCCGCCAAGTAATTTATTTTGGCACCTCAAAACGCCCCATCATTGGGGCGTTTTGTTTTTAGTCTTTGTTTTAGAATCTCGCCATGCCCATGCCCATGCCCATGCCCATGCCGATGCTCAGTCTGATTTCCGCCGTCGCCAAAAATCGCGTGATCGGTATCCACAACACCTTGCCGTGGCGGCTGCCCGAGGATCTGCAACATTTCAAACGCCTGACCCTGGGGCATCACATCGTCATGGGGCGCAAGACCTTCGAATCGCTGGGGCGGCCCTTGCCGGGACGCACCTCGGTGGTGATTTCGCGGGATGCGGGCTATGCCCTGCCGGAAGGCTGTCTGCTGGCGGGCTCCATTGCCGAGGCCCTGAACCTGTGCGGTGACGAGACCGAGGTGTTTTGCATCGGCGGGGCGCAACTCTATGCGCAGGCATTGCCGCAGGCCAACCGGCTTTATCTCACCGAGATCGAGGCCGATTTTGAGGGTGATGCTTGGTTTCCGGAATTTGATCGCACGGCCTGGCATGAAACCGCGCGTGAGGCGCAGGTGAGTGCGGCGGGTCTGCGCTATGCCTTCGTCACCTACACACGCTCACCTACATAAACAGTCCTGTTCGCCCCGCGAAGGCCGTAGGGGCAACCCCCTGTGGTTGCCCATTTACCACCAGGGCAGGCACAGGGGCCTGCCCCTACGAGGTGACCGCCCCTCAACAGGCGTAGGGGCAACCCCCTGTGGTTGCCCTGCCCCCCCCTGTGGTTGCCTTGGTTGGGTAGGCACGAGGACGCGCCCCTGCAATCGGTTTCATGATTTTGGGTGGTATGAATGCCATGAAAGTTGAGGCTAATTCCCCTCTCCCCAGCCCCCTCCCGGAGGGAGAGGGAGCAACGGCCTTACCCACTACAAATCACATAGAGCCATTTTAGAGATAGGGATTGGTTTTGCGCTCGCGGCCGAAGGTCGAATCTGGCCCGTGGCCGGGCACGAAGCTGATATCGTCGCCGAGTGGGAATAACTTGCGCTGGATGCCCTCGATCAACTGGGCATGATTGCCGCGCGGGAAGTCGGTGCGGCCGATGGAACCGGCAAACAGCACATCGCCGACGAAGGCGATACGCTCGGCGCGGTTGAAAAACACCACATGGCCCGGCGTGTGGCCGGGGCAATGGATGACCTCCAGCGTCAGTTCGCCGACCTGCACGCTCTCGCCATCCCTCAGCCAGCGGTCGGGGGTGAAGGCGGTGGCCGGCGGAAGGCCAAATTGCGCGGCTTGTTCCGGCAGCATGTCCAGCCAGAACGCATCGTCCATTTGCGGGCCGACGATGGGGATAGACAGCCGCTCGGCAATCTCCAGTGCCGCGCCGACATGGTCGAGGTGGCCGTGGGTGAGCAGTAGCATTTCTAGTTGCACGCCCTGTTCGTTGACAGCCTCCAGCAGTCGATCGGCCTCGCCGCCCGGGTCGATCAAGGCCGCACGCCGTGTGGCGGCGCACCAGATGAGGGAGCAGTTTTGCTGGAAGGCGGTAACGGGCAGGGTGAGGTGGGGCATGGCAGGGATTATTCCACGGTTCTGCAGTCAACTTTTTGTGGCGCGGTTAAAATCCATCCGATGGAAATACTGAAACTCAGTCGACGCCCGCTATTTGATCCGGTCCTGCGACTGTTGCATGCGTGGAACGGGTTTTTTATTGTGGCCTTGCTGCTCACCCGTGCGGCCGCCGACCTGTTGTGGTTGGAGGGTTCGGTGGTCGGGTTGTGGCGGCTGCATGTCTGGCTCGGCTACGGGCTCTTGCTGGGCATGGTGGGGCGTGTTGTTTGGGGGCTGGTGGGGCCGGAACGGGCGCGCTGGCGGGTGCTGTGGCAGCCCAATTTGTGGCGGCCCGCGCGGCTGAACATGCGTTTTTGGACTTTAGCGGCCGTTGACAATAAGGCCGTTGACAATAAGGCAGTTGACAGTAAGGCGGTCGGCGCACCGCCGCCCTTGGTCGCGTTGGTTTATCTCATCAGCTATGTCGTGTTGCTGGTTTCTGTCCTGTCGGGCCTGGCGCTGGTCGCCATTGAGTTTGACAGCGGACCCTTGCGTGCGGTGCTGGGTTTGGCGTTTGTTTGGAGCGAGCCCGCTCGGATCTTGCATGTGCTCGGTGAAATATGGCTTTACCTGTTTTTGATCGGGCACTTCGCCGCCATGATTTGGCAGGAGCGTCGCGATGGCGTGCCCGTGGCCCAAGGCATGATCAGCGGTTATGGCTATCAGCGGGAGGCTGAAGATGAGTCGTGACCTCCGCGTTCGCGAAACCTGTATAGGGCAGACAGCCGGATGATGAATTGGCTGCATCGACACCCTTACTTCACGCTGGTGACGGCATGGGTGCTGACTTGGGTCGGCATCAATATAGGTCAGGCCGGTTTTGACGAAAGTCACGCCCATTTCGCCATGCCACGCGATTCTCTGTTTGTGGAGGAATGTGGCCGTTGTCACACGGCCTACGCGCCGGGCCTGTTGACGGCGACCGAATGGAAGCGGGTGATGGACGACCTGCAAAATCATTATGGCGATGACGCCAGTCTCGATGGGCCAAGCCGTCTGGCTATCCTGCGCTGGCTGGAGGAGGGTGCAGCGGATGGCCCGGAGGCCACGCGATTGATGCGGCGTATCGCCGAAACCACGGTAATTGGCAAAGACCTGCCGCGTATGACGGCGTCGCGCCTGTTCCGCCATGAACATGATGAGATCCCCGGCCATGTTTGGACGCGCAAATCCATCGCCCGCAAGTCCCATTGTGGCGCCTGTCATATCCGGGCCAACACCGGTCACTATGACGAAGATGAGGTCAAGATTCCGCGTTGAATAGGCCTTTAATCCTCTCCTTGATGGGCCCCACGGCCTGCGGTAAGACCGGGCTGGCGGTGTGGCTGGCCGAGCGGTTGGCACCGCAAGTGTCGGTCGAGATCATCAGCGTCGATTCGGCCTTGGTGTATCGCGGCATGGATATCGGCACGGCCAAGCCGACCCTGGCTGAACGCGCGGGAGTGCCGCATCACCTGATCGACATCGTCGACCCTCATGAACCCTATTCCGCCGCCCGCTTTCGGGAGGACGCCTTGCGCCTGATCGGCGAGATCCACGCACGCGGTGCCATGCCTTTGCTGGCAGGTGGCACGATGCTCTATTTCCATGCCTTGAAACACGGCATGGACGAGCTGCCATCGGCCGATCCCGTGCTGCGTGCCGAACTGGAGGCGCGTGCCGTGCAGGAAGGCTGGCCGGCCTTGCATGCTGAGTTGGCTCGGCTAGACCCGGTCACTGCCGCGCGCCTGCCGCCCAACGATCGTCAGCGGGTTCAGCGCGCCTTGGAGATCTGTATCAAGAGCGGCCAGCCGATGTCGGCCTTGTTGCAAGGGCAGAAGCGCCAGTCGCCGCCCTTGGGCCTGCGCGAGATCATCCTCTTGCCGTCTGACCGCAGCGTGCTGCACCAGCGTATCGCCGCGCGTTTTGATGCCATGCTGGAGGCGGGTTTCGTGGAGGAAGTGCGGCATTTGCTGACCGACGCGAGGCTGACCCCGGATCTGCCCTCGATGCGTAGTGTGGGTTATCGCCAGGCGATCAATTTTATCCGGGGCGAGATGGATGCGGCGGCGTTCCGCGACCAGTCGATTGCGGCCACCCGTCAACTGGCCAAGCGCCAAATCACCTGGTTGCGGGGTTGGGAGGGAGGGCAGGTCTTTGACTGCCTCGATTCGGCCACGCCAGCGGCCGCACTGTCAGCGGTACAGGCGTGGTTACAGTCGAGTCTGGGCTGACGACCGGTGGCGCTTCAGTAGCAGCGAGTTGCTAACGACGCTGACCGAGGACAAGGCCATGGCGGCCCCGGCGATGACGGGGTTCAACATCCCCAGCGCGGCCAGTGGCAGGGCGAGGACATTGTAAATAAAGGCAAAGAACAGGTTCTGGCGGATCTTTTTCATGACGGCGCGGGCCAGTTCAATGGCATCGGCGAGGGCATGGAGGTCGTTGCGCATCAGGGTAATGTCGGCGGCCTCGCGGGCGATATCGGCCCCGGCGTGCATGCCAAAACCGACATCGGCGCTGGCCAGTGCGGGCGCATCGTTGACGCCGTCGCCAACCATGCCGACAGACCGCCCGCCGGCCTTCAAGGCGGCGATGGCTAGGGCCTTGGTGTGTGGCTTGATGCCGGCCTGAACCCGGTCAATCCCGACCTCGGCGGCGATGTGCTGGGCGACCTCGGGGCGGTCGCCGCTCAGCATGTGGACCTCAATGCCCATTTTCTGCAGGCGTTCAACCGCCGCCCGACTGGTGGGGCGCAGACGGTCTTGCACGCCGATATGGCCGAGCAGTCGTTCACCGGTGGCTGTTGTTTCGTGGCAGGCGATCCAAGTGAGGCTATCGTCGGGCGGCTCTGCGGCCGGACGAAGCTGTAGCGCACGGCCCTCGACGCGGCCATGCACGCCTTGGCCCGGGACCTCTTCAAAGGCCTCGACGCTGGGCAGGTCAGTCGGGCGAGCGGCGTGGATGGCTTGCGCGATGGGATGCTGAGAGCCCTTTTCCAGTGCGGCGGCCAGGCGCAGGAGTTCATCATCCGAGAGGCCCGATGCGGGACGCAGCGCCGTCACCTCGATCTGCCCGGTGGTCAGGGTGCCGGTCTTGTCCAGGGCCATGACGGTGAGTTTTTCGCAGCGTTCCAGGGCCTCGGCCGAACGCACCAAGAGGCCCATCTGTGCTGCGCGACCCAGCCCCACGACGACGGCGGTGGGTGTGGCCAAGCCCAGCGCGCAGGGGCAGGCGATGACGAGGACGGCGACGGCGGGAACGAAGCCGCTCTGCGCATCGCCGGTGAAGAGCCACCAGCCGGCAAAGGTGAGGGCGGCCAGGGCCAGGATGGCCGGCACGAATACCGCCGAGACGCGGTCGGCGAGGGCCTGGATGGGCGCCTTGGAACCGGCGGCGGCCTCGGTCAGGCGTACGATCTCCATGAGTTGGGTCTGTTCGCCGACCCCGTGCGCCACGACGGTGAGGGCCCCGGCCAGGTTCTGAGTGCCGGCATAGACCCGCGCTCCCGCCTGTTTCTCGACCGGCAGGCTCTCGCCGGTGAGCAAGGCCTCGTCCACGCTCGAATGGCCGCCCAGGACATCGCCATCGACGGCGATCCGCTCGCCAGCGCGGATCCAGATCCGGTCGCCGGGGTGTAGTTCGGCAATGGAGATTTCGACCTCGTTCGGCTTGCCGTCTATATCACGCAGTACGCGTGCCGTCTGTGGTTGCAGGCGGATCAGGCCCTCAATGGCTGCGCCGGTACCGGTCTTGGCCCGTGCCTCCAAGAGCTTTCCGAGTCGAACCAAGGTGATGACGGCAGCTGCCGCCTCGAAATAGACGCTGCCGTGCGGCTCTGTGAGCCAGACGGCCGTGCTGTAAAAATAGGCGGCGCTGGTGCCGAGCGCGACCAGCACATCCATGTTGGCGCCACCGCCGCGCAGGGCGTGCCAAGCACCCCGGTAAAAACGCGCCCCGGCCCAGAACTGCACCGGCGTGGCGAGGGCCCATTGCAGCCAGAGCGGCAGGCCGGCATGTTGTTGGCTGTCTTCGGCGCCCCCCATGAAGACCATTTGTGCGACCAGCGGCAGGCTGAGCAGGGCGGCGATGGCGAAGACCCAGCCTTCGCGGCGCAACCGGGCCGCTTTCTGGGCCTGCTCTGCGGCGCGGGCGTTGGGGTCAATGGGCGTGGCGCTGAAACCGGCACCGGCCACGGCCGCGATCAATGCCTGCGGTTCGGTCTCGGCCTCACGGTAACGGATGCGCGCCGTCTCGCGGGCCAGGTTGACCCAGGCCGATTCGACACCCGGCTGCGCGCCCAGGACGCGTTCCAGCCGCGCCGAACAGGCGGCGCAGGTCATGCCGATGATGTTGAGGTCGAGGGTACCGGTCATGTCCCTGTGTGCGAAACGGTCAGCCGTGGTCGTGCGGGCCGAGGCCGGTGATCAGATAGACGATCACCACGCCCGTGAGCATCAACACCAGTTGTCCGACCGCGTCCTTGATGCGACGGTGGTGGTGCAGTTCGGGCACCAGGTCGGCGATGGCGATATAGATGAAGCTGGACGCCGCCACGACCAGTACATAAGGCACGGCCGCCTGCAGGTTGGCGAGGGCGAAATAGCCCAATAGTCCGCCGAGCATCATCGTCGCCCCGGACAGGGCATTGAGCAGCAGGGCGCGTCCCTTGCTCATGCCGGTACTGAGCAGGACCATGAAGTCGCCGATTTCCTGTGGCAACTCATGGGCGAGGACGGCACCGAGTGTGGCCCAGCCTAGATGGGGGTCGGCGAGAAAGGCCGCCGCAACCAAGATGCCGTCAACGAAGTTGTGCAGACCGTCGCCGAGGACAATCATCATCGTCCGGCTTTTGTGATGGGCGTGCGCGTGATGATGGTGGGTGGGGTTGTCGCATTGCACCGGGGCATCGCCGTGCGAGTGACGCCAGAGGGCGGCCTTCTCCAGCAGGAAGAAAACGATGATGCCGGCCAGGGTGATTTGTCCGACCTGATCGGCCGGTACCCCTAGTTCGATGGCCTCGGGCAACATGCGGGTAAAGGCGAAGGTGAGCATGACGCCGACCGCAAAGGCCACCATGCGATCAGCAAAGCGCGGCAGCCAGGTGAGGGCTAGGGTCGCCGCCAAGAGGACGCTAAGGACGCCGCCGATAAAGGTGGCGAGCAGGATATCGACAAGGATCATGACGGGCGAAGCCTAATGCGGGAAGGGGCCGATTGTCAGCGGCAAACCCAGTTTGAGCAAGGACTCGAATGGAACCCTCTCAGACGGAGGCTTACTGGCCGACAGGCCCGCCTTGAGCCTTTTAGCCCGCCATGCGCTGGCCGTGCTCGCGGGTGTTATGGAACTGGACCTTGGGCCATTTTTCCATGGCGAGGCCGAGGCTGACCGAGTTGGGCGACAGGAAGACCAGGTTGCCATCGACATCGTGGCCCAGGCGCAAGGTATTGGCCCGGGTGAATTCGGCCAGGTGGGCCACATCGTTGCAGGTGACCCAGCGCGCGGTGTGGATGTCGGAGCGCTCGAAGATTGCGTCGACGCCGTATTCGCTCTTCAGGCGGTGTTCGACCACCTCGAATTGCAACTGGCCGACCGCGCCCAGCAGCAGCGTGGTCTCGACCATGGGCGTGAAGACCTGGATGGCGCCTTCCTCGCCCAGTTCCTGCAGCCCTTTTTGGAGTTGCTTGGATTTGAGCGGGTCGCGCAGACGGGCGCGGGAGAACAGGTCGGGCGCGAAATAGGGGATGCCCTTGAAGGTGACCGGCGTGCCCTCGCACAGCGCGTCGCCGATCTGCAACTGGCCGTGGTTGTGGATGCCGATGATGTCGCCGGCGTAGGCCTCTTCCATGCGGGTGCGCTCGTTGGCCATGAACACCACGGCGTTGGCGATCTTGATCTCTTTGCCGGTGCGGCGGTGCTTGACCTTCATACCCGGCGTGTATTGGCCCGAGCAGACGCGGAAGAAGGCGATGCGGTCGCGGTGGTTGGGGTCCATGTTGGCCTGGATCTTGAACACGAAGCCGCTGAACTTGGCATCGTCGGGGGCGACCGTGGTCGCCGTGCCATTGGCCAACACGGCCTCACGCGCTTGCGGTGCGGGGGCCCAGTCGATCAGCGCCTTAAGGATCTCGCGCACGCCGAAGTTGTTAATCCCCGAGCCGAAGAAGACCGGCGTCTGCACGCCGCGCAGGAAGTCGTCGTGATGGAAGGCCGCACCGGCACCCAGCACCAGTTCGGTCTCGCCGCGCATCTGCTCGAATTCCATCGGACACTGGGCCTCCAGGGTCTGGATGGCATCGCCGCGCAGGGTCTCAAAGCCTTGGTCCGCATGCCCCTCGCCCGGCACGAAGCGCAGCACCGAGTCGTCGATCAGGTGATAGACGCCCTGGAAGCGTTTACCCATGCCGATCGGCCAAGTGACCGGCGCACAGTGGATTTTCAGTACCGACTCGATCTCGTCGAGCAGCTCGATGGGGTCACGGACCTCGCGATCCATCTTGTTGATGAAGGTGATGATGGGCGTGTTGCGCAGACGGCAGACCTCGAGCAGCTTGACGGTCTGTTCCTCGACGCCCTTGGCGGCATCGACCACCATGACCGCCGCATCGACGGCCGTCAATACGCGGTAGGTGTCTTCGGAAAAGTCCTGGTGGCCGGGGGTGTCGAGCAGGTTGATGACGCAATTGTCATAGGTGAACTGCATCACCGAACTGGCGACCGAGATACCGCGCTGTTTTTCGATCTCTAGCCAGTCGGAGGTGGCGAACTTGCCGCTCTTCTTCGCCTTCACCGTACCGGCCATCTGGATCGCGCCACCGAACAGGAGGAGCTTTTCGGTCAGCGTCGTTTTGCCGGCGTCCGGGTGGGAGATGATGGCAAAGGTACGCCGCCGCGCGGCCGCGCGGGCGATGGGTGAATCAGACACGATTAGGCTTGCTGGATGCCAGCGACGACCCAGCGCTCGGCGCCGTCTTCGCGGACGAGGTGCCAGATCTCGTTGAAGGGGGTCTCGGTGCCGTCTTCACGCAACTGGCCAGAGTAGCGTACGCTGACGATCTGACGGCGGCCTTCTTCAGCCCAGTCGGCCACTTCGGCCTCGAGGTTGAGGACATCGGTCTGGCTGCTCGCCCCGTGATGGGCTTCGATGTCGAGCTTGACCTCGGCGAACATCTCCGGGCTCAGGAAATCACGCAGGTCGTTCAGGTTGCCGGCATCGTGCGCCGCCTGCATGCGGATGAAGGTGATCTTGGCCAGACGCACGAAGGCCTCGCGGTCAAAACCCGCCGGCAGGGCGGTGGCCGGTGCGGCTGTGGGAGCGCTGCTGCCCGCCATCGCTTCCGGCTGTGGATCAAAGCGGTTCATGGCGTCACCCATGGGGCCGTTGGCGGCATATTGCAGGGGCTTCGGTTTGTTGCGGTTCATGAACCAGCGGAAGGCCATGAAGGCAACCATGGCCAGGAGGGCCAGCATCAGGATATTGGCCATTTCTTCACCAAAACCGAAGTGCGAGGCGAGGGCGGCCAGGCCTAGACCAGCGGCCAGACCGGCCAGCGGGCCCATCCAGGAACGCTTTTGCGGTGCAGCATTGGGCGCGGCGGTCGGCTGGCGCGGGGCCTGCTGCGGTGTGGCTTGGCGCTGCATGCCCGAGGAACGGCCACCGCCCATGCGGCGTGCCTCGGCATCCGGGGTGACGAGGGCAAAGGTGATGAACACGGTGAAGAGGGCAAGCAGGAAGGATTTCATGGTTCGATCCAAGATAAAAAAGTGGGTTTATTGTACTGTAGGCGCGCAGGTCTCTGCGCGATCATTTCAAACCCCTGGGTCTTCGGGAGAGGGGCTGAGGGGGAGAGATAAGGGGACACAATACTTAAGGCGGAGATAAGGGGACACAATACTTAATTAATCCCCTGGGGACCCTTATTGTTAAGGAGTCTCTGCACAGCCATGGAAATCAAGGCCGCTACTGAAGGTTGATGAAGATGCCCGCTTCAATTTCCGGAGAAAGTTCAATAAACAGGCCGGTTTTTGGTCTTTTAAGTCTAATGTGGAGCTTTTTTCGCTTGATTTCCGCT
>CAMDCO010000025.1 GCA_945890495.1 Bordetella parapertussis | reverse complement strand
GTTGGGGAGAGGGAAAGCCGCCTCAACTTTCATGGCATTCATGCCACCCCAAATCATGAAACCGATTGTAGGGGCAGGCCCCCGTGCCTGCCCTGGCGTGGATTAGGCAATCACGGTTGCAGGGCAACCACAGGGGGTTGCCCCTACGGTGGGAAATTTGAGGCCTTGCGGACAAGGAAATGGCTGAACTCGGCGAAAGGCGCGCCGGTAAAACCAGTCGCTGACACCCGCCGCCGCAATGCGCTCGGCGGGTGGCACGATTGCCTGAATGACCCACTACAAATCACATAGAGCCAGAGTTTCTTTGTAGAAACTCAGGCTGTTTTGGAGTAGCGGGGACGGATGATGGCGCCTGGCGGGGCGATATCCTGGCGCAGATAGTGGTCGAAACACATGGCAATGTTGCGCAAGAAGCGCAGACCTAGATCCGTTACGCGCAATACACCGCCATCCAGGGTCAGCAAACCGTCCGCCGCCTGCGCCTGCAGGTCCGGCAAGGCATCGGCGAAATAGTCCCAGCAGTCGATGTCCCAGGTGGCCGAGAAGGCCGCGCCGTCCAGTTCCAGGTCGCACATGACACGGGTAATCATGTCGCGACGGATCTCGTCATCGCGGGTCAGGCGCAGACCACGCTCGACGCACAGCCCGTTCTTCATCACCTCTTCTTCATAAACCCGCAGCGTCTTTTCGTTCTGCACATAGGTCGTCCGCGTCTGGCTGATGCTCGACGAGCCAAAGGCATAGATGTCGCAATTCTTGTGCGTCGTATAACCCTGGAAATTGCGATACAAGGTCTTGGCCCGCTGGGCGAGAACCATCTCATCGGTGGGCTTGGCGTAGTGATCCAATCCGATGTTCACATAACCCGCCGCCGACAAGCGGTCGTGAATCAGGTTCTGCAACTCAAGCCGGGTGGCGAAATCAGGCAGGTCAGATTCAGCGATCAGCTTCTGGTGCTTCTTCATCCACGGCACATGGGCATAGCCAAAGATGGCGAAACGATCCGGCGACCAACTGAGCACCGTGTCCAGCGTCCGGGCAAAGGACGCCACCGTCTGGTAGGGCAGGCCCACGATCAGGTCCATGTTGATGCTAGAGAACCCCAGTTCGCGCGTCCAGCCATAAACCTCGTCGATCAACGCCTCCGACTGCACCCGGTTGACCGCCTCTTGTACCTTGAGATCCATATCCTGAATCCCGAAGGACACACGGTTGAAACCGGACTCGCGCAGGGCCACCATATGCTCCCGCGTCAGTTCACGCGGATCCACCTCGCAACCCATCTCGGCATCGGGCGCGAAGGTGAAGCGCTTACGGATCGCCGTCATCAGACGGCGAATATCGTCCGGCTTGAGATAGGTTGGCGTGCCGCCGCCCCAGTGCAATTGGCGCACGAGACGCGTTTTATCCACCAACGCCGAAACGGTATCCATCTCGCGTTCCAGGCAATCGAGATAGGGCGAGACCCGCTCGTAATGTCCGGTGGCCACCATGTTGCAGCCACAGTAGTAGCACAGCGTGTCACAGAACGGGATGTGAAAATACAGCGAGATGCCACGCGCCGGATCTTGGCTTGAAGCGATCTCGTCCCGCCATTCGCCTTCACGGAACCCCTCATGGAAATACGGAGCGGTTGGATAGGAGGTATAGCGCGGGCCCGCTTTACTGTATTTGAGGAGCAAGGAAGTGAGGTCGGACATAGTCTTTAATCGGAGTGTGTTCAGGTGATTCTATCAGGGTGGCGATCTTATCAGTACGCAGAAGGGGGTGCCCCCGCTAGGCTGTGGGTACAAAAAGACTAAGGTTTGCTGCAGAAAACCCCTTGCAATCATGAGAATTGTTACTAATATCGGATCACCTCCCTGACCATCGCAATGATGGTCTTTCCACGGCACCGTTCTTCGGTGCCGTTTTTTTTACCGTTATAATCAACAATACATATCTTGTAGCAATCTATGACCACCATGACAGCCCTTCCTTCCGAGATCTTTAAGGCCTACGACATTCGCGGTGTCGTCGGCAAAACGCTGACACCCGCCATCGTTGAACAGATTGGTGCAGCGCTCGGCTCCGAGGCGCTGGCGCGCCAGCAAAACGCCATCGTCATCGGCCGCGACGGTCGTCTGTCTGGGCTGGAATTGGCGGCAGCACTCGCGCGCGGCATTCAATCTGCGGGTGTTGATGTCATCGATGTCGGCTGCGTCGCCACGCCGATGACCTATTTCGCCGCCTTTGAAACCGGCGCAAACAGCGCGGTGATGGTTACCGGCAGCCACAACCCGCCCGATTACAACGGCCTCAAGATGGTTCTGGGGGGCGAGACGCTGGCCTCCGAGGCCATCCAAAATCTGCGCCGCCGCATCGAAACCCAGGATTTCGCCCAGGGCACGGGCCGTTACCGTGTCCACGACATCGCGCCGTCTTATCAGACCCGCATCGTGGGCGATATCCGTCTGGCGCGCCCGCTCAAGATCATCGTCGATGCCGGCAACGGTGTGGCCGGGGCCTTTGCACCGGCGCTGTATCGTGCCTTGGGCTGTACGGTGGAGGAGATGTTCTGCGAGGTGGATGGCCATTTCCCTAATCACCATCCCGACCCGTCCGTCCCCAAGAATCTGGCCGACTTGATCGCCCGTCTCAAAGACAGCGACGCCGATATCGGCCTAGCGTTTGATGGCGATGGCGATCGTCTGGGCGTGGTCACTCGCGACGGACAGATCATCTACCCCGATCGCCAGTTGATGCTCTACGCCGCTGACATGCTGGCGCGCAACCCCGGCGCCACGGTCATTTACGATGTCAAATCGACCCGTAATCTGGACGGCTGGATCCGTCAACATGGCGGCGTGCCGCTGCTCTGGAAAACCGGCCATTCGCTGGTCAAGGCCAAGATCAAGGAAACCGGTGCCCTGCTGGCCGGCGAGATGAGCGGCCATGTCTTTTTCAAGGAACGCTGGTATGGCTTTGACGACGGTCTCTACACCGGCGCGCGCCTGCTCGAAATCCTGTCGCAAGCGGCAGACATCGACGCCGTATTCGCCGCACTGCCCGACAGCGTCAGCACCCCGGAACTCAATGTGCGGATGGAGGAAGGCGGCCCACATCGTCTGATCGCGCATCTGCAAAAAACCACCACCTTCCCCGGCGCCGAACGGGTCATCGACATCGATGGCCTGCGCGTCGAATATCCCGACGGCTTTGGCCTGATGCGCGCATCCAACACCACGCCCGTGATCGTCCTGCGTTTCGAGGCCGATACGCCGAAAGTATTGGCTCGGATCCAGGAGGCCTTCCGGCACATTCTTTTGGGTGCCGACCCGCACCTGCAACTTCCCTTTTAATCAGGAGCCTCCAATGAACCCCATCATCAGCCTTATCATGGGCAGCAACAGCGATTGGGACACCATGAAGCGCGCCGCCGACATCCTCACCGAGTTTGGCATTCCCTTCGAAAAGCGTGTCATCTCGGCGCATCGCACCCCGGACATGGCCTTTGAATATGCCAGCAATGCCGCCGGTCGCGGCATCCAGTGCATCATCGCCGGCGCCGGCGGCGCGGCGCATCTGGCCGGCGTCATGGCGGGCAAAACGGCGCTGCCCGTACTGGGCGTACCCATCCAGTCCAAGGCTTTGAACGGCATGGATTCGCTGCTGTCCATCGTGCAGATGCCCAAGGGCATTCCGGTGGCCACCTTCGCCATCGGCGAGGCTGGCGCGGCCAATGCGGCCCTGTTTGCGGTTGCCATGATGGCCGTCAAGGACGCGGCCATGGCAACCAAACTCGCCGCCTTCCGCCAGCGCCAGACCGATGCCGTGCTGGCCATGGAGTTGCCGGACTAAGTTTGCCAAACGGTCGGCCAAACGGTCGGCTAAATGGATCTCGCTGTTGCCGGTCTAGCGACCCTCTTCCAGCGACAGCGTCATCACTTGGCCCTTGCTGTCCTGGCTACGGATCCGCAGCGGAAGACCGCCGCGCTCGAGGTCGAACCACAGGTCTATTTCACCGTCACCCTCCCGCCAGGCATGTAGCCGCCACAACACGCGGCCATCCTGCGTCTCGGATACGGGGGCGCTCACGCGGTAACCGCGCAACTTGCGTCCGTCCGTCACCGGCAAGACAAAGAAGGCCTGTTCAGCGTGCAGGGTCAGGCCGAGGTGAAACGGGAAACTGAGCAGATCCTGTGTGAGGGCACGCAAGGCCTGCGCCTCGCCGTTCAACACGAGTTGCTGCCCGGCATGATCGAACCTCGCCTGATCGCTGCGCCGATCACCGCGTTGCAGGCGAAATTGCTCTGGTCGCAATCCCTCTGCGCCGATCTCGCCGCTGCTCTCCTGCACGATCTGGCCGGACATGAACAAGGACAACAGACCCGTGGCCTCGGTGCGGCTTTTCAGGCTGTAACGCCCGCCCTGACGCCGCCATTCATACACACTGCGCCCGCCCTTGAAACTGCCCTCGCCCATCGCGACGGCATAGGTCAGGGTCATTTGCTCAGGGAGGTTACGCAGGAGGGGGCGCGCTATGACCGGTAACGGCTCGGGTTGTATTGCGGGGGCTGTAGGCGGCGCCACGACAGCGGGTGCCGTCTGCGCGGGGGGCGCAAGGGCGGCAGGGACGATGGCAGGCCATGGTGGCGGCGACACCTCTGGCGCCGGACTGACGGGATCTGCGACGACGGCAGACGGTACGGGTGTTGGCGTTAAAACCGGGACGGGGGCCACTCGGCTTGCTGGGGGTGGCGGCATCGCCAAGATCGCGTCGAGCGGAAATGCCACCTCTTCGGCCGGCATCAAGGCCGCCCACCACGCCGAGGGCGAAACCATGAGGGCAGAATGCAAGGCCAGGGAGAGCGCCACAGCCAGCCCGAAAACCGATCCGGCAGCGCGACGCATCGTTTCAGTCCAGTGGCGGCGAGATCAGGGGCGCGGCGTCCGTCGCTGTGGGTGACAGGCGCACCGTGCCCTGCGGGGTGATGATGAGCCGACCCTCGGCAAACCAGCGGATGGCCTGCGGGAAGATGCGGTGTTCCTCGGCCAGAACGCGTGCGGCCAGGGTGTCGGGGGTGTCGTTGTCCAGCACCGGCACCGCGGCCTGAATGACGATAGGGCCGACATCGACCTCGGGGGTAACGAAGTGCACCGTGCAGCCGTGCAGCTTGACGCCCGCCGCCAGCGCCCGTTCATGCGTATGCAGACCGGGGAAAGACGGTAACAAGGCCGGATGGACATTGATCAGGCGGCCGGCGTAATGGTTGACGAAGGCATCGGTCAGCACCCGCATGAAGCCGGCCAACACCACGAGATCCGGTGCGTAATGGTCGATCTCGGCCATCAGCGCCGCATCGAAGGCCGTGCGATCCAAATAGGCCTTGTGATTGACGCTCGCCGTTGGGATGCCTCGTGCAGCCGCCGTTTGTAATCCTGGGGCCTCTGGCCGGTTGCTGATCACGGCGGCAAACTCGACGGGCAGATCTGCGTCAAATAAGGCCTCCATGTTGGAGCCGCGCCCGGAGAGGAGGATGACAAGGCGGGTCATGGAAACCAACCGATCAGGTCGCGACAAACCGAGTTTCAGCGGTACTGCACATGCGGCGCATCGCCCGTGGCAACGACCTCGCCTAAGCGGTACACGGTCTCGCCTTGGGCGGCCAGAAACTCGGCGGCGCGGGTAGCGTCGGTCGCCGCAACGATGACGACCATGCCGATGCCACAGTTGAAGGTGCGGCGCATCTCGTGATCGCTGACATTACCGGCCTGTTGCAACCACTGAAACACGGGCGGCAGCGTCCAGCTGGCCACATCAATGGCCACCGCCGTGCCTTGCGGCAGCACGCGCGGGATGTTTTCGGTGAGGCCGCCGCCGGTGATGTGCGCCATGCCCTTGACGGTGAGCTCGCTCATCAGTGCCAGCAGCGGTTTGACATAAATACGGGTCGGCTCCAAAAGGGCGTGGCCAAAGGGTTTGCCGTGGAAATCAGCGGTCAAGTCAGCACCGCTGACCTCGATGAGTTTGCGCACCAGCGAATAGCCGTTGGAATGCGGGCCGCTGGAGGCCAAGCCCAACACCGCGTCGCCGGGTTGGATGGTCTGGCCGGTGATGAGCCGCGACTTTTCGGCCACGCCCACCGCGAAACCGGCCAAGTCGTATTCGCCTTCCGGATACATGCCCGGCATTTCCGCCGTCTCGCCGCCGATCAAGGCGCAACCGGACAACACGCAGCCGGTGGCGATGCCGCTGACCACGGCCTCGCCGGTATCGACATCGAGCTTGCCGCAGGCGAAATAGTCGAGGAAGAAGAGCGGCTCAGCACCTTGCACCAGGATGTCGTTGACGCTCATGGCGACCAAGTCCTGGCCGATGGTGTCGTGTTTGTTCAGCTCAAACGCCAACTTCAGCTTGGTGCCCACGCCATCGGTGCCGGAGATCAGCACGGGTTCCTTGTACTTCTTCGGCAGTTCCATCAGCGCACCGAAGCCGCCGATGCCGCCCAGCACCTCGGGGCGCAAGGTGCGGCGCGCGAGTGGCTTGATGCGTTCGACCAAGGAATCGCCGGCGTCCATATCGACACCGGCATCGCGGTAAGTGTAGGAGGCTTGAGAAGAAGGGGTTTGAGAAGACACGGGAGGCCGCCTGTTTACGAAAATGCCGTCATTTTACGCTGTCTGGCGGTTCTCGGTGGCGTGTGAAGTGGTTTGAGAGGGCCGGATCGTCCACGCGCTGCCATTCTCCATCGATGACCCCGGGGTCGGTGGCCCGGTCATTCCCAACGCCACCGAGACCCTCGCGAGACCGCAACGCCGGGGCGGGCCGCACGAAAGAGGCTAGTAGCAGCACCAGGCCGACACCATCGCTAACCGGCCCCGGGATGATGAACAAGAGGCCCGCAAAGAAGCGCAAGCCCACCGTCGTTAGGGCGCGCCAGGGCGAAACTCCCGATTGCAGCGCGCCCATGAGCTGCAAGGCCCACCCCTTCTGTACATGGAGCATCAGACTCCAGCCCAGCAGGATCGCCAAGGCGAGCCAAGCGAGCGTCCAGGCGCCGATGGCCTGCCAGACATGGTAGATTCCAACTGATTCCAGTACGGGGAAGGCGAGGACTATAATCGCGAACCCAAGACCGACATTAAGCCTCATGGCCGAACCCCTGTTGATTGTGATGACGACCCTGCCCGACCGCGAGCAGGCCCGGACGCTGGCTCGGCAGATTGTCGAGGCACGACTGGCGGCCTGTGTGCAGGTCGGCGCGCCGGTTGAATCCTTCTACCGCTGGCAGGGCGCTGTCGAACAGACGCAGGAGACGCCGTTGCTGATCAAGACGGTCCCGGTGCGCTATGCCGCCTTGGAGTCTTTTTTGCAACAGCATCACCCTTACGCGCTGCCCGAGATCATTGCCTTGAACGAGGTCCATGGCTCGTCAGCATACCTTGACTGGGTCGCTCAAGAAACCCAGCCCTGATACACAGCACCAATCTGGAGTACCGCATGCGTCCCCTGACTGTCCTGTTTCATCTTGTCGTCGCTGTCCTGTTTAATTCCGTAGCCCATGCCGAGACGGAGCCGCTTGACCCCGAAAAGGCCTTCCAGATCAGCGCCCAGGCCACGGCCAAGGATCGCGTTGAGGTGCGCCTCAAGATTGAAAAGGGCTATTACCTGTATCGCGACAAGACCCGTGTCTCGGCTCAAGGCGCGACCCTGGGGGCCGTGGATCTGCCCAAGGGCAAGGTCAAGCAGGACGAGAATTTTGGCCGGGTCGAGACTTGGCGCGACGAGGTGCGCTTTAGCCTGCCGGTCAAGGCAACGGCCCCGTACACCTTAAAGCTCACCACGCAAGGCTGTGCCGATGTCGGTCTGTGTTATCCGCCCATGGATACCGAGATTCGCATCGATCCCTCAGCGCCCGTCAAGGCCGCAGGCCCGAACAAGGAAGACCTGCTGGCGCGACTGAAGGCCCTCGCCGGCGATCTGCCTCCTGATCTCCCGCAAGCCAATGCCCCGCTGCTGCCCGCCGAAGAGGCCTTCAAGCTGAGCCTGAAGCGCGATGGCAACACGATCACCGCTCAGTTTGGCGTCGCCAAAGACTATTACCTCTACCGGGACAAGGTGCATTTGACCGTCAAACAACCGGCAGGCGCCACCCTGGGCAAGATCAGCTTCCCCAAGGCCGAAGAAAAGGACGACCCCAACTTTGGCCGCATGGCGATCTATCACCACGATTTCACCGCCAGCGCGTCGCTAAAGGGCGTTAAATCCGGCGAAACGGTCGTCATTGAGGCCTCCTGGCAAGGGTGCAACGAGGCCTCGGGGATCTGCTACCCGCCCCTTGAGCAACAATTCACGCTCACGAGCGGGACAGGCAGCACCGCCAGCGCGCCCGCCACCTCCGAGAGCGACCAGATCGCCGGTCTGTTCAAGGGCGGCAGTTTCTGGATGGTCGTGGCCAGCTTCTTCGGCTTTGGCCTCCTGTTGGCCTTGACCCCCTGCGTCTTCCCGATGATCCCCATCCTGTCCGGGATCATCGTCGGCCACGGCGACAAGGTCACCAAGACCCATGGTTTCCTGCTTGCCGTGGCCTATGTGCTGGGCATGGCCATAACTTACGCCGCCGCCGGGGTCGCCGCCGGTCTGTCCGGCACCCTCATCTCCAACGCCCTGCAAACGCCGTGGGCGCTCGGCACCGGCGCGGCCGTCTTCGTCTTGCTGTCGCTGTCCATGTTCGGCTTCTATGAACTGCAATTGCCCAGCGCACTGCAAAGCCGCATGACCGAGGCCAGCAACCGTCTTCATGGCGGCCACTTCGCCAGCGTGTTCGGCATGGGTGCGCTTTCCGCCCTGATCGTCGGCCCCTGCGTCGCCGCGCCGCTGGCCGGGGCGCTGATCTACATCGGCCAGACCGGCGATGTCGTCTTAGGCGGCGTATCGCTCTTTGCCATGGCGTTGGGCATGGGCGTGCCCCTGCTGTTAGTGGGCCTATCGGCCGGTGCGCTGCTGCCCAAGGCCGGCGGCTGGATGGATGCCGTCAAACGCTTTTTCGGCGTCTTGCTCCTAGCCGTTGCCATCTGGCTAATCCAGCCCCTGCTACCCGCTTGGGGCAGCATGTTGCTCTGGGCCGCATTGCTGATCCCGTATGGCGTGCACCTCGGCGCGCTAGACCACACCCCGATTGGCTGGCCACGCTTGTGGAAGTCCTTCGGCGTCATCATCCTGACCGCAGGCATGGCCTTCGTTATTGGCGTCATGGGTGGCAGCCGCGATATCCTGCAACCACTCGCCGTGTTTGCGGGTGGAGGCCCTGGCGCAACGGCCGGGACCCACCTCCAGTTCAAGCGCGTGAAAAGCATCGCCGAACTCGATGCCGCCATCACCCAGAGCGCAGGCAAACCGGTAATGCTCGATTTCTATGCCGACTGGTGCGTCTCATGCAAGGAAATGGAAAACATCACCTTCGCGGACCCGCGCGTGCAAACCGCCTTGCAAGGCGTCGTCCTGTTGCAGGCTGATGTCACGGCCAACTCGGCGGATGACAAGGCCCTGCTCAAGCGCTTCGGTTTGTTCGGCCCACCCGGCATCCTGTTCTTTGATCGCAATGGCGCGCAAAACACCTTCAAGGTCATCGGCTATGAAAAACCTGAGACCTTCCTGGAAAGCCTGAAGAAAGCATTCGCACCGTGAAAAATCTATTCTGGATCGGCGCTGCGGCCGTCCTCATCGTCCTGATCGGGCTCGCCTGGATGGTGGCCAAGGCCCCTGACGCCGCGCGCAGCACGGGCCCTGACACGCAGGCCTTCTGGAACGCCACCTTGCCCGACACCCAAGGCCAGCCCCAATCTATGGCCCAATATCGCGGCAAGGTCGTTGTCGTCAATTTCTGGGCCCCATGGTGCCCGCCCTGTCGCGCCGAGATGCCTGGCTTCATGGCCTTGCAAGAGAAATATGGAAAGGACGGCGTGCAATTCATCGGCATCGCCCTCGACACGACCGAACATGTGCAGCGTTTCCTGGCCGCCAAGCCCACCAATTACCCCATCTATCTGGGCGAAATCGGCGGTAACGAACTCTCGCTCGCCCTCGGCAATCGTGCTGATGCCCTGCCTTACACGGTCATCATCGACCGTCGTGGCATGGCCGCCGGCAGTCAGGTCGGCATGCTCGACGAGGCGCGCCTAGAAGCGATGCTGCGGCCCCTGTTGTGAACGAAGGTCTCCCCGTCAGCCTGCGCGTCCAGCCGCCAAAACCCCTGCTAACCGCAGCGGGGCGGGCCATTGGCGACTACGCCATGATCAAAGACGGCGACCGTGTCCTGCTCGGACTGTCCGGCGGCAAAGACAGCCTTTCGCTGCTACACATCCTGCTCCACCTGCGCGATAAGGCCCCGATCCGGTTCGAAATCGCCTGCTGCACCGTCGATCCGCAATCGCCCGAATATGACCCCTCACCGCTCAAGGACTATGTCGCCGCGCTGGGCATCCCGTATTTTTACGAATCGCAACCCATCGTCGCCAGCGCCGAAACGCATATGAAGGGTGACTCGTTCTGCGCCTATTGCTCGCGCATGCGGCGCGGCATTCTGTATCGCGCCGCCCGAGAAAACGGCTACGGCGTGCTGGCCCTGGCACAACACCTCGATGACCTCGCCGAGACCTTCATGATGTCCGCCTTCTTCGGCGGCAAGCTACGCACCATGGGCGCCAACTATGTCAACGATGCCGGTGATGTCCGTGTCATTCGCCCGCTCGTTTACGCCCGCGAACGGCAGATGCGTGACTTTGCCGAACGCGCCCCGCTGCCGGTCATCTTCGAAAACTGCCCGGCCTGTTTCTCCATGCCCATGCAGCGCTACCAGATCAAACAACTCCTCGCCGACCAAGAACGCCAGCACCCGCAACTGTTCGCCAACCTGCTCACCGCCATGCGCCCGCTGATGGGCAATACCGTCGAAAAAGATGCCGCCTAAGGTCGCTCTCCGCATGAGCCATGCACACCGTGATGCGCGGAACTGCAGCCTTTAGAAAAGGAACATCACGTCGTTAAAGTCCTCTAGCTGGCTTTCGAACCGGCATCCCGCAAAGCCGCAACCTCGTCCAACCCGGAATCATTCCTGGCGGCGCCACCGAGGCACTGGATCGTCAGATCGTTGTCGGCAGCGAAATCCATCACAAAACGGAACGCGGCCGGATCGCTTTCCACCAGTCTGATATCCACCAGCAAGCCGCGCATCCCCTCGACGGTGATCGGCCTGACGCAGGTGGAATATTTCAACAGCTTGTTCTTCCCAAAGGTGGAAAAACACCCAGCCAGCCTGTCGACCCAATCGCTAGGCCGGAAAGCGCGTCCAGATCGCGTCACACCGAGAATGAGTACAGCATCGCATGAACGTGTCGCCATGCAGTCCGCCACGGTCTGTTCGCTCATCGCCTTCACCCCTTGCGGATGAAGAAAGCCCATACGCCCGGCCCGGTTTCCAGGGCTTCCAGCAATACGTTGCCGGTCGCGGCGCACCAGGTTCCGACCTCGTCCCTAGTGGCCGGGCAGGTGCTGACCAGTTTCATGATCTGCCCCTGTGCCATGGTGTTGAAAATCTTCCTTGCTTCGATCACTGGGCCGGGGCAGACCAGTCCCGTCACGTCCAGGGTTACGTTGGACGCAATCGCCGCCTTTTTCCCCTTGCGTATGAAATATTCGGTCGCGCCGCCGGGCTGCTTCTCGGAGTGGATGACCTCGTTTCCCGTCGCCTTCGCCCAGGAAAACAGGTCATTCCGCGTTCCGGGGCAATCCGATTTCAACAGCAAGACTTCGCCGGTTTTCATGTCATCCAGCACCCGTTTCGCGCCCAGCAGGGGATGGGGGCAAACCTGCCCCGTCATGTCCACAACGATATTCGGTTTGATCAGAGTTTCGTTTTCCATGTTTGCCAATCTCCTTCGATCATGCCTTACATTAGCGGCCACCACCATTGGTCGGCCGAACCATCACAGCCCTGCATTACATCGGCGATCAGGCTGTTTTCTTCATTGCCGCCACAACATACAATCCGCATTCCTTGGTGGTGGGTGATTCCCACCACCACCTTCCGGCGCGGATGTCCTCGACCATCGTGACGGCGCGCGTGCAGCCGATGCTGGGAAAGCGGCGGTCGTGCAAAGCGTTGTAGGACACGCCATGCTCGCGGATGTAGGACCACACCTCATCAAGCGACCAATCCAGCAGCGGGTTGAACTTCTGCGGCCCGTTGGCTTCGTCGAACTCCGACACCGCCAAATCGCCGCGCAGGCCCGTGATCTAGGCTTTCTTGCCTGCCAAGGCGCGCCGTCCAGGCCAGCCAAGGTGTAGATCCAGTCCATGTTCGTTCTCCGCAATTCAATACATCGAGCGGCATGGTAACAACCCTGGAATTGAAACAAAAAGAATATAAAGCTACTATTAAATAACTTATCGTTATATTGAGGAGGCGTCATGAAGCTGCAACAGTTGCGCTACCTGTGCGAAGTGGCGAAACAGGGATTGAACATCTCGGCGGCCGCGGAAAAGATGTACACCTCCCAGCCCGGCGTGTCGAAGCAGATCCGGCTGCTGGAAGACGAGTTGGGAATCGACATCTTCGTCCGCAACGGCAAGCGGGTGGTGGAAATCACCGAGCCGGGAAAGGCAATACTCGCCATTGCGGAGCGCCTCCTGAGGGAGGCGGAAAATCTTAGACAGGCCGGCAAGGACTTCAGCGATGAAGGCAGCGGCAGCCTGGTAATCGCCACCACCCACACCCAGGCCCGCTATGCGCTGCCCCAGACGGTCAAGGCTTTTGTGCAGCGTTATCCCGGGGTGAATCTGGTTCTGCACCAGGGAAACCCGACCCAGGTGGCGCAGATGGTGATATCAGGCGAGGCGGACATCGCCATCGCCACGGAAACCATCGCCGAAGTGAAGGAACTGGTGAGCATGCCCTGTCACCAGTGGTACCACGGCATCATTATCCCGCCCAAGCACCCGCTGCTGAAGGAGAAAACGCTCTCGCTGGAAGCCATCGCGCGTTATCCGATCATCACCTACGACACCGCGTTCGCCGGCCGTTCGCGCATCAACCGCGCGTTCGAGCGCAAGGCGCTTGCGCCTAGGGTGGTGCTGACCGCCATCGACTCGGATGTGATCAAGACCTATGTGGAACTCGGCCTCGGCATCGGCATCGTCGCCCGGATGGCGTTCGACCCGCAGCGAGACAAGGGGTTACGCATGCTGGATGCGGGCCACCTGTTCGAGTCGAGCACCACCCGCATCGGCATGCGACGTGGCGCTTACCTGCGTGGCTATGTCTATGAGTTCATCCACCTGTTCGCGCCGCAGCTGACGCGCGAGGTGGTGGACGCCACCATACGCGGCGGCGGGGTGAATTTCGAGCTGGGTAAATAGGGCTCAGACCGCGGTTTTCCTGCGGCACGCTAGTCCACAATCCCCTTTAGCATGGCCTCTTCTTCGGCAGCGATCTCGCCCATGACGCGGGCGAGTTGGTCGATTTTTGCAGCGCGGGCCAGATGGGTCGTGTTCATCTTGATGACTTGAACCTGACCGTCTTTGTCGATGAGGACGGTGATGCGGCAGGGCAGGGGCGGGATGGGTTTGCCTGAGGTTTGACTGATGCGAGCGAGGCGTTGGTTGGCCTCCGGGGGGCAGGTGGGAACCACCTTGATGCGTGGTGCGTCCTTGATCCCGGCCCGGGTCATGTCGGCTTGAGCGTCCTGAGTGGGGCCGACACGCCACCCCTTCTTGCTGGCGGATTGACGAATGGCGGTGACGGTTTCTTCAAAGCCAAGGCGTGATCGGCGCAGATCGAACATGGCCGACATCAGTTGAGCCTGCCGTACGCGGGCCGCCTGTGCAAGGTCATTGGCCGGCACTTCGGCTTGAGCCGCCGTCGCTAGAAGGGTGATGGCCAACAGGGCGATCGGAACGATGCGTTGGGTCATGCGGGCCTCCCAGGTTAAGGCTTAGTGATGTCCCGGCGAGGGAGCGCCCTCGGCGAGTTGGTATTGGGTCCCGCAATAGGGGCACCGTACCGGCTGTCCTTCGATTAAACGAATGAACACGCGTGGGTGCTGGTTCCACAGCGCCTGTTCGGATGTCGGGCAATGCAGCGGTAGCTGGTGGGCCTGAACAGTGACGATGGCTTCGGTGGACATGGCGATTCCTTAGACGGGGGACAGCCAGCCAGCGTGTGCGGCGGAGCGGCCCTGAACGCAATCAAAATACAGTGCTTGTAGCCGCTCGGTGATCGGCCCACGGGTGCCGCTGCCGATGGTGCGGTTGTCGAGTTCGCGGATCGGTGTGACCTCGGCGGCGGTGCCGGTGAAGAAGGCCTCATCGGCGCAGTACACCTCGTCGCGGGTGATGCGTTTTTCAATGACCGGGATGCCGAGTTCGCCCGCCAATTGGATGAGGGTGTCGCGGGTAATGCCTTCCAGGGCGGAAGTGGTGTCTGGCGTGTACAGCGTGCCATTGCGGATCAGGAAGAAATTTTCGCCCGAACCCTCGGCGACAAAGCCGTCCACATCGAGCAGCAGCGCCTCTTGGTAGCCGTCCATCTCGGCCTCTTTGTGGGCGAGGATGGAATTCATGTAGTTGCCGTTGGCCTTGGCCTTGCACATGGTGATGTTGACATGGTGACGGCTGAAGGACGATGTCTTGACCCGGATGCCCTGGGTGAGCGCCTCGGCGCCCATGTAGGCACCCCACGGCCAAGCGGCGACGATGACATGCACTGACAGGGCCTTGGCGGAGATGCCCATGGCCTCGGGGCCAAAGAAGGCCATGGGGCGCAAATAGCCCGACTTCAGGCTGTTGTCACGCACGACGGCGAGTTGCGCGGCGTTGATCTCTTCCTTGGTGTAGGGCATTTTCATGCCGAGGATGTGGGCGGAGCGGAACAGGCGATCGGTGTGATCCTGCAGGCGGAAGATGGCCGGGCCTTGTGGCGTTTCATAGGCGCGTACGCCTTCAAAGACGCCCATGCCGTAGTGCAGGGTATGGGTCAGCACATGGGTGGTGGCCTCGCGCCAGGGAACCATCTTCCCGTCGTACCAGATAACGCCGTCGCGGTCGGCCATGGACATGATGCAAACTCCAGAGATCTATAAAGGTTAGACGCGGATTGTAGCGCAGCCGATCTATTCCCCAAAGACCGCCCGCCATAGGCCCCGCACCTGATCGGGGTGGGGGCCGGCATCGGCACGCGGGAGGCGCGCGGTTTCGGCACCTTGCAACTTGACCTGATGTTGCAGACGGCGCAGTTCGCGGTAGGCGTTGGCGGCGGGTTCGGCGATGGCCACCGGCAACAGACCGGCCTCGGCGGCGCGGGCGAGCAGGGCGATATTGCCGCAGTTGGCGAGCAGGGTTGGATGCTGGTGGGCGTGGGCAAGGATCAGGTATTGCACGGCAAACTCGCAATCAACCAGGCCGCCGGGGTCGTGTTTCAGGTCAAACAGCGGGCTGCGGTTGGGATGGCCGTCATGCATCTTTTGGCGCATTTCTAGGACCTCGATGCGCAGTTGATCGGGATCACGCGGCAGGGCAAGAATGGTCTCGCGGATGGCCTCGAATTGCTGGCCGATAGTGCGATCGCCACAACAGAAGCGGGCGCGGGTGAGAGCCTGATGCTCCCAGACCCAGGCCTGATGCTGTTGGTAGTCGGCATAGGCGGTCACGCTGCTGACTAATAGCCCGGAGGCGCCGTCAGGGCGGAGGCGTAGGTCAATTTCGTAAAGGATCCCGGCCGGGGTGACCGCCGACATCCAGGCGCTGAGCCGTTTGGCGAGGCGGGCATAGGTGTCCTGGGCGTCTGGATGGGGGTCGTCGTAGAGGAAGACCAGATCAAGATCAGAGGCGTAGCCGAGCTCTTTGCCGCCCAGCTTGCCGTAGGCAATGACGGCAAAGGCCGGGACCTCGCAATGGCGGCGCGGCAATTCACGCCAGACGCGATCGACCGTGATGTCGAGCAATAGATCGGCCAGCTCGGTCAGACGGTCGGACAGTATTTCCAGACGCAGTTCGCCGGCCAGGTCGCGAGCCAAGAGGCGCAGGGTCTGGGTCTGCTTGAAGTGGCGCAAGGCATCCATTTCACGCTCGGTGTCGCCGGTCAGGGCATCGAGTTGAGCCTCCAGGCCTATCCGAGCCTCAGCCCAGTCGATCTCGGCCGTTAGCAGACGAGCGTCGATCAGTTCATCGAGGAGGTGTGGCTGGCGAGTCAGGTATTGCGCCGCCCACGGACTGCTGCTGCACAGCCGGGCGATCTGGGTCAGGGTGCGCGGGTATTCGCTCAGGAGGCGCAGGTAGGGCGCGCGGCGGCAGATCGTCTCCAGTAGCGTCAGCATCCGGGACAGGGTGTCGTCGGCATTGGCGAAATCGGTGGCGGTTGCGATTAAATGGGGCAACAGGGCGTCCACGGCCAATTGGTTCGCCGCAGGCAGGGCGTGGTAGCGGCTGCCGGTGCGCAAGGCGATGAGTTGCCGGTGGCACGCCGCTGGATCGGTAAAGCCGCGCTCGGCCAGGGTCTGGAGGACTTCAGCCTCGGGGCGCTCGCACAGGCCAGCCAGGGGGTGGTCTGCCTTTTCGCTGTCGGTCTCCGTGCCAAACAGGGTCGCGAATTCGCTGGCCACGCCGTTGCGTAGCGTGGTGAGATGGGCGTAAAACGCGGGCCAGTCGGAAAACCTCAGACCCTCGGCGATGCGCGTGCGGTCTTCATCGCGGGTGGGAAGTTCCTGAGTCTGGGCATCATCCAGATATTGCAGGTGGTGCTCGACGGTGCGGAGGAAGACATAGGCGTGTTGTAGCTGGTTCACCGTGGCCTGCGACATCAGTTGGGCGCCGGGCAGGAGGTTGAGTACTTGGCGTGTGGGACGGATTTGCAATCGGGGTTCGCGTCCGCCGCGTACCAGTTGATGGACTTGGGCGATGAATTCGATTTCGCGGATGCCTCCGGGGCCGAGCTTGATGTTGTCGGCGCGGTCCTTGCGTACCACCTCGCGGCGGATCTGCGCGTGCAGGTCACGCATAGCGGCAAAGGCGCCATAGTCGAAATATTTGCGGAATATAAAGGGGCGGCGCAGGGCCTCTAGGGCGTCGATTGCGCCCCCGGTCAAGGCGCGTCCCTTGATCCAGGCGTAGCGTTCCCACTCCCGCGCCTGGGTATAAAAATATTCTTCCAGCATGGCGAGGCTGCTCGCCAAGGGGCCGCCCTCGCCATAGGGGCGCAGGCGCATGTCAACGCGAAACACGAAACCATCGGCCGTCGTCTCACCGATCAGGGCGATCAGGCGTTTGCCGAGGCGGGTGAAGAATTCGTGGTTTTCGAGACGGCGCGGCCCGGCCGTCTCGCCGCCTTCGGGATAGATAAAGATGAGGTCGATGTCGGACGAGACATTGAGCTCTCGCCCGCCCAGTTTGCCCATGCCGACCACCATCATCTGTTGTGGCTGGCCGTCGCTGCCCTGCGGCTCGCCGTGAATGGCGGCCAGCTCAGCATGGAGCTGAGTGACACCGCGTTGGATGGCGAGTTCGGCGAGATCGGTGCAAGTGCCGGTGACCTCGGTGAGGTCCGCGAGGCCGTTGATGTCGCGTACCACGAGCCGGGCCATGACGGCCTCGCGTAGTCGGCGCAAGGCGATGCCCAGATCGAAATGCGTCACTAGATTGGCCGCCAGCACGATGGCCATCTCGGCCGCGCTGAAGGGCTGTTCAGTCCCTGCCGCCAAGGCCTCGCGCAGATCCGGGCGGGCAGATAAACGGGCGGCTAGCCAGCGGGAGTGGTGGGCGGCGTGGTCGATGCGGTTAATGAATGTCACGGGGGGGCACAGGGAGTGATTGTAAATCGGGTGGAATTGTCTTATTTTGCACCTTCCCGGGGGGGATTGACCGTTTTTGGATGCTATTGAGGAGTTGTAACCTATGTCGAACATCGAATCTGTCGCGCATGAGACGCGGGTCTTTTCGCCCTCGGAGGCCTTTGTTAGTCAGGCGACGATCTCCGGTATGGCCGCCTATCGGGCGCTCTGCGCGGAGGCTGAGGCGGATTACGAGGGCTATTGGGCACGCCTCGCACGCGAACATCTGACTTGGAAGCAGCCCTTCAGCACGGTGCTGGACGAGAAGAACGCGCCGTTCTACCAGTGGTTTGCGGATGGCCGGCTGAATGCGTCCTACAACTGCCTGGACAAGAATATAGAGGCGGGCCTAGGGGGCAAGGTAGCCATCCATTTCGAGGCCGACGACGGCCAAGTGAGCTCGGTGACCTACCAGGAACTGCTGGCGCGGGTCGGCAAATTTGCCAATGCGTTGAAGGCGCAAGGGGTCAAAAAGGGTGACCGTGTGGTCATCTACCTGCCGATGTCGATCGAGGGTGTGGTGGCCATGCAGGCCTGCGCACGGATTGGCGCGACCCACTCCGTGGTGTTTGGCGGATTTTCTGCCCAGTCACTGAAGGATCGCATCGAAGACGCTCGCGCGGTGATGGTCATCACGGCCGATGAGCAGGTGCGTGGTGGCAAGAACATTCCGCTTAAACCGGCCGTGGATGAGGCCTTGGCGATGTCCGGTTGCGAAACCATCGCACGCGTCATCGTTTATCAGCGCACGGGCGGGACTTGCGCCATGGTCGCGGGGCGTGATCTGTGGTGGCATGAGGCGGTGGCGGAGCAGTCTGAGGCCTGTGAACCGGAATGGGTCGAGGCCGAGCACCCGCTGTTTCTGCTCTACACCTCTGGTTCCACCGGCAAGCCCAAGGGCGTGCAGCACGCCACGGCGGGGTATTTGTTGCAGGCCGTGCTGACCATGAAGTGGACCTTTGATCTCAAGCCGGACGATGTGTTCTGGTGTACGGCCGATATCGGTTGGGTCACGGGTCATACCTATGTGGCCTATGGGCCGCTGGCCTGCGGCGGTACGGAGCTGGTCTTCGAGGGCGTTCCGACCTATCCGGATGCGGGCCGTTTCTGGCGCATGATCGCGGCGCACAAGGTCAGCATCTTCTACACGGCACCGACGGCCATTCGCGCACTGATCAAGCTGGGCGAAGGGCACCCGGAATGCCATCCCGGAAAGTTTGATCTGTCCAGCCTGCGGTTGTTGGGCACGGTGGGCGAGCCGATCAACCCCGAGGCCTGGATGTGGTATCACAGCCAGGTCGGTGGTGGCCGTTGCCCGATTGTGGACACCTGGTGGCAGACCGAGACCGGCGGTCACATGATCACTCCTCTGCCGGGCGTCACACCCACCGTGCCGGGCTCCTGCACCTTGCCCTTCCCCGGCATCATGGCCGAGATCGTGGACGAGGCCGGCCACGATGTGGCGTGGGGCCAAGGGGGTTTTCTGGTCATCAAGAAGCCGTGGCCGTCGATGATCCGCACCATCTGGGGTGACCCGGAGCGCTTCATCAAGTCGTATTACCCTGAGGAGCTGGGCGGTGCGCTGTATCTGGCAGGTGACGGTTCGGTGCGCGACCCCAAGACGGGCTACTTCACCATCATGGGCCGCATCGACGATGTGCTGAATGTGTCGGGTCATCGCCTGGGTACCATGGAGATCGAGTCGGCCCTGGTCTCGCACCCGCTGGTCGCCGAGGCCGCCGTGGTGGGCAAGCCGCATGACATCAAGGGCGAAGGCATCGTGGCCTATGTGGTTCTGAAGCGTAGCCGACCCATGGGCGATGAGGCCCGGGCCATCGTTAATGATCTGCGCAACCATGTGGCCCACGAGATTGGCCCGATCGCCAAGCCCGACGAGATTCGCTTTGGCGATAACCTGCCCAAGACCCGTTCCGGCAAGATCATGCGCCGCCTGCTGCGCACCCTCGCTAAGGGCGAAGAGATTACCTCCGATGTTTCGACCTTAGAGAATCCAGCGATCCTTGAGCAATTGAAGGAAGTGGTGCAATAAAGGGCGGTGGTGCAATAAGGGGCGGTGGTGCAATAAGGGTGGCTCGATCCTTCCTGACGCGAGGGATCGTCGGGCCTTGGTGCGGGCAGGAGAGGGATTGTCGGGCCTTGACGGAGGTCGTTAGCGCCAATCCCAAGGCCGACAGATTCCAAGGCCGATTTGCAATTGACAATTATTATCATTAGTGTTTAGATCGGGGCTGTCTTGTCTCAACGGCCTTGGAGCGCTCTTATGAAAAATCACCTTGCGGGTCTATTGCTCATCGGTTTCCTGTCGGTCCCCGCGATTTCTAGCGCCGAAGTGGTGGTTTATTCGGCCCGCAATGAGCCGCTTATCAAGCCGCTGTTCGAGGCCTATACGAAAGAGACGGGCGTTACCGTCCGGTTTGTCACCGACAAGGAAGGGCCGTTGTTGGCGCGGCTTAAGGCCGAGGGCGCAAACACCCCGGCGGATATGCTGATGACGGTGGATGCGGGCAATCTTTGGCAGGCGACTCAGGAAGATCTGCTGCAGAAGGTGAACTCGGCCACCTTGAACAAGAACATTCCGGCCCATCTGCGGGATCCTGATAATCAGTGGTTTGGCCTGTCGGTACGCGCGCGCACCGTGGTGTACAACCCCGCCAAGGTCAAGCCGGGCGCCTTGTCCAGCTATGAAGACCTGGCCGCACCGCAATGGAAGGGCCGCCTCTGCCTGCGGACCTCAAAGAAGGTTTACAACCAGTCGCTGGTCGCCATGCTGATCACCGAACACGGCGAGGACAAGGCCGAAGATATCGTTAAGGGCTGGGTCGCCAATCTCGCCACGCAACCCTTCCCAGACGACACCAAGGCGATGGAAGCGGTGGCCGCCGGGATTTGCGATGTCACTGTGGTGAACACTTATTACTTTGGCCGGCTGATGGAAAAGAAGCCCGGTCTGCCGCTGGCCCTCTTCTGGCCTAACCAGCGGCTTAAAGATCCGACCGCCGGCGTGCATGTGAATATCTCAGGCGCGGGTGTCACCCGCCATGCCAAGAACAAGGCCGAAGCGATCAAGCTGCTGGAATGGCTGTCCTCAGCGAAGGCGCAAAATCTCTATGCCGACAGCAACCTGGAGTATCCGGCCAACCCTGCGGTCAAAGCCGATGCTACGGTTGTGGCTTGGGGCGAGTTCAAACAAAACAAAAATCCCATCGCGGAGGCCGGTCGTTTGCAGGCCAAGGCCAGCATGATGATGGATCGGGCCGGGTACAAGTAATTGCGCTTCCTGCCCTGGGCCGGTGTATCCGGCATCGCCCTCATCACCTTGATCCCGCTGGGGGTGATTGCCGCCAGCGTGTTTCATCCCGATCCGGTTATTTGGCAGCATTTGCGGGCATTCGTGCTGCCGGAGTTGCTGGTTAACACCGTTTGGCTGCTGTTCGGCGTGGGCCTGGGCGTGTTGCTGCTGGGCGTCTCCACCGCGTGGCTGACGGCGGCGTGTGAGTTTCCCGGTCGCCGCCTGTTTGAATGGGCGCTGCTGTTGCCCTTGGCGCTGCCGGCCTACATCTCCGCTTTCGTCTGGCTGGGGCTTTTCGATGTCACCGGCAGCGTTGCGCTGTGGCTGCGGGAGTTCGGCGTGATCTTGCCGTCTATCCGTTCGCGTGGCGGCATCATCCTGCTCTTGTCCCTGTCCTTGTATCCCTATGTCTTTCTCACCGCCCGCGCCGCTTTTTTGGGCCAGGGCGCACGCCTGCTGGAGGCCGCGCAGTCGCTTGGACTGTCGCGCGCCCAGGCCTTTTGGCGCGTGGCCTTGCCCATGGCCCGCCCCGGCATCGCGGCGGGGCTGATCCTCGCGCTCATGGAAACCCTGGCCGAATTTGGTGCGGTGTCCATTTTTAATTACAACACCTTTACCACCGCCATTTACAAGGCCTGGTTTTCGCTATTCTCGTTGACGACGGCCTCGCAATTGGCCTCGATGCTGGTGTTCTTCGTGCTGGTTGCCCTGCTGATCGAAGGCCAGATGCGGGCCCGTCGCCACTATGCCGCTACCAGCCGCGCGGGTGACAAACCGCTGCGCTGGCGCTTGCATGGGGCCGCCGCCGTGGCCGCCAGCGCTGGGTGCGCCGGGCTGCTGTTTTTCGCCTTCCTCTTGCCTATGGGACAGATCGCGCTGTGGGCTTGGGATGTCAGCAGCGCGGATCTCGATAGCCGCTACTGGGGCTTTGCCGCGCACTCCCTTTGGCTGGGCGGCCTGGGAACCCTTTGCGTGCTGTTGCTGGCGATCGCCTTGGGTTATGCGCAACGCTTAAACC
Source organism: Bordetella parapertussis (assembly GCA_945890495.1). Taxonomy (GTDB): domain Bacteria; phylum Pseudomonadota; class Gammaproteobacteria; order Burkholderiales; family Thiobacillaceae; genus QYQG01. The sequence goes on along the minus strand of CAMDCO010000025.1, from coordinate 3,160 downwards.
CCGGCATGCGCCTGCTGACACGCCTTTCTACCTTGGGCTATGCCATGCCCGGTGCGGTGCTGGCCGTGGGCCTGTTCATCCCGTTGGCCTGGCTGGACAAGCAGATGATGGCCCTTGGCCTCATTCCCGCCCCCCTTCTGCAAGGCAGCCTCATCGTCATGCTGCTGGCCTATGCCGCTCGTTTCATGGCGGTGGGCTTTAATCCGATTGAGGCCGGTCTTACGCGCATCTCGCTACGCCTCGATGAGGCCGCGCAGTTGCACGGCGTGACCGGCACGAGGCGACTGTGGCGTGTGCATCTGCCGATGTTGCGCGTAAGCGTACTCACCGCCGCCGCGCTCACCTTTGTCGATATCCTCAAGGAACTCCCCATCACCCTGATGACGCGCCCGTTCGGCTGGGATACCTTGGCCGTACGGGTGTTCGAGATGACCTCGGAAGGCGAATGGGAACGCGCCGCACTGCCCGCGCTAGCCATCGTCGTGGTCGGATTGTTGCCGGTCTGGCTACTCACCAAGGGACAAGATCATGCTATCGCTTGCTAACATTTCCCACGCCCACGGCAGCAAACAGGTGTTGAAAGGGGTCAGCCTGCATTTGGAACCCGGCGAGATTGGCTGTTTGCTGGGGGCCTCCGGTTGCGGCAAGACCACCGCCCTGCGTCTGATCGCTGGACTGGATGCCTTGCAAGCCGGAGAAATTCATCTCGCCGGCGCACGGATGGCTAACGCCCGTCAGCAAACCCCGCCGCAACAGCGACAGGTTGGACTGGTGTTTCAGGATTTCGCCCTATTTCCGCATCTGACGGTCGCGGAAAACATCGGCTTCGGCCTATACGCCTGGCCGCAGGCCGAACGCGAGGCGCGGGTGCGCGCCATGTTGCAGCTCACCGGGCTTTCAGCGGAGGCCGATAACGCCCCGCATCGCCTGTCCGGTGGCCAGCAACAGCGCGTGGCCTTGGCCCGAGCCTTGGCCCCGCGTCCGCGCCTGTTGCTGATGGACGAGCCGTTTTCTAGTCTCGATGTGGAGCTGCGCGAACGGCTATCTATTGAGGTACGCGACATCCTCAAACTCGAAGGCATTACGGCGCTCTTGGTGACACACGACCAGCACGAGGCCTTTGCCATGGCCGATCAGATTGGCGTCATGGAAGATGGCGTTATCCAGCAATGGGACACGCCTTACAACCTCTACCACCGCCCGAAAAGCCGCTTCGTGGCCGACTTTGTCGGCGAAGGGGCGCTGTTGCCGGGACGCGTGATCAGCGACCATCAGGTCGAGATCGAGTTGGGGCGGTTGGAGACGGTCACGGCCGCAGCGTGTGATGGCGGCAGCTGCAGGGTGTACGGGCAGAACGCGGCGGTCGATGTCTTGCTGCGGCCGGATGACATCCTCCATGATGATGCGAGCCCGCTGACCGCCATCATCGAACGGCGCGCCTTCCGGGGTGCCGACTTCCTCTACACCCTGCGTCTAAAGTCCCGGCACACCGTGTTGGCCTTGGTGCCGTCACACCACGACCACGCGATCGGCGAGGCCATCGGCATTCGCCTTGCGGTGGATCATGTGGTGGCATTTGCGGCCAAACAGCCCTAGGAAAGTGCGGATCAAGTCCTTCGACAGGCTCAGGACGAACGGTAATAAAACCCTGACCGTTCGCGGCGAGCGTGTCGAACCGACAAATACCCGGCAATACGGGCCTTCGACAGGCTCAGGCCGAGCGATTTATTTGGCTCCATGTGATTTTGCACGATTGCCTGGAGGACCCACTACAAATCACATAGAGCCGGTTTTTTGTAAGGGTTTTAATGGGAGGATCTACTAGAAAGCCGCCTTGGCGCGCAGGCTGTATACCGTGCGATCTGCGCCGCGAGTGGCAGAGGCGTCGCTTATCTGCTGTACTGAAGGCGTGATCTGCAGGGTGTCGTTGATCTGGATGGCGTAGAACAGCTCGGTGATCTTTTCTGACCCGCCCGCGCTGGCGTTCAGCCTGCCGTAGGCCAGACCAAGACGGTCTTTCTCACGACGCCAAGGCGCGCCGTTGACCTGCATGCCCAGTGTCCGGGCCTTATCGAGATTGCCGCTGCCCTGGGTGTGGTCGCCATAACGGGCAAACACGCCGACATGGTCATTCACCGCTTGATCGAGCGAGAAGCCCCAGCCGCGATGCCGGATATTGCGGTTGTTCCAGCCATGCAGCCGATACGCGCCCTCCTGCCCGGCCACGGCCTTACCGGCATATTCGAGCTGGGCGATCGAGAACGCGTTGTTGAAGGCATCGTCAAACTGCTCACCGTTGCCGCCGGTGCCAAATACGCCGGCGGATACGGTCAGGCTACCGTCCTTGAGGGCCGATACATAGGCTAGGCGTACGCCGGGGCTGGTGCCGTGGATGCCGGGCTGAGTATCGCCACCGGTGTCCAGCAACGGGCTATGCACAAAGGCCTGGTTCAAAAACCCCTCGGTTTCATCGCCAGACAGCGTATGGCCGTCAAAAAAGTCGAACGGGTCAATCTTGCCTGCGGTCAGTTCGACCTTGTTGCCTTCTGCGCCGGCGGGGATGTCGAGTTGGTACCAAGCCTGCAACAACACCGGGCTGGGGAAGTCGAAAGTGGCCGCGTTGCTGGTCGCAAAGGCATCGTTTCCGGCCGGGGCCTCGTTGCCCGCACGGAGATGCGCGAATAATTTACCTTCGGCGCGACCGAACTTACCGGCGGGCATCTCGGCCGTGACATCAACACGATTCGTGAACTGGCTGTCGTCAACGGCGCCCGATTCGGATTTGTTCACGGTTTGTGACACGAGCGTCAGACTGCCGCCCAAGGCCAAGCCTTCTGCCGCCGCTGGGGTTGTAAAGGCCAGGCTAATGGCCATCGACAGGGTTAGGGTGAGTTTTTGATGCATTGGATTTTCCGGAGACTGTTCAACAAAACAGTCATGCTTGTCATTATGCGCGATAGGTTTCCCTGTTGTAACTCATCCGTTTCAGAAATGACATTGCTGCCTGCGGGGTGTTAGCCCCAAGTAGTAATGTCCGGTTTCTCCCAAGTAGAAATGTCCGCAGGTGATACAACCTGGCCCAGTTAAAACTGGCGGCGGACATTTTGAAGATGGACAAACTGATGAGTCACAAAGAAGCGAACCGGGCACAGGTATTGGA
>CAMDCO010000024.1 GCA_945890495.1 Bordetella parapertussis | reverse complement strand
CATCCATCTCGGCCAGAAACTGCTGCCGCTTGGTCATCTTGGGACGGCAATCAAACGCGATCTCGGCAAAGCTGCGTTGCATCGTAAGTCTTTCTGTCTGGACGATGGCTCTATTATCCGTCATTGTGGCGGGTAATGCAGAGACTCCTAAGCAATGTAATAAGGGGACACAATACTTAATTATCACGCTGGCTGGATAATTAAGTATTGTGTCCCCTTATCTTATTCATGCTCATCAGTGGCCAACCTCTTTCTGATGCCGGAAGGCCAGAACATACACCGCATCGTCAGCCGGTTCATAGCGGTACATAGCCACATAGCCGGAATCCCCGAAGGCAATCACCAGTTCGCGCAACTCGGGCATCTCAGGGAACGGTCGACCAATGTCGGGGGCCGTCTCCAGCAGTAGGAATTGCCGCTCGATAGTCTGACCGGCCCGTCTGACGGCTTCCGGGGCCTTGACGGACAGAAACCGTCGGCACCGTTCCAAGCCTTCCGCTGCGCCTTCGGTGACGATTACCTGTGGCACTCAGGCACGACCTTTTCATCTTCGGTGCCCCAAGCGTTCAACCAGGTGCGCACCTCCTGGCCGGTCAGGTGCCGTCCGGTTTCCTGATAGGCCGCCCAGGAAGCCAAGGCTTCCTGCCTAAAATTCTCGCGAGCTTCCTCGCGCTCGACGTATTGCTGGATGGCTTCGAGCATGATCCAGTGCGGCGAGCGGCGGCGCTGGCTGGCGAGGTGTTGGACACGGCCCTTCAGCGCCTCTTCAATCTTGAGCGATGTTGCCATTGCCGCTCTCCTATCACTTGGTAATATCAAGTGATACTTTAGCCCTTCCGGCCCTGTCCGTCAAATCGAGGCAATAAGTGTAATAAGGGGACACAATACTTAATTATCACGCTGGCCGGATAATTAAGTATTGTGTCCCCTTATCTTTCAACTCCCATCCTGCTCCCGCCGTGGCAATGAGCGCAGTTACAATAGGGGCATTGGACACTCGCCGGAACCGAATCATGACCGCCCGCCTTATTGATGGAAAATCCATTGCCGAATCGCTGTTGCAACAACTCCGCACCCGAATCGAGGCGCGCATCGCGGCCGGCAAGACCCGTCCCGGACTGGCCGTCATCCTGATCGGCAGCGACCCGGCCTCCAGCGTCTATGTACGCAACAAACGCCGCGCCTGCGAGACAGCGGCCGTCCACTCGCTGGCCTACGACCTGCCGCCGTCCACGACCCAGGCCGAACTCCTCGCCCTCATTGAGCAACTCAACGCCGACCCCGCCATCCACGGCATCCTGGTTCAGGCCCCGCTACCCGCCCACATCCGCGACGAGGCCGTTATCGAGGCCATCGCACCCAGCAAAGATGTGGACGGATTCCACCCCTACAACATCGGCCGCCTCGCCGTGCGCGCCCCCACCCTGCGTTCTTGTACGCCCTACGGCGTCATCAAACTGCTCGAACACACCGGCATCGCATTGGCCGGGAAGGACGCCGTCGTCGTGGGCGCCTCCAACCATGTCGGCCGGCCGATGGCGCTGGAGCTTCTGTTGGCCGGTTGCACCGTCACCGTCTGCCACAGCCGTACCGTTGATCTGGCCGCGCATGTAGGCCGCGCCGACATCGTCGTCGCCGCCGTAGGTCAACCGGAAATGGTCAAAGGGGCATGGATCAAGCCCGGCGCCCTCGTCATCGACATCGGCATCAACCGCCTGGCCGATGGCCGACTCTGCGGCGATGTCGAATTCGCCCCGGCCGCCGAACGCGCCGCCTGGATCACCCCCGTTCCGGGCGGCGTAGGCCCCATGACCGTCGCCACCCTGCTGGAAAACACCCTCCTCGCGGCCGAGACCTGCCAATAAGGGCAATTAAGGAGCAATTAAGGAGCAATTAAGGAGCAATTAAGGGGACACAATACTTAATTAGCCCGTGTCATTCCTCGGTTCGCTTCAGGCCAGGCCTTCCCTTCATCAACTTGCGCCCCAGCGTTCTTCGGCTTGCTCAATGAACAGGGCTGATCCCATCGTCTTGCTACGATCACCGCTCTGGGCAATGAGTGGGGATGTCTCCAAAGCAGTTCTCTAGCCATGGCTGGATGCCGCCTCAATAATTAAGTATTGTGTCCCCTTATCTCCCGATATCTCCCGAAATGGGCGGCAATATCTTGGTATGAATAGGCCCCCGTTGCGTAGGCGGTCACAATGGCGGCGTTTCTATCTGATGCGCTGTGCTCTATGCTACTTGGCTAGACCTGACCCCGTGCGTTCCGGTGAACAGCCAGATAAACCTTGAAGTGAAGAAGATGGTCGGTACTGCCACAGCTAAAAATGGCGTAGGATGGCAGAATTTGACATTCATTCGGAGCCTGCCATGTCCTTGAACGTTTCTCTTCCGACCGAACTGGAAAACCGCGTTCGCCAACACGTTGAGTCTGGACTTTACAGCTCCGCCAGTGAAGTCATCCGCGAAGCCCTACGCTTGTTCGAGGCCTACCAAGGTGTCCAGGCTGCCAGCCTAGCCGCTTTGAAGGCGGATATTGCCCAAGGTGTCAGTGACATCGTAGCGGGGCAGATGCGCGAGGTTAGTATGGCCGAAATCAAGGAGCAGGGACGGGCTGCGTTGGTCGCCCGGAAAGCCGTGTAGTGGGTATCCTAAGATTTTCCGCAAGCGCGGAGAATGACCTGTTGGAGGCGTGGCTGTATGTCGCCGAGGACAGTTTGAATGCCGCCGATCACCTCGTGATCAGATAGAGGCCGAAGCCCGGAAGTTTATCTTGCAGCCGAAAATGGGGCGTCTGCGTGATGAGTTGGCGGCAGGCATGCGCAGTTGGCCAACCTCGACGCCTTATATTTTGTTCTACTTCGAGGATGACCAAGGAATCGTTGTTGCTCGAGTGCTTCATCACGCGAGAGATATTCCAGCGATCGACACTTGGCCGGCACACTGATTGATGCGCCGTAGCAGTGTTATTGGGGTCAGACCACCAGAAATCGGGGTTAGCCCAATTATTCCGCGGGGTAGCTCATTCTGACCCCCATTATTCGCCGGTGTTGGCCCCAGTGGATCTTCGTAGGTCGGCATTCCTATGCCGACAATCCCCTCACGGCGGGATGGCCACCGACTCGTCTAACGGCATGCGGGGTTGATCGGTATATAAGGGTATATAAGGGGACACAATACTTAATTCACGATGTGCCAGTACGCGCCAGCGGCATCCTTCTGAATTAAGTATGGTGTCCCCTTAATTGATTGATACCGACGAGAAGGGCTTTGAGGGTCATATCAGTCTCCGGAGTGTGGGTAATTTAGTGTATTTAGTAAACTGTCGCCGAAATACAATAGCTGAAGTCCTCAGGAAATCATGAGCAGGGCTTTCATCTTAGCCCTGACATGCAACATCGCGTCCGCCGGTACGGCCGCCTTTTTCTTCGCCTTACGCACTTTCCAATCCAAGGATTGGACTTGATCTGACAATATGGCACAGTCAACACCGTCGACCTGGGTCACCACCTCAAACGGGTGTCCTTTGATTTTGGTGGTCATGGGACAGCAAACCATCAGGCCCGTTTTACCGTTGTAACTGGCCGGACTGATCACCAACGCAGGGCGATGGCCTGCTTGTTCATGCCCGGCTTGGGGATCAAACTCCAGCCAGACCACATCACTGGCATCGGGAACATAGCCGCGTGCGGCCATCACAACGCCTCTTTGCCAACCGGCTTGCCAAAGCTGAATTCGCCGTGCGCGTTACCCGCTGTAATGCCCGCCAGCAAATCGTCCAAGCTGTAAGTCACATTCTCTGAGGGCTGGATCACAATGCGCCCGCGTGAAACGACCAGCTCCACTTTCTGCTCGAGAGCGTAACCCGCTTCTTTCAATGCCGCGCTGGGCAGACGCAATGCCGGGCTATTGCCCCATTTACGGATGACGGCTTCCATAAAAATACTCCTTAAAAGTATCTACATTGTAGATACTTTCTTCCTATGGATCAACACAAGCGGAATTTCGTGAATTTCGTCGACAGTTTACTAAATACACTAAATTATCGTCTACCCCTTTGGGCCACGCTTCTGCGGTTTTAGCGCTCCCGTACCGGAGCAGGCTTGACCAGCCACATCATCCTCGCCTGAAAGATGGGCCGCGATGCTCGACCACGCCTAATCCTGGGGCCCACTGAACCAGCTTGGCGCGAATGGGCTTGTGGATAATGTATCGCACAGCGTGGAGCAAATGCTTGTTATCCATCACCAAGGAGGCGCCATCTTCAAAGAAAACACGCTCACGCCAACTCCCACGCTGGGTGACATGCAGGGCACGAAGCGTACAAATAATTTAGTGTATTTAGTAAGCTGTCACCGAAATACTAAATACAATCAACCGGCGACCCGCTGCCAATCCGCCGATAGAAAACGGCGAATTTCGTCAAGTCGGCGCTTGCGGATCGGCAGGTCGGTGGCCAGCGACTTCAGATCGGCAACACCCGTCAGCAGGCGATCCAGCGTCTCTCCTGCGGCCCTGGGTGGAATACCCCCCCGCCGCGCCACCTCCAGCAAATGGGTTCGACCCGGTGCTCGCCCCTCCCCCGCCACGGCAGTCTGATGCTCTCCGCGTGGCCCCTCGCAGAATGTGAGATCGAAAACCGGGGCAAGCCGCCAGCGCCGGTCGCGACCGAGGCGAAACGCGAAGTTGCGGCTGTGGTCGTCGCGGTTATGCAACAGCACATTCAGCACACAATGTTCAAAGGCGCGCATCACCTCCCGTTCATCCCCCGTCAGCCGTCGGACGGCACGCAGCAGCGTTTCATAATCCAGCGCCGGCAGGCGGAAATCGGCATGCAGCAGGGCGGAAAGACTCAGTAGTGGTACCCGCATCCCATCTTCGCGATCAAATCGGCGTACGCCGAAGGCGCTATGGCGACCGGGCAGATCAAAATAGCGTGTCTCTGTCATGTCGATGCCGCAGTGTCGGGCGACACGGGCATAGAGTTCCTCGATGGCACAGGCATCACGATGCTCCTCCCGCGCCGGAAATTTGAATAACCACGGCTGCCCGGCACCCTCCCAGCCGGTGCTGAGACGCCCGGAAGCCGGATCGAAATCCGCTAGCACCTTCGGCCGCGCCCCTTGAGGCGAGCCGCCCAGCAACAACAAATGTCGCAGCGCCGCTTCGGCCGGTATATGAGCAGGCGCATCGGCCAGCACCAGATCCACCTCCTCGGCAAGCCGTGAAAGCTCCAGATCTTCGCTAGCGGGGGCCTCCGATTCCGGCGGTGCGAAGGCAAGGGCGCCGATTGCGCGCTCGCCCACAAACGCCAATCGATCGAGAGGCGAAACCTCCGTCATCCGCCGACCGGCGCGGGCAAAAGCACGATCCATCAGCAGCATGCCCCAGCCGTCCGGCAACGCATCGGCGATCAGGCCGGGCAACCCCAGGAAAAACAACTCGCCCTCAAACGCGCCGGGATGCGCAAGCGGCAGACGCAACGGCGAAAGTTCCAAGCCCTGGCGACGCGCTTCGTCACTGTATTCGAATAGTATCGGCATGTCGGAGCGCCCGGAGTCGGCGAGCATGCCCAACGGCCAGCGCTCGCCCCAGCCACAATAGAGAACAGCCCGTTTTTTCATCCCCCAGCGCCCCGCTTGCGCTGCCCACCCGCACGCTGCCGCCGCGTTGCCGCAACGCTACGCTCGATATCGGCAATGCTCGCCATCGGCTGGACCAGAAAGGATTCCAACTGCACCCCAACCTGCAAGGCCTGGACAACCCGAACGAGCAGCACGAGGGTACCCTGGCCACAAGCCTCCAATCGACGAATCGAAGACAACGAACCCCCCGTCATCGCCGCAAGTTCCGCCTGACTCAGATTCCTTGCCAGACGCAAGACGCGGCAACGCGCACCAAGCTCATGGCAGGCCTCATTGGGGGTTAGAAGATCAATCGCTCTCATATGATCAATTGTACCACCATTATTCAAATAACAGCCCTAATGTGAACGCTTATTATATGCCATGAAAAGTCGCCAGCAGCCCCCAGTTCGTGGACGCCCCCGTTCGTGGTGAGCCTGTCGAACCATAAACCCCCCCCTTCTAATTTCGGTGACAGCTTATCAAATACACTAAATTAGCGCACCCTCCGCACCCTGTCCATCTCATCGCCACGCCGTCCAACGAAGACGGCTTGCGCCGCACCTTTGCGGATGCGCATCGCCGCTATACGGCCTACATCAACACGCGCAGCGGACAACGGGGCATCTGTGGCAGGGGCGTTTTGCCTCCGTGGTGAGGGATGAAGCGCACTTGGCCCACGCGGTGCGATACATCATTCACAAGCCCGTTCGCGCCAGGCTGGTTCAGCGGGCTCAGGATTGGGCATGGTCGAGCATCGCGGCCCATCTTTCAGGCGAGAATGATCCGCTGGTCAAGCGGCTTGAGGCGCAGACGAACAGAACGCTAAAACCGCAGAAGCGTGGCCCGAAGGGGCAGATAATAATTTAGTGTATTTGGTAAGCTGTCACCGAAACACGATTTATCATGCAAAAATCATCCCGCCCTACGATTCACTGTTCCGCCGCGCCCTGGTCGATGCTCGTTTCGCATATCCATGGCGGTGGCCTGTTAGGCACCACATCAAGTTGACCATCACGCCCCCCTTTTTCATCTCAGTCTCCGTGATGCGGATAATTTGGTGATTTAGTAAACTGTCACCGAAATATTCAATGCGTGTTCCTCGCGTGCAGGGGCAACATCAGTGTCATGAGGTTGGCCGGCGAAGGCATAAAACCGTAGTGGCTGTAGAACTGCCGTGCACGCTCGTTGAGGGCATGCACCAGCAGGGCACGCACGCCGATGTTTTGCGCCACCGATACGGCGCGTTGCAAGGCATCTTTGAGCAAAGCACCGCCGATTTGCTGGCCCTGCAAGCGTTGGTCTACAGCCAAGCGGGCCAGCACCATGACCGGTACAGGGTCCGGCATATTGCGACGAATGCTCCCCGGGGACTCCTGGTGCGACACCGCGCCGGCAGCCAAAGCGTAATAGGCCAGAACATGGCCGGTTTCGTTGGTCACCACAAAGGTGCGGCTCGCCCCCGTTGCCTGGTTGAACAGCGCCCGGCGGCGTAGCCACTCATCGAGCGACGATTCCCCGCAGGCAAAATCCTCGAGTCGGTGCTCAGCCGCCAAAGGCTGCAGTGGCGAAAGCTTCTGGCTCATGCAGGATTGGCATCCCAGGGCGCCTTCACGGCCATCAACTGCTCCAGACCCGGGTTGGGTGCAGGCGGGGCGTCGAGCAAGGCCACGAACTGTTCGAACTTGTCGGCATCCAACCTAAAAAACACCCGGTCAAGCAACACCGATTGGGCGCGCTCACAAGCAGCCTCCAGCATGAAGTCTGAGCGATTCTTGCCCAGCGCCGATGCGGCCTGATCAATGAGATCACGCTGCTCGGGCAAGGCTCTGAGGTTGATGGCGGCATCACGCATGACATCCTCCTGTGTATGCAATAGATACGCAAATTGTGCGCTCTCCGTGTAGCCGATGTCAATACATCTTGATCTGAACGAAAATTTTCATAACTGAACGCAACCGGTGAGCCCCCCGTTCGTGGTGAGCCTGTCGAACCATGAACCACCCTTCGACAAGCTCAGGGCGAACGGCGGGATGGGTGCATCCGTTCGTGGTGAGCCCCTCTCCGTTCGTGGTGAGCCCCTCTCCGTTCGTGGTGAGCCTGTCGAACCACCCACCACCACCCCACCCTTCGACCCACTTAGGGCTAGGCCTTCCCTTATCTCCTTATCTAATTTGCTTTTTCATTCCACTGAATTACAATGTAATTCAGTATAGGAGAAGCCAACGATCATGTCTGCCAATCAACTCGTCCAAGCCCGCATCGACGGTGCCATCAAGGCGGAAGCCGCCGCCGTCCTGGCAGCGATGGGGCTTACTGTCTCCGATGCCGTGCGCCTGCTGCTGACCCGTGTGGCACGAGAGCACGCCCTGCCCTTCGATCCGCTGATTCCCAATGCCGTCACTATCGCCGCCATGAAAGAGGCGCGTGCCGGCAATCTGGAAACCGTCACCCTGAGTGATTTGCAAGCGGCGCTTGATGCGGACGATTAAGCAAACCGCCAAGTTCAAGCGCGACTTAAAGCGGGAAGCCAAAGGAGCGCATCGCAAAGTTCTGCAAGATGATTTCGTTCCCATTGTCGAAGCGCTGGCGTCCGATAAGCCACTTGACCCAAAGTACTGCGACCACCCGCTTTCCGGCGACGGGAAAGACCACCGCGATTGCCATATCAAGCCAGACCTGGTGCTGATCTACCTGAAACCGGATGACGAAACCCTGCACCTGGTGCGCTTTGGCTCGCATAGCGAACTCGGTTTGTAGTCTGCCGCCTTATCTCCCGCCCTTATCTCCCGCAATCTGGCTGCCGTGGTCGGAATAGTGAAAGAGCAGGCTATTGCCCGCCCTGCTGCCAACGCCAAGTATCCGCGCACATCTCGTCAATCCCGCGCTGTGCACGCCAGCCGAGCAACTCTGCGGCCTTCGAAGGATCGGCATAGCAGGCGGCGATATCGCCCGGCCTGCGATCTACCAAGCGATAAGGAACCGGCCGACCGCTCGCTTGCTCAAAAGCCCGCACCATCTCCAGCACGCTGTAACCGCGCCCTGTGCCGAGATTCACCGTCAGCACGCCCGCCGGACGATCCGCCAGCGCACGCAATGCCGCCAAGTGGCCTTGCGCCAGGTCGACCACATGGATGTAATCGCGCACCCCGGTGCCATCCGGCGTGGGGTAGTCGGCTCCGAAGACCGACAGTTCTGGCAAGCCGCCCGCCGCCACCTGCGCCACAAAGGGCATGAGATTATTGGGAATGCCGTTCGGATCCTCGCCAATCAGTCCCGACGAATGGGCCCCCACCGGGTTGAAATAGCGCAGCAGCGCGATGCGCCACGAGGGATCCGAGCGAGCCAAGTCGCGCGACATGTCCTCGATCATCAGCTTGCTACGGCCATAGGGATTCGTCGCCGATAGCGGGAAATCCTCGCGGATCGGCATCGTGTGCGGATCGCCATAGACCGTGGCCGACGACGAAAACACCAGCGTCTTGACCTCCGCCTCCGCCATGGCTTCGAGCAACGCCATGCTGGCGCCGACATTATTGTCGTAATAGGAAAGCGGCTGCGCCACCGACTCGCCCACCGCCTTCAGCCCAGCAAAGTGGATGACGGCCTCGAAGCGGTGCTCCGCAAATAAATCCCGTAGCCCCGCCCGGTCGCGGAGGTCCATCTGCACAAAACCAGGCATCCGACCAGCGATGCGCCCGATGCGGTCGATGACCGAGGCGCGGCTGTTGCACAGGTTATCGACGACGAACACATCAAAACCCGCGCCCAGCAGCTCGACGACGGTGTGGGAACCGATGTAGCCGGCTCCGCCGGTGACCAGGATTTTGCTCATTTGCTCACTGTTTCAATTAATTGGTTAAAGTAATCCAATGCCGTTCCATCAATAACCGTTCGTGGTGAGCCTGTCGAACCATACCTCGTTCGTGGTGAGCCTGTCGAACCACCCACCACCACCCCACCCTTCGACAAGCTCAGGGCGAACGGATGGGAGTCCCAAGCTCAGGGCGAACGGAGGAGGCATCCGTTCGTCCTGAGCCACCCTCCCGTTCGTGGTGAGCTTGCCCTAGTTCGTGGTGAGCCTGTCGAACCATGAACCATCAACCCCCGTTCGTCCTGAGCCTGTCGAAGGATGAACGGGCAAGGCGAGACACCTCCGCCCAATCACCACGCGTCATCGCTTCTTTCTTCTTGCGACCCCAACCCTTGATTTGTTGCTCTGAGGACAGCGCCTCCTCACGAGTTGCATGCTCCTGGACAAACACAAGTTCAACCGGCCTGCGTTTAAATGTATAACAACTTGGAAAGGCGCCAGATTGATGCTGGTTAATTCGCATTTCAAGATTATCGGTATGACCGGTGTAAAAGCTGCCATCACTGCAGCGAACCATGTAAACCCAGAAATCCATCTCGCATCCTCAAGACATCAGGGGAAATTCCTGCCCTTCGACGAATTCACCCTTCGACAAGCTCAGGGCGAACGGGTTTGAGGGTAACGGCATTGATCTACAAGGCCTTCGAGACATCGTGGAGCCGGATGGCCCCCGTCACGCCAACATCCTTTTCTTCTTTTCCGCCGTCGGGCATTCGAGTTGTGGAACCTGGCTGAAACCGTTGAACTTGACGGAGGCGCGTAAGCGTTTGAGGAGTTCAGCGCGGGGGATTTGCCCCTGCGTATCCCGAATATGTTTGCACAGGTAGTAGGTAAACGCGCCGTTGTAGCTGCCGCCGATGTAGGCATCGGCACTGGTCTGGCTGTCCTTGCAACCCGCAAACAGGACAGGAACGGTCTTGCGTCGAGAGGCCGTGCGCAGCAGACGGGTGACGGCAAGGTCGTCGTCCTGACGGCTGGCGATATCCGCAGGTGGGGTGAGATAACGCGGCCGCAGGTATTGTTCGCGAGGCAGTTGCGCCAACGCGGCCATTTCGCGTGTGCCCGTGCCGGAATGGCAGGAATCGAGCAGCACTTCCAGATTGACACCCCGAGGGAGTTCGCGGAAGCGTGCGTCCAGTTCGTCGTCGGTGATGAATCCGGCGTTCTCCTTGTCCCAGTCCATGTCGTGCGGGCAAATGACCTCGTCCATGTGATCCTTGACTTCATCGCCATCCAGATCGCGAATCTGGCTGCCGTGGCCGGAATAGTGGAAGAGCAGACTATCGCCCGCCTTGGCTTCTTTGGTCAGCCAAGCCAACCCTTCGAGGATGCCAACGCGGGTGGCGCGAGCATCGGTCAGAATGCGGATGTTGCCGGTGGTCGCGCCAAAGTATTTGAGCAAACAGTCGCGCAGATTGGTGACATCGTTGACGCAGCCCTGCAGGTCTGCACCGGGAATTTTGTAGCGATTGATGCCAACGAGAAGGGCTTTGAGGGTCATGTCAGTCTCCGGGGAGGTGCGAGTAATTTAGTGATTTAGTAAACTGTCGCCGAAATACGCTCCCGATCGTCGCCATGATGTCGGAAATCTGAGGAAGCTGATACCCCAGCCTGAGAAAACGCCCCACCGGAGCGCATGAGTTTGACAAGCTGTGCTTGGAATTCGGCATAGAGCACAGACCGACCAAGCCCAGAACACCCCACACATCCGTTCGTGGTACGCCACCCTCCGTTCGTGGTGAGCCTGTCGAACCACCCTCACCCACCACCCCACCCTTCGACAAGCTCAGGGCGAACGGAGGTGGCCTCCTCGACAAGCTCAGCCCAAACGGCTATGAGCCCCAAGCTTGACCTGAAGGTCTTCCAGCCCCTTGCGGATTTCGTCTTGCAGCCAGGGGGACACATTCCTGAATTCGATGCGTTGGGCGGCGCAGAGGCGCAGGTCGCCGGAATAGGCGGCGAGTTGTTGGAGCACGGGGGCGGGGGTTGGGCCATACAGCGCCAGGTCGCGCACTTCGCACAAAACGCGACCGCAGCAGGCGATGATGAAGGTGCCGGTGTCACGGGGGCGGGGGTTTTCTTCAATCCAGAACAGCAGGCTGTCTTTACTGCCGTGCAGCGGATCGAAGTGCGCCTTGATGTTGTCTTTAACGCTGTCCTTGATGCGGGCAAAAAGTCCGGTTTCGTTCGTGGTGTCCTCTCGTTTATCCCCGCCCCTCACACATACTCATCCTGGAAGTCGGTGAATTTCCCCGTCAGCGGGTTCGCTGGGTGGGGTTTGTAGCCCCCCCCCCCCCCTCAACCGGCTCGTCGCGCGCGGCGGCATGCGTTCCTGCGTCGTTGACGGCTTCGGATTCCAGGGCTTCACTTTCGCGCAGTTGGGCGACATGCACCCAGTCGACGACTTCGGCGGCGGGGCGATAGTCAGAGACGATATCGACCAGCAGTTGGCGGATGATCGGCACATCGTTAACGCTGAGGGCCATTTCCAGCGCGTTCAAGCTTTCCATCAGCGACTCGTGCGGCAAGAACTTTTCTTTGGCCTTCATGATGCGCGGGTGCTGGGTGGGCTTGGGATCGTTGCCAATCAGCAGCTCTTCGTAGAGCTTTTCGCCGGGACGCAGGCCGGTGATCACTATTTCAATCTCGCCCTGCGGGTTGGTTTCGTCTTTCACCGTAAAGCCGGAAAGCTTAATCATGCGCCGGGCGAGGTCGTAGATACGCACCGGTTGGCCCATGTCGAGCACGAACACATCGCCCCCCGTCGCCATCGCGCCGGCTTGCACAACCAATTGCGCCGCCTCGGGAATGGTCATAAAAAACCGGGTGATATCCGCGTGCGTCAGCGTGATAGGCCCGCCGTTTTTGATCTGCTCGCGAAACAACGGTACGACCGAGCCGGAAGACCCCAGCACATTGCCAAAGCGCACCATCGAAAAACAAGTGCGGTTAGCCTCCACCCGCCCGGGCTTGAGCGCCGCCGTATTCAGCACCGCCATGGCCTGTAGCACCATCTCGGCCAAACGCTTGGACGCGCCCATCACATTGGTCGGTCGCACCGCCTTGTCGGTACTGATCAAGACAAAGTTGCGCACATCACAGGCCAGTGCCACCTTGGCGCAGGTCCAGGTACCCCAGACATTGTTACGAATGCCCTCCGCCGGGTTGTGTTCAACCAGCGGCACATGTTTATACGCCGCCGCGTGATACACCGTATCCGGCCGCCAAGTGGACATAATCTCGCCCATCCGCTCCTCGTCCCGAACCGACGCCAGCAAAGGGACGATCTCCACCCCCCCATTAACCCCCTCCCCCCCAGCGGGGGAGGGTTGGGGAGAGGGGGTGCACTGGGAAGAGGGAGCCGCCTGGGAAGCGTGCACTACCCGCAGCAACTCCTGATGAATGCGATACAACGCAAACTCGCTGTTCTCCACCAAAAGCAACTTTCGCGGGCCGCACTTCAAAATCTGCCGACACAGTTCGCTGCCGATGGAGCCGCCCGCGCCGGTGATCAGCACGGTCTTGGCGTGGGTATTGCGGTTCAGCAAAATGCCGTTCGGCGGAACCGGATCGCGGCCGAGCAAATCCTCGATCTCCAGTTCGTGGATGTCGGCCAAGCTCACCCGGCCAGCCGCCAAGTCGGTCACGCTGGGCAAGGTGCGCACATGCACAGGATAATTGCGCAGCCACTCGATCAGATCATTGCGCCGCGCACGGGTAGAGGACGGCATAGCAAGCAAGACCTCGGCCACGCCCTGTTCATCCATCAGCGCGGGGAGATCCTTCGGGGCATAGACACGCCAACTGTTCAAAAGCTGGCCGTGCAAGGCAGCATCGTCGTCCAGAAAACCGATGAAACGATAACCCGGCGCATGCTGCAGCGCCTGCGCAATCTCACGCCCTGCCTGCCCCGCGCCATAGATCAACATCCCCGTCCACTGCCGGCGGCACACGGCCTCGTGATAAAGCCCCCCCAGCCAATAACGCACGGCCGCACGACTAAAACCCACCGCCATCATCAACAGCAATGGCTGCATCACCCCAAGGGAACGCGGCACACCCTCAACCCCGATCACCGTGTAAATCAACGCAAACAGCGCGCCGTACACCAGTGCCGCCTGCGCCAGCGTAAGCATCGCCCGCCAACCGGAATAACGGAACACCGCACGGTACAAACCAAAAACCACAAAGATCGGCAACGCCAACGCCACCGACACCGCCGCCAACAGCGCAAAGCGTTCATCCGGAACCACCCAGATCTCCAGCCGCAGCGACAACGCCAACCACACCGTAACCACGCACAACAGCGCATCCACCGACAACGCCAAGAGACGCTTCACCGCGCGCGGCAAGGCCAGGGCGGGTTTTGCAAGACGGGTTAATGGCATGTTCAAGTCACTTCCATATTCAAAAACGCAGCATCAATGCGACACCCCGTCGCTTCGCAACACCTTGACCACCGTCAGCCACAGGATATAAAGATCGAACCCCATGGATCGGCGTTGCGCATACTCGATATCGTAGTCGACCTTCACGGGGATCGGCAGGTCGTCGCGCCCGTTGACCTGCGCCCATCCGGTGAGTCCTGGCACCAGTTTATGCACCCCACGCTCGGTGCGAAGCCGGACAAGATCATCCTGATTGAACAGTGCCGGGCGGGGACCGACGAAACTCATGTCGCCCTTGAGGATGCTCCAGAGCTGCGGCAGTTCGTCGAAGCTGGTCCGGCGCAGAAAACCGCCGATCGATGTCAGATGCGCGGCGGGATCCGTCAGCAGATGCGTCGCCACGGCTGGCGTGCCAGTGCGCATGGTGCGAAACTTCGGCATGTGAAATATCCGGTTGCCCTCCCCGATGCGATTGGACCAATAGAGAGCCGGGCCGGGAGAGGTCAGGCGCACCAATAAGGCGATAGCCAGCATAGGCAGTGCCAGCAGGGTCATCGTCAGCGAAGCAAGAAGCAAATCGAAGAGACGTTTCATTGAACGCCCTGCTGCCAACGCCAGGTATCCGCGCACATCTCGTCGATGCCGCGCTGCGCACGCCAGCCGAGCAGCTCCGCTGCTTTCGAGGGATCGGCATAGCAGGCAGCCACATCGCCCGGCCTGCGATCCACCAAGCGGTAAGGCACAGGCCGACCGCTCGCCTTCTCGAAAGCCCGCACCATCTCCAGCACACTGTAGCCGCGTCCTGTGCCGAGATTCACCGTCAGCACGCCAGCCGGATGATCCGTGAGCGCACGCAGTGCCGCCAAATGGCCTTGCGCCAGGTCGACCACATGAATGTAATCGCGCACCCCTGTGCCATCCGGCGTGGGGTAGTCGCTGCCAAAGACCGACAGCTCCGGCAACCTGCCCGCCGCCACCTGCGCTACGAAGGGCATGAGATTGTTGGGGATGCCGTTCGGATCCTCGCCGATCAGTCCTGACGAATGGGCACCCACGGGATTGAAATAGCGCAGCAGCGCGATGCGCCACGACGGTTCCGAGCGGGCCATGTCGCGCAGAATGTCCTCGATCATCAGCTTGCTGCGGCCGTAGGGATTGGTCGCCGACAGTGGAAAATCCTCGCGGATCGGCACCGTGCGCGGATCACCATAGACCGTGGCCGAGGATGAAAACACCAGTGTCTTGACCCCCGCCTCCGCCATGACATTGAGCAACACCATACTGCCGCCGACGTTGTTGTCGTAATAGGAGAGCGGCTGCGCCACCGACTCGCCCACCGCCTTGAGACCCGCGAAGTGGATGACGGCATCGAAGCGGTGATCCGCAAACAACTGCCGCAGCCCTGTCCGGTCGCGGAGGTCCATCTGCACGAAGCCGGGCATTCGGCCAGCGATGCGCTCGATCCGGTCGAGTACCGAGGCACGGCTGTTACAAAGGTTGTCGACAACGAAAACGTCGAAACCCGCGCCCAGCAGATCGACGACGGTGTGGGAACCGATGTAACCGGCCCCGCCGGTCACCAAAATAGATTTTGCACTCAAACCAGCATCTCCTTCACTTCTTCGACATTGGGGTCAGATGCGACATTGGGGTCAGGTCTAGCAAACAACGACATTGGGGTCAGGTCTAGCAAAGATGCACATTACTTTCCCCGCCTCACACCCGATGCTACATAGCTAGACCTGACCCCGTGCATGTGCGTGCATGTGCTGCTCGCCCTCCTCACACGAAATGGGCGCTATACGGATCCGGATCGAGCGCGACATGAGACGGGCAGTAGCAGAGAAAATGCTACATAGCTAGACCTGACCCCGTGTTTTCTGGGCCAACGGACAGGATCCATCGCCCCTAACGCCCCCAATTCCCTGCCGTAGGGGCAACCCCCCGTGGTTGCCCTGCAACCGTGATTGCCCCATCCACGCCAGGGCAGGCACGGGGGCCTGCCCCTACGATCAGGCCATGGGCCAACGAGCGAAACATTGGGGTCACGAAACATTGGGGTCAGGTCTAGCAAAGATGCACATTACTTTCCCCACCTCACACCCGATGCTACATAGCTAGACCTGACCCCGTGCATGTGTGCATGCATGACCCCGTGCATGTGTGTGACCCCGTGCATGCCTGACCCCATGCATGCCCATGCATGTTCCAAATCCGTATTCATCTGTGTTGTACCGTCCCGCCCATGGAAAAATTCAACTTCTCGACCCAAGGCGATCCGCCTCGGCTTCTTGTTCCATGAACACCCAATCCACGATTTCTGCGCTGGGGGTATAGCCAGACACTAGTTTGGCCATCATCAAGCGGATGACACCCACATCATTGACCTCCAGAACGATCTCTAAAGATTTCAGTCTGTCCTCCAACTCCGCCCAGGGGATGAAATCCTCATGGGCTTTCATGATTCTCGGATGAGAGGTGGATTTGGGGTTATCACCGATCAGTAATTCTTCGTAGAGCTTTTCGCCGGGGCGCAGCCCTGTAATCGCAATTTCGATGTCACCGTTTGGATTGAGCTCATCCTTGACGGTCAAACCCGAGAGTTCCACCATCCGCCGGGCCAGGTCCATGATCTTGACCGATTCGCCCATGTCAAGGACGAACACATCGCCCCCTTTGCCCATGGCTCCAGCTTGAATGACCAACTGCGCCGCCTCCGGAATGGTCATGAAGTAACGCGTGATCTCGGCATGGGTTAGGGTGATTGGCCCGCCATCGCGAATTTGCTGACGGAACTTGGGTAACCTACGCCCCAGTGAACCGATGCAAGGACTATAAGAAGTGAACCTACTTTTGACACACCGGCTGTCAATGCCCCCCAGCTCAAAAGACGAATACGCTCACTACTACGCCCCTCTGGGGTGGTAACGTCATATGGAGCTAGTCGCAAATGACCAATAAGGTTTTTTAGTCTATTCGCGAGTCGTCCGCCCACACCTCGTAACAATATTATGGACATTAAATTTTATTCGTTGCTACTCAGTAGTCAGATTTACACTGTAACCATGCAGCTTGAGTAATGCGTGTTGTTTGGCTTGAGCTAAATCGTGCACAACCATTTCGGCGCACATTTCTTGCACGGTGATCTCTGGTACCCAGCCGAGTTTTTCTTTGGCCTTCGTGGGGTCGCCGAGCAGGGTTTCGACTTCTGTGGGGCGGAAGTAGCGGGGGTCGATGCGGACTACCGGGACTTCCGAAGGCAAGCCCCCATCCCTGGCTTCCCCCGAAGGGGGAAGGGGTGGGTTCAGCCAATAGCAAACCTCGTTGACGCCTTCGCCCTCCCAGCGTATTTGCATGCCCAGCTCGGCAGCAGTCCACTCAATAAACTGCCGCACGCTGTATTGCTTACCGGTGGCGATGACGAAGTCTTCGGCGGTGTCTTGCTGCAGCATCATCCACTGCATGCGCACGTAGTCTTTGGCGTGGCCCCAGTCGCGCAGGGCGTCGATATTGCCCATGTAAAGGCAGTCTTCCAGGCCCTGGCTGATGTTAGCCAATCCGCGCGTGATTTTGCGGGTGACGAAGGTTTCGCCTCGGCGCGGGCTTTCGTGATTGAACAAGATGCCGTTGCAAGCATACATGCCGTAGGCCTCGCGGTAGTTCACCACAATCCAATACGCATAAAGCTTGGCGCAGGCGTAGGGGCTGCGCGGGTAGAACGGAGTGGTTTCTTTTTGCGGGGTTTCCTGGACGAGACCAAACAGTTCACTGGTGCTGGCTTGGTAGTAGCGTGTTTTCTTCTCCAGGCCGAGGATGCGAATGGCTTCGAGCAGCCGCAAAGTGCCCATACCGACCACATCGGCCGTGTATTCGGGACTTTCGAAGCTGACGGCTACATGGCTTTGAGCGCCCAGGTTGTAGATTTCGTCTGGCTGCGTTTCCTGGATGATGCGTACCAGATTGCTGGTGTCGCACAGGTCACCGTAATGTAACTTGAAGTGGGCGTTGTCTATATGCGGGTCTTGGTAGATGTGGTCTACACGCTGGGTATTGAACGAGGAAGCGCGTCGTTTGATACCGTGGACGATGTAACCTTTTTCTAACAAGAATTCTGCGAGGTATGAGCCATCTTGGCCGGTGATGCCTGTGATGAGGGCGACTTTTGGGGTTGTTGTCATGGATTGGTCGGGGATAAGGAAGGAGATGGATTGCCGCGCGTCGCTCGCAATGACGAGGCTTGAAAATCTTGGTAGGCGGCTGCTAGGCCTGCTTCCAGGCCCACTTGGGCTTGCCAACCGAGTGCGTTCAGGCGGCTGCTGTCCATCAACTTGCGCGGGGAGCCGTCGGGTTTGCTGGTGTCGAAGTCGATAACACCTGGGTAACCGACGGTCTTGCCGACTGCCAGTGCCAGCTCTTTGATGGTGATGTCTTCACCAAAGCCGACGTTGATGTGGCTGAGCATGGGCTGAGTTTGCTGGTCGTAGGTGGCTTTGTCGAGGTTCATCACATGAACGCTGGCAGAGGCCATGTCGTCGACGAAGAGAAATTCGCGCTTCGGGGTGCCGCTACCCCAAATGGTGACGGTGGGGGCGTGGGTCACTTTGGCTTCATGAAAACGGCGAATCAAGGCGGGGATGACGTGGCTGTTTTCTGGGTGGTAGTTGTCGCCAGGGCCATACAGGTTGGTGGGCATGACACTGCGATAGTCAACGCCGTGGCTCTGGCCGTACTGGCGGTTGTAGCTTTCACACAGCTTGATGCCGGCAATTTTGGCAATGGCGTAGGGCTCGTTGGTGGGCTCTAACGGGCCAGTGAGCAAGGCGTCTTCCGCCATGGGTTGCGGGGCGAGTTTGGGGTAAATACAGCTTGAGCCAAGGAACAAGAGCTTTTGAACACCACTCCGAAATGCCGCGTCAATGACATTGGCCTGAACCATCAGGTTTTGGTAGATGAACTCGGCCGGGTAGGTGTTGTTGGCGTGAATGCCGCCGACTTTGGCGGCGGCAAGGTAAACCTGTGTTGGCTTTTCTTTTTGAAAGAAAGCTTGCACGGCGGCTTGGTTGGTGAGGTCTAGCTCGGCGTGGGTGCGAGTGACGAAGTTGGTCTGGCCCTGCTGTTGCAGGGTGCGCACGATGGCGCTGCCGACCATGCCGCGGTGGCCGGCGATGTAAATTCTAGGACTGAGGACTGAGGGCTGAGGGGTGAGAGTCATTTTGTGTCTCGTTGGCCTTGGACGGATGCTCGTAGACCACCAATGATTTTGCTAGATGATTGCCAAGGCCTTGCAAAACTCTGCCCGTAAGGCTTGCAACTTATCGTCGGTGATCTGTCCACCAGTGACTGCCTTGAGGATTTCTATAGGCTTTTTGTCTTTTGCCGGCGCGGCGGGCAATCCTAAGAATGTCTCCAAGCAATCAGCGAACTTCACCGGCTCTGCGAGAGTGTGGCTGTTAGCTGACGCCTTTGCTAGGACTAGGTCGTTCACCGCGCCGTGGTGTTCCTTGTTGTTGTCGTCGTCCAGCAGGATCCCGTGCGGAATGCCATAGGCTTCCATCAATCCCATGTAGCGATGGAAGTTGTACTTGCCAAGAACATCGACCAGACAGATGTGCTGTGCGCTAAGGTCATGCCAGTCGTTAGCCAACAGATAGTTGAACAGCCCTCGCTCTGTTGCACCTTCGACCAAGAGCACCTTGTCAGCAAAGAACAGCGATGCGCGTTCGCCATCGAGCCAAAGCTGAAAGCGGAATTGCTCTTCTTGCATTGCAATGTCATCCTGCGGCGGGTTGGCGATCATTCTTCTAGCGTTTCCCTTCTTATTATCCGGTATGTTCAGATCGTCAACAAAGGCTTTCAATACCACCAGCAGTTCGCAGCCCTGGACAAACAACTCGTTGATCTTAGCCCCCTTGGGCTGGAAGGTCAGCGTCGCGCCGTTAGAGCGCTGGACACGGACAAGCTGCCCAATCTCTTTGGCTGCCTTCCCGGCAAATGTCGGCGAATGCGTGGTGATAATGACTTGCTGCCCGTCTTCTGCCCCAAGGCGGCGCAGGTGGTAGGCCATGTTTTCCTGCTGGCTCGGGTGCAAGAACGCCTCGGGTTCCTCGAATAGAACAAGATTGAACGATGGATTGAATCCTTTTTTGTCGGCATTCCTCTCATCCTTGAAAGTCGGTGCCAAACGGATCAGTTCATAGATCACCGAGCGCTGAAAGCCGTGACCATAGCGTTCAAGATCAAAGCCAACATCACCCAATGACGAATCGACAAATGCGAATTTGACAAGCGACTTTGATATATCCTCGGGCGCGACTGAATTCACTGAAAGGTCGATCTTGATGCCCCAGCTTGAAATTGCCGTGTTGAGCGGCTTGGAAATCTCACTCAGAAACCCATCATCTTCGCGAGCCTCGACGTTCAACTTCTCGAACGCCGTGATGATTTCATTATAGGCATCGCTCTTTGATACCACTTTTTTCAGCAGGTAGTTGAGCATGTTGCGAAGTGGCGAAGGGCCGCTCATCTTCGTCTGCTCGGCTGGTGTAGTGAGTGCTGGCACATAGAGCACTTGCCCGACCTTGGCCGTACCTACGTTTTTTGCTCCATAGAACAGGTCGGTACTGAGTTGCCCTTTTACAAAGCCAAAGATATTGCTTTGATCTTTCTGAACTCGGGCCTTGTCATCAGATTTTAAGGCTCTATGTGGTTTGTAGTGGGTACCCTGGCTCATCGAGCGGCCCAGCGCGGGTATGAAAAGTCCAGTTTTCCACAAAGGAAATAGGCCATGTTGATGAAATTCTGGATGTTGCGATATCCCCTGGCCCTTCGTTTGGCGAGCTGGATTTTGTGGTTCATGCCTTCAAGGATGCCATTGGTCAGGCGGGAATCGAAGAAGCGCACGATCCCGCTCCAGTGGGCCTTGACGGTTTTCGCGAACTGCATAAACGGTTGGATGGCGGCCTTTTCGACCTCTTGCATCCAGTCCTTGAGATGGGCCTCAGCGCTTTCGCGGCTGGGAAGTTGCCAGATCTCATTGAACAACACCTTCAGCCGATACCCATCGCCGATGGTCGGGTACATATCCGTTAGCCTGCCCAATGTCAGACGACGCTTGTCAGACAGGTTTTCCCAGTTCCTGAGAAATATATATTTATGGCCTTTCAATAGCTTGCATTCTTTCTGCTCCAGTTGGCGCAGCTTGTCCATGGCCTCATTGAGCAGCTTGACCACATGAAAGCGATCAAAGGTAATTTTGGCCTTGGGAAAGGTCTTTGCCGCGCCCGCGATAAAGGCAGGCGACATGTCCATGCTGATTTCAGCGATCTGCTGGGGTTTGACCTCGTGGCTGGCCAGATAGCAACCTATGGCCTGAAGGGTTTCCTGGCCTTTTCCCGGCACCGCATGAATCAGACGACCGGCATCCATGTCGACTCCAATGGTGATGTATTGATGCCCCTTGCGGCTGGATGTCTCGTCTACGCCCAGCCGGGTGATCGCCGCAGGGTTGTCCCGGCTGCGCGCGTCATCAATCCAGTGTTTGAAAACGCCCCATATCCGATGGGCATTGACCTTCAGCATGCCGCTTACCCGACTGACCGGCATCTCTCGCTCGATCAACGCCATCGTAAAGGCTTCAAAAAGCAGGGTAAATCGACTGTTTTCCCGTGCCCAAGGCACTTGCACGGTTTCAACCCGGCCATCCGAGGTGGTGATACGCGGCACTCGGCAATGCAGGTAACAAACATGCTCGAAAAAGCTCATGTGCTGCCAGCTGCGTTCCACTCTGTCATGCACCGGACACGCCTGTCCGTGCCGATCCATGAACCGGCTTCCGGGGGCAAAGCCAATCGTCAGGTGAAGTTCCTTGACGCCGCTGTCGTCTTGCCTGAGTTCAACACCTTCGACTTGCCAAGGTGTGACAAGCCCCAAAGCCAGTCCAAAAATCTGTTCACTGTTCACTGTTCATGTTGATGATCCACGGGTTGCTCGAAATTCACGCAAATTTAACCCGATCTGCCGCCGCCGTGGAAGTGCCTTACCCACTACAAACCACATAGAGCCCATTAAGGGTGGGTATAGACAGCGGTGAAGGGATTACTTGGACGGGCCAAAATCGGCACGGGTGAAACGGTACTTACTCGTGGTAATCCATGGCCTTGAGCCCATGGCGCTTGATAAGCTCGTCGCGTTCGGCAGATTTAAGGTCTTCGCGGACCATTTCGGCGACGAGTTCATCGAAAGTAGTCTTGGGCGTCCAGCCGAGTTTGTCTTTAGCTTTCGTTGGGTCGCCGAGGAGAGTTTCGACTTCGGTGGGACGGTAATACCGATTGTCGACAGCGACAATCGGTGTGTTAGGGGTTAGGTGCAATGTGTTATTAATATTCGTCCAGTAGCCTTTTTCGTTCTCTCCTTTACCTTCCCAGCGGATTTCCATGCCGAGCTCTTTGGCTGCGGCATTGACGAAATCGCGCACGCTGTATTGCACACCGGTGGCGATCACGAAGTCTTCCGGCTTCTCCTGCTGCAGCATCAACCACTGTACTTCGACATAGTCGCGCGCATGACCCCAGTCGCGTTTCGCATCGAGGTTGCCCAGATACATCTGTTTCTGAAGCCCCAACTTGATGCGTGCCAGTGCGCGCGTGATCTTGCGCGTCACGAAGTTCTCACCGCGGACCGGAGATTCGTGATTGAACAGGATGCCGTTGCAGGCATACATCCCGTAGGCTTCACGATAGTTCACCGTAATCCAATAAGCATACAGCTTAGCTACCGCATAAGGCGAGCGCGGGTAGAACGGCGTAGTCTCCTTCTGTGGGGTCTCCTGCACCAAACCAAACAGTTCGGAGGTGGAGGCTTGGTAGAAACGGGTCTTCTTCTGCATTCCGAGGATACGCATCGCTTCCAGCACCCGCAAGGCCCCCAGCGCATCGGAGTTGGCGGTGTATTCCGGCTCTTCGAACGATACCGCGACATGGCTTTGCGCAGCGAGGTTGTAGATCTCGTCCGGCTGTACCTGCTGGATGATGCGGATCAGGCTGCTCGAATCGGTCAGATCGCCGTGGTGCAGGAAGAAGCGCACGCCATCCTCGTGCGGGTCGCAATACAGATGGTCGACGCGGGCAGTATTGAAGGACGAGGCACGGCGCTTGATGCCATGCACGATGTAACCCTTGTTTAGCAGGAACTCGGCAAGATAGGCGCCATCTTGTCCAGTGACGCCGGTGATGAGGGCAACTTTTTTCGTCATGACTTTAATTTCCTTCCGTAGGCATCTTCAAACCGCACGATGTCGTCTTCGCCCAAGTAGCTGCCGGACTGGACTTCGATGATTTCTAACGGGATGGTGCCGGGGTTGGCGAGTCGGTGGACTTCGCCGAGGGGGATGTAGGTGGATTGGTTTTCGGTGAGCAGGAGTGTCTGATCGCCGTTGGTGATCTCGGCAGTGCCCCTGACCACGACCCAGTGCTCCGCCCGATGATGATGTTTTTGCAAGCTGAGGCTGGCTTTGGGTTTGACCTGGATGCGCTTGACCTTGAAGCGGTCGCCGTCGTCGATGCTGTCATACCAGCCCCAGGGACGATGCACCTTGCGGTGGAGGCTGTGTTCTTCGCGCTTCTGGTTTTGCAGCGCGACGACGATGGCCTTGACATCCTGGCTGCGGGAGCGGGCGGCGACCAGCACGGCATCCGCAGTTTCGATGACGACGAGGTCTTCGACACCCACCAGGCTGACCAGGCGACTGGTGGCGTGCACCAGCGTGTTACGGCTGTCGGTGGTCAGGACATCACCCAGGTGGGCGTTACCGGATGGGTCCTTGGGCAGGATGTTCCAGACGGCGTCCCAGGCACCGAGGTCGGACCAGCCTGCATCCAGAGGCACCATTCTGATGGGGAACTTGCTGCCGGGACAGTGTTCCATGACGGCGTAGTCGATGGACTCGGCGGGGAGGGCGGTAAATTTTTCCTTGTCTGGACGAATGAATTGTGCATCCCTGCTGCGTGATTCCCAGGCGGTGCGTGTGGCTTGGGCGATGTCGGGGCGGAACTGTTCGAGCGCTTTTAGCCAAACCGAAGCTTTGAGCACGAACATGCCGGCGTTCCAGTAGTAGCCGCCCTGGTCGAGGTAGCGTCGGGCGGTGGCGTCGTCGGGTTTTTCGATGAAAGCTTCGACTGTGAAAGGCGAGCCTGTCAAGGCAGCCGTCTTGATGTAGCCGTAACCGGTTTCGGGGCGGTCGGGGGCGATGCCCAGGATGACGATGGCACCCGTGGTGGCTTCACGGATGGCGGTCTGCATGGTTGCGGTGAATGCGGCCGGGTCGGCAATGGTCTGATCGGCGGGGGTGATGACGAGGATGGGGTCGTCGCCGGATTCTCGGGCTTGCAGGGCGGCCAGGGTGAGGGCGGGCGCGGTGTTGCGGCCAACGGGTTCGAGCAGGACCGCACCCGGTTCGATGCCGGTTTCGCGCAGTTGTTCGAGGGCAAGGAAGCGGTGTTCTTCGTTGGTGACGATGAGGGGGTCGGAAACTTCGATGTCTTCGGTGCCCAGTGCGGCAAGCCGCCGGGCGGCTTGTTGGAAGAGGCTTTCGTCACCAGTGAGGCAGAGGAATTGCTTGGGGAAGCCAGCGCGGGAGAGCGGCCAGAGCCGGGTGCCGGAGCCGCCGCAGAGGATGACAGGGGTGATTGGAATCATGCGAATACCAGAGGCAAATGAAACATCAAGCACCCTTCGACAAGCTCAGGGCGAACGGTGGTGTGTTCCGTTCGTGGTGAGCCTGAAACATCCGTTCGTGGTGAGCTTGTCGAACCATGAACGGCGGGGTGCTCCGTTCGTCAGGGCGATTCCGCCTTGAGCGCCTCAATCTCCATCTTCAGCGCGTCGTACTCTTCCATCTTGCGTTTGAGGAAGCGGCCGGTCAGCAGGACCTTTTCGGCAATGCCCTGGGGGGTGAGCAGGTAGACATATTTGAACTTGTTCTTGCTTTGCTGAAAGTTCGCCATTTTCACAAAACCCTTGTCGATGAGGGCGTTGAGGCAGTAGTTCAGTCCACCCACGCTCATGCCGAGCGTGTCCGCCAGCTCGCGCTGGGTGAGGTCCGGGTTTTCTTGCAAGAGGCGCATGATCCGGAAATGGGTGTCTTCCTGGATCTGGGCTTGACGACTGGTCATGGGGATGAGGACTGAGGACTGAGGACTTAGGGATGAGGACTACCGAGGGATGAGTGCTGAGTAGGCTCTGGGCACGCTACCGCCATGCCGTGTCACGATCGGCAAGCGCGGTTTGAGTCAATGGGTGTAGCGCACTTCTGTAAGAAGTTGAACGCGTTTACGGTAAAGCAGCCGTCCGTTCAATGTCCGAACGGAAATAATAAATAAGAATAAATAAGGGGACACAATACTTAATTGCGATGAACCTTTAGCCACCCTTCGACAAGCTCAGGGCGAGCGGTGGTAGGCGGCGAGATGAGTCTCAACAATTAAGTATTGTGTCCCCTTATCTCTGCACTATGTGATTTGTAGCGGGTAAGGCCGCCCGTCTCCGTACTTTGGATATAGGTGTCTTGCAGGAGGCCCGTCCTCTGGCCGATGCTTCAGGGGGGCTATTCCGATCCGGATGCATCGGGCTACAACGGCCCACCCTAGTGGGGGAATGGCGTGCCCCCTCGCCCGCCGGGAGAGGGCTGGGGAGAGGGAAAGCCGCCCCAACTTTCATGGCATTCATGCCGCCCAAAATCATGAAACCGATTGCAGGGGCCGTCCTCGTGCCTGCCCAACCAGGGCAACCACAGGGGGTTGCCCCTACGCCGGTTGAGGGGCGGTCACCTCGTAGAGGCAGGCCCCTGTGCCTGCCCTGGTGGTAATGGGCAACCACAGGGGGTTGCCCCTACGCCGGTTAATCAACGCGCGTCCCTCATTCGCCCTGCGGGCACCTTCCCCCGGAGGCAGAAGGAGTGTGTCATGCGCTCCGGCGAAACCGTGACCGTTCGTGGTGAGCTTGAAACATCCGTTCGTGGCGAGCCCGTAACTCCCGTTCGTGGTGAGCTTGTCGAACCATGTGCCTTCAATCCCCCTTCGACAGGCTCAGAGCGAACGATGGGGGGGGCCTTCGACAGGCCCAGGGCGAACGATGGGGGGGGGGCAGCGAGATGAGTCTCGCCAATTAAGTATTGCGTCCCCTTATCTCTGAGGCGGTATGTTGAAGGCCACACAACGATCAGATCTGGTCGATGTCGACTTCGATGGCTGTGTCCTTGAGCACCAAACGCTGACGCGCGATTTCAGCTAGATCACGATCCGCCATCTCTTCAATCAAGGCTTCAAACAGCTTAGGTGTGACCATATAAAAGGCCGGACGGTTGTGATTTAACACGGCCACCGGCTTCTCGCCGGCCGTGCGCAAGACCTGTGCCGGGTTCTTTTTGAACGCGGACATGCTGATGGAGTAGTCGGCGTAGATCGCATCCATGAGAGTCATCCTTAGATAGTCGTCCCTGATTTATTCATTTCCACACCCTCGCAAGCCGGTATTCCGGCGGCGCGACGGGTTCGAGTGAAACTTCGAGCCATTTCCCGAGTCGGATGAGTGCCCAGCACAGGCGCAAATAAAGACCGTACAAGAAGGTGATGCCCTTCTTCACGATCATCCGCAGTAGCCAGCGGAGGTTGTAACCCGCGGCGCACAGGACGGCATGGATGCGGTCGCCCATTTCACCCTTCAGGTGACAGCGATCCATCCGGTGATCTTGTTTCAGATGGCCGATGATTGGTTCAATGGCTTGGCGGCGTTTCAAGTGCTTCCATTCGGCCCTGGTCAAGGTCTTGGCCTTGCCCCGATGCTTGATGGCAATGTCCGGGTTGTCGGCATCCACGCCCCGGTAACCCAGATCGACATAGGCGGTGTGGGGCATGGCCCCGGTATCCTGCATCAGGATGGAAGCCTGCTCGATTTGCTCGTTCAGGGTGTGACCGTCATAGGGGTTGTGGTGGAAGGCTCGACAGCCCACGATCAGGTTCTGCTTGAGCGTCATGGCAATGCCGACCTTGCACCCGAACTCATAGGGTTGGCGTGTCTTGCCCTTGTTGATGCAAGACACTTCGGGGGCGTGCCAGGCATAGAGCTTCGGCGCGTCGGCTTTGCGTTTGGCGGTTTGCAGGACGATCTGACTCGCCTTGACCAAGACCGGGTTGAGCGCTTCTTTGACGGCTTGGCTCAGCACGGTGACCTTGCGTTCGATCTCACGCTGCAGGCGACCGACGATGATCCGTTGGCGCCGGATCGTACGGTGCATGCGCTTGTACTGCCGTGCATGGGCGTAACGGCCGGCCTTGTGGCTCAAGGCCTTGCCTTCCTTGGCGTAGGTCTGTTTCAGATCCACCCCCGCCGTCTTGGCCATCGCCACGAGCTTGGTGCGGGCCACCTCCAGAAGCCGACTGTCAGTGGGATGGGCAATGGCTTTGGACTGCACGGTGGAGTCGACGATCACGGTGTTCAGTTCCTGCCGGGCGATGAGTTTCAGATCCACCGCGACATTGATCGTCTGGGCCAGAAGCTCTTCCACGCCTTCTTCACCCAGCAACTGACGGAACTTGATGAGGGTGGTGGCGTCACAGGGTGGGTGATGTTCAAAGTAGGCCTGCCCGGAGAAGAACTGCCAGATTGGGGTTTCACCCCAACGCTCGGTGACCCCTTCATCAGATTC
>CAMDCO010000023.1 GCA_945890495.1 Bordetella parapertussis | reverse complement strand
CGGGAAAGCGCACGATTATCCCGGCACCAGACCCGCTTGTCAATCACACATTAAAGAGGAAGTTCATGACATCGCCATCGCGGACCACATATTCCTTGCCCTCCGAGCGCATCTTGCCGGCCTCTTTCGCGCCTTGCTCGCCCTCACAAGCAATAAAATCTTCAAAACCAATGGTTTGGGCGCGAATAAAACCGCGCTCAAAATCTGTATGGATAACGCCAGCGGCCTGAGGTGCCGTATCGCCCTTGTGGATCGTCCAGGCCCGCACCTCCTTAACGCCTGCCGTGAAGTAGGTCTGCAGGCCTAATAAGTCATAGCCGGCCCGGATCAAACGATCCAGACCCGGTTCGGCCTGCCCCATCTCAGCCAAGAACTCCATCCGATCCGCCTCGTCCAGGACGGCGATCTCGGCCTCGATGGCCGCACACAAGGCCACAACCGGGGCACCCTCAGCGGCCGCATGGGCACGCAACGCCTCTAGGTGCGGGTTGTTTTCGAACCCGTCCTCGGCCACATTGGCGACATACATCGCCGGCTTGATCGTCATCAGGCACATCGGCGCAAGCAAGGCCTTCGCTTCCTCATCCAGCCCCAAACTGCGTGCCGGTTGCGCCTGATTGAGGTGCGGCAACAACTGCTCATAGAGCGCCACCAATTTTTGCGCCTCCTTGTCCCCCGAGCGGGCCTTTTTCTGGTCACGCGCCAGCGCCTTTTCCACCGTGGCCATATCAGCCAACGCCAATTCCGTGCCAATGACATCGATGTCCTCTAGCGGATTCACTCGCCCAGACACATGCACCACATTTTCGTCCTCGAAGCAGCGCACCACATTGATGATGGCGTCCGTCTCGCGGATGTTGGCCAGAAACTGGTTGCCCAGACCCTCGCCCTTGGAGGCCCCGGCTACCAGGCCCGCGATGTCAACGAACTCGACGAAGGCCGGCACTACCCGCTGTGGCCGCACGACCTTGGACAGGGCCACGAGACGCGGATCCGGCACCTCCACCACGCCCACATTAGGCTCAATGGTGCAGAACGGGTAATTCTCTGCTGCAATCCCGGCACGGGTTAGGGCGTTGAACAGGGTGGACTTTCCCACATTGGGCAAACCGACGATGCCACACTTGAGGCTCATTTTGATTCCTTCAATTCTTTATTGGGATTGCGTTCATTAGCGGCCTTCGTAGCCTCTGGCCATTGCCCGGCCGCCATCGCCGGCCACACGCCAAGTGCCCGGTCAACGGCCTGATCAATGGCCTCGCGCTCTTCGCGCCGGGGCGGTTTAAGGACATAGTGAACCACTTCATTACGATCGCCCGGATGTCCAATACCCACCCGCAGACGCCAGTAATCCTGCGTCCCCAGATGCGCCGTGATGTCCTTCAGACCGTTATGTCCACCCAGCCCACCCCCAAATTTGAGGCGCAACTGACCCGGGGGGATGTCTAACTCGTCATGCACGACCAGAAGCTCGGCGGGTTCGATGCGATAAAACCGCATCAAGGCCGCCACCGATTGCCCGGAACGGTTCATAAAGGTCTGCGGCGTCAGCAACCAGACCCCTGCCGAGCGAGCCTGCCCCGCCAACCCATGGAAACGCGCCTCTCGCGCCAAGGTGACGCCCAGCGTATCAGCCAGACGCGCACAAAACCAAAACCCGGCGTTGTGCCGGGTTTCGGAATATTCGGCCCCGGGATTCCCGAGACCGACCACAAGCTTAGGCGCTGTAGGCATGGGCTTGCGCCGCGCTCTTACAGTCGACTATCAGGCGGCGGGGGCCGCCTCATCTGCAGCACCACCCTTAGGGGCCACCACGCTGGCCACCACCGGATCGGTTCCGGCATGCAGGGCGGCAAACTCAACGCCCGTCGGGGCCGTAACTTGCGCCAAATGGATGGAGGCACCCACGGTCAGTTGGCCCATGTCCACGGTAATGAATTCCGGTAGATCAGCCGGCAGGCACAGGACCTCGGCCTCAGTCATTGCGTGGCTGGCAATGCCATGGCCCAGCTTGACGCCCGGACAGGTATCGGCATTGACAAAGTGCAACGGCACCTTCATGTGAATCTTGTGGGTCGGATCGACGCGCTGAAAGTCCACATGCAGCACCTGCGTGCGCACCGGGTGAACCTGGACATCACGCAACAACACCGGCTCGGACTTGCCGTCCACCTTGAGCGTCAACACGGACGAGTGGAAGGCCTCATGACGCAGGCCCAGCAACAGCTCCTTGTGATCCATTTCAATAGCGATGGCCGGCTGGCCCTCACCGTAAACGATCCCCGGAACCAGACCGGTACCCCGCAGGCGGCGGCTCGCACTCGTGCCCTGAAGGTTGCGTGTTTTAGCGATAACATCAAATTTCATTTTTTACTCCAACAACATTAATAAAGCCCCCCGCGACCAGGGGACACAAACCGCCAAAGACGGAGGTTATCGTACGATCAACCGTTTCCCGAAAGGCCAGGGCCTATTCGGCAAACAGCGAACTGACAGAATCTTCCTTGTTAATGCGACGAATCGTTTCCGCCATCAACTCGGCCGAGGACAATACGCGAATTTGTTTGCACTGACGGGCCTCTGCTCGCAACGGGATGGTATCGGTCACCACCAACTCATCGAGGGCCGAACGCGACACCCGCTCCACCGCGCTGCCGGACAACACCCCGTGGGTGCAATAGGCGACCACGCGTTGGGCACCCTGTTCCTTCAACGCCGCTGCGGCCTCGCACAGCGTGTTTGCCGTATCGACCAAGTCGTCCATGATCACGCAAGTGCGGCCCCGGACCTCACCGATGATATGCATCACCTTGGCCACATTCGGCTTAGGACGGCGCTTGTCGATGATGGCCAGGTCCGCGTTATTAAGCAGTTTTGCCGTCGCCCGCGCACGCACCACACCACCCACATCGGGCGAAACCACGATCAGGTTCTCGTAGTTCTTGGCGCGGATATCGCTGAGCAAGATGGGCGTCGAGTAAACATTGTCCACCGGAATATCAAAGAAGCCTTGGATCTGATCCGAGTGCAGATCCATGGTCAGGACACGGTTCACACCCACACCGGTCAGCATGTCAGCGACCACCCGGGCGGCGATAGGCACCCGCGCACTACGCACGCGGCGATCCTGGCGCGCATAGCCAAAATAAGGCATCGCTGCGGTGATCCGACCGGCCGAGGCGCGGCGCAGGGAATCGGCCAGCAACATGATCTCCATCAGGTTGTCATTGGTCGGCGCGGAGGTGGACTGCAGGATGAACACATCCTTGCCGCGCACATTGTCGTGCACCTCGACCATCACCTCACCATCGGAGAAGCGACCGACCGTGGCGCGGCCCAAGGGAATGCCCAACTGCTGAGCAATCTGCTCCGCCAGTTCCGGGCTTCCATTCCCCGTAAACACCATCAGGCTATCAAAGGCCACCGCCACACTCCGTAGAGAAAAACAAAAAGCGTGTAGTCATGACACTACACGCCGAATCTGGCTGGGGAGGTAGGGATCGAACCTACGAATGCCGGAATCAAAATCCGGTGCCTTACCACTTGGCGACTCCCCAAGCGTTTCAAACGATTCCGAACAACGGATGCTGATCGAGACCGTCTGCAACAAACCCGTGCATCCCGGATGGCCGCTTGGCAAACACCCGTTCTGCTTCTTCATGGCTGGCGAATGCGGCAAAACAACACGCACCCGACCCCGTCATGCGTGCCGCACCGTGCTGACCTAGCCAGACCAATGCCACCGCCACTTCCGGATACAACCTAGCCACCAGGGGCTCTAGGTCATTATGGGTCTTGTCATCCTGACAAGCGCCATCCATAAGGGGCGCAATTGTGAGGCGAGGCGTGTCCCGTGTCAATTCCGGATGCAAAAAAACTGCCTGTGTAGACACTTCGACCGGTGGGATCAATACCACATAGGTCGCCGGCAAGAGGGCTAAAGGCTGGAATACCTCGCCCACCCCCTCGGCAAAGGCCGTCTGGCCATAGATAAAAACCGGCACATCAGCGCCCAACTGCAGCCCAAGCCCCTGCAAGGCCTCTCGCGACAGTCCCAATCCCCAGATCCGGTTAAGGGCCATAAGCACCGTTGCCGCATCCGAACTGCCGCCGCCCAGGCCGCCGCCCATGGGCAGGCGCTTGATCAGTCGAATATCCGCCCCTAGGCCGCACCCCGTATGGGCCTGCA
Source organism: Bordetella parapertussis (assembly GCA_945890495.1). Classification (GTDB taxonomy): domain Bacteria; phylum Pseudomonadota; class Gammaproteobacteria; order Burkholderiales; family Thiobacillaceae; genus QYQG01. Next base: position 25,739 of record CAMDCO010000023.1, on the reverse strand, counting down.
GCAGGCACGCCGCCCGCCAGCACAGATCGCGTTCCTGTGGCACGCCCGGCAGCGGCTCGACGAGGACAATCTGGCCATCCGTCCGCGGCGTGATTTCCAGTTCATCCCCGTAGTCCAGAAAGCGGAAGACCGTCTGTAGCTCGTGGTAACCGTCCGCTCGCCGCCCCACCACATGCAAAAACAGGTTGAGCTTGGCCGGGGCTGGAAAGCGCTGCGACACGCCGCTCACGGCAGGGTCCATTGATCCACCACCAGACGCAATTCCAGGTCTTCACCGCGCCGGGCGACCAGCTTTCCGGGCAGGAAACGATCCGCGACCGGCTGATAACGCTGAAAGTCGATCTGCCAGCCATCCTGCTCCAGATGCGCCAGGCGACCTTCACTGTTGTATTCCCGGCGACTGACCTCACCCTCTCGCCCTGCCCCCGCCAACCACCAAGACAAATGATCCAGCGGCAGCTTGAATCCCAGCACCTGATCCAGGCCACTCAAGCCAGACTCCGTCACGGTGCGCTGACCCTTGTGATCGACCACTTCAATATGCTCGCCCACGCGCGTGATCTCAGCCACCGCGCCCCCCATCGGCGTCGTGACCAGCATATGGTCGCGCATGCCCTGTCGCGACCAGCGCAAGCCGCCCGACACGGCCTCGTCGCGGGCGCGCAAGGAAAGACGCCCCTCCAGCGTAAAGTCGGTCAACGGTTGGGCCACCAAAATAGGTGCATCCACCCTCAGCGGGGCCTGCGGGGGCGTTGAACATCCGCTGAGCGCGATCAGCGCCCCCAGCCAAACGAAACGAGCGAACACCGCGCGCGACAAAATCAGCGGCGCTCCAAGGCATTGCGCAGCAGCGCATTTTCCGGAGCCGCCTTGAGTGCGCCCTGCCAAACCTCACGCGCCTCGGCATGCTGCCCTTTGGCCCACAAGGCCTCACCCAGGTGTCCCGCCACCTCCGGGTCGCGCATGGCCACATAGGCCTCACGCAGCAAGCGAATCGCCTCGTCCAGATGGCTGGCCTTGAAATGGGCCCAACCCAGACTGTCGAGGATAAAAGCATCGCCCGGCGCCAGTTCCAGCGCCTTTTCCAACAAGACAATCGCCTCCAGCGGACGATTCAGCCGATCCGCCAGCGTATAACCCAACGCGTTGTAGGCATGGGCATGCTGGGGCTTGAGGGCAATCAGGCGCCGCAAGCCCTGTTCGGCCAACTCAAACTGGCCCACGCCCTCCGCCACCAAGGCGTGGTCATAAAGCAGATCCGAATGATCCGGATGCTGCTTCAACGCCGCGCTCAGCACGGCCAGAGCCGCCACCGCATCGCGCCCCTCGCGCAACATCTGGGCCTCGGTGCGGAGGATCTCGATCCGGTCATCGTCGTCTTGGGGTGCCACACTGGCCAGCAGGCGACGCCCCTCCTCAATGCGACCCAGGCGACCCAAAACGACCGCCGCCTTAAGCACCCCCTCGCTCCCATGTTCATGCTCCGTGGCCTGCAAGTAGTGCTGTAGCGCCACCTCATCCTGATGCCGCCGTTCCGCCAATTCACCCAAGCGAAGGAACAACTGACCCCGATTCGGGTATCCCAAGGACAGGGCCCGCGTCAGACGCGTCTCCGCTAATTCCAGCGCACCGGTACGCAGCGCCCAAAGGCCCGCCTGAAAATGATTGGCCGCATGCTCAGGGGTGTCCTGCAACAGGCCGTCATACAAGCGCCCCGCCTCTTCCAGTCGATGCACACGACTCAAGGCCCCCGCATAGGCGGCCCGCACCTCGTTGGCCTTAGGCTGGGCCTGCAAAAAGGCCGCCAGCCAATCAAGGACCGCCTGATCGCCCACTCCGACCAGCACTTGTGCCTTGAACAAGGCCGCCCTTTCCCAGTCGGGACGCCGCTTCAGGGCCACATCGACCGCCTTCAGGGCCCGCGCCGGTTGATCGATCTGCTGCGCCATCCGTGCCACGGCAAACGGGGCCTCGGCGAGATCCGCATAGCCTTCCGCCAAGCGGGTCAAGGCCTCCAGCGCGGCAACCGGTTTGGGTGCCCGCGCATAGAGGCCCGGCAGGAACTGCCAAACCCCCGTCGCTCCCGTCGCGCCTGCCCGCGTCAACCAATGCCGGGTCTCCTGCACGGCCTCATCCAGTTGCCCCCCTTTGATCAACAACAGAACCAAGGCGTGACGCGCCCGTTCGGCATCCGGTTCCAATTCCAGCCACAAACGCGTGGCCTTCAACGACCTGCCGGTATCTTGGGCATGCGCCGCCAGTTCCGCCGCGCGTTTGGCCACCCGGGCATCCCGGGTACGCTGCGCCAGATCCAGATAGACCTCGGCCGACAGGCGCTTGTCACCGCGCTGGCTGGCAATCTCGCCCAGCAGAAAGCCGTACAACATCTGGCTGGTCAAGCCCGTCTCGATCTGCACCGCGTCCGTACGCAAAGCGCTGGGCGTCTGGGCGCACGCCGTCAGGGACAGCAAGGTCCAGGACAACAAGAGGTGTTTCTTTGTCATGAGCGACATCTTCAGTTCCAATAGCTTCAGTTTCAGTGCAAACCCAAACCGGGCATGATGTTCGCCTACCCACAATAGCGAATACAGCAAGAGACATAGTATGCCGGAATTACCCGAAGTCGAAACCGTCCGCCGTGGACTCGGCCCCATCAGCGTGGGTCAGCGCGTGCTGGGCGTGATCGTGCGCGAGTCGCGCCTGCGCTGGCCGGTGTCGCCGGACCTGTCCACGCAACTGGCCGGGCAAACGATTCACCACCTTGATCGGCGCGGAAAATACCTGCTGTTTCGCCTCGATCGCGGCACCCTCATCATCCATCTGGGCATGAGCGGCACGCTCCGCCACTTCAGCGCCGCGCCGCTCCCTCTACCCCCGCCCGCCAAACACGATCACCTCGATGTGCCACTGAGCGACGGAGGCGTGCTGCGCTTCCACGATCCGCGTCGGTTCGGCGCTGTGCTCTACACCCCCACACCAGAGACCCATCCCCTGCTCGCCCCCTTGGGCGTGGAGCCGCTAGAGGCTGCCTTTGACGGTGAATACCTGTACCAAATCACGCGCCACCGCCGCGTAGCGATCAAGACCTTCATCATGAATGCCCATCAGGTAGTGGGCGTGGGCAACATCTACGCCAACGAGGCCCTGTTTCGCGCCGGCCTCCGGCCGCAACGGCTAGCCGGGAAATTATCGCGCCCGCAGGCCGCAAAGCTTGTCGCCGCGATCCAATCTGTACTGACCGAGGCGATTGCTGCGGGCGGCAGCACCCTGCGCGATTATGTCGATGGCTTCGGTCAACCGGGCTGGTTCCAGCAAAGTCACTTCGTGTACGGCCGCAACGGCGAAGATTGCCGCGTCTGTGGCACGCCGATCAAACTCAGCCGCGACAGCGGCCGCGCCACCACCTGGTGCCCGCGCTGCCAAAAGCGTTAGGGAAGCACTGATTTATTGATTCTGTCCACGGCTCTACAAGATAACCACGAATTGAATCCTAGGGTTACCGTTCATCCTGAGCCTGCCTAAGGATTTGATCAGCGCTTCCTTAGCGCATAGGAACCGGGTCAAAACCCCCATTTCGGCGGCGGACGCTGCGAGCCAACGCCCCGCCTCAATACACGACGCCCTCGGCCCTTTTGGCCAATCGCGTGGACTCCGACACCATACCCGCCCGCTGCCGGAGAGTGGCCAGCACCTGGGCACCCGAGCGTTGGGCCAAAGCAACCGCCTCGCGGCGATCACGCGCATCAAGTAGCTTGCGGGACTGTTCTTGCCACGCGATGTATTGCGGATGATGGTGATGGTGGGCGTGTTCCTGGCGATCTTTGGTGAACCAATCGTGGGCCTTGGCCTGGTCTGCAGGCACCCCCTCCCCATTCTGGTACATCAGACCCAACTTGAGCCGGGACACCTTGTCACCGCGCTCGGCTGCGTAGCGATACCAGCGCAACGCCTGACCCGCATCGTAGGCCACGCCATCCGCGTGCTGGTGGATCACTGCCAGGTTATAGGCGGCATCGACATGACCCTGCTCGGCCCGCTTTTTCCAGATAGCGATCGCAGCGGGCGTGTTTCCATCCCGATGCAACATGGCCGCCTGGCGCAGATCGATATCCACCGGGGTGTCGGCGGAATAGGCCGTGACCGTACAGGACAACAGAGCCACGGCTAAAAATAGTTGTAGTTTAGACATCAGGTGCCTCCTCTTCTCCGAAGCGCCCAATGATAGGAATTTCCCTCCGGCAACGGAATGTGGCAAATTGTCGCGGCGTTATCGCCTCATCGCCTCATCGCCTCATCGCCTCATCGCCTCATCGCCTCATCGCCTCCACCACTGCCAACCCCATCCCAGCCGGGCTTTTCGCCACCACAACCCCCACCTTTTCCAGCGCGGCAATCTTGTCTTCGGCCCGGCCCGAGCCGCCGGCGATGATGGCCCCGGCGTGGCCCATGCGTTTGCCTTGGGGCGCGGTGAGGCCAGCGATGTAGGCGGCGACCGGCTTCTTGACATGCGCGGCGATGAATTCGGCCGCAGCCTCTTCCGCCGCACCGCCGATCTCGCCGACCATGATGATCGCCTCAGTCTGCTCGTCGGCCTCGAACATGGCCAGGCAGTCGATAAAATCCATGCCCTTGATCGGGTCACCGCCGATACCGACGCAGGTCGACTGGCCCAGGCCCCGTTGCGTGGTCTGCCAAACGGCCTCATAAGTCAGCGTGCCGGAGCGCGAGACGATGCCAATCCGGCCGGGCTGGTGAATGAAGCCCGGCATGATGCCGATCTTGCATTCACCCGGGGTGATGAGGCCCGGGCAATTGGGGCCGATCAGATAGCAGTCGTTGGCGCGAATCGCCGCCTTCACATTGATCATGTCGCGCACCGGGATGCCCTCGGTGATGCAGGCAATAACGCGGATGCCGGCGTCGGCCGCTTCGAGGATACCGTCGGCGGCGAAGGCGGCAGGCACATAGATCATGGTCGCGTCGGCACCGGTTTCACGCACCGCGTCCTGCACCGTGTTGAACACCGGCAGGCCCAGATGCGACTGCCCGCCCTTGCCGGGCGTCACGCCGCCGACCATTTGCGTGCCGTAGGCGATGGATTGCTCGGAATGGAAACTGCCTTGCTTGCCGGTGAAACCCTGGCAAATGACGCGGGTGTTTTTGTCGATCAGGATGCTCATTTTGCATCTCCTTGCGCACTGAGCACAGCGATGCGGGCGGCTTCGTTCAGGTCGTTGGCCGCCGTAATGGCGAGGCCGCTACTCTTCTCAAACTCGGCTAGGCGCTGTCGCCCCGCTTCAGCGTTGGTGCCTTCCAGACGCACGATCACCGGCACCTTGACGCCCACCTGTTGCACGGCCTGGATGATGCCGTCGGCGATCAGGTCGCAACGGACGATGCCGCCGAAGATATTGATCAGCACCGCCTTCACATTAGGGTCGGCGAGGATGATGCGGAAGGCCTCGGATACGGAATCCGCCGTCGCACCCCCGCCGACATCGAGAAAATTGGCCGGTTGGCCGCCGGACAACTGGATCAGGTCCATGGTCGCCATCGCAAGACCCGCACCGTTCACCATGCAGCCGATGTTGCCGTTGAGCGCGATGTAATTGACATGGTGCGCGTGGGCCTCGGCCTCCTTGGGGTCAAGCTGGCTCAAGTCATTCAGCTCGGCCAGCGCCTTTTGCCGGTACAGCGCGTTGTCGTCTAGCGCCATCTTGCAGTCCAGCGGCACGATGCGCCCATCGGCGGTCACCACTAACGGGTTGATCTCCAGCAGAGACAGATCACGCTCGACGAACAACCGGTAACAGGCCTTGAGCAGCTTCACGCAGGCGCCAATCTGATCGCCGGAAAGCCCCAGACCAAAGGCAATGTTGCGCGCCTGATAATCCATCAGGCCCGTAACGGGGTTGACCGATTCGCGCAGGATTTTGTCGGGCGTGGCGCGTGCCACTTCTTCAATGTCCATCCCGCCCGCGCTGGAGGCGACGATGCCGATGCGGGAAGCCCCACGATCCACCGTGATACTCAAATACAGCTCACGGGCGATGGGCAGGGTTTCTTCGATCAGCAGCATACCCACCGGTTGACCGTCGGGCGCATTTTGGTAGGTCACCAGACGGCTACCCAGCAGGGATTGGGCCGCGATATTCAGTTCCTCCACCGCGCGGCACAGCTTCACCCCGCCCGCCTTGCCGCGCCCACCGGCGTGCACTTGGGCCTTGATTACCCAGGCCTCGCCGCCCAACTCGGCGGCCGCTGCGGCGCACTGACCCGGTTCGCTAATCGTCACACCACGCGGCGTCGCCATGCCAAAGTCACGCAACACGGCCTTGGCTTGATATTCATGCAGATTCATACCGACTCGTCCTATAGGAATATCGGCCATTGTATCGCGAGGCCATGCTCGGGTAGCATCCCCTCCACCCAAACCCGGCCCGCGTCGAACATGCCCGAGATCCTGATCCTGTATTACTCCCCGCACGGCAGCGTGCAACAACTGGCGCGCCAGATCGCCCGTGGCGTGGAATCGGTCGCCGGCTGTCAGGCGCGGCTACGCACCGTGCCGCGCGTGGCCACCGAGGTCGATGCGCCGGGCAAACCGGTGCCGGACGAGGGCGCACCCTACGCCCAGCTTTCTGACCTGGAGGAATGCGCCGGTCTGGCGCTGGGTTCGCCCACCCATTTCGGCAACATGGCCGCCGCACTGAAACATTTCATCGACGGCACCACGCCGCTGTGGATGAAGGGCGCGCTGATCGGCAAGCCCGCCGCCGTATTCACCTCGACCGCCTCGCTGCATGGCGGCCAGGAAACCACGCTGACCTCCATGATGTTGCCGCTCTTGCATCACGGCATGGTCATCCTCGGCCTGCCCTATTCAAACCCCGAGTTGGTAAGCACTCGCTCTGGCGGAACGCCTTATGGAGCATCGCACCTAGCTGGCCAAACCGGAGCAGAACCAATGACCGAAGACGAGCGCAGACTGGCCTTTGCGCTGGGCCGCCGGCTGGCTGAAACCGCGCTGAAGCTGGCATGATCCCGCCAGACAATACGCCAAACAATACCTCCGCAACGGCGCTGCCGCCCGCCCAAGGGGCCCGCGCCTTCGCCCGCGAATGCCATCACGGCGTGCTGTCTACGCTATCGAAGCGACTGGAAGGCTTTCCTTTTGGCTCGGTCTCACCCTTCATCCTCGACCCGGAGGGCAATCCCATCATCCTCATCTCCGACATCGCCGAGCACAGCAAAAACCTGCAAGCGGATTCCCGCTGCTCGCTGATCTTGCAGCCCTTCGCGACGGATATGCAGTCCACCGGCCGAGTCACCCTTATTGGCCACGCCGAGCGGCTGTCTATGAACGACAAGGCCACCTTGGGCCCGGCCTATCTGGATCAGTTTCCGCAGGCCGCCGATTATTTCGCTATGCACGACTTCTGCTTCTGGCGCATTCGCCCGGTCAAGGTACGCTGGATCGGCGGCTTCGGGCGCATTCACTGGATTGAGCGCGAGGTTTGGCGGTGTGCAGATGGCCCTACTCAGCACCATAAGGAATAACTCCCCATGCAGCCTGGCACAGCCCAAAACACCACGGTAGGTCTCCTCATCGCCCTAATCCTGCTCTGTCTTTCTTGGGAGTTGTGGCTCGCGCCCCTGCGGCCGCAAGGATCTTGGCTAGTTTTAAAGACCTTGCCGCTTCTCCTCCCCCTGTTTGGTGTCCTGCACGGGCGACGCAAGGCCTATCAATGGCTGAGCCTCTTGGTCTGGCTCTATGCCATGGAGGGGAGCCTGCGTCTCTATGTAGAAACCGGGCTTGCCCAATACCTCGCCGGCGTGGAACTCGTCCTGGCATTGGGTTTGTTCACCGGTCTGACCCTCTTCCTGCGCGCCACACGGCCTGCCCTACGATCTGAATCAGCGACCTGAATCAACAGCCCTAATCCATTGATCAACATTAATCAAAATCCCGACTTGGATCAGGACTACATTGACGATACTTTCGTCTTATATTAATATTCTCTGATCTTTAAACCTCGAGCAAGGGCCATCATGAAATCCAAATTCCTTCATTTCCAGTACCTGCCCATGTCGGTACGGGTATTGTTTTCCATGGTTCTGCTAGTCTTCGGAACCGGCTACCTGATGGCCATGATCCAGGTCTGGGAATCGCATGCGGGCAAGGATGGCAAGGAGATGCTAACCGCCGAGGATTTGGTCATCTCCTACAGCGGAAACCCGAACGGCACCAAGCTAGAGACCGCCCTGCGTGGCCCGATGGCCGACATGCTCCCGGCCGAAAAGCGCGAGGTCATCTTCACTTGGCTGCACAACAAGGCCCCGGCAGCGGAGTTTGACACCAAGATCAACCCGATCCTGCAAGAGCACTGCGTCGCCTGCCACAACCCGGAGGCCAACCCGCACCTGCCCGACCTGCGCACCGCTGATAATGTCGCCAAGGTCACCGCCAAGGATGAGGGTATGAATGTCTCCACGCTGGTGCGTGTCTCTCACATCCACCTGTTCTCGATCACCTTCATCTTCTTCATCATCGGCTTCATTTACACCCACGCCTATGTACGCCCGGCCTGGTTCAAGTGTGTGGTGATCGCCACCCCCTTCCTATCGCTGATCATCGACGTGGCGGCCTGGTATCTAACCAAGGTCTGGACGGGCTTTGCCTGGGCCGTGATTATCGGGGGCGCGCTGTACGGAGTCGCATTCACGATCATGTGGGTCACCTCCATGCGCCAGTTGTGGTTCTACAAACTGCCGCAAGATCTGGTTGATAGCGAAGGGGAACTCCCCCGTATGAACGGCTAATCCAGGTGAATCCCGGCTAACCACAGGCTCCGCCTGTGGCGTAAAAAAGGGCGACCGATGGTCGCCCTTTTTGTCGTACCCGGAGCCCCCGGGCAATCAGACCGCGTGCGGGGTCTGCGGATGGTGGCGAACCTCTCCGCCCATCAACTTGTTGAGGGCGTTCAAATAGGCCTTGACCGAGGCGATCACAATGTCGGTATCGGCCCCCTGGCCGTTAACGATACGACCCGCCTTGTTGAGCCGTACCGTGACCTCGCCTTGGGAATCCGTCCCGCTGGTGATGTTATTCACCGAATACAACGACAGGTCGCTCTGCGAACGCACCACCGACTCAATGGCGCAGAACGCCGCATCCACCGGCCCACTCCCATCGGCCTCGGCATGCTGCTCCACCCCGTTATCCGTCAGCACCAACACCGCATGCGGGGTCTCGCCCGTCTCGGAACAGACCCGCAAGGAGATCAAATGGAAACGCTCCTCATGGTCGGCCGCCGCCTCATCGGACACCAGGGCTTGCAGATCCTCGTCAAAAATCTCGTGCTTCTTGTCAGCCAGATCTTTGAAACGGGCAAAGGCCGTGTTGAGCGCCTCTTCGGAGCCCAGTTCGACCCCCAACTCCTTCAACCGGCTCCTGAACGCATTACGCCCGGAGTGCTTGCCCAACACCATGCGGTTGGCCGTCCAGCCCACATCCTCGGCACGCATAATCTCGTAGGTCTCGCGATGCTTCAGGACACCATCCTGATGAATGCCGGACTCGTGTGCAAAGGCATTGGCACCGACGATGGCCTTGTTGGGTTGGACCGCAAAGCCCGTAATTGATGCGACCAAACGCGAGGCCGCGACGATCTGCGTCGTATCAATACGCGTATCGCACGCAAACATGTCCTGACGGGTCCGCACGGCCATGACCACCTCTTCCAGCGCCGCATTGCCGGCGCGTTCGCCCAGGCCATTGATGGTACATTCGACCTGCCGCGCACCGTGCATCACGGCGGACAGCGAGTTGGCAACCGCGAGCCCCAGATCATTGTGGCAATGCACCGAGAAGATGGCCTGATCGGCATTGGGGATGCGCTCACGCAGATTGTGGATCAGGTCACCAAACTGCCACGGCAGGTTGTAACCGACGGTATCGGGGATATTGATGGTGCGCGCCCCGGCCTTGATCACCTGCTCGATCACCCGGCACAGAAAATCCAGCTCCGAGCGGCCGGCATCCTCCGGCGAGAACTCGACATTGTCGGTCCACTGCCGCGCCCATTGCACCGCCTGCACCGCCTGAGCGAGCACCTGATCGGGCGTCATGCGCAGCTTCTTTTCCATATGGATGGGGGAGGTGGCAATAAAGGTATGGATGCGCCCGGAATTGGCCCCCTGCAAGGCCTCGCCACAGCGGGCAATATCCCGCTCCAGCGCCCGTGCCAATCCACAGACCGTACTGTCCTTGATCGTATCGGCGACGGCCTTGACCGACTCAAAATCACCATTGCTGGCCGAGGGGAAACCGGCCTCGATCACATCCACGCGCATCTTTTCCAGTTGCCGCGCGATGCGGACCTTTTCTTCACGCGTCATGGACGCGCCGGGGCTCTGCTCCCCATCGCGGAGCGTGGTATCAAAAATAATCAACGAATCGTTCATGGTGTACTCCATATGTCACAGGATGCAACCGCAGGTCGCAACTGCAGGTCACAACTGCAGCTCACAACCGATACCGCCTCAGGCGATCGGCGAATAGACAAACAAAGGGGGAGAAATTAGTTTTGCCCGCGCACGGGCAGTCGCACCAGCAGACGGCTGAAAAACAAGGGACTGGGGCATGAATAGCATCGCATGGTTCGCAATATACGGCCCGGCCAAACTCAGGGCAAGTCTCCGCCAGGGCCGCCGATTTTGCAGGTGGGTTTGTGGGGCCAAAAGGCACAGACATAACCCGATGCGGCGTAGGCCAGGAAGACCGCCAGCATCACCAGAGGCGGGTCAACGGCGATCAGGGCAAAGATCAGCGCAATGGCCACGATGGTCACGAAGGGGACACTCTGGCGGAGGTTGATCTCCTTGCCACTGTAATAGCGGAAGCTACTGACCATGGAGAGGCCCGCAAAGACGGTGATCAGCCAAGCGACCCAGCGAATGTCATTCCCAACGATCCCGTTATCGATGCCGACCCAGACGAGACTGGCAATAAGGGCGGCCGAGGCGGGGCTAGGCAGACCTTGGAACCAACGCTTGTCGGCAATCCCTACCTGCGTATTAAAACGGGCCAGACGCAAGGCGGCGGCGGCACAATAGATAAAGGCGGCGATCCAGCCCAGCTTGCCCATCGAGCTCAAGGCATAGCTGTAAACCGTCACGGCGGGCGCCACGCCGAAGGAGACCATATCGGAGAGCGAATCGTACTCGGCGCCAAAAGCACTCTGCGTATTGGTCATGCGTGCCACCCGGCCATCAAGCCCATCCAGGACCATGGCGATGAAGATCGCCACCGCCGAGTGCTCGACATGACCATTCATGGCCTGGATCACCGCATAAAAACCGGCGAACAAGGCCCCCGTCGTTAGCAGGTTCGGCAACAGGAACACGGCCCGTCCGCGCCGTTTTTCGAGGCCCTGCGAGACCGGTTCCCGGTCCTCGCTCAATGTAGGGTCTTCCCTGTTCATGCCAAGGTCGCCAGCACCGTGCTGCCCGACGACACCTTTTCACCCAAGGTGACGCGTGGCGTCGTGCCCAAGGGCAGATACAAATCGACCCGCGAACCAAAGCGGATAAAGCCATAACGCTCGCCGCGCGCCAGTTCGCGACCCGCATCAACATGACACAGGATGCGACGGGCGATGAGGCCCGCGATCTGCACACAGGTAATGTCTTTGCCATCCGGCGTTTGCAGCCAGAGCGCGTTGCGCTCGTTTTCGGTCGAGGCCTTGGACACCGCCGCGTTGAGAAATTTGCCTGGGCTATACCAGCGCTGCTTGACCGTCGCCGCCAGCGGGCTGCGGTTGGCGTGGACATTGAACACATTCATGAACACGCTAATCTTCAGCGCACGACGATTGAGCCAAGGATCGTCCACCTCTTCGACCACGATGACCTTGCCATCCGCCGGGGCGATCACCAGGTTCTCACCGATCGGTATAACCCGGGGCGGATCGCGGAAGAATTGCAGGCAAAAGACGAAAAACAGCCACAACGGACTGGCCCAAGCCCAACCGGCCAACGCCGTCACGGCGACAGCCGCGAGGCCGCCGCCAATCAGGATCGGCCAGCCTTCACGGGCGAGAATAGGGTGTGGATAGTTCATAGAGGTTGAACAGGCGAGTCCGATGCACATGATAAGTTAGTAAGGATACATTCAGCAGCCGGGGCGGTGAGGCCACCGGCTGGAAAATGCAGACTTAGTGCGGCATCAGTTCTTGCTCTGATCGACCAACTTGTTCTTGGCAATCCACGGCATCATGGCGCGCAACTGGCCGCCGACCACCTCGATCTTATGGGCCGCATTATTGCGACGCCATGCCGTCATCTCAGGATAGTTCGCCTGCCCTTCCAAGATGAAGCGCTTGGCGTAGTTGCCATTCTGGATGTTAGCCAGGCACTCACGCATCGCGTAGCGCGATTCCTCGTTGATCACCTTCTGACCGGTCACATACTCGCCATATTCCGCGTTATTGGAGATCGAGTAGTTCATGTTGGCGATGCCGCCTTCGTACATCAGGTCAACAATCAACTTGAGCTCGTGCAGACACTCGAAGTAGGCCATCTCGGGGGCGTAACCCGCCTCGGTCAGGGTCTCGAAGCCCATCTTCACCAGTTCAACAGCGCCGCCACACAGCACAGCCTGTTCGCCGAACAGGTCGGTTTCAGTCTCGTCCTTGAAGGTGGTTTCGATGATGCCGGTACGGCCACCGCCGATGGCGGAGGCGTAGGACATGGCGATGTCCTTGGCACGGCCAGAGGCGTTCTGGTAAATGGCGATCAGGTCGGGGATGCCGCCGCCACGCACAAACTCGGAACGCACGGTGTGGCCCGGGGCCTTGGGAGCCACCATGATGACATCGAGGTCACGGCGCGGCACAACCTGGTTGAAGTGAATCGAGAAGCCGTGTGCAAAGGCCATCACGGCGCCCTGCTTGATGTTGGGCTCGATCTCATCGCGATAGAGGCTGGACTGGAATTCGTCCGGGGTGAGGATCATGACCAGATCGGCGCTCTTGACCGCATCGGCGACATTCTTCACGGCCAGGCCGGCCGCTTGGGCCTTCTTGGCCGATGCAGAGCCCTCACGCAGCGCGACGGTGACATCCACGCCCGAATCCTTCAGGTTGTTGGCATGGGCATGGCCTTGGGAGCCATAACCCACAATCGTGACCTTCATCTTCTGAATCAGGGCGAGGTTGCAATCCTTGTCGTAATAAAGCTGCATATGAGTTCCTTCAGTAAAAATCAGATTTTAAGTGTGCGCTCGCCCCGGCCAATGCCCGAGGTGCCAGTGCGCACGGTTTCCAGAATAGCGGCCGGGTCGATGGCCCCCAGGAAGGCGGTCAGTTTCTTGCCGTCGCCGGTCAATTCAATGGTGTAGCTCTTGTCGGTGACATCAATGATGCGGCCTCGGAAGATGTCGGCCATGCGTTTCATCTCTTCACGGCCCTCGCCCACGGCGCGCACCTTAACCAACATCAGCTCGCGCTCGATATGGCTGCCGTCAGAAAGATCCTGCAGCTTGACCACATCGATCAGCTTGTTGAGCTGCTTGTTGATCTGCTCGATCACCTCATCCGAGCCCCGCGTGACGATGGTCATGCGCGACAGGGTAGCGTCTTCGGTGGGGGCCACGGTCAGCGACTCGATATTGTAACCGCGTGCCGAGAACAACCCGGCGACCCGCGACAACGCGCCCGCCTCGTTTTCCATTAACAGAGAAATAATGTGTCGCATGTTCAGGCTTAGATGAGGATCATTTCGGACAGGCCTTTACCGGCGGGGATCATGGGATACACATTCTCGCGCGGATCGGTGATGAAGTTCATGAACACCAACTGGTCCTTGTGTTCGGTGAAGGCCTTGATCAGCGCCGGTTCGACATCCTCGGGCCGTTCAATGCGCATGCCGACATGACCATAGGCCTCAGCCAGCATCGTAAAGTCCGGCAGGCTGGTGACATAAGACTCGGCATAGCGTTCCTCGTAGAAGAACTCCTGCCACTGTCGCACCATGCCCAAAACCCCGTTGTTGAGCAGGATCACCTTGATCGGCAGCTTGTGTTCCTTGCAAGTGGACAGCTCCTGGATATTCATCTGGATGCTGCCCTCGCCGGTGATGCAGGCTACGGTGGCATTCGGATGCGCCTTCTGCACCCCCATGGCCGCCGGCAGACCGAAGCCCATGGTGCCCAGACCGCCCGAATTGATCCAGCGCCGAGGCTCCTTGAACTTGTAATACTGCGCCGCCCACATCTGGTGCTGACCGACATCGGAGGTCACGAAGGCATCGCCGCCGGTCACCCGATACAGCGCCTCGACCACCGCCTGCGGCTTGATGATGGGCGCGCTATGGTCGTACTTCATGCAATCCTGCGCGCGCCACAGCTCAATCTGCGTCCACCATGCCTTGAGGGCGGTCGCATCCGGCGCACCGTTGATCTGCTTGATCATGTCATCAAGCACCTGATCCACGGCACCGACGATGGGCACATCCACCCGCACCCGCTTGGAGATAGACGACGGATCGACATCAATATGGATGATGCGCCGCGCCTCTTTACTAAAATGTTTGGGGTTGCCGATGACGCGGTCGTCAAAACGGGCACCGATCGCCAGCAAGACATCGCAATGCTGCATCGCCATGTTGGCTTCGTAGGTGCCGTGCATGCCCAGCATGCCCAGGTTTTGCGGGTCCGGCTCAGGGAAGGCGCCGAGGCCCATCAAGGTACTGGCCACCGGGAAGCCGAGTTGCCGCGCAAGTTGACGCACCTGTTCGGAACCATTGCCCAAGACCGCACCACCGCCGACATACAGCATCGGCCGCTTGGCCTCCAGCAACATCTGCGCGGCCTTCTTGATTTGTCCCGGATGGCCCTTGCCGGTCGGGTTGTACGAGCGCATCGACACGGACTCGGGATAGACAAAGGCACAGGTGTTCTGTGTCACATCCTTGGGAATATCGACCACCACCGGGCCGGGACGACCGGTCGCGGCGATATAAAAGGCCTTCTTCATCGTCTCCGCCAGATCGCGCACATCCTTGACCAGGAAGTTGTGCTTCACGCAAGGACGGGTAATGCCGATGGTATCGACCTCCTGGAACGCGTCCATACCGATCGCCGCGGTCGGCACTTGGCCGGAGATCACCACCATCGGGATCGAGTCCATGTAGGCCGTAGCGATGCCGGTCACCGCGTTGGTAGCGCCCGGGCCGGAGGTCACCAGCGCTACGCCGACCTGACCGGTGGCGCGTGCGTAAGCATCCGCCGCGTGCAAGGCGGCCTGCTCGTGGCGCACCAAGATGTGCTCAAAACAGTCTTTCTCGCCAGCCTGTTTATAAATCTCGTCGTAGATGTTGAGTACTGCGCCGCCAGGATAGCCGAAGACATGCTTCACGCCCTCTGCGTGCAAGCAGCGTATGACGATCTCCGCGCCAGTAAGTTCCGTATCGGCCATGGTGCTACAAACAAGATGCTGAAAGGGGGCCAACACTAGCGATTTCAGGCCGTTCCGTCAAGTTTTACGGCCTGTGGCGCGACCTACGGAGGCGATGATAATTTCGGCTCTTGGTGATTGGTAGTGGATCTGGCCACATTACACATTTTGGCAACCACGACGGCCATGGCCCATGTAGGGGCAGGCCCCCGTGCCTGCCCTAACGGTGAAAGGGCAACCACAGGGGGTTGCCCCTACGCCAATGACCGTGTTGTTTCACGCTAACGCCGCCGGTTGATCAACGCGCCTCCCTCATCCGCCCTGCGGGCATCTTCCCCCGGTGGGGAAGGAGGGGCTCATGCGTTCCGGCAAGACCGTGACCGTTCGCGGTGAGCCATGGCGCCCACTCCAAATCCATAGAGCCATAATTTCCCGGGGGACCCGGACTAGTGCTCGGGCGAGTGCCCTAGCGAGTACTCGCTTGTACCGGCGCACCAAAGAGGCATAAACTGGCAGCTGGCTGCGGAAGCCGTGCCGAAGCCGTGCCGTGCCGTGCCGTGGGCAGATCTTGATGATCGTCGATAGCGTTTTCTGCTGTTGATCGTGTTTTTTCATGGGTATGGCGATATCCGCAATGGGTGCGGTATTGCATGTTTTGCCGCTGATTTAGGGACAGATAAGCATCTTGAATCGAAAAGAACAGCGCGAAATCGCCTTGCGGGAAAGCGAAAATCGCTTCCGTCACATTTTCGAATCGTCGCCGGACGCCACATGGGTGATGCAAAACCATCACTTCGTGGAAGGCAATCCGGCGGCAGCGGCACTGTTCGGCTATGAATCCCGGACGGCTTTCATGAATCACCATCCCTCGGAGATCTCTCCCGAGTTCCAGCCGAATGGTGAAGACTCCTTCAGCGAGGCTGGTCGGATGATGGGCCTCGCCGAGGCCCAAGGGGTTCATCGTTTCGAATGGACACATAGACGCGCAGACGGAACAGAATTCCCGGCTGAGGTTACCTTGTCCACCTTTACCTTGAATGGCACCCCATCCATCTATGCCACGGTGCGAGACATTACAGAGCGCAAGCAGGCCGATGCGGCCTTGATCAAGTCGAAGATCGCCGCCGAAGCCGCGAACATAGCGAAGAGCCGATTCCTCGCCACCATGTCGCACGAGCTGCGCACGCCCCTGAACGGCATCTTGGGCATGGCGCAATTCCTGCTGCGTCCAAGACTCATCACACCGGAGGATCTACACAAATACACCCATGTCATCCTCAATTCCGGCCAGACATTACTGACCCTGCTCAACGACATCCTGGATGCCTCCGAGATTGAAACGGACCGGATCGAGCTGGCATCCGTGGCCTTCGATCCCGGACAGATCGTGCACGAAACCGGGGCCCTGTTTGCCGAAGGCGCACACGAGAAGGGGTTGGAATTACAGGTCGTCTGGAGCGGACCGCCTGACATGCGCCATTGGGGCGACCCGCTCCGCCTGCGTCAGATGCTCTCCAACCTCGTCAGCAATGCCATCAAATTCACGGCGCATGGCTTCGTCCGCATCGAGGGCAGGGAAGTTGAAGCGACGGGGGTGACGAAGGACGGAGCCCTGCTGGAGTTCTCCGTTAGTGACAGCGGCATCGGCGTCTCCGAGGACAAGCAACCCCTGCTGTTCAAGGTGTTCTCACAGGTGGATTCCTCAACGACACGGAATTACGGCGGCAGTGGCCTGGGGCTTTCCATCGTGCATGACTTAGCCAAGCTAATGGGCGGGGATGCCGGGGCGGAAAGTCATGCCGGAAAAGGCAGCCGCTTCTGGTTCCGCATCCAGACAACTCGGGTGCGGGGACACGGCGTTACAGCCTGTGAAGAGGCGGGGAGGATTGATGCCCATTCAGGACCTGCGTGAACTGGCCTTGGCCGTACGGGAATTTGGCCGCGCCCGCGACTGGCACCAGTTCCATACCCCCAAGAATCTGACCGCCGCCCTCATTGTCGAGGCCGCCGAGTTGCTGGAGCCCTTTCAATGGCTGACCGCCGAAGAAAGCCTCCATCTTCCCCCTGAAACCCACGAGGCCGTGCGTCAGGAGATGGCCGATGTCCTGATTTATCTGGTCAGTCTGGCCAATTGCCTAGATGTCGACCTGCTTCAGGCGGCCGAGGACAAACTAGAGATCAACGCCCGCAAATACCCCGTCGAACGCGTGCGGGGTTCCGCTAAAAAACAGACCCACCCCTCTACCAATACAGGAACACAGCCTTGAGTTACTACAAAAGACATGTATTTTTTTGCCTCAACCAGCGTGAGGATGGCGGTGAATGCTGCGGCACGCCCAACGCGCAGGCCCTGTTTGAACATGCCAAGGACAAGGCTAAGGCACTTGATCTGCATGGCAAGCGTGGCAAAAACCGCATCAATCGTGCCGGCTGTCTAAACCGCTGCGAGCACGGTCCCGTCTGCGTGGTCTACCCTGACGCCACCTGGTACACCTACATCGACGAGGCCGACATCGACGAGATTCTCACAGAACACCTGCAACACGGTCGTGAGGTCAGGCGACTAAAGATCCCCTGACACGCCATGCGTGAACACCAACTCCTGCCCGGGCCCGTCGGTCTGATCGAAACCGTCATCGAAACACCGGAAGGCTCGCCCACAGGGCTGGCCCTCATCGCCCATCCGCATCCCTTGCACGGCGGCACGATGGACAACAAGGTCGTCACCACCCTGGCCCGGGCGGCCCTTGCCGCCGGTCTCGTAGCGGTACGCAGCAACTTTCGCGGCGTGGGACAAAGCGCGGGGGTGCACGATCATGGCCTAGGGGAATGTGATGATCTGTCTGCGCTCACCCAGATCATCGGCGAGCGCTACCCCAACCTCGACTGGACCCTGCTCGGCTTCTCCTTCGGGGCCTTTGTCCAACAACAACTCTCACTGCGCCTGCCCGTCGGCCAGCGCCTGCGGCAGGTCATCTTGGTGGCACCGGCCGTCACCCTGCGCCCCTTCGGGGCCATCAACGGCCCCGCAACCCTGATCCAAGGGGATCAGGACGAGATCATTCCCCTCGCCGCCGTGCGTAATTACGCACAGGCCCATGAACTAAATCTGGTGATCGTGCCCGAGGCCGGGCATTTCTTCCACGGCAAGCTGCTGGATCTACGCGCCCAAGTGAGCGCACTGCTGGCTGCCAACTTAGCGGATGTAGGGCGGGAATCCCTTCCCGCCGATCCAAAAGGTTGTCGGCATGGGAATGCCGACCTACAACAAGGCAAGGCTCAAAGCGCCAACTTGGGCTAAGTGCGACGATAGTCGAGGTGGCCGTCGATCAGGGTGTAGTGGACGCATCCCAGCATCTCGTGCCCCAGAAAGGGGCTGTTCTTGCCCAGACTCAGCAAGGACGCCGCACTCACCTGCCAGACACCTTCCGGATCAAAGACACACAGGTCCGCCGGACCCCCCACCCGCAGAGAGCCCGCGTCAACCCCCATGATGCGGGCCGGGCGATGGGTCACCCGATCCAAGGTCTGCGGCAAGGACAGACCCGCCTCGCGCCCCCAGCGCAGGGTGAGCGGCAACAATAGCTCAGCCCCCGTCGCGCCGGGTTCCGCCTCTTGGAAGGGGCGCTCCTTGACATCTTCATCCACCGGCGCGTGATCGGAGCAGATCGCGTCAATCACCCCCTCGGCCAGGGCTTGGCGAATCGCGTCACGATCACGCAGGCTGCGTAGCGGCGGCACCAAGTGGCAGTGCGGATTGAAATCGGCCGTATCCATCTCCGACAAGTGGACATGGTGGATGGCGACATCACAGGTCACCGGCAGGCCCTCGGCCTTGGCCTGACGCACCATATCCACCGCCGCCCGACTCGACAGACGCGAAATATGCACCCGCGCCCCCGTTTGCCGCATCAGCAAGAGAATGGTTTGCAGGGCCACCGTTTCGGCCGGCACCGGGATAGGCGGCAGACCCAAACGGGCCGCCACCAGACCATCATGCGCCACGCCCCCCCGCGCCAGGAAGGGGTCCTCGGGGCGCAACCAAACCGGCAGATCAAAGCTGGCCGCGTATTCCATCGCATGAAAAAGCACCGCCGTATCGATCAGCGGCGCGTCAGCCTGACTAAAAGCGATACAGCCCGCCTCGTGCAACTCGCCCATCTCGGTCAGCCGTTCACCCTTGAGTTGGTGCGTCAGGGCCCCGATGGGATAGACCCGCGGCCCCGGCATACTGCGGGCGCGGAACTTAAGCATCTCGATCAGGCCAGGCTCATCCAACGGCGGATCGGTGTCCGGCGGACACGCCAGCGAGGTAATGCCGCCCGCCGAGGCCGCCAGCATCTCGGACTCCAGGCCCGCGACATATTCGAGACCGGGTTCGCGCAGGCGCAACGACATGTCAACGAGGCCGGGGCAAACCACCAGGCCCGAGGCGTCAATCTCCGTCCCGGCATGAAAATCGGCCGGCGCCGTACCGAGACCGACCACGCGCCCGGCCGCGATAAATACATCCTGAACCTGATCCAGCCCGCTGGCCGGGTCGATCACACGCCCCTTGCGTATCGCCGTCTTCATGGGTTGGCCCCCGCGACAAGAGACATCACCGCCATCCGTACGGCGATACCGTAGGTGACCTGCGGCAAGATGACCGACTGACCGCCATCGGCCACTGCAGAATCGATCTCGACCCCGCGATTCATCGGCCCCGGGTGCATGACGATGGCATCCGGTCGTGCATGTTTCAACTTCTCGGGGGTTAGACCCCAGTGCTTGTAATACTCGCCCGCTGACGGCAGGCGCGCGCCCTGCATGCGTTCGTTCTGCAAGCGCAACATCATCACCACATCCACATCCTTGAGACCCTCTTCGAGACGGTGGAACACATGCACGCCCATGCCGCTGACATCGCGCGGCAGCAGGGTACGCGGCGCAATCACTCGCACCTCAGGGCACCCCAGCGTGGTCAGGGCGTGGATCTGCGAGCGGGCCACGCGTGAATGCAAGACATCGCCGACAATGGCCACGCGCAGATTGTGGAAATCGCCCTTGTAGTGGCGGATGGTGAACATGTCGAGCAGACCTTGAGTGGGGTGCGCCGAGCGCCCGTCACCGGCATTGATGACATGGATGTGCGGGGCGACATGGCGGGCGATCAAGTGCGCCGCACCCGCGGCCGAGTGGCGGACCACGAACATGTCCGCCAGCATGGCCGACAGGTTGGACACGGTATCGAGGAGGGTCTCGCCCTTGCTCTGCGACGAGGCGTTGACATTGAGGTTGACGACATCGGCCGACAGCCGCTTGGCGGCGATCTCGAAGGTGGTACGCGTGCGGGTCGAATTTTCAAAGAAGACATTGAACACCGCCTTGCCGCGCAACAGCGGGACCTTCTTCACATCGCGCTCACCGACCGACACAAAGGACTGTGCCGTATCGAGGATCTCGGTCAGGATGCGCTTGGGCAGGCCATCCAAGGTCAACAGATGGCGCAGGCGCCCGTCCGGGGTGAGTTGCAGGTTAGGCGTCATCTTAGCGGTCATCGTCCTCCCTCACCACGGGCCGTGAACCAAGCTCAACTCGCCGGCCTCATCGCACAGCAAGTCGATATGCTCGTTGGTCGGCAAATCCAGGCGCAAGCCCGTGAAATCGGCACAGACCGGCAACTCGCGTCCACCCCGATCAATCAACACGGCCAGTCGGATCGAGGCCGGACGGCCATAATCAAACAGCAGGTTAATGGCCGCGCGCACGGTGCGCCCGGTGTAGAGCACATCGTCGAACAGGATGACCGAGCGACCCTCGATATCAAAGGGGATGCGCGAGGGTTGCACCTCAGCGTGCAGGCCGCTCCGGGCAAAGTCGTCGCGATAAAACGAGACATCCAGTTCGCCCAAGAGGTGTTCACCGCCGAGTCGCTGGATGACCGCATCGCGTAGCCAGACGCCCCCCGTGTGGATGCCAATGAGGGCACAATCGGCCTCCATAGCCGGCGCAAGCTGCGCAGCCAGCGTGTCTATGAGTACATTCGGTTCAGGTAGCGTCATGGTTCATTGAGTCCGTGCGAGCGAGATGATCCAGCAAAATGCACTGCGCCGCCAGCGCATCGATCGCCGTCTTATCAAAACGGCTACCCCCCGCCTCCCGAAGGCTCATTTCCGCATCGACTGAGGTCAGGCGTTCGTCGACAAAATGGACCGGGAGGTTGTAGCGGCCGCGCAACTGATTGGCAAAACGCTGACAACGCAGGGTCATCCCATGCTCCGTACCGTCCATCGATAACGGCAAACCGACCACCAGTTCAGCCGGCCGCCATTCCAGAATCATCGCGCCAATGCGCGCAAATCGGGTGTCATTATCCTCGGCGTCAATGGTCTCTAAGGGGTGTGCCGTGCCGGTCTCACGCTCACCCACCGCCACCCCGATGCGCCGGGTACCAAAATCAAACGCAAGCACCGTGCCGCCCGCCAAGGAGGTGGCCTGGCCGTTCAAGCGTGGCCCGCCTCATCGGACAACATGGCCATGTCGATGCCCAAGATGCCCAAGGCCGCATTAAGCCGCTCAGCCGGAGGCAGGGCGAAGATCACATCAGGGTCGGCCGGGATAGTCAACCAAGCGTTCTGCTTGACCTCCTCCTCCAGTTGCCCCGCCTCCCAACCGGCATAACCCAATGAAACAATGATCTGCTCAGGCCCCTCACCCCTGGCCGTCGCCTCAAGGATGTCTTTGGAAGTCGTCAGGCCCACCTCTCCACCCACAACCAAGGTCGAGCTCCAAGCCCCGATGGGGCGATGCAGGACAAAACCGCGTTCATTTTGCACCGGGCCACCCAAATAAACCTGCTGGTGACCGAAGCGCTTGTCGAGCAGATCCAGGCCGATTTGCTCGAATAATCCACTCATTGTCAGCGTCATTGGCCGATTAACCACGATGCCCAACGCGCCCTGTTCGCCATGGTCACAGAGATAGGTTAACGCCCCGGCGAAATTCGGGTCGGTCATGCCGGGCATGGCCAGCAAGAAGTGATGGGTCAGGTTGATGCCGCTCATGGCCGCGATTTTAATCCCCAGAAAGCCCCGTATGCACATCCGGGTAACAAAAACGGAAACCCAATTCATCCCGGATGCGCCGGTTGGACAATCGGCGTGATTCATTCAGGAAGGTCCGCATCGCCGGCGTGACGGCCGTCATCACCGCCTCGTAGGGCAAACGCGGAGGGTGCGGCACGCCTAGGTGATCGGCCACGCAATCGAACCAGTCACCCATCTTGAGGCCGCTGTCATCCACCGCGTTATAGAGACGCTGCGGCCGCGCCCGAAACACGGCGCACCAAGCCAGCCGGGCCAGATCCTCGGCATGGATGTGGTTCGTGTGAATGTCGGTCTCGGGCAAAAGCGCCGGCAGGCCTTGACGCACCCGCGCCTCGGGCAGTCGTCCCCTTGCGTAGATGCCCGGCGCACGCAGGATGTGCAGCCGCGCGCCAACCCGAATCGCCCAGGCCCGCAATTGTTGCTCGGCATCCCAACGCCGACGGGCGCGCGCATTACCGGGTCGTGCCGGTCGCGTCTCCTCCACCCAGGCCCCCGCGCAGTCCCCATAGACCCCGGTGGTGCTGATATAGACCATGCGAGCCGGGTGTGTGCCCATGGCCAGGGCCGCCAACAGACGCCGGGTACGCCGATCGATGAATTCTTCGCCCTGCGGGTGTGCAAGTGGATGCTCGCTATCGCTCGCTGCCCCCAAGGGGGGCGCCATTTCCGCCTTGGGGCGGCCCGGCGGCGCGAGTGGACGCCCCCCACGCTCGCTATCGCTCGCTGCCCCCAAGGGGGGCGCCATTTCCGCCTTGGGGCGGCCCGGCGGCGCAAAGTGCAAGACCACATCGGCGATCCCAGCCAATCGAATCAGGCTACGCCGGTCATCCAGATCGCCCACGATGGGGCGAATACCCATTTCACGCAACAGGGGTATTCGCGATGGCGAACGATTCAGCGCGTAGAATTGCACCCCGCCGTGCCGCGAAGACGACGACTCACGCTGCTGCCTGACCAGACGCAACGCGACATCCCCACAGCCGATAATCAATACTCGCAACATCCAAAAACCCTCATGCCTTGCCAGATCACCCTCCAGCCCAGTGGGCACCAGTTTACCGCAGCAGACACGGAAACCCTGCTTGAAGCGGCCCTCAATGCCGGCGTCAACCTCCCCTATGGCTGCCGCAATGGCGCCTGCGGGGCCTGCAAGGGACGCATCCTTCAAGGCGAGGTTGACCTGGGCACCTTCCAGCCCACCACCCTGACGGCGGCCGATCGTGCCGAGGGCCGCGCCCTGCTCTGCACCGCCCATGCCCGCAGCGACCTGACCGTGGAGATTCGCGAAGTCGGCAAGGCCGGGGAGATCGCCCCGCGCACCCTGCCCTGTCGCGTCGAGCGTATGGAACGGCTGGCCCCCGATGTCATGGCCCTGTGGATCAAGCTACCGGCCAACGAGCGGCTACAGTTCCTGCCCGGGCAATACATCGACTTTCTGCTCAAGGATGGGCGCCGGCGCAGTTTTTCCCTCGCCAACAACCCGGAGCACGACGAACTCATCGAGCTGCATATCCGCCATGTCCCGGGCGGCTGGTTCACCGATCAGGTCTTCGGCAGCATGAAGGTCAAGGACATCCTGCGCCTCCACGGCCCGCTAGGCAGCTTTTTCCTGCGGGAATCCGACAAGCCCGCCATCCTGCTCGCCGGCGGCACCGGCTACGCGCCGATGAAAAGCATCCTCAGCCACGCCCTCCACGCCGCCGAGGGCCGCCATTTCATCCTCTACTGGGGTGCGCGTACCCGCGCCGACCTCTATCAGGCCGAGGGCCCGCAGCAATGGGCGCAGCAATTCCCGCGCTTCGATTTCATCCCCGTGCTATCCGAACCCAACGCCGATGACGCCTGGAACGGTCGCACCGGATTTGTACACGAGGCCGCACTCACTGATTTCGCGGACCTGTCTGGTGTAGAGGTCTATGCCTGTGGCGCCCCGGCCATGATTGATGCCGCACGGCGCGATTTCACCGCACGCGGCCTACCGGAAGAGGCGTTCTACGCCGACAGCTTCAATTTCCAGGGCTAGCGCCAGGGTCAGCCAAGGCCGCAATTAATCCCGCATCGCCAGCGCCTGTCAGACGCACATCGCGCACCCCGTAGGCCCGCGCCGCCGCGGCGATGCGCGGATGGGGAACGAACAGCGGGGTCGTCTGCAACAACGCAAGCCCCGCCTCCCCCATGACCCGCACGAGCTGATCGAGGATTTCCGTACTGGTCACCGAGACGGCATCCACACCCCCACGCCCCTCCATGCCACCCGTTCGCCATCGCAGATGCAAGGCCGAAATATCCGGCCTCAGCCGCCGCCGCTCATAACACACCGCATGCATCACCGTAGCCCCGCGCGCCGCCAGGGTATCGGCGATCAGGGTGCGCCCACCCACACCCCGAAACAGCATCACACGCTGCCCGGCGACCGCCTGCATCTCGGGACAGGCCAGCAGCCCCTCGCTG
Organism: Bordetella parapertussis; assembly: GCA_945890495.1. GTDB lineage: Bacteria > Pseudomonadota > Gammaproteobacteria > Burkholderiales > Thiobacillaceae > QYQG01. The sequence continues at coordinate 742 of CAMDCO010000023.1, read as the reverse complement.
TCCGCCCCCTCGACCGGGGTCAAGACGGCACGGCCCAAGGCCTCGCGCAGGGGTTTGGCCGATCCTTCGCCCACACCCGCCAGGCGTACCGATCCTGGAAAGCCCTCAAGATGCTCATGCACCGCGGCGAGCCCCATGCGAACCGCCGACGGGCTCACGAAGATAGCCCACTGACAGTCCGTCAAACAAGACAGGGCGGTGGCCAACGACACCAGATCGGGCGCTGGCGCAATCTCAATCAGGGGCAGGATAACGGGCTCCACCCCGATAGCCCGCAGGCCGGCAGCCAGACCCTCGGCCAACCCGGCGGGCCGGGTAATTAAAAGGGAACGAATGCGAGGCAGGGTATGCGCCACAAGTTTACTGGGGTGGCACGATCAGCTTGGCCATCAAGGCTTCGGCACCTTGGTCAAAGAGTTGTTGCGCCGCCGCCAGACCTACCGCCTCCGGATCGCTCGGGTCACCCCAGGCCTCCGCGCGTAACACGACACTCCCATCAAGCTCGGCGACGAAGGCACGCAAATAGATCTGTCCGCCCTCCAGCACGGCGTAACCACCGATCGGCGCCTGACAGCCGCCCTGCAGGGCCCGGCTCATCGCCCGCTCGGCGCGCACACAGGCGGCCGTCGTCGCATCATTAAGCGGTGCCAACAAGGCCGCTACATCCGCACGCCCGGTACAAATCTCGATCCCCAATGCGCCCTGACCCACGGCCGGCAGACTCTCTTCCGTCTCCAGGATG
>CAMDCO010000022.1 GCA_945890495.1 Bordetella parapertussis | reverse complement strand
TGCTTGCCTGATTTTCGTAGGGGCAACCCCCTGTGGTTGCCCATTCACCGTTAGGGCAGGCACGGGGGCCTGCCCCTACATGGGCCATGGCCGTCGTGGTTGCCAAAATGTGTAATGTGGCCAGATCCACTACCAATCACCAAGAGCCAGTTTTTTGAGAGGCTTGATCTTGGGGTTAGTCGAAGTCGCGCAGGGTGTAGGCGACCGATAGCCAAGCGCCGGTCAGACCCAGCAGGGTACCGCCCAGCAAGAGGAGGGTGCTTATTTGAACATCCAGATTGGCGAGGCGGAAGCTACTGCCATAGGTGGTGGCGAGTTCGGCGACGCTTTGGTTCAGCCAGAGGATCGCTAATCCGGAGAGGACGAGCGCGGCTAGACCGCCCAAGAGCCCTTGCAGGGCGCCAAAGTAGAGGAAAGGACGGCGGATGAAGCGGTCGGTGGCGCCGATCAGGCGGGAGATCTCGATCTCGTCTCGCCGTGCGTAGATTTGCAGGCGGATGGTGTTGCCGGTGATGGCCGCCAACGATAGGGCGAGGACGCTACCCAGCATCCAGGTAAGGCTCATGCCGAAGTCGAGCAGTGCGGCGAGGCGACGGGCCCAGGCCTCGGCACTGGCGACGGTATCGACCTCGGGTCGTTGCCGGAGGCGCTGGTCTAGCCGGCGGATCTGTTCCGGGCCGGCCTGAGTGGGTTCAATGATTAGGGCGTGCGGTAAGGGGTTGCTGGAGAGGCTGGTGAGGACATCGTCAAGGCCACTGCGTTGGAGTTCGAGTAGGGCGTCTTCGCGGGAAACGAAGCGTAGCTTACGAATCCCGGGTTCGTTGCGCAGGGTTTCGGCCAGGCTAAGGGCCGTAGCCATCTCGGTCTTGGGCTTTAGAAAGACGGTGATCTCGGTGTGCTCGGCCAGGCCGCTTGAGGCGCGGTCGAGGTTGGCGATGAGGAGATAGAGACCCGTTGGCAGAGACAATGCAATGCCAATGACGAGGATGGAGAAGGCGCTGGCCAGGGGTTGAGCGCGCAGGCGCTGCCAAGCCGTGATCAGGCTGTCGAGATGATGTTGGGCGTGGGCACCGAGGATCATGACAGGCTCCCATCGGCAAGGACGAGGCGGCGTTTTCCATAGCGTGTGATCAGGTCCTGATCATGGGTGGCGATGAGGATGGTGTCGCCGCCTTCGTTGAGCGCCTGAAGGATGCCCATGATTTCGTGGGCGTAATCGTCGTCGAGGTTGGCGGTGGGCTCGTCGGCGAGGATGAGTCGGGGGCGTCCGACGATGGCGCGGGCGATGCACAGGCGTTGCTGTTCGCCGCCAGAGAGGGTGATGGGCCGGCTGCGCTCGCGGTTGGCCAGGCCGACCTTTTCCAGAGCGGCGCGGGCCCGGCGGGTGGCCTCTGCACCGTGGATCTCGCGGATATGCAGGGGCAGCAGGACATTGTCGAGCACGCTGCGATCGAAGAGAAGTTTGTGGTCCTGGAAGATCATGCCGATGTTGAGCCGGAAAAAGGGCAGGGTTGCGCGGCGCAGGCGGGAGATATCTTCAGTGCCGATCTTGATGTGGCCAGAGGTCGGTTTTTCGAGGCTGCCGATGAGTTTGAGCAGGGTGCTTTTTCCCGCGCCCGAGCGGCCAGTGATGAAGACCATCTCACCGTGGGGGATGTGCAGGTCCACATTGGCCAGGGCGACATGGCCGCCGGGGTAACGCTTGGTGACATTAATGAGTTCAATCATGGCGGCTATTCGAAAAGGGCATCGACAAATTCCTGTGCCCGGAAGGCTTGCAGGTCGTCCAGGCCTTCACCCACCCCGATGTAACGCACCGGAACCGGGTGTTTGCGCGCGAGGGCTGCGATGACGCCGCCCTTGGCGGTGCCGTCGAGCTTGGTCAGGACGAGGCCGGTGACGCCGATGGCCTCGCCGAAGGCCTGCACTTGGGCGAGGGCGTTTTGGCCGGTGTTGGCATCGAGCACCAGCAGGACTTCGTGGGGCGCGCTGGGGTCGGTCTTCTCGATCACACGGCGTACTTTGCGGATCTCGTCCATCAGGTGCAATTGGGTCGGGAGTCGGCCGGCCGTATCGGCTAGAACGACATCAATGTGACGGGCACGGGCGGCTTGGATGGCCGTGAAGATGACGGCGGCGGGGTCTTGAGAACCTCCGCCAATGACCTCGACCTGGTTACGCTCGCCCCAGACGGCGAGTTGTTCGCGAGCGGCCGCACGGAAGGTGTCACCGGCGGCGAGCAGGACGGTGAGCCCTTGTTCTTGATAGCGTTTGGCGAGCTTGCCAATGGTCGTGGTCTTGCCGGCGCCGTTGACGCCGGCAAGCATGATGACAAAGGGTTTGTGGCGGGTGACATCGAGCGGTGCTTCCAGCGGCGCGAGGACTTCGGCGAGAATGGATTTGAGGGCTGTACGCAGTTCGGTGCTGTCCTCAATCCGATCTCGCTTGACACGCGCTTTCAAGGCCGTGAGGATATGTTCGGTCGCGGCGACCCCGCAGTCGGCGGTGATCAGCAGTTCTTCGAGTTCGTCGTAGAGTGCAGCATCGATGCGTGTATGGCGCGCGAACAGGGCCGTGAAGGGCGTTGCCAGCACGGCCCGGGTCTTACTCAGGCCGGTCTTGAGGCGGCTCAGCCAGCCGGTGGGCTTTGTCGCGGGGGTGTCTGACGGTGGGCGGGATTTGAAAAACACGAGGGTTCTTGAATGACTCAGTTTGAAAGTTGGAAAAATATAGCATGCCTTACCTCTTTTTGAAGCGTAGGCGTGAGCCTATCCGCCGCATTCTTGGCCCGGCCATTGGAATTATTTTGGGTTTGATGCCGCTGGCGGCCTTGGCAACGGTCAGTGAACGCCTGTTGGCCAACGGTCTCAAGGTGATCGTTAAGGAAGACCATCGTGCGCCGGTGGCGGTGGCGCAGGTGTGGTATCGCGCCGGCAGCATGGATGAGTCCTATGGCTCGACCGGGGTGGCGCACCTGCTCGAACACATGATGTTCAAGGGCACACCCAAGGTGCCGGCGGGTGAGTTCTCCAAGCGTATTGCGGCCCTCGGCGGGCGCGAGAACGCCTTTACCTCGCGGGATCACACGGCCTATTTCCAGACCCTGCAGGCCGGGCGTCTGGAGCAGGCCATGATCCTGGAGTCTGATCGTATGGCACACCTGACACTGGCGCCGGAGGCCTTTGCCAAGGAGATCGAGGTGGTCAAGGAAGAGCGTCGTCTGCGCACCGATGACAATCCCCAGTCGCGGTTGTATGAACAACTGATGGCGGTGGCTTATACCGAGCACCCTTATCGTCACCCGGTGATCGGCTGGATGAGTGATCTCAATAATATGACGGTGGCGGATGCGCGGCAGTGGTATGAGCGCTGGTATGCGCCCAACAACGCGACTTTGGTGGTGGCGGGCGATGTGCAGCCAGAGCAGGTCTTTGCTTGGGCTGAAAAATATTACGGGGCTATTCCGCGCCGGGATCTTCCGTCTCGCAAGCCTTTGACCGAGCCTGAGCCGCAGGGCGGTCGGCAAGTTGTGGTGCGTGCGCCGGCCAAGTTGCCGGTCGCGATCCTGGCCTGGCCGGTGCCCCGTTTGCAGCAACCGGCGACGGATGTGGAGCCTTATGCGTTGGAGATCCTCGCTGGGGTATTGGATGGCCACGGCTCGGCGCGGCTCCCGCAGGCCCTGATTAAGACGCAGCGGGTGGCGCTTGATGTGGACACCGGCTATGACCCGGTGTCGCGGGGTCCGGCACAGTTCGTGATCAGCCTGACATCGGCCGAGGATCGCCCGTTGTCGGATGCGGTGGAGTCCCTCAAGCGTGAACTGCAACGCCTCATTAAGGACGGGGTGAGCGAGGCTGAACTGGCCCGCGCCAAGGCGCAGGTCGTAGCGGGGCAGGTGTTCCAGCAAGATTCTTTGTTTTACCAAGCGATGCAGATCGGTGAATGGGAGGTGGCCGGGCTGTCTTGGCGTGATCGCTCCGTGCGCTTTGAGCGGCTACGCGCCGTAACGGCCGATCAGGTGCGTGCCGTGGCCGAAAAATATCTGCGCGATACGCGTATGACCTTTGCGGAACTGGAGCCCTTGCCCATGCCATTGGCATTGCCGGGAGGTCGCCCGGTGCCGACATCTGGAGGAACTCATGGCCGCTAATCGGATTTTTGCGTTTGTACTGACAGCCCTGCTTGCCTTGCCTGCCCAGGCCGGTCTGGATGTCCAGCAGTGGCGCACAGCCAATGGCGCGCGGGTCTATTTCGTGGCTAACCATGACCTGCCGATGCTGGATGTCAGCGCTAGTTTTGAGGCGGGGACGGCACGCGATACGGCGGCGACGGTAGGCCTGTCTGGGATGACCCATGCCTTGATGCGTCTGGGCGCGGGTGACCTGAGTGAGCAGCAGATCGCTGAGCGTCTGGCCGATGTCGGGGCCGTGGTGGCGCAATCACAGGATGAGGATCGGGCCAGTTTTTCCGTGCGCACCTTAAGCGGCGCACGCGAACGCGCGTCTGCGCTGGCGGTGTTGCAGGCCGTACTGAGTCGGCCTCATTTTGATCCGGCCGTTCTGAGCCGCGAAAAGGCCCGCGCCATCGCTGGCCTGCGCGAGGCGGAGACGCAGCCTGAGTTTATTGCCAAACGGGCCTTTTCCGAGCGCGTCTTTGGCACGCACCCGTATGGCCTGAACGAGCGTATCGAGACCCTCGCGGGGCTTGAAGCGACACAATTGGCGGCCTTTCATCGCCAGTATTACCGGGCGGCTAACCTGACTTTGGTGCTGATGGGGGATATCGATCGCCCAACGGCGGAGGCCATGGCACAGCAGCTGGCGCAGGACTTGCCGGATGGGCCGGCTGCGGCGCCGTTACCGGCGGTCTTACCGCGCGATCGGGCCGAGACGGTGGTTCTGCCGCACCACGCAATGCAAAGCCATTTGTTGATGGGCCTGCCGGGGATGACGCGCGATGATCCGGAATATTTCCCCTTGTTGGTGGGTAACTACATCCTCGGCGGGGGCGGCTTTGATTCGCGCTTGATGCACGAGATCCGCGATCGGCGAGGTTTTGCGTACAGCGTGCACAGCTATTTCTTGCCGTTGCGGCAGCGCGGGGCCTTTGAGATTGGCCTGCAAACGCGTCGTGAGGCGACGGACGAGGCCCTGTTTGTGGTGCGTGCGACGGTACAACGCTTTATCGATGAGGGGCCGACGGAGGTCGAGTTGAAACAGGCGCAGGCCAATCTGATGGGTAGTTTCCCCTTGCGCCTCGACAGTAATAAAAAGATCGTCGATCACTTGGCTATGCTGGGCTTTTATGGTCTGCCGCTGACTTGGCTGGAGGATTACCCGCGTCGGGTGGCGGCGGTGACCTTAGAAGATATCCGCCGCGCCTTCCGGGCTCGGGTGGTGCCGGATCAGATGGTGACGGTGATTGTGGGCGGGCAGGGCGCGCGTGGCGGAAAATAAATCGACCCGGCGCGCGGGCAACAGTGTCCGCATCATCGGTGGCGCTTGGCGCGGCCGGCGCTTGCCGTTCCCTGATGTGCCTGGGCTGCGGCCAACGCCGGATCGGGTGCGTGAGACCCTGTTCAACTGGCTGGGGCAGCGCTTGACGGGCCTGCATTGCCTGGACCTCTTTGCCGGGAGTGGTGCGCTGGGTCTTGAAGCGGCCTCGCGCGGGGCGGCCGAGGTGACCTTGGTTGAGGCCGATGCGCAAGCCTTTGCCGCCTTGCAAGGGCATTGCCGTACCTTGGCGGCGACTCAGATCCGCTTGGTACGCGGCGATGCCTTGGCGTGGCTCAAGACGCGGCCCGATGTTGATCCAGCGGGATATGATTTGATTTTTCTTGATCCGCCCTTTGCTGCGGGGCTCTTGGCACCCAGCTTGCAACTCATTGCCCCTTTGCTGAGGCCGGGAGGTACAATCTACGCCGAGTTTGATGTTCCCCCGGATCTTTCTGCGTGGGAGATTTGGCGCGAAGGGCGCGCTGGACAGACCCGGCAGGTGTTGTTGAGACGGTCGGAAGAGACACGATAATTGACCACGAATTGACCATGAGCAAGATCCTATACCCCGGAACATTTGACCCGCTGACGCGGGGGCACGAAGATCTCGTCAAGCGTGCGGCCGGGATCTTTGATCAGGTGATCGTCGCGGTGGCGGAGAGCGCCAGCAAGGATCCGTTATTCTCTCTGGAGGAGCGGATTGAATTGGCTCAGGCGGTGTTATCGGGTCTGCCGAATGTGCGCGTTATCGGATTTGGGGGGTTGTTGATCGATCTGGCGCGGCGGGAAGAGACTCGTTTGGTGTTGCGTGGCCTGCGTGCGGTGTCGGATTTTGAATATGAATTTCAGCTTGCGGGCATGAACCGCATGCTTCTGCCGGATTTGGAGACTGTTTTTCTGACTCCGGATGGGCAGTACATGTTTTTGTCAGCGACGATGGTGCGCGAGATTGCGCGCTTGGGCGGTGAGATTGATGCCTTTGTCTCCCCCCTGATTGCCGAGCGCGTGATTGCCCGATTAAAATTAGCTTAGTTACGAAAGGAAACACCATGGCCCTGATGATTACCGATGAATGTATCAACTGCGATGTTTGTGAGCCGGAGTGCCCAAACGATGCGATCTCGCAGGGCGATGATATTTACATCATCGATCCGAACAAGTGCACGGAGTGCGTCGGACATTACGAGATACCGCAGTGTCGCGAGGTCTGTCCGGTCGATTGCATTCCGCTGAATCCGGATTATGTCGAGACACCGGAGCAGTTGACGGAGAAGTACCACAAGTTGACCGGCGCCTGAGCGCGCCTGTCTTTGTCACAAAGGCCCCGCATTGCGGGGCCTTTGTTTTGGGGGCGTAACCGCGCTCAGGTCGCCAGCCCGCTGTGGCGCAACAAGGCATCGATAGCGGGTTCGCGGCCACGGAAGGCGCGGAAGCTGTCAAGGGCGTCGCGGGAGCCGCCGACGGCGAGGACCTCGTTCCAGAAATGGTGGCCGGTGTCGGGATGGGTCTTGCCCTCTGCGTCGCGGCCTTCTTCAAACAGGGCGTAGGCGTCGGCGGACAGCACCTCGGCCCATTTGTAGCTGTAATAGCCCGCAGCGTAGCCGCCGGCGAAGATGTGCGAGAAGCCGTTGGGAAAGCGATTGAAGTCGGGCGGGAAAAGGACTGCGACTTCCTGACGCACTTGATCGAGCAGTCCTCGCACATTTGGCTCGGTGACTTGGTGCAGGCGCAGGTCGAACAGGGAAAACTCAACCTGGCGCAACATCTGCAAGCCGCTCTGGAAGTTTTTTGCGGCGAGCATCTTGTCGAAAAGCTCACGCGGCAGCGGCGCGCCGGTCTCGACATGGGCGGTCATGCCTTGCAACACCGGCCATTCCCAGCAGAAATTCTCCATGAACTGGCTGGGCAACTCGACCGCGTCCCACTCGACGCCGTTGATGCCAGATACGCCGAGTTCTTCGCAACGGGTCAGTAGGTGATGCAGGCCGTGGCCGCACTCGTGGAACAGGGTGATGACCTCGTCGTGAGTGAACAGCGCGGGCTTGCCCCCAGCGGGCGGCGCAAAGTTGCAGTTGAGGTAGGCGACCGGTGTTTGTATGCCGCCTTCAATGCGGCGGCGGGTGATGGCATCGTCCATCCAAGCCCCGCCGCGCTTGCTTTCGCGGGCATAAAGGTCGAGATAAAACTGGCCGATGCGCTTTCCGGTGGTGTCTTGCAAGGCATAAAAATGCACGCTGTCGTGCCAGACCGGGGCGCGGTCTTCGACGACTTTGAGGCCGTACAGGGTCTCGATGACGCTAAACAGCCCAGCCAGCACACGCGGCTCAGGGAAATAGGGTTTGACCTCGGCCTCGGAGAAGGCATAACGCGCCTCGCGCAGTTTCTCGCTGGCCCAGCCGATGTCCCAGGAGGCCAGTTCGGATAGGCCCAATTCTTGCGCGGCGAAGGCACGCAGGTCGGCCAGGTCGCGCTCGGCATACGGCTTGGCACGGGCGGCGAGACCCTGCATGAAGGCCTCGATCTGATCCGCGCTGTCGGCCATCTTGGTGGTTAGCGACAGTGCCGTGTAATCGGTGTAGCCCAGCAACTGCGCGGCCTCATGGCGGAGCGCGAGGATTTGCGTAATCAGTGCCGTGTTGTCGCGCTCAGTGGGGCCGAATTCGGAGGCGCGGGTGACATGGGCGCGATACATCGTTTCGCGCAGGTCGCGGTGGGCGCAAAACTGCATGATTGGCAGATAGGACGGCGCGCGCAGGGTGAGTTTGTAACCGGTCTGGCCGTCGGCGCGGGCCGCGTCCTCAAACATCGCCAGGCTATCTTCCGGTACGCCGGGCAGGTCTTCGCGCTGGACGACCTTGGACCAGGCATTGGTGGCGTCGAGCAGGTTTTCTTCAAAACGGGCGGCGAGGGCGGCGAGTTCTTCTTGAATGGCCTTGAAGCGGGCCTTGGGCTCGGGCGCCAGTTCGGCACCGCCGAGGCGAAAGTCGCGTAATTCATTGTCCAGCACGCGGCGGCGTTCGGTGGAAAGCACCGCGCCGCTGGCATCGATGGCCTTGTAGCGCGCATAGAGCCGTTCATCCTGACCCAGCTCGGCCCAGTATTCGGTCACGGCGGGCAGGCGGCTGTTATAGGCCTCGCGCAACGCGGGCGAATCGAGCACCGAATGCAGATGCGACACCGGCCCCCAGGCACGCGACAGGCGCTCGTTGGCATCCTCCAGGGGGGTGACAAAGCGGTCCCAGTGCAGGGCCTCAGGGTCGTTCAACAGCTGTTCGATCAGGGCGCGGTTGTCAGCGAGGATTTGGTCGATGGCCGGGGCAATATGTTCAGGACGGATCGCGTCGAAACGAGGCAATCCGGAGGTGTCCAATAAGGGGTTCATGAGTTCAGGGCGCTGGAGAGTTTGCGTCGGTATTGCGGGACGAGGGGAGCGGCGGCGGGCAGGAGGAAGACCTGAAGCAGGGTCTTGCGGGCGATCTCGTCTTGCCAGCTACGATCAAGGGCCATCAGGAACAAGAGTTCATCCATGCCTTCTGCGTATTGCTGGCTGGCGATGTGCAGGTTGGCCAGCGCCAGTCGCGCCTCCAGATCGCGGGGATCTTGGGCGATGCGCTGCCGCAGGTCGGCCTCGTTCTCGCCCCCCTGTTCACCCAGACTAAAACTGAGCTTGGCGAGCAAGGGTTTGATGCGATCTTCCATACGGGTCGTGGGCTTCAAGCTATCAAGCAGCGCCTTTGCCTCATTCGTTTTTCCGGTGTCGAGGAGGATGTCGGCGGCCTCGATGCGGATGTTTTCGTTCTCGGGTTCCAGTTGTGAGGCCTGGCCGAGTAATTCCATCGCGGCGGGTGCGTCGCCAGCGCCGCGCCGTTCGATGGCACGGCGGAACAGCTTTTCGACTGGGGTGGGAAACAGGCGTTCGATGAAGGCGCGTATCTGGCCTTCAGGCAGGGCGCCGGCGAATTCATCGACGACCTCGCCATCGATGATAGCCTTGACGGTCGGGATGCTGCGCACGCCGAATTCCTGCGCGACGGCCTGATTTTTATCGGAGTTGACCTTGGCGAGGAGGAATTTCCCTTGGTATTCCGCCGCCAGTTTTTCCAGCAGGGGTTTTAATGCCTTGCACGGGCCGCACCATTCGGCCCAGAAATCGACCAGCACCGGTTGTTGGTGCGAGGCCTCCAGCACCCGCGCCTCGAAGTCGAGGGCGCTGACATCGAAGGCGAAGTTCGTGGTTTCTGTGGTTATCTCGGCGCTCATCTCAGATGTCCTTGGCGAGCTGGGCAGCTAGGCCCGTGTAGCCGCCCGGTGTCCATGTCAGCATGTCTTGCTTCACCGCCTCGGGCAGATCCAGCCCTTGCACGAAGGCGGCCATGCCGGCGGCATTGACGCGCGTGCCTCGGGTGAGCGCTTTCAGTTGTTCGTAGGGGTTGGCGACACCATAGCGGCGCATCGCGGTTTGAATCGGCTCGGCCAGCACCTCCCAGTTGCCGTCCAGATCGGCGGCCAGCGCGGCGGGGTTGGCGTCGATCTTGCCGAGGCCGCGCAGCAGGCTTTCGTAGCCGATCAGGGCGTAGCCCAGCGCGGTGCCCATGTTGCGCAGCACGGTAGAGTCGGTCAGGTCGCGCTGCCAGCGTGAGATCGGCAGTTTGTCGGAGAGGTGGCGCAACAAGGCGTTGGCGAGGCCTAGGTTGCCTTCAGAGTTTTCAAAGTCGATGGGATTGACCTTGTGCGGCATGGTCGAGGAGCCGACCTCGCCTTCTTTGACACGCTGCTTGAAATAGCCCAGCGAGATATAGCCCCACAGGTCGCGATCGAGGTCGATGAGAATGGTGTTGACGCGGGCGAAGGCATCGTACAACTCGGCCATGCCATCGTGCGGCTCGATCTGGATGGTGTAGGGGTTGAACACTAGGCCGAGGCCGGTGACGAAGCGTTCGGCAAAGTCGGCCCAATCGACCTCGGGGTAGGCGGCCAGATGGGCGTTGTAGTTGCCGACGGCGCCGTTGATCTTGCCGAGGATCTCGACGGCGGCGATACGCCTTGCCGCGCGCTCGATGCGCCACACCCCATTGGCCAGTTCCTTGCCGACCGTGGTCGGCGTGGCGGGTTGGCCGTGGGTGCGCGACAGCATGGGCAATTCCGCATATTGATGCGCCATGTCACGCAAGCGATCGCTTACATTTTTGAGCGCGGGCAGCAGCACTTCGGCCCTTGCAGCGGCGAGCATCAGGCCGTGCGACAGGTTGTTGATGTCTTCTGAGGTGCAGGCGAAATGGATGAATTCCTTGACCCGTTCGACCTCGGCATTGCCCGTCAGTTTTTCTTTGAGGAAGTATTCGACCGCCTTCACATCGTGGTTGGTGGTGCGCTCGATCTCCTTGACGCGATCGGCGTCGCGCACCGAAAAGTCGCTCACCACGCGATCCAGTTCGGCCACCGTGGCCGCAGTAAAGGCGGGCACCTCGGCGATCTTGGGTTCGGCGGCCAGCGCCTTCAGCCATTCGATCTCGACGCGCACGCGGGCATGGATGAGGCCGAATTCGCTGAAAAAGGGCGCGAGTTTGTCGCCGCTGCGGCGGTAGCGGCCATCGAGCGGGGAGAGGGCGGTCAGGGCAGAGAGTTCCATCATTTCATCCAATTAGTAATTTTTGCGATCGACCAAGGCCTGTGCCAAGGTCAAGGCGTCTACATGTTCCAGTTCGCCGCCGGCGGGCACGCCGCGAGCGATGCGCGTGACCTTGAGGCCGCGTGCCTTGAGCAGTTCTCCCAGGTAATGCGCGGTGGCCTCGCCCTCGACGGTGTAGTTGGTGGCGAGGATGACCTCTTCGGTGACGCCGTCCAGCGCCCGCCGAATCAGCCGTTCTAAGTCGAGTTCGCGCGGACCAATGCCGTCGAGCGGCGAGAGTCGGCCCATGAGCACGAAATACAGTCCGGAATAGCTGTGCGTCTCTTCCATGCGGTTGAGGTCCACCGGCATTTCGACGACCGCCAGTTGGTGTGCGTTGCGGCGTGGGCTTGCGCATAGGCCGCAAATGGGGGCCTCGGAGAAGCTGTTGCAGCGCTCGCAATGGCTTAGACGATCCAACGCACCGCGCAGTCCGTCGGCCAGCCGGGCCGCCCCGCCGCGGTCGCGTTGCAACAGGTGGAAGGCCATGCGCGCCGCCGACTTGGGGCCGACACCTGGGAGTGCGCGCAGTCCTTCGATGAGGGCGGCGAGCGGCTCGGGCAGGTCGGTGCGGGTGGCGTTCATGGGGGGCTCAGAACGGGAGCTTCAGGCCCGGGGGCAGGTTCATCCCGGCGGTGAAACCGGACATCTTTTCCTGCGTGGTGGCCTCGACGCGGCGCACGGCATCGTTGACCGCAGCGGTCACCAGATCCTCCAGCATTTCCTTGTCGTCGCCGATCAGGGAGGCGTCGATCTGGATACGGCGTACGGTATGGTGACCGGTCATCACGACCTTGACCATGCCGGCACCGGCCTGGCCCTCAACCTCCATCTCGCCCAAGGCTTCTTGGGCCTTCTTCATGTTTTCTTGCATTTGCTGGGCCTGTTTCATCAGACCACCCATACCACCTTTGAACATGTTTACACCTTATTGAGAGGGGAAATATCGATGACGGTTGCGTCGAAATCGCGCATCAGCGTTTGCACCGTCGGATCCGCGTAGATCTCGGCCTCAGCCGTGCTCTGGCGTTCGTTTTTTTGTCGAGTTAGGACCTCGGCCGGGGCACTGCCTTGGGTGGCGCCGAGTTGGATGTCGATCTTGATGGTGCTGCCGAGCAGTTCACGCAAAGCCAGGGTGAGTTTGCCGCCTAGACTGCCGAGCAGGGGGCGTGCGGAGTCGGGGAGGCGTAGGGTGAGCGAGTGCGCGTCATGAGCGACCAGCTCGCATTGCGAGGCCAGTTGCTTGAGGCCGCCATTCAGCCGTTGACTGAGTGTGAACCAGTTGCCGTCAAAGGCGGATGCGTTGGTCTGGCTGGCCGGTGGGTTTGCCTCGGCGGCGGGCGAAGCGGTGAGCTCAGGCGCGGGCGCGGGTGCGGGTTTATTCGGGCTAGGGGCAGCGACGGGCGATGCGGGTGTGGTGGCCTTGGGTGTCGGGTGGACCGATGCTGGCGCAGGTATGGCGGAACGCGGGGCCGTTTTTGGCGTCGGCTGTTGTGTCGATTGCGGGGTGCTCGTTGCGCCGCTATCCGGTACGAAGGCCAGCATGCGCAGTAGGGTCATGCGGAAACCGGCCAGCGGATCGGGCGCCCATTCCAGATCACGACGCCCTAGGGTGCTGATTTGGTAATAAAGCTGGATGGTTTCGGCATCAATTTGACCGGCTAAGGTTTCAAGACGGGCCTGATCGGGCAGGTCGTTGTCGAGCGCATCGGGCAGCACCTGAATCAGTGCGATTTGGTGCAGGAGCAGGGCGAGGTCTTGCAGGGCCGCGTCGAAGGACAGGCTGCGCTCGGCAATGGTCTCGGTCTCGGCCATCAGGCGCAGTCCATCGTTTACGGCCAGGGCTTCAAGGAGCGGCAACAGGTAGGCGGAGTCGACGGCACCCAGCATGGCCCGGGTCTCATCGGCCTTGAGCTGGCCCTGGCCATAGGCGATGGCCTGATCGGTGAGCGACAGGGCATCACGCATACTGCCAGCGGCAGCCCGGGCCAGGCTGTTTAGAGCCTCGGTCTCATAGGCCACCTGCTCGGCCTCGAGGATCCGTTTTAGATGGCGCGAGACCAGATCCGCCGGCATCTGTTTGAGGTTGAATTGCAGGCAGCGCGACAACACCGTGACCGGCACTTTTTGCGGATCGGTGGTGGCGAGGATAAATACGACATGACCCGGCGGCTCTTCCAGCGTCTTCAACATGGCGTTGAAGGCGTTTTTGGAGAGCATGTGCACCTCGTCGATGATGTACACCTTGTAGCGCCCAGCGGTGGGGGCGTACTGCGCGTTTTCGAGGATCTCGCGCATGTTGTCTACGCCGGTGTAGCTGGCGGCGTCGATCTCGATCAGGTCGACAAAGCGCCCGGCGTCGATTTGCCGGCAGGCGCTGCATTCTCCGCAGGGCGTCGCGGTGACGCCGGTCTCGCAATTCAGGCAGCGGGCGAGGATACGCGCCAGGGTGGTCTTGCCAACACCGCGGGTGCCGGTGAACAGGTAGGCATGGTGCAGACGGCCGCTTTCCAAGGCATTGGAAAGTGCGCGCACGACATGCGATTGCCCGACTAGATCGACAAAGGTCTTGGGCCGCCACTTGCGGGCGAGGACTTGATGGTGGCTCGAGGTGGGGGGGGTCATGGTGGCGGCAATTTTAACAGGGTCGCCACGCGCGGCGCGGGGGGATTCAGTAGTTGTAGAGCAGACGCACCTGATGGGCATTGAGCCCGGGGTTGGCCGATTTTTGCCCAGCATTGTCCATGTGTTGGAAACGATAGCTCAGGTCGTATTGGCTGCGATCCCCAAAGACCATCCCCATGCCCAGATGCTCGCTGAGTAGCAGGTTGGCGCCTAGGTCGCGTTGATCGTCCAGTTGTGACTCGGAGATCAGGTGGGCGCCGAGGCCGGCCTCGACATAGGGCTGCTGTCCGCTGGAGGCGTTGGGGCGATAACGCACGCTGGGGGTGACAAAGACCTCGGCGGCGGTGTTTTTGTGGGCGCCCGTTCCTTGCCAGACCCCAACACCGGCATAAATCTGCGGGGCCAGATGCCAACCGGCACCGGAAAGCCAGCGTTGGTCCAAGTTCCACAGGGTGCTGGCACGGAGGATATGGGCGTGATCGGCGTAGCCCATTTCTATGGCTGTGCCGCTCAAGGCCCACGCGGGAGCCGCGGACAGCAACAGCAGGGTGGTCAACAAGCGATGCATTTAAGACTCCTTCGCTCGATAAAATCTTGTCAAAAGGGTGGCGAGCCTGACCCCCGGCACTGGCATCCGCTGCTGTGGCTGCTTCCTTTCGGACCTGACCCGATTCACAGTTTCACCATGCGGGGAGACCCGCCACGGTGCATTCTACCGTATTGGGCCGAATCGGCAACGCGTACTTGGTCAGGTTCAGGGCTGCTTGGCACGCCGTGCTTGCACGGCCTCGGCGAAGCCGCGCAGCAGGGGCTCGGTGGCGTCCCAGCCGAGACAGGCATCGGTGATCGAAACACCGTAGGCCAGCGGCTGACCGGGGACGAGATCCTGACGGCCGGGGTTGAGGTGTGATTCGATCATGACGCCGAGGATGCGCGGATCGCCGCCGGCGATTTGGGCGATGACATCTTGCCCGGCGATGACCTGGCGCTCAAATTTTTTGCTGGAATTGGCGTGGGAGAGGTCGATCATGACCTGCGGATTCAGCCCCAGACGGGCTAGATCCTGACACACGGCCTCGACGCTGGCGGCATCGTAGTTGGGCACTTTGCCGCCGCGCAGGATGACATGGGTGTCTTCATTGCCGGCGGTCTTGAAGACGGCGGCGTGGCCGGACTTGGTGATGGAGATGAAGTGGTGGCCGGCGTGCGCGGCCTTGATGGCATCAACCGCGATATGGATGTTGCCATCGGTGCCGTTTTTGAAACCAACCGGACAGGATAGGCCGGAGGCGAGTTGGCGGTGCGATTGCGACTCGGTCGTGCGGGCCCCGATCGCGCCCCAAGTCACCAGGTCGGCGATGTATTGCGGGGTAATAAGGTCGAGGAACTCGGTGGCGCAAGGCACGCCCAGTTCGTTGATTTCACGCAACAGTTTGCGGGCCAGATGGAGCCCGGTGTTCATGTCGAAGCTCTCGTTCATCTGCGGGTCGTTGATGAAGCCTTTCCAGCCCACGGTGGTGCGCGGTTTTTCGAAATAGACGCGCATGACGAGGATGAGGTCGCGTTCAAGTTCGTCTGCCAGTGGTTTGAGACGGCGGGCGTATTCGACGGCCGCATCGTGATCGTGGATGGAGCAGGGGCCGACGACGACGACCAGACGGTCGCTGGCCTCGCGCAGGACATCATGGATAGCGCGGCGACCTTCAAAGGCCGTCTTGAGTGCGGCGTCCGAGGCCTTGATCTCGCGCATCAGTTGCATGGGGGCGAGCAGGACATCGGCCTGTTCGATTCGGGTGTCATCGGTACGGTAAGTCATTTGAACTCCGGGTTTTATTGGGTGCTCGCCCTGAACGAAAAAACCGCCAGGTCGGGCTGGCGGTTTCGGGAGGGGTGCGCTGCGTCAATTCCTCCCGGCCGCCAAGGGCAAGGGAAAAAAGTTAAACGCAAAGACGCAGGCGTAGCAGATCATGTCGCACATCCTAGCAGAGGCGCGCAGGGGGAACAACTCTAGCGACGGTAACTGCTAGAATCGGCCCACCTTTTATTGGAGATTTTTTATGTTCAAACGCCTGTATATGACAGCCCTGCTGTGTGTTCTTGCCGCGGGCCCTGCGTTCGCGGTGGCCTTGCCCCAGGTCGAGATTCGCACCAATCTCGGGGCGATCACGGTCGAGTTGCAGGCCGACAAGGCGCCGGAATCGGTGAAGAATTTTCTCGCCTATGTGCAGTCGGGGCATTACAACGGTACGGTGTTTCACCGCGTCATTGAGGGTTTCATGATCCAGGGCGGTGGTTTTGATCTCAGCCTGACGCAGAAAAAGACCCGCGCGCCGGTTCGCAACGAGGCCAACAACGGTCTGCGCAATGGGCGCTATACGCTGGCCATGGCGCGTACCAGTGACCCGCATTCGGCGACGGCGCAATTTTTTATCAATGTAGCCGAGAACAGCGCTCTTGATCATCGCGGCCAGACGGCAGCGGGTTGGGGCTACGCGGTGTTTGGTCGCGTGGTGAGCGGTCAGGCGGTGGTGGACAAGATTGCGCGTGTCTCGACCGGTTCGGCCGGCGGTTTGCAGGATGTGCCGGCCGATCCGGTGATCATCGAGTCGGTTCGTCTGTTGGGTGGCGTACGGTAGGGCAGGCACAGGGGCCTGCCCCTACGGGAGCGGATATGGTGTGTTCTACCAGGGGCCTGCCCCTACGGGTGCCCTTACTGCGTTCCGCCGACGGTTAGGCCGTCGATGCGCAGGGTGGGTTGGCCGACGCCGACGGGGACGCTCTGACCCTCTTTTCCGCAGGTGCCGACGCCGGGGTCAAGGGCGAGGTCGTTACCGATCATCGCCACGCGAGTCAGCACATCCGGGCCGTTGCCGATCAGGGTGGCCCCTTTCACCGGTCGGGTGAGCCTGCCGTTTTCGATCAGCCAAGCCTCGCTGGTGGAGAATACGAATTTCCCGCTGGTAATGTCCACTTGGCCGCCGCCGAAGTTGCTGGCGTAGAGGCCCTTTTTGACCGAGGCGAGGATTTCGCCCGGGTCGTGTGCCCCGGCGCGCATGTAGGTGTTGGTCATGCGCGGCAAGGGTAGGTGGGCAAAGGACTCGCGGCGGCCATTGCCGGTGGGGGCCACGCCCATCAAGCGGGCGTTGAGGCGGTCCTGCAGGTAGCCTTTGAGGATGCCGTCTTCGATTAGTACGGTGGCTTGGGTGGGGGTGCCCTCGTCGTCAATATTGAGAGAGCCGCGTCGGTCGGTGAGGGTGCCGTCGTCCAGTACGGTGACGCCGGGTGCTGCGACGCGTTGGCCGATGCGACCTGAAAACGCCGAGCTGCCCTTGCGGTTGAAGTCACCCTCCAGACCGTGACCGATGGCCTCATGCAGCAAGATGCCGGGCCAGCCGGGGCCGAGCACCACGGTCATTGTGCCGGCGGGCGCGGGGTCGGCGGCCAGGTTGATGAGGGCTTGATCGACGGCCTTTTTTGCGTAGTCGGCCAGACGAGCCTCGTCAAACCAGGCGTAATCAAAGCGACCCCCCCCTCCTGCGCTACCCTGTTCACGACGGCCGTCCTGTTCGACGATCACCTGTAGGGAGAGTCGCACCAGCGGGCGCACATCGGCGGCGAGAAGGCCATCCTGGCGGGCAATCATCACGACATCGTATTCGCCCGCGAGGGAGGCCATCACCTGGGTGATGCGTGGGTCGAGGGCTCGCGTGTAGGTCTCCAGCCGATGTAGCAGGGCGATTTTGTCGGCCTCGGCGAGTGAGCCGATCGGGTCGAGCGAGGCATAAAGCTGATGCCCCTGCTTCACAGCGGGTTGATAGGTGCGCGCATTTTGTCCGGCGGCGGCAATGGTGCGTACGCTGCGAGCGGCCTCTAGGATGGCTGGGGCGGTGATGTCGTCGGAGTAGGCGAAGGCCGTTTTCTCGCCGCTTACGGCGCGGATGCCGACCCCTTGGTCGATATTGAAGCTGCCGGACTTGACCTGGCTCTCTTCAAGGCTCCAGGACTCGCTACGGGTATGTTGGAAATAGAGGTCAGCATCATCGGCTTGATGGGTGCCCAAGGTGGCAAAGGCCTGCTCCAGAACAGACAAATCAAGTCCGTTTTCGGCCAGAAGGAGTGGCTGGGCGATATCCAGAGGGCCGCTCATTTGGCGTTCTGGACGGACAGATGGCTGCAGTCGAGACGACGGTGTTGCAGGGCGGGGAGGCTGTTACGCAAGCTGCTTTGGTAGGCCGGGTTGAGGTTGGCGAGAACCACGCCAGAGCCGCGCGGCAGGCGGTCGAGGATGTTGCCCCAAGGATCGACGATCATGCTGTCACCATGGGTTTCGCGACCAGAGACATGGTAACCGCCCTGCGCCGGGGCGATGACATAGGCCAGATTCTCGATGGCGCGGGCACGGATCAGGGTCTCCCAGTGGGCCTTGCCCGTGGTGGCCGTAAAGGCCGAGGGGACCACGATGAAATCGACCCCGGCCATGGCGCGGTAGAGTTCCGGGAAGCGCAGGTCATAGCAGATGGACAGGCCCATGCGACCGAAGGGGGTGTCCACGGTGACGACCTCCTTGCCGGGCTGGATGGTTTTTTCTTCGCGATAGTGTTCGCTGCCGAGATCGAGGCCAAAGAGGTGGATCTTGTCGTAGCGGGCGACCTGTTGTCCCTTGTCGTTGTAGACGAGGCAACTGTTAAAGACCTTCTTCGCGTTGTTGCAGGCCAAGGGCACGCTGCCGCCGACCAGCCATATCTTGCGGCGCTTGGCTTGTGCGGCAAGGAAGGCCTGAATGGGGCCCTCGCCCGGGGCTTCGCGTGCGGCGACCTTGTCCGTGTCCTTCATTCCCATGATGGCGAAATATTCGGGCAGGGCGACCAGTTTGGCGCCCGCCTTGGCCGCGATCTCGATCAGACGGGCGGCCTCGTCGAGATTGGCCAGGACATTGGGGCCAGAGGCCATCTGGATGGCGGCGATGCGCACCAGGTCCGGTGTGGTTTTGGGGGGGGTGACAGCGTGGCGTACGGTCATGATATCGGTGGGCTACGAGGGGGTATCTAACCTTACACAAGCCTGTCGTTTGCTACAACCGCTTTATTGCGCCCATGGGAATGGATTTTCCGACGGCGGAGGCGTGGGTTTCTTGGGCTGGGTCTTGGGGGTGACCACCGGTTTGTCCCAAGTGCCGCTGACGAGATAAGGGAAGCGTGGCGTGGCCTGGCTGATCTGTTTCTCCAGGATCTTGCCGGCGAGCCAGGCCCCGGCCAGTCCGACCGGGCCGGCGGCTAGACCGCTGGCGGCGACCAGGGTGTCGGTCAGGTGGGGTTCCACTTCCAGTTCCAGGGTTTGAGTCTCGTTGTTGAGGTTGATTTGACCGGCCATCTTGACCTTTGCCGGGGGACCATCCATCACGAAATCGCTGAGTTGTACTTGCCCTAGGGTGGTATGGGCGCGGGCTTGGAGTTGATCGAAGGGAAACCCCTTGGAGAACAGGGCGCCGACATCCACAACGGGTAGACGCGAGAGGGATTGCAGGTTGATGATCCCAAACAGCCGCGCGATCCCCGGATCTACTTCCAGGAATTTTCCGTTCTTGATCTGGATTTCAAACGGGCCGGTGAGGGTGCTGGCGCTGAGCATGCTCAAGCCTCCATGCCAAGACAGGCGCGGACTGGAGATGACCCCTTCGCCCCCTTTAACCCGATTGGGATAGCCCAGTTGGCCCATGAGATCGCCGAGGTTTTTGAAGTGCAGATCGCCGTGCTCAAAGATCGACTGGCGTTGGGGGTCGTCATAGAGTTTCAGATGTCCGGTGAAGATGGCCTCTTCATTGGGCTGCTCAATCTGGATCTGAGTGATTTCCATACCGCCCATGATGGGCTTGAAGTTGAGGTTCAGTTGCCCCAGTTTGGCGTTGCCAATTTGTAAATCATTTACATGGACAGAGCCGTGATAGTCCGTGTGTGCGGAGGGAGCGGCGGCAGAGGGTGGTGCTTCTGGTTGTCCGGTGGGCCAGTGCAGGCGTGAGAAATCTGCAAGGATGTGGCGTTTTGGGCGTTCCTTGATGGTGATCTTCCCATCGGCCTCTTTACTCTGGAGGTCGATCGTCCAGCCCTCGCCATTGGGCATCAGCTCGACGACGCTGCTATGCAGGGTGCGATCTAGGATCTGTAGCTCAGCGCTCTTGATCTGGATCTTGTGCAAGGGCAGACGGGCTTCGGTCCCTGTCGTCTTTGATTGAATGGATGTCGCCAGGGTGCGCCATTGGTCAAGATCCAATCGGCCCATAGACCCGCTGACCTCTATGCCCTTTCCGGCCGGGAGTTGGGCATCACCGGGACCGAGATGCAGACCGACACGGGCGCTGGCCAGATCGTTCTTGTACAGGGCGCGTAGCTTGGTAATCTGTCCGTAGTGCACATCGAGGGCGTTAAGCCCCATTTCTTTGGGCGTGGTCTCGATGCGTAACGGGATGCGGCTGGCGGCCGCCTTGCCCAGTGGTGCGGGCAACTGGATGGCGAGGCCCTCCAGGTCGCTGGTAAATTTGAGATGCTGCTGACGGGCGTCCGCCAGTAGCTCCAGTTGATAGGGGGTTTGTCCCTGTAAGCGCGACAGGGCCTCGGGTGGTAGCCAGGCCGCGAGCAATTTTCGGGTGAGCTGGCTTTGCACCTGGACGGCTAGGGCTGAGCCGCGTGGGGTAATCGACAGGCGGGCGGGTTCGCCATAGAGGCGGGCGGTTAGGTCGCGTCCGTTGATCTGATCCTGGGTGAAGTGCAGAGTGCCGTTTAACTGTTCGATTTCAGGCAGGCCGAGTCCTGGATTGACTTGGTTGTCCTTCATGGTCAGCGCGCCCTCAATCTGGCTGCCGTCCATTTTTTCCAGGGGGAGGCGTAGTTTTAGGTCTAGATGGGCTTGGCCCCGGGCGGCCAGATGCTCGGTAAACCCACTGGTGCGCTCCTTGACCGGGCTGTGGTTGATGAAGTCGATGAAAGCGCGGGTCTCGCCTTGAGCGCGGCCCTGTACTTCCAGCAGGGTGACAGGGAGAAACAGGTCGGCGATGCTGACCGTCACCTCGGACAGTTGGGTCCCGGCACTGCGCCCGCTGGCCTTGATGCGCATGGCGGCGCGATCAAAGACGAGTTCGCCTTGGATGTGGTCGATGCTTGGCCATTGCTCTGCATAGAGCAGCTTGGCGTCTTCCAGGGGTACGCTGACTCGGAACTCGCCACCACCGTGGGTAAACGGGAAGCGATCCAGCGGGCCTTTGAGATGCATCTGTGCATTGCGTGAGACACCGGCCTTGAGGCTGTCCCGGAGCCAGAAACGCGTATCGTCACCCACCGCCTCGGGCAGATAACGCCAGACGGCCTCGCCGCGACCGTGCTTGATCTGCGCCTTGAGGTCGGCCACGGGGCTGTGTCCGGGCCTCCAGGTCAGCCGGCCCTGAAGTTGGCCTTCAAGATCGTCGTTGCTGATTTCCAGTCGCTTGATCTGGATCTCGTGCTGATGGGCCTGGCTGCGCCACTGGACGGCGCTGTCCAGGCGTTTGAGTTGCAGCGGAAGGCGGAAGGCTCCGGGTGCATTGAGGGTGAAGGCCGTTGTATCGAGGACCAGGCTACCCCCACCTTCGTTGGCCTCCAGGTGGCCACTGGCGCCTTGGAAACCTGGTTGTTTTGCGGTGGCATTGATGCCGATATCGGAAAAGCGAGCATTTATCCGAAATTTGTCGGACCCGCTCCACTGCCCCGAGGCGTGGATGATCTGGCCGCGCGGTGCCAAGGCCTGGATCTGGTCGTGAATGTTGCGCGGCATGGGGATGTTGCCGGTGAGCGTGGTGAAGGTCTCGATGCGCAGGTTGCGGGTCTCGAGTTCGCCGCTCTCAATCCGCAGTCGGTCCGGAGAGCGCTTGACCTTGATGCGAAGATCGGCGGGCTCGCTCGCACTTTGGCTCGGCGTGGTAAAGGTCAGGTTGCGTGCGCCGAGTTCCTCGTGCGGACCTTCGCCACGCCAAACAATGCGCCCCTGGAGCGAGGTGAACAGGGTCGCTGGTAGGGCCTCGTCAAAGCGCAGGCGTGTGTCGGAAAGGTGGATATCACCGGTGACGGCGGTCAATTGTCCCTTCTTTAGGTCGATCCAAGCGCGTACACGGCCAGTACCGGCCTGGACGAAGGATTGCGACCAAGGTGCGTGGAGGACTAGGGTCTCCAGTTGCGTGTTGTCCACGGCCATGTAGATCTCGCCGTGCCACTCCTCCCGATCCGAAACCTGGCGCCCCCGCAGATCGGCGCGCAGATCCAGTTTGTCCCCGAGTCCCGTGGGTAATTGGCCCTGGATACCTATCTGGTGACGACCGAAGAAGTTTTCCATCCGGGCATTAAGGCGGCTGACCTTCAGCAGCGGGGCCTTGATTCGATCGTCCTGCCATAGGATTTGTCCGTCCATAAGGACGACTTCGTGTTGGCGGAGCAGCCAGTCTGGGAAATCGGAAGCCTTCCCGGGGATGTTGACGGGGATGCCGGCAACATAAATGACGCCCTGCGCATCGCGTCGGGCGGTGATTTCTAGGCCACGCAGTTCCAAGCGCGCCAAGCGTAGGTCCATGAATAGCAGACTGCGCCAGGATAGGGTGGCGCGCACCTCCGGCAGCTTGAGTTGCGTTTGGCCATCCGGTCCGGTCACGGTCAGGCCGGTGAGGCTGAAATGCGGGTGGAGACCTTGCCAGTGGCCGCCGACGGCATTGATGTGGACGGGCATGCCGAGGCTGCGACTGGCCAGTTGCTCAATGTCGGGCCGGTAGCGGTCGATCTCGGGGATAACCACAAAGCGCAGGAAGAGTGCGACCCCCATGGTCACGATGACGGCCAGTCCCAGCAGGTAGCTGAGTCCGTGCAGGAGTCGATGTGGCCAGGGGCCGGCAGGGTGCGGGAGGCGCATCAGGGCAGAACCAACCAGAGGGTATCCACGGGAGTATCCATAGACTTGAGCGGCCAGACAATGCCACGCCTCGAAGGCTTAGGCAACCTGAGCCAGCGCATTGTGCAGATCGGTCGCACGGAGACGGTCGAAATCGAGGCGGTTAAAGGCGGTCATGCCCCCGGCCATCTCATACCAAGCGTGCCCCGGGCTCCAGTCGGGCTGGGGGTGGCTGCCCTGGGGTTTTCTAGGCAGGCAGTAGAGACTTTCGGGGGTGTAAATCAGGTTGAAGGGCTGGCGGGCTTGTTGCAGGTGATCGATGAAAAACCACGCATCCAAGGGGCGGGTGAAGCTGTGGCAGGCGACGGGATAGGGCGTGGCGCCCCCGTTGTGCTGCCATTGTGCCGATTCGACCGGGAGCGGGGTATCGCGCACGCAGGTCTGGAAGTGGAGATGGTTGACTGAGGCCTGGGCACCATAACTGTTGTAGGCGATTTTGAAGCCGGCGATGCCATGTCCTAGGCTCTGGCACGCATGCCAGGCGAATAGATGCCACTCCTGTTGGAGTTGTTGCGGCAGTCCGCGCTCGGGCACCGGTACCAGCAGACCGTGCAGGGGAACAAACGGGAACTTGTTGAAAAGTAGGCGTACGGGATGGCGTAACAACTCACCTTCCCAGAGGATCTCCGGGTGCAAGAAGGGCTTGTTGAAATGGAAGCCCGATTCAGCAAACGGTGGAGGCAGAGCGTCGGCATATTTTTGCGTACTGGCACGGGCAGGCCGCAGGGCACGCAAGGGGTTGTATTGGATCTCCCACGGCCCTTCCTCACGGATTTGGGTGGTTTCTAGGCCATCAAACCCGATCAGGGCCAATTTGAGAAAGACGATCAGGTCGTCCTCGGGCATGCTCAAAGGCTGGCCGGTGCGCAGGCTCTGGCGGCATTGTTCGGTTAGCGTGGCAAATCGGTCGGCCAGTTGTGGGCGCAGGGGGTCCCACAGGAGGCGGCTGGCACTCGCGTTGGCCAGCGTCAGGATGAAGGTGCCCATCCCGGGCAGGGCGGCTTGTCGCCGCAGCCCCTCTTCAAAGGCTAGGGTCAGAGACTCCCGGGAGTCAAAGATCTGGGGTAAAGCGGCGGCAGACGCTGGGCGCACGCCGTGGATCATGCGGGTGTGTATCCAAGATTCGGTGCCAGCCAGCGTTCGGCCAGCGGTACGCTCCAAGCCTTGCGTGCGGCGTAGTCGGAAACCTGCTCACGGTTGATCTTGCCGACGGCAAAATAGCGGCTGTCGGGATGGCTGAGGTAAAAGCCGGAGACCGAGGCGAGCGGCAGCATGGCAAAACTTTCGGTAATAGAGACGCCGATGTTTTCAGTGGCATTGAGCAGATCGAACAGCGGGCCTTTTTCGGTGTGCTCCGGGCAGGCCGGGTAGCCAGGTGCGGGGCGGATGCCTTGGTATTCTTCGTTGATGAGTTGTTCATTGCTGAGGGATTCACCGGTGGCATAGGCCCAGAACTCGGTGCGAACACGGTGGTGCAGGTGCTCGGCAAAGGCCTCGGCCAGGCGGTCGCACAGGGCCTTGAACAGGATGGCCTGATAGTCATCGTGTTGGGCCTCGAATTCCTTGACCTTGTCGGCCTCGTTGATGCCGGCGGTGACCACGAAGGCGCCGACCCAGTCCTGAACGCCGCTGTCTTTGGGGGCGATGAAATCGGCCAAGCAGTGGTTAGGTTGTCCCGCCGGGCGCGGGCCTTGCTGGCGCAGGTTATGCCAAGTCATGCCGGGCGTGTTTTCGGTGCCAGCGATCTCGATGTCGTCAGCATTCACCGTGTTCGCTGGGAAGAGTCCGAACACGGCGCGCGCCTCGATCCAGCGTTCGGCGATGATTTTTTGCAGCATGGTCTGTGCGTCGGCAAACAGCGTGCGGGCCTCTTCGCCTACGACGGCATCCTCAAGGATTTTCGGATAGCGTCCATGCAACTCCCAGGCCTGGAAGAAGGGCGTCCAGTCGATACAGGCGGCGATTTTGGTGAGGTCGTAGGCCTTGAAGACATGGATGCCGGGTTGCTTCGGTGTCGGTGGGGTGTAGGTGGCCCAATCGGGTTTGAAGGCATTCGCGCGCGCGGCCTCCAGGGTGACAAAACTGCGCTCGCCTTGTTGTGCGGCGTAGCGTGTGCGCACCTCGACATATTCGGCCTTGGTCTTGGCTACGAAGGGGGCGCGTAGTTCATCGGATAACAATTGCGTACATACGCCCACCGCACGGCTGGCGTCCTTCACATACACCACGGGCCCGTCGTACTGGGTGTCTATCTTGACCGCCGTGTGCGCCAGACTGGTGGTGGCGCCGCCGATTAGTAGGGGTTGCTTGAGCCCTAGGCGCTGCATCTCCTTGGCGATGAAGCTCATCTCTTCCAGCGAGGGGGTGATCAGGCCCGAGAGCCCGATGATGTCCACGGTGTGTTCTTGCGCGGCCTGCAAAATCCGGTCGGCCGGTACCATCACGCCCAGATCAATGATTTCATAGGCATTGCAGCCCAGCACCACGCCGACGATATTTTTGCCGATGTCATGCACATCGCCTTTGACCGTCGCCATCAATATCTTGCCCTTGGGCTTGGATTCGCAGGTCTTGGTGGCCTCAATGAAGGGTGTGAGGTAGGCCACCGACTGCTTCATGACGCGCGCCGATTTGACCACCTGCGGCAGGAACATCTTGCCCGCGCCAAACAGGTCGCCGACATGGTTCATGCCATCCATCAGCGGGCCTTCGATGACCTTGACCGGGTGATCGAACTGCTGTCGCGCCTCTTCGGTATCGGCCTCGATGAAGGTGGTGATGCCTTTGACCAGCGCGTGGGTCAGGCGTTCGCCCACCGGGAGTTCGCGCCAAGTCAGGTCTTCGGTCGCTGATTTTGCCTGTCCCTTGACGGTGTCAGCGGCGGCTACCAGGCGGTCGCCCGCATCGGGTCGGCGGTTAAGCACCACATCCTCGACGAGCGTGCGCAGGTCGGCAGGGATGTCGTCATAGAGGCCCAATTGGCCGGCATTGACGATGCCCATGTCCATGCCGGCGCGGATGGCGTGGTACAGGAATACGGTGTGGATGGCCTCGCGCAGCGGCTCGTTGCCTCGGAAAGAGAAGGACACATTCGAGACGCCGCCGGAGATGTGCGCGTGCGGCAGGTTCTGGCGAATCCAGCGCGTTGCCTCAATGAAATCGACCGCGTAGTTGGCGTGTTCTTCAATGCCCGTGGCGATGGCGAAGATGTTGGGATCGAAGATGATGTCTTGCGGCGGAAAATTTAGTTGATCAACGAGGATGCGATAGGCGCGGGCGCAGATTTCGGTCTTGCGCTTGAAGGTGTCCGCCTGCCCGACCTCGTCGAAGGCCATGACGATGACGGCCGCGCCATAACGCCGCGCCAGCCGCGCCTTGTCGACGAAGGCCGCCTCGCCTTCTTTCAGCGAGATGGAGTTGATGATGGGCTTGCCCTGCACGCACTTGAGGCCCGCCTCGATGATCTCCCACTTGGAAGAATCGATCATGATCGGCGCGCGGGAGATGTCCGGCTCGGAGGCGATCAGGTTGAGGAAGCGGCTCATGGCGGCCACGCCATCCAGCATGGCTTCATCCATGTTGATGTCGATCACTTGCGCGCCGGCCTCAACCTGCTGGCGGGCGACGGCCAGTGCCTCGTCGTAATTGCCGTCTAGCACCAGCCGTTTGAACTTGGCCGAGCCGGTGACATTGGTGCGTTCGCCCACATTGCAGAACAGGTCGTTAGCGCCTAAAGCATAGGCTTCCAGTCCGCTGACGCGCAGTTTGGGTTCGATTTTTGGAATGGCGCGCGGCGCATACCCGGTCACAGCGTCAGCAATGGCCTTGATGTGTTCCGGTGTGGTGCCGCAGCAACCCCCGACGATGTTGATCAGGCCGGTTTGCGCCCATTCGCGCATCGCCTCGGCCATTTGTTCGGGCGTTTCGTCGTACTCACCAAAGGCATTAGGCAGGCCGGCGTTGGCGTGGGCGGAGACGAGGCAATCGGCCTTGACGGCAATCTCGGCGACATGCTGGCGCAGGTCCTTCGCGCCCAGCGCACAGTTGAAACCGAACGAGATCGGCTCAGCGTGGGACAGCGAGTTCCAGAAGGCCTCGACCATCTGGCCCGAGAGGGTGCGGCCGGAGGCATCGGTAATGGTTCCGGAGATCATGATGGGCCAGGTTTGGCCGACATTCTCGAAGTACTGTTTGACCGCAAATACCGCTGCCTTGGCGTTGAGGGTATCGAAGATCGTCTCGATCAGGATCAGGTCGGCGCCCCCTTGGATCAGGCCATCGGTGGCCTCCAAATAGGTCGCGACGAGGGCATCCCAGCTCACATTGCGGTAGCCCGGGTCGTTGACATCCGGCGAGATCGACAGGGTACGGGAGGTCGGCCCCAGCACGCCGGCGACAAAACGCGGCTTGTCCGGGTTCTTCGCGGTGAACTCATCGGCCAGTTCTCGCGCAATGCGCGCCCCGGCCAGGTTGATCTCGTGCACCAGTGATTCCATGCCGTAATCGGCCATGGAAATGCTGTTGGCGTTGAAGGTGTTGGTCTCTAGGATGTCTGCGCCGGCGTCCAAATATTGGCGCTGAATCTCGCGGATGATCTGGGGTTGGCTGAGCAACAGCAAATCGTTGTTGCCCTTCACATCCTGCGGCCAGTCGGCAAAACGCGTGCCACGATAATCCGCCTCGCTCAGTTTGTAGCGCTGGATCATGGTGCCCATGGCACCGTCCAGGATCAGGATGCGGCGGGCGGCGTGAGTGGTGAGTAATTGGCTACGCGGATTCATTAAAGAGGTCGCAGATGAGTAGGTGCAATGCGGCTTGGCATTGTAACATTGCGCCACCGTGGCCTATGGGGTCAGAACGCTAGGATCAAAATGCCACGGATAAATCGAGGAGATACCGATGCACCACATGACCCCGAAGGAAACGGATGCCTTTCTGCAGGCCAACCCTGGCGCAGTGTTCGTCGATTGCCGCTCGGAATGGGAGTTCCTGTTCGTAGGCCATCCCATAGGCGCTATTTTGATCCCGTGGTACGAGGGTGAAAACTGGGACATTAACCCCAAGTTTTTGGGGGATATCCGTATTGCCAGTTCGATTAACCGCCCGGTGGTCTTGATTTGCCGTTCCGGGAACCGCTCGCGTGAGGCCGGTGAGTTCCTCGAAAAGAACGGCATGACGAATATCTACAATGTCACCTACGGGTTTGAGGGTGAACTGGATGACAGCCACCATCGCTCCACCCACAACGGCTGGCGCTTCGATGGCCTGCCCTGGGAGCAGTGCTGACGGTTAGTGTTTGGCGGCTTTTAGTGCTTGCCCGTGCTGCCAAAACCACCGGCACCACGATCGCTTTCGGAGAAATCGTCCACCACGCGGAACTCGGCCTGCACGACCGGCACGATGACCAGTTGCGCCATGCGTTCAAACGGCTGCACCACGAATTCGGTCTGGCCACGGTTCCATAGCGAGACCATGAGCTGGCCTTGGTAGTCGGAATCGATCAGCCCCACTAGGTTGCCCAGCACAATGCCGTGTTTGTGGCCCAGGCCCGAGCGCGGCAGGATGACGGCGGCGTAGCCCGCATCTGCGAGGTGAATGGCCAGCCCGGTGGGGATCAGCTGCGTCTCGCCCGGCTTGAGGGTGATGGCGGTGTCCAGGCAGGCGCGCAGGTCCAGGCCGGCACTGCCAGGGGTGGCGTAGGCGGGTAGTTGTTCGGCAACGCGGGGGTCAAGGATCTTTAGGTCAACATGCATGGCAGGGTTCAGGGCTCAGTGGGGTGGAGTCGTGGGGTGGAGTAATTGGGCGATGTGTTGGATCAGACGACGGGCCTGGGTGGGTTTGTCGGCGCGCGGCAATAGGTGCGTGCCAGCGGCGTCGATCAGGGTGAGCTCGGCGTCATCCTGCCCCAGGCTGTCTTGAGCGCGGTTGGCGACGATCAGCGGGATGCCTTTTCTAAGCCGCTTGGCTTGAGCGATTTCCAGCATGGCCTCGCTTTGGGTTTCTGTTTCGGCGGCAAAGCCGACGCAGAAGGGCGCGGCGGGTAGGCGGGCAACGCGGGCGAGGATGTCGGGGTTTTCCACCAGTTCCAGCGTTAGATTCGGCGTCAGGCCGTCTTCGGCCTTTTTTATCTTTCCAGAGGCGGCGGTGGCGGGGCGATAGTCAGCGACCGCCGCGACGGCAATGAAGATATCGCAGGCGGCTACGCGTCGTTCGACGGCCTCCAGCATGTCCAGGGCACGGGTGACATCCACTCGGGTCACGCCCCAAGGTGTGGGCAGGGCCGTGGGGCCGGAAACGAGCGTGACCTCGGCCCCGGCGGCGTGGGCGGCCGCCGCCAGCGCATAGCCCATCTTGCCAGAGCTTGAATTGGTGATGCCACGCACCGGGTCGATCGGTTCGAAGGTCGGGCCGGCGGTGATCAGGACGCGCTTGCCGATAAGCGGTTTGGGTTGCAGGAAGGCGGTGAGGGCGGCGAACAGGTCTTCAGGTTCGAGCATACGGCCTGGGCCGGTCTCACCACAGGCCTGCGCGCCCATTGCCGGGCCGAGCAGGGTGACGCCATCGGCGGTGAGTTGCGCGGCGTTGCGCTGGGTGGCGGGGTGTTCCCACATCTGCCGGTTCATCGCTGGGGCGACAAGCAGCGGGCAGTCGCGGGCCAGACACAGCGTGGAGAGGAGATCGTCGGCACGGCCATGGACCAACTTGGCCATGAAGTCGGCCGAGGCGGGCGCGACCAGAATGGCGGCTGTGTGGCGTCCCAGTTCGATGTGCGGCATGCCGTTGGGAACGCGCGTGTCCCACAGGTCACGGTACACGGGGCGGCCGGTGATGGCCTGCAGGGTGGCTATGCCGATGAAATGGGTCGCTGCCTCGGTCAGTAGGCAATCGACGGTGTAGCCGGCCTTGACCAGCAGGCGCGCGAGTTCCGCCGTCTTGTAGGCGGCGACACCGCCGGTGATGCCGAGGACGATGCGTGGAGGCTCCATAAGGGTGTGATCGGAGTAAAGTGTGTCTGGGATCAATATAAGCCATTGTACATGGGAGGCTCAGATGGCAATTACAGACTGGCCGGAAGGGGATCGACCGCGGGAGAAATTGTTGCAACGCGGCGCGGCGTCGCTCTCGGATGCTGAGTTGCTGGCGATTTTTTTGCGCGTGGGGGTCGCGGGCAAGAGTGCGGTCGATCTGGCGCGCGAGTTATTGACCCGGTTTGACGGTAGTTTGACCCGCCTGTTTGCGGCGAGTGCCGACGAGTTTTATAAAATCAAGGACAAGAAAATCAAAGGGATAGGCCCGGCCAAGTATGCCGAGTTGCAGGCCGTTCTGGAGATGGCGTCGCGGGCGCTGGGACAGCAGATGCGCGAACCGGCGGCCTTGGGCTCGCCCAACGCGGTGCGCGATTATCTGCGCCTCAAGTTGGCCGGTTTGCCGCATGAGGTCTTTCAGATCATCTATCTGGATGCCCAGAACCGGGTGCAGGGCGATGAGGTGTTGTTTACGGGGACCCTGACGCAGACCTCGGTGTATCCGCGCGAGGTGATCAAGAAGGCGCTGGCGCGCAACGCGGCGGCCGTCATCCTGGCCCATAATCATCCGTCGGGCGTGGCAGAGCCCTCGCAGGCGGACCGGCTATTAACGGAGACGCTCAAGAGTGCGCTCGCCCTTGTCGAGGTGCGGGTTTTGGACCATATCGTGGTCGCTGGGCAGCAGACGACTTCGTTTGCGGAACGCGGTTGGTTGTGACGAGGGGTCGCCCGATAGCATCCGATAGGTTAGATTTTGAGTTTGTTCTGAGTTTGTTTTGACGCAGGGCGGTTCTCTGTGATATAAATCGCCTCTTTCTGAAACCAAATCCTTCGGGGTATAAAAAAATGGCCCGTGTATGTCAGGTAACCGGCAAAAAGCCGATGGTGGGTAACACTGTTTCCCACGCCAATAACCGTTCCAAGCGTCGCTTCCTGCCCAATCTGCAGTCGCGTCGTTTCTGGGTTGAGAGCGAAAACCGTTTTGTGCGTTTGCGCGTCACCAATGCTGCGTTGCGTTTGATTGACAAGAATGGCATCGATGCTGTGCTGGTTGATTTGCGCGCTCGCGGCGAGATTTAAGGAGTAATCATGGCTAAAAGCGGACGCGAAAAGATCAAGCTGGAGTCCACTGCGGGCACCGGTCATTTTTACACCACGACCAAGAACAAGAAGACCAAGCCTGAGAAGCTGCTGATCAGCAAGTATGATCCGGTGGTTCGCAAGCATGTCGAGTACAAAGAGATCAAGCTGAAGTAATTCGGCGATCGTTCCAAACAAAAAACCGGCTTAGGCCGGTTTTTTGTTGTCGGTGGTCTGCGCGGGTCTGTGTCTTGTGTTGTCAACGCCAAATAGAAATGTCCGCTTTTCTGCAAAGTAGAAATGTCCGCTTTACCCCGCCCGCGCATTGCTACGGTGTAGCGTGTTGCCCGTCGTAGGCGGCTTTGCCGACGGGCGTTTTTCTCCAAGGGTGGTTGGCAGCGGGCG
>CAMDCO010000021.1 GCA_945890495.1 Bordetella parapertussis | reverse complement strand
ACATAAATCTTTTCGCTCATTTTAATGACTCCTTAGTGGTGCCCGGCAGCGGGGTTTTTACGCGCCATGTAGATGCGGATGGCCCCGTGAATCGACACGCCGATCAGGGTGCCGGCAGCGGCTAGCCAGCCAATCAGGTCCAGCCAGGGATTGGCACGGCGGCCCGGCATGTAGATGCCTTCTACCTTGTCCAAACGCCCCACTCCGGTCTGCGGCTGGTGACATTGCGCACAGCTCAGGGCGTCCTTCTTAGGCGCCACCATGTGCGTGATCGGCCAGGACATCTCGGTTTCGATGAACTCATACTTGCCCGAATAGGGGGCACCCGCGGCCTCCATCCCGGCCACTAAGGCACGGCTCCAATCGAAGTTATCCCAGTACCCGGTCCCCTTGTCGCCCGCGGTATGCGGCACCAGCAAGGTCTGATTGACAGGGTCATAGGGTTGCTTGCCATGGAACACCTTGACCGGCCAGATCATCGACTTGCCGTCCGTAGGCGAACCTTCGAAGCGGTTTATCTGGGTCGGCTTGTCACCCTTGACCACCTTGTCGTTAATCAGGGTGTATTTCACTTGACCATTAAACCAGGCGTATTCCGGGACCACATTCTCGCCCACCACAAAATCGCCCTTGCGCGAATCGTAGATCACATGACCGTGCGAGTCTTTCTTCGTGATCGGTTTACCCTCCGGGCTCAACTTACCCGCCGTCGACCAGTCCCATGACATCTTGGTCGCCACACCACCCCGCGCGATGGTCGGGATATGACAGGTTTGACAGGCAATCTTGTTGGCATGCGTATTTAACCGCGCACTCTGGTGCGGCCGGCTGTTGTGACAAGACTGGCAAGTGGCCGGGTTAGCGTCCGCCTTGCCACGGATATGCTTTTCCTTGTCCATCGCCATGGGGGCGTAACGGCTACCCGGCACCTTGTGACCCGTGGTTTTGTGGCAGGTTGCGCAGGTGAAATCCAGCCCCGCGGCATCCATGTGGACATCCACATGAGGTTCAGGTGCCGCCAACGAACTGTCCATGTCCCCGTGCTTGACGCCATCACCACCGCCGCCGCTAAAGTGGCAGGCACCACAGTTATCACGGCTGCTCTTGCCCACCTTTTGGGCGACCGCATTCAGATCCACCGCCTTCATGATCTTGCCCGAACCTTTGGGAAACTCCATGTCCTGATAGGCCGGATGACCCGCCTTGCCGGGGGCCTTGCGATATTTACCCGTTGTATCGTGGCAAACCAGACAATCCACATTGTCCTGCCTGCTGAAATCAAAATGGGCGGAATCCCATCCATAACCCGCATGACATGAGGTACAGAAGGCCAGATTGGGGGCGGTGGCGATACAAAAGTTGTTCAGCACGGTCTTCTTGCCGAGACGCTGGCCATTGGCGGGATTGGTGTACTCCCAGGTCCAGTGACTGGTATGCATAACCTGATTGGAGGCCTCGGTATGGCAGGCCAGACAGGCTTTGGTCACCTCCGGACCCGACTTGAACGGTTTTTTCAACTGCTCAAACTTGCCATGATCGGCCGTACCGGCCATCGCCGCCCCGACCGTCAAATACCCTGACAAGATCCAAAACCACACGCGCTTCGTTGTACTAGACATGGCAACCCCGCACAGATAAGTCATGTGCGAATATTAGGATTTATATATCTTTATTGTAAATAAAAAAATGTAATGCGCAATGTTCCCCAAAACCTTACAGCCAGGCCGCCCCGCGTACCCCGCTAGAATCGCCAAATCGCGGCGCAACCAGCCGCGTACGGACACAATCTGAGAAAACATAGCGTCCCCACAAGGCCGGCACCTGTTCATAGACATGGGGCAAATTAGACAGTCCCCCACCTAGGACAATGCAATCCGGATCAAGAATATTTCTAACCTGGGCCAGACTACGCGCCAGACGATCTGCGTGTCGTTGCAGGGTATCCGCACACGCAATGTCCCCCGCGACGGCCCCGGCCGCGATAAGCTCGGCATTCAGGGCGTGGCCCGTGACACGCTGATGATCGGCCGCCAGACCCGGGCCCGACAGCCAGGTCTCAATGCAACCGGCCTTGCCGCAATAACACACAGGGCCGGGAAGCTCATCGGCATTAGGCCAAGGAAGCGGATTGTGGCCCCACTCACCGGCAATGGCATTGGGGCCGGTCAATACCGCCCCCCTGACCACAACGCCGCCGCCCACCCCGGTCCCCAAGATGACCCCGAACACACACTCGGCCCCGGCCGCCGCCCCATCGGTCGCCTCAGACAAGGCAAAGCAATTGGCATCGTTGGCGAGCCGCACCGGTCGTTGCAGACGGGCCTCGATCGCCTCACGCAGAGGCTGTCCGTTCAGGCAGGTCGAGTTGGAGTTGCGCAAACGCCCGGTCGTCGGAGAGATCGCCCCGGGCGTTCCGATCCCGACCCGCCCCCGCCCGCCCAAGACCGTCTCGGCGGCCTTAACCAGCCCCGCGATGGCCTCGATCGTCCCGGCATAATCACCCTGCGGGGTGGCGATCCGCTGTCGCCAGCACTCATTCCCCGCAAGATCCAAGGCAATCAATTCAATCTTGGTACCGCCCAGATCGATGCCGAACCGCCAAGTTTCGCTCTGCCCATTTTCCATACCAAGATGATAGCGCGCCTGACACGGGTCAGGCGCAGCCCAGCCAATCCACCCCATTCGAAGCCTGCCGATGCTATCCTTGCCGGATACCGTTTTTGGATCACATCATGCCCCTGTCACCCCGTAACGAACTTGAGATTCTCCTCGCCGCCGTCCATGGCGGCGAAGTAGATCCGGAGGCCTTTGTCGCCCGCCTGCTCGACCTGCAAGTCTTCATGCCAATCCAAGATGAAAAGCACCAAATTGCCGGCTTTCAGGCTTCCACCCGGGCTGAACCCCTCATCGTCGAGGTTGAGGACGATCAAAAAGTCATGGTCCTGTTCTCTGCGCCCGAGCGTGCCAAGACCTTCCTAGCCCAGTTTCCTGGCTACAGCGGGGGGTTGTTGACTGAATTCTCCTGGGTCCTGCGCCGCATGGCCGATGGCATGGGCATTGCCCTGAATCCTGACGATGAGCTGGGATTCGACTTTGATGCCGAAATGGTCGCCATGATGGCCAGCCTGTTGCCCGACGAACAATGAGCCATCTACATACTTTTCCCCGTCCAGTCGTTGAGGCTGACCCGCGTCAGGTGGGCACCCCGTATTCGACCGAATACAAACGCTATGACGAAGGTGCCCGCTATCTGTACAGCCAGGGCGCCCACGAACTGACCCTATTCTGGCCCGGACCCACGGCCCACGAGATCAACGGCTTCCGCCTCCAACCCATTGAGGTCGCCCTCTACAGCGATGCGGCCCTGGCCCTGTTGCTCTACCGTGTCGACGGCATCTGCGAATGGTCGGATGTCAGCTTTCATGTCCAGCGCATCCCCGAAACCGAGCGCGAACTCCCTCAGGAACCCACCGGAGAGCGCGCCCGACTACGCCTCTTCCTGGTCGATTGCGAGACCGGCCTCATTAGCGCCCGCCGTCTGGTCTCGCTCGACAAGGTCATGACCCAGGCCCTGCGCCATGTCATGCACGAACAAGCCCAAGGCCACTTCGACCCGCTGCGCTATGACCTTGCCCTGCAACAAATCCACGCCCAATACCCGGATTCCGACGCCCTCCTCAAGGTCGCCGAATTCCAGGAGATGACCCTCGGCTGATGCCTGACCTCTCTGCCACCGCCCTCGCGGTCTTGGAAGCCACGCTCGGCCCTGAACGCGTCTTTGCCGACTTAGCCACACGAGACCTCTACGCCAGCGACGAAACCCCCCATCACTGCACCCCGCTGGCGGTCTGCTTCCCCCGCTGTCATGACGAAGTGCTCATCCTCGTACGCTGGGCACACACGAATGGCATCGTCTTAATCCCGCGCGGCGCCGGTTCCGGCAATGTCGGCGGCGCCCTACCCGCCCCCGACAGCGTCGTGGTCAGCTTCGAGTGCATGACGCGGGTGCTGGCGTTTGACCCGGACAACCGTCTGATGGTGGTCGAGACCGGCATCGTCACCGACGAGGTGGATAGGCTCGCGCGCAGCGCCGGGCTCATGTACGCACCCGACCCGGGTTCAAGTGCCTATTGCCGTATCGGCGGCAACCTGGCGATGAACGCCGCCGGGCCACGCTGCGTTAAATATGGCGCCACCCGCGATCATGTGCTGGGGTTACGCGCCATCACCGGCGATGGCCGCGAGATCAAGAGCGGCAGCCGCACCAGCAAATACGCCACCGGCTACGACCTCACCCGCCTGTTGATTGGCTCGGAAGGCACCCTGGCGCTGATCACCGAGGCCACCCTGAGGCTGGTCCCCGCGCCCGAGGCCGTCGCCACCTTGCGCCTGTGTTATGCCAGCACCCGAGCGGCGTGCGAGGCCGTGATCCGCGTCATGCGTCAGCCCGTCGTGCCCTGTGCTCTGGAATTTATGGACGCCCGTTCCATCGACGCCCTGCGCGCCTATGGCGATGCCCAGGACCTGCCGGAAGGCACCCAGGCCGTGTTGATGGTCGAGGCCGATGGCGATACCCGCAGCTTGCCCGACCAGTTGGCCGCCCTTGGCCGAGCCCTTGAAGACCCGGGACTGATCGAGACCCAGAGCGGCTTTTCCAGGGACGCGATCCAGCGTCTGTGGACCGCGCGGAAATCGCTGTCGCACGCCGTCAAGCGCATCGCCCCACGCAAGATCAACGAAGATATCGTGGTGCCCGTCTCC
Source organism: Bordetella parapertussis (assembly GCA_945890495.1). Lineage (GTDB taxonomy): Bacteria > Pseudomonadota > Gammaproteobacteria > Burkholderiales > Thiobacillaceae > QYQG01. Next base: position 30,884 of record CAMDCO010000021.1, on the reverse strand, counting down.
CACCTCGCCGATCTGGTCGATGCCATCGACCGTCTGGGCCACCGCTGGGCCGTGCCGCTGGTCGCCTTCGGCCACGCTGGCAATGGCAACCTGCATGTCAACCTGATGGTGCACGAAGACGACGCCGACGAGATGGCCCGCGCTACGGCCTGCCGGCGTGAATTAATCGAAACCGTATTGGCCATGCACGGCAGCCTGTCCGGCGAACACGGCATCGGCAGCGAGAAACGGCACTTCCTGCCGCTGGAGATCGAACCCGATACCCTAGCCCTGATGCGTCAGATCAAGGCCCAGTTCGACCCGGCCGGAATACTCAATCCCGGGAAGAAACTCCCTGATCAGAACTAATGGGACATCTCAAGCGCTTGGTTAAACGCTAATCCGTCCAGCCTATCCCTGTTTGCGAGAGGCGGACTGTCGATCGGATTAAATCGCCGCCTCGTTCGTTTCGCCGGTACGGATACGCACCACGCGCTCGACAGCGGTAACAAAGATCTTGCCGTCACCGATCTTGCCGGTGCGGGCGGCATTGACAATCGTTTCTATCGCTTGATCGAGCAGTGCCTCGGGCACCACCAGCTCAATCTTTACCTTAGGTAGGAAATCGACCACATATTCCGCGCCCCGATACAGCTCGGTATGGCCCTTCTGCCGGCCAAAGCCCTTGACCTCAGTCACCGTGATACCGGTGATGTTGAGCGCCGATAAGGCCTCACGCACTTCGTCGAGTTTGAACGGTTTGATGATGGCTTCAATCTTCTTCATGCTGTCCTCTGGGTGAGTGGATCCAAAACGGGTTCAGAACGGGGCGCGGTAACGGTTGGTAATAGGATAACGCCGATCGCGGCCAAATCCACGCTGGGTAATACGGATCCCTGGCGGCGCCTGACGCCGTTTATATTCGGAGAGGTCAATTAGCCGCACCACCCGCTCGACATCGGCACGGCTGTGGCCGGCAGCCACAATCTCACCCGGTGACTGCTGCTCCTCCATGTAACGCTCCAGGATGTCGTCAAGAATGGCATAAGGCGGCAGACTATCCTGATCGCATTGGTCGGGGCGCAATTCAGCCGAGGGCGGCCGGGTAATGATGCGTTCCGGGATAACGGGTGAGCCAACCGGCGCACAGGTATTACGATAGCGCGACAAGGCCCAGACACGGGTCTTGGTCACATCCTTCAACACCGCGAGGCCGCCCGCCATATCACCGTAGAGCGTCGCATAGCCGGTGGCCATCTCGCTCTTATTGCCGGTGGTCAGCACAATCTGCCCAAACTTGTTCGACAAGGCCATGAGCAACATCCCGCGCACCCGCGCCTGAATGTTTTCCTCCGTCGTATCGGCCTGACGGCCGGCAAAACTGTCTGCAAGGCTGGCCATAAAGCCGTCGTACAAGGGTTTAATCGGCAACACGCTGTAGCGCACACCCAGATTGCGCGCCAGCGCCTCGGCATCTTCGAGACTCATCCCCGCCGTGTATTCGGATGGCATCATCACCGCGTGCACCTGATCGGCCCCGAGCGCATCCACGGCCACGCACAGGGTCAGGGCCGAATCGATACCACCCGAGAGGCCCAGCAAGGCCCCTTTAAAACCGTTCTTGGTAATGTAGTCGCGCACCCCGACAACCAGGGCCTGATAGATCTGCGCCATTTCATCGGCGGGAGATGTGAAGCCGCCGTGAAAGGCCCCGGCGCACCAATCCAAATAGATCAGATCGGCATCGAAGGCCGGCCCCTGGGCCGTCACCGTGCCCTGCGCATCCAGGGCAAATGAGGCCCCGTCCATCACCAGTTCATCCTGACCGCCGACCATGTTCAGATACACCAGCGGCAGGCCGGTCTCTGCTACGCGCGCCCGCGCCACGGTATAGCGTTCTTCCTGCTTGGAGAGATGAAAGGGCGAGGCATTGAGCACCAGCAAGATTTCGGCCCCGGCGGCCCGCGCCTGCTCGGCGGGCCCGTTCGCCCAGCCGTCTTCGCAGATCAGCAGGCCGCAGCGCAACCCGGCCCAGTCGAAGACCGTGGCCGCATCGCCCGCCTCGAAGGTACGCAACTCGTCAAACACGGCATAGTTGGGCAGACGCTGTTTGCGATAGTTCGCCACGATGAGACCACCACGCAGCACGGCCGCACTGTTGTAATGACGACCACCCACCGATTCGGGATACCCCACAACCACGGCAATATCAGGTGGCAGATCAGCTGCCAGCCCCATCAGGCCGCGCGCGTTTTCGGCGTAAAAATCCTCGCGCAAGGCCAGGTCTTCGGGCGGATAGCCACACAACGCCAGCTCGGGTGTCAACAACAAGGTCGCCCCCTCCGCAGCCGCGGCCCGTGCCTGCGCCAGGATCTGCGCGGCGTTACCGGCCAGATCGCCTACCGCGGGATTAAACTGCGCCAAGGCTAGGCGGCGAATCCCACCACCCTCTCCGCCCGACCCCGAATCTCCAGACCTACCGGACATGCGCGGCGTGAGTCCGTTCAAAGCCCCCCTGACAGACGGTGCAGCGACTGGCGGCCGGATTGACCTCAAGACGCGCCAACGGGATCCCTTCACCACACTCTTCGCAGCGCCCAAAATCCAGATCATCTAGGCGCACACGAGCCGCCTCCAGTTGCCTCAGTTCACCCAATTCCAAGTCCAGACGGGCCGCAGCCAGATCACCCAGCGTCACCGCCAGCGCCTCATCCGAGCTGTCACCGCCATGTTTGCCCAGCAGGGTGGAAAACTGCGTCTCACCTGTTTCCTTCTCGGCCTCAAGGATCTCATCCAGCAAGGTGGCACGACGCGCCATCAAGGCCGTACGCACACGACCCCGTTCCTCTTCCGTCAGGTAACTCATAAAATCACTCCCAAAATCTCGAACGCCCGATCACGAACACCCACAACCCTGCGCTAGAATACACGCCCCGCCTCCGTAGCTCAGTGGATAGAGCATCCCCCTCCTAAGGGGAGGGTCACACGTTCGATTCGTGTCGGGGGCACCAGCTTATTAACAGGTTACGCCAGGTTCATGCGTTTCCACGACACCCGCTCCGACTCGGTTCAACCCTTGTTCAACTGAATCGGCTCTCGGGTGCTGACATCTTACTGTTGTTTGGCGGTTCTTGCCGCCCCGTGCAAAGCCCCTTGGCAAGGCTGACCGCTTACGGCAACGGCAAGCCCGCCTCTAGTCTTTGCAATCGCTGCTCGATACTGCTCATTTCCTGCTTTTCGAGCGGCGTGTTGCGGGCCTTGGAATCGAAGGCCGGGTTGCCGTGCCACCAATCGAGCCCCATTTCCACCGCCTTGTCGACCGAACAGATCAGCAGACGGATCTCGATGGTCAACAATTCAACCTCAACCAGTCTGATGCGGATATCGCCCGAGATCACCACCCCCTTGTCGAGAATGCGCTCCAGGAGGTCGGCCACCGTTGTACTGTCGGTGGAATGGGTCATGCGTTTCTTGTCAACCATCATGGTCTCCCTCAAAGCAAACGGCCCAATGGGCCGAGATCAATGTTCAAGTCGGAATCTTCCAGACCGAACGATTTGCGGATGCGCTCCAGTTCCTCGGCCTGGCGCATCATCGCAAGGCCCAGGCGCTCCACTTCTTCATCATTCAGCGATCCGGATTCCATGCGTTGAATGGCCTGCCGCTCAAGCAGTTCGTGCAACAACTTGATGAGGGTCAGCACAAGCTGCGCCAAACCGTCTCGCACCTTCTCGCCATCCAGTTCAATGCGCGGGGATGCAGCCCGATTGGCCGGGGCACTCACCAGAAAACCCGTCTTATCAGGTGCGTGTTGCAGATTCATGTGCCGGTACCCCACCTTTCAATCGCCGCCCCGTTTCTACCGAGGTAACCAGCGCTTGCAGGCTCAAGTAGATAAGATCGATGTTAGCGACCGAGATGGTGACATCCGCCACCACCACAGCCCCCTTGTTCAGTATGCGATCGAGCGCCTCGCAGAGGGAGACTCGCTGTCTTTCCCCATGCAGATTGTCATGTTCCATCGAGGCCTCTTTCATTTCGCGTGAAGCCTACAAGTGTAGAGGGCTTGCCCCAGTATCTCAAGCGTTTCCGGCCCCCTTGGCTCCGTCTGACGAAATATCCGGATTTGCCTTTGTGCGGCGAAACCGGATTGGGCACGCTGCAACTGGATGGTCTCCCGCCGGTGCAGGGCGGCACACAGCGCGCAGTCGCTCGGCGGGGTGATCTGATTGATGAACAAACAGGGCACCGAGATATCGAGCCGCCGCAGGGTGGCCAGCAGGTCTAGGGTTTCTTCGATCGCCATGGCCGTAGGCAAGGTAACCGCATACAGTGCCGAGCGCGACGGATCGGCCAGCAGGGCCCGCAGCGCCTTGAGCTTTTTGGACAAATCGACGAGCTGCCCGGAGAGGTGCGGCAAGCGCATGACATTGCGGTATTTCAGCAGCATGCCAAAGAACAGCTTCAGCCAGTCCTCAATAATCTGGGGCATTTCGAGGAGCCGAATCAGATGTCCGCTCGGGGCCGCGTCCAACACGACGAGGTCGTAGGCGTCGCCGTTGAGATGATCCATAACGGCGGTCAACGCCATGATCTCGTCCAGTCCCGGCGGCGCGAGGTCCAGCAAATGTTCCATCACCTGACGATCGAAGGTCAGATCCAGATTGGGCATGGTCTTGTGGAGGAAGTGCTCCAACTCTTTCCGGTAGTTGCTCCGTACCTTGGAAAAGGTGACATCGGCATCGATCTCCTGGGCATCCAGCCCGGGTCGTATGGCAATGGGCTTTCCCCCGATCGGCTGGCCCATGCAATCGGCCAGCGAGTGGGCGGGATCCGAGGAAAACAGAAGGATGCGCGCGGAAGGATAGGCGGCACGCAGCTGTAATGCCGTGGCACATGCCAGCGTGGTTTTGCCAACCCCGCCCTTGCCGGCAAACATCAGCAAGCGCAAATCCGCAGGCGGGCAGGGCGCCGGAGATTCAATCCGGACAGGAATATCGGCTGAACCGTTCCGGTGGTCGATCTCGCCCAACGGATGCACCTGCGGCCACAATCCGCGCAGAGCCCCGCCCCGAGGTTCTTCCGCAAGCATCGGCAAGGTCCAGAAGCGGAGTTCCGGCAGTATATTTCGCGCCGCTTCGAGGGCGGCATCCTGGCGATTCCGCTCGGCTCGACACACAGGGCAATCGTTGTCCGGCATCCGGCGATTGACGACCAGATCGGTGACCGGAATATGTTTCTTGTCCAATTCACCGACCAGATCGAGCGTCTCTTCCACACTCATCGTCTCGGCCAACATGACTGGCACGAACAGACAATGCGCCCGATCATGGAGCAGGTTGTCCATCACCTTCAGGGATTCGGAGAGTCCCAGCAGAAAATGATCGAGGTGATCGAGGGTCTTGTTTCCGGCAAAGCGCTGGCGCATAAATCGATGCTTTGCCAACAAGACATCAAGGGCCCCAAGCCATCGCCGCACCAGATCCGGCATTTCGAGTAACCGCAGGGTATGGCCTGTCGGCGCGGTATCGACCACCAGACAGTCATAGCGCCCTGCTTCCAGCCACTGCGACATCTCCAGATAGGCCACCAGCTCGTCCATGCCGGGGAGCGATAGATCCATCAGTCCCCGGATATCGTCCTCATCGAGAAAGGTGCCCCGTTCGGCAATTTCGCGCAACGAGGCCTCATGGCGAGTCCTGAATGCCTGGAGCATCGCGGCCGCATCCAGCTCAATGACCTCCAGATTGGCGGGAGCTTGCAGATCGGCCAACGCGTCCCGGACGGAATGGGCCGGGTCGGTGGATAAGAGCAGGAGCCTTTCAGCCGGACGACACCTGGCGATATCCAGTGCAGCGGCGACCGCACAGGTTGTCTTGCCAACGCCGCCCTTACCGCCAAAGAATAAGAGCCGGAGGGAGGGAACGCTGAGAAAAGGAGGGAGGATCATCGGGGTTCCTGGTCATCATCCCCGCCGGAAATGTTTTCATCACCCCAACCGGCATCCTCTTCGTCGGCCTCCAAGGCGTCGAGGCGCTCAAGCAAAACGGCTTCCTGTGCGTCAAACGCCTCTTCCGTGATCTGGCCCGTCTCCAGTTGCATGTACAACTCGGTGAGCGCCGCCCGGATACTGTCAGCCTCCCCGTTAAGTTCTTCCTCGGCAATGTGGTGAATCTCCTTGAAGATCCAAATGAGTCCCCGATAAGGGGATAGCAGGATGTCGTCTACGATGAGCACAAAAGCCGCCGCGCATGATCAGTTGTTAGTGATCCTTTTTCGACTTTTTAGCCTGCGGGGCATGCAGATCCAGCGCCACGAAATTATGCGGTGCCCACGGACCGGAGTAATCGAAAAGGTAGTCGTTATTGAACAGCTTGGAGGCCGCGAAGACCCCTTTTTCGAAATCAGGTAGGCCCTTTCTGTCAACCAGACAGGCCAGATTCATGACATCGGTATCCTTCTTGGGAGGGTTTTCAACAATCTCTTCGCAATAATCACGCAACACTTCCGTCACGCGCTCGCTGTATTTCTTGCGCGCCTCATCAACCAATTCGTTATAAAGGCGGCCAATCTCGATTTTTTCCTCGCGCCCGGCCCGGTTGCCTGCCGCCAACATGCGGTCACGCGCCTCGCGCAATATGGGATGCGTGCTGACAAAATACTCATAGATGTTGCCAACATCCCATGTCACCCGCAGCCCCATCTCCACCCGGCCAGACACGCGCTCGGCCTGATCGGCAATCGGCTCTGCGTTGTTCGCCAGTAGTCCGCGAACAGACGGCCCGCTACTGGCCACAACGCCGAAGCGCATGGGCAGCACAGCGGAACAGGTCTCCATCAGATGATGCAATACCGCACGGTGTGCCATCAGGTTGCGCCGCTCCGGGCGGACACGCGGGTTGGGGATATCACTGACCACCGCCGCGACCTTGCCTTCCGCGATTGCATAAACCGCCGTGTCACTAATCCCGCGCACCTTGAAGATCTGATCCCCTTTGGGTGCGTCGATCAAGGCATAGATGAACTTTCCCATCGCATCGCCCAGCTTAACGGACATGTTTTATCCCTTGGTGGTAACGAAACTCCCCCATCCGGAACAGGCAGCGCGACATCTCCATACAGATACGCCCCAGATCGAGAGGGCGTTGCGAAATACCCGTCGAACCTCTACACGAGCGATAACTCCTCGCCATCCGCATGGTGCGGATATGGCGACTGGTGAGCACGGAGGCCATAAAACCCTTTCAGTACTTAAAATGAACGCCGCGCCGAGACGCCACTGCTGCGTTTCGTAAAACATTCGCACCGGAAGTAACGGTCGATTCTACCTTAAGGAGGCCCACACCTTCCAGCAACGGAGACATTTCTGTTTCTATCTCACCGATACGGCGATTGATCTCGTCGATGCGCCGGGTAGCCGCCTCTTTCTCCCGCTCTCGACGCCAGCGCTCCAGCTCCAGCGCCCCCATTTGAAAATAGTTCGCATACGACCGATCACTGATGCCCGCCCGACCCGCATGCGTCTTGATGTCGGACAGATTTCTTGGTGGCCTGTTACTTTTCGCAGTCATGGCAAATCACCCCGCAATTTTGAGTTTGTCCTTCATTTTTCTTGCATCCGACACCCCGTGAGGGGGACAGATCTTCTTGATCACGCTATCCACCATCTCATGGAAGAGAGAACGACCCGCATGCTGAACCTTCGCGGTCTCCATGCTCAGCACATCATAGCAAACATTGTGGAATACCCTGTCACCGAAGCGAGGCAAAACGCCTGCCTGCTGGATAATACGGCTGATGGCAATGCCGGCACGCAAACTCGGACGGCTCTTGTTGTCTCCCTCGCCCCGAAGCTCCCGGATGATGTCGGTTACATATCCGGCCTCGTCCGACGGCAATCCGGACTTGGCCTTGACGATTCTCAATTCCGTGTCACGATCCGGATGATCCAGCTTGATGGTAATCATGCGATCCATCAAGGCATCTTGGGTCTTGTGAGTGCCCGCATATTCCTCCGGATTTGAGGTAAATATGGCCCTGAATGCCGGATGAACATCCAAGTAACCTTCGCCCTCCGTGCGCAGCGCAGGCAGATTCAATATCCCTTCCGCCAGCACGGACAGAAGGACATTGTTGGCCTCCGGGCGCGATCGATTGAACTCGTCGTAGATCAGCGTGTCGCCGTTACGGCAAGCCGTCGTCAGCCGGTTGTCGACCCAGATCCGACGCATCTCCTCTTCCGTCTTGAGCACGGAATGGATGTAATTGTCAACAACCTTGTTGCGCCGGAACCCCGCGTCATTACTGCCCGTCAGATCAGAGCTGCCAAACTCGTCGTTACCATGCACCAGCGTGACCGGTTTTCCCCATTGCGCGGCCAGGTGGAAGGCAAAAGTCGTCTTGCCCGTACCCGAAGGGCCGGCAAAGTGAACGGGATATCCCGCATTGAGGTAACTTAAAGCGCGCTCAGTAATTTCACGAACATAACTCGTCACGACAAATTCAGAACTCGCTTCAGGCACAACTCCGTCATCATTCACGCTTGTCATCACTGTAAGATTCATTCTCAGACTCCATCATTCAAAACCATCAGCTCGGTTGAATCCAACCAAAACCGTGGCATCCTAAACAGGGCATCGCCCAATTACCGTGGTCATGACCGTCGCCTTTGCAGGTTGGGCACCTCACCACGGGGCCGACGGGCGCGGCCACAACCCCCTTGCCAGAACACACCGTACAGGTCAACGCCTTGATAGCGCCCGATCCTGAGCAGTGCGCACAAGCTACATGCGGGCTCGGAACCCGTACCACCCCGCGCCCCAAACAAACGGGGCACGAAGCCAATTCGGAAAGGACCCGGTAAGGATCCCTTCCCTTTCCCTGGCAAAAGGCGCATTTCCTATCTTCGAAAGACATGTGAAGTACTCCCTAAAAATATGCGCCCCGCCTATCCACGCCACTACTTAGTCTTCTTCGGTGTGCTCGCCTTGCGCACGGCCGGTTTCTTGCTGACGGCAGAGGAAGACACCCCAGCAGCCGCCTTGGCCTTGGGCTCGGGTGCCGCAACCGTCGACAAATGCGCCTTGACTACCTGAGCCATCCGTTGTGCGGCCTCCTTGGCCTCTCGCTCAGCAGCAAGATTGGCAGCCTTTTCTGCGGCCTCCTTGACCTTGCGCTCAGCAGCAGCCTTGGCCTCTCGCTCAGCAGCAGCCTTGGCCTCTCGCTCAGCGCCAGCCTTGGCCTCTCGCTCAGCGGCAAGCTTGGCAGCCTTTTCTGCGGCCTCCTTGACCTTGCGCTCAGCAGCAGCCTTGGCCTCTCGCTCAGCGGCAAGCTTGGCAACCTTTTCTGCGGCCTCCTTGGCCTTGCGTTGCCCCGCCTCCACAGCCCGACGCTCACGCTCCTGCCGAGCGCGCTCGGCCTTCGCATCCTCCGGGCTTGGTCCAAAAAAGGCGCGCCGCATGGCCTTCATCTCATTGGAAAACGCACGCCCCGTTTCAGCCACGGTCGCCCGCAACTGGGCGACATCACCGGAACGCTTGGCGGCCTCGGACTCGGCCATCACCACACGGTCTTCCTGCGTCTGGGCAAGGAATTGCCGGGCATCCAAGAGAACTTCTGAGACCTTTGCCTTTACACCCTCACAAAATAAATCACGATCCTGCGCCTCCTGCCGAGCAGCGGCCTGCGTAGCCTCACGCAAACCCCTCAGCAAATCGGATACCTGCGCCACATTGTCGGACACAAAGGAAGCCCGCTGGTTCTGATCTTTCTGCACCGAATCTCGATATTCGCGGCGAAAATCATCCTGCTCCGCCTGAAACTGGCTGAATAACTGCCACACCTTGTGTTCTATGTCGGCCATAAAATCAGATCGAGCCCGCGCATCCCCTGCCGCAACCTGACGCCGAGCGGTCTCGGCATCACCGACAAATTGCCGGACACTGCGCGACAAACCTGCATTGAAATCAGCACGCGCACGGACATCCTCAGCCGCAGCCTGACGCCGCGCTACCCCGCTATCCGCAAGAAACACCCTCGCATCGCCGATGATCTCCTGCACCTTGCGCATCACATCCGCATTGAAGTCGGCCCGCGCACTAGCGTCTTCCGCAAAGACCCTGCGCCGATCTGTCTCGGCATCGCCGATAAATTGACGAACATTGCGCGACATGTCCACATTGAAATCAGCACGCGCACGGACATCCTCAGCCGCAGCCTGACGCCGCACAGCCTCGCTATCCGAAAGAAACGCCCTCGCCTCGCCGATGATCTCTTGCACCTTGCGCCTCACATCCGTATTGAATGTAGTACGCGCTGCAGCATCCTCAGCAGCCCTCCCATGCCGGGCATCCTCATTCTCATTCAGAGACATTCGCGTATCGCTGAATATCTCGTTCACATTCTTCCTGCGTTCCAACGCAGCCGTAGAACGCTGACCACGTGCGTGTTCAATCTCCTCACGCAAGCGGGCCATGTCGCTAGCCAAAGCACCCATCATCATTCTCCTTCAGAAATTGATGCACACGCAGCGAGGAAACCAGCTTACAGCCCACAAAACCCGCGCCCGAATCGCCGAAGCATCCAGATATAGGATGCGTTCCGTGATCAAGTGCCGCCGCAAACCTTGCCATCCGCCCCTTCCAAAACCACACCAAACCGTTGGCGGAAGAAGGTGGCCGACGTCCTTGCGGGCGTCGGCCACCACCGCCCAGGTTACTTAGGCAGGTGCCGCTGCACTCGCAGTCAGACCAATCGCTTCTGCATACTTCAGATAGGTTTCCACAGAGGCAATAACCACACGAGCTTCGATGGAAAGCAGCTCGATACCGACCAATGAGACTTTTACCCACGCGTCAATCACGATACCTTTGTCAAGGATACGATCGACCACTTCGGCCAAACTTGAAGAGTCGGTTGATTTAGCAATCTTAGCCATGATGTCACTCCTATAAAGATTTAAACGGTAAGCACCTTATGACTATCACCAAGATGCTGCCACCACCGGTAGCATCCTACTTAAAGCAGAAATCGTGCCAACCCTTGATGGCCCGACTAAAATCGTAACTGCTTGATTCAATTATGTGCAATAAGGCATCAAGAATTCGCTAGCCATTAGTACCTATGGAACATCCACCCATACTATGGAAACACTTCCATACAAAAGGAGTCCGTAATCCAAAAACAAGGGGTTCAAACAGCCCAAAAGCCAGCGAAGTCGGGAGCAGCTATTCAAGTGAACAGGCCAGATCAGGACGGGGAATGATCCTCAACAGCCTGCAAGATATCGCCTCTGGCAAAGGGTTTGGCAATAAAACCGTTTATGATATTTTGCTCGACTGCTTCCCGAATGGCCGGGTCATCGGCGTAGTAGTACCCCGAAACCATGACAATACGGATGCCCGGATTCCGCTGATGGATGAGTCGTGCCACATCCAGACCGTCCATGTCAGGAAGCTTTGCATCCATAAAGATCAGGGAGGGGGGCGTCTGTTGTACCAGGTCGAGGGCGTCCATGCCTTGCGACACGATATTGACCTCACAGCCGTGACTGAGCAGGATATGCCCCATGGCCCAGCACATATCCGGGTCGTCGTCGACTACCAGAATCGAGGGGGCGTCACTCATAGCAAGGGCAGACGCACCGTGAATGTACTGCCCTCGCCTTTCCGGCTCTTGACGCTGATGCTGCCCATATGCTGCTGGACAATCGAGTAGCAAATGGAGAGCCCCAATCCGGTGCCCTTGCCGACCGGCGATGTCGTATGGAAGGGGTCGAATACCTTGTCCAGATCGACCTCGATGATGCCGGTCCCCGTATCGATCACCTGAATCTCGACCTCGTTATCGATCGTCCCAAGGCTCACAGACAGGATTCCCCCATCCGGCATGGCATTGATGGCGTTGAGAAACAGATTCATGAATACCTGCTGGAGCAGGCTAGGAACCCCGCGTACCTGTGCGGTACGCCCCTCCAAGTCGTGCTGCAAGGATATCTTCTGTACCTTGGCCTGATTGGCGATCAGCGTCAGCGTCTCACGCATTACAGACGGCAGATCCACCGCCACCATCTCCACCCCCGGCGAGGGGCGAGCGAAACGCAGCAGGTTTTCGATGATGATGGACGCCTTCTGGATACCCGCATCGATCCTCTGCGCGCATTCCGTACGAAAGACCGGATCAAGCCCCTCTTCCTGCAGGAACTGGGCGGCGGAGGAACAGACCGCCAGGGGGTTGCGAATCTCGTGGGCAATACCACCCGCCATCACGCCCAGTGCGGCAAGCTTCTGGGACTGGCGCAACTCATTTTCAAGCTTGCGTCGCTCCGTCAGGTCGCGGCCTACCGCCACCATCCCCACGGTCTTGCCATAGTCATCCTTCATGGGTGAGAAAACCCATGAAACCGAGATACCCTCACCCTCTCCACCGCCGGTCAGTCGCCACTCGGCCGTATGCGAATCGCTGTTGCTCTTCATCCGTGTAAGCAAGTGGCGGGCTTCCGCCTGTTGAACCGGGGCGCAATACTCGACAAGGGGATGTCCGCGCACCTCGTGAAGGGCCAATCCGGAGAGCCGCTCGGCGGCCGAGTTCCAGGTCAGGATACGACCGCTCGTATCGGTTGAGAGCACGATGTCGCTAGCGCTTTCCACCACCGAGGCCAGATGGCGCTCGACGCGGCGAACCTCCTCCGAAAGGCGAACCTGTTCGGTGACATCCTCCATCAGCAACATCACCTGATGGACATGCCCGTCGAACGCAATCGGCAGGATCGAATAATAATAAATGCGGATCGGAATGCCCGGCGCGCGGTAAGTCATGCGCTGCCCGCGAATGGGTTGGCCCGTGCTGAATACCTCCCGGATACGCCGTTCGATATCCGTGTGTTCCAGAATGATGGGGGGAAACACATCCGATAACGATCGCCCCAGCGTGCCGGCCTCGCTGCGCTGACTCCGCTCCAGGAAATTGCGGTTGACCGATGCGATGTGAAGCTGTTCATCCACCACCAGCATGGAAGACGGGATCGCATTGAGCAGGATGCTATAGAGCTGCTCAAACTTTACTGGCACCAAACCTTCGCTAATCTTGGCCATCTAACCTCCTCGTATCCGTTCCAGAAAGGGATCGAGCGGCGTCACGAAGTTGTAGGGCGGCCACGGCCCGCTCATCCATCTACGCAAGTCACTGACAGGCATCCCATCAAATGCGGCGCGAAACGACGCCAGCCGGGGTCTTTCGACCAAATAGTAAATGGAATAGACCGGTCGTCCGGCAAAAACCCCCTGTTCGGCCACTCTCTTGCAATACAAGCCCTGCAATGCCACATCCAGGGCATCGGCCGCGCGCTCGGCCTTTTCGTTGGCCGAATAGATCTCTCGGCGCATCTGCAAATAATCACGGCCGTTCGCGACATCGGGGCGGGCCGGCGAATCTTCAAGGGGCTCGGCCGGGATGCGTATCCCCATCTCCACACACCCCTCCAGTTCGGAAAGCCGGGCCTTGTAGATCGCCTGCCGTTCCTCCAGCAGCACCTTGACGGCGATTCGATCGGGTAACACGCACCCATATCGCATCGGGATCAGGGTGCGATCCTTGTGGATGGACTCAATCACATCCCCGAAGCACATCGCACTCTCCACCTCCCGATCCAGGCCGTCCGTCGCGCTCACCACGGCAAGGAGCCCAGCCGCATGAACCGCCTCCAGCCGATGCCCGCCCACCCCTGTCACTCCAAGGAAGGGCGGCGCCCCCGCCTCGCTCAGGATGCCATAGAGCAACAGGCTCATCCCGGCGCACTGCAAAAGCTATAGGGGGGCCACGGCCCGCTCATGTGCAGGTCCAGTCCCTCGTCCGCGTGGCGACGCGCAAGTTCCGCTACCCGTGCGCAAAAACCATCGGTCTGTGCCAGCGGAACCAGGAAGGCCCAGCGCGGGCCCCCTTCTTCCCCCCGTGGCGAGCGACGCTCGACCCTGCCCGTCACCAAGGGGTCCAATTCCGTTGCAATCGTATCGGTGATGGATTGCAGCCAAGGCCTCAATTCCGGCCCAATCGTGCGCCGCAAGCGTTGCAACTCGAGGTGACGCCGTCCCGCCGCATCGGGCAAGATGATCTGTCCTTGATCGCAACGCCCCCGGATCATCGCATCGATCGCACGATCCCGATCGACGCGGCATTCCACGCCCCATTCCTGGCAACCGGACACCCGTTCCAGTGCGGCCACAATCTCCGGACGACGCGCGTCGAGCCCCATGTCCAGCGCATCAAGGGAAGAAAACAGGGTGCCGAAGGGTAATGGGAACACCGCCCCCTCGGACATCACAGCATTGATCAGCGCCCCGTGACGCACGGCGCGCGGTCCCAACCAGCCGACATCCTGCAAGTTCAGCTCACCGGCCTCACCCACATAGTCATCCAGCGTGACGGTGCTGACCCAGGCAACCAGTCCCGCGTGCGCATGGGATACCACCGGCATGCCCTCCTCCACCCCCATCAGGGCGGCGACCCCGTCGACATTCCGGGAGGTCACGCAATACAGGTAGATGGCCTCCCCGCCCATGGCGCTCACTCGCCCAGGGTGTCGCGAAGCGACTCGATAAAATCAGCCTGCTCCAGTCGTACCACGACCTTGGCATCGGGATTGCCTGCATGCGACTCCACCGCGCGCCGGATGGCGCGCAACGCGGCACGCTGGCACACCGCCGCCAGTTCCGCACCGCTGGCCCCTTCGGTCGCGGCCGCCAGTTCGATCGGATCGATCCCCTTGCCCAGCGGCTTGCCGCGCAGGTGAATGGCCAGAATTCCCGCCCGATCAGTTTCGTCGGGCAGTCCCAGTTCGACCACTTCGTCGAAACGGCCCGGCCGCAACATGGCCGGATCGATCAGATCCACCCGGTTGGTCGCGCCCATCACAAACACGCCCTTCAGCTCTTCCAGCCCATCCATCTCGGCCAGGAACTGGCTCAGCACCCGCTCGGCCACATGCGAATCCGTCCCGCCCGCCCCGCGAGCCGGGATCAGTGCATCCACCTCATCAAGAAAGATGAGGCAGGGTGCCGCCTGGCGCGCCTTGTGAAACACCTCGCGCACACCGCGTTCGGACTCGCCGACGAAGCGCGACATCAAGGCCGGCCCCTTGACCGAGATGACATTCACGCCGCTCTCATTGGCGACCGCCTTGGCGATCAGGGTCTTGCCGACACCGGGCGGACCGCTCAGCAGCAGTCCCTTGGGCGGCGCCACCCCCGCCTGTTCAAACAACTGCGGATATTTGAGCGGCCACTCGACCGCCTCGCTCAAACGCCGCTTGATATCACCCAAACCGCCGACATCGTCCCAAGTCACATTGGGGACCTCGACAAACACCTCGCGGATGGCCGAGGGCTCCACCTCGCGCAAGGCCCCCCGGAAGTCGGCCATATCCACATGCAGGTCGGCCAAAAGCTCATAAGGCAGGTCGGCACGATTGAAGTCGATGGCCGGAAGGATGCGCCGCAACGCCCCCATAGCCGCCTCACGGCACAGCGCCTCTAGGTCGGCGCCGACAAAACCGTGGGTAATGTCGGCAATCTGCTCCATCTGCACATCGTCGGCCAGCGGCATGCCCCGGCTATGGATATCAAGAATCTCACGGCGGCCATCGCGATCCGGAATGGGGATAGTGATTTCGCGGTCAAAACGCCCCGGACGGCGCAAGGCAGGATCCAAGGCATTGGGCAGGTTGGTCGCCGCGATCACGATGACATTCTGGCGTTTATTCAGCCCGTCCATCAATGCCAGCAACTGTGCCACCACGCGCTTTTCCACCTCGCCGGTCACCTGATCGCGGCGCGGCGCAATCGAATCCACCTCATCCAGGAAGATGATGCTCGGCCCCTTGCGGCCGGCCTCCTCGAATATCTTGCGCAGGTGCGCCTCACTCTCGCCGTAAAACTTGTGTATCACCTCGGGACCGCTGACCGAAAAGAAGTTGGCCTCGGTCTCCTGGGCGATGATGCGGGCGATCAATGTCTTGCCACAGCCAGGCGGCCCGTTCAGCAGCACCCCCTTGGGGGCATCGATGCCCAGCCGTTCAAACACCTCGGGATAGCGCAGCGGCAACTCGATCATCTCGCGGATGCGCTGAACCTGCTGGCGCAATCCCCCCACATCTTCATATGAAAGTCGTTGCGGGACGCCGCTCTCCTGTTTCTTGCCCACCACCAGATTGGTCGTTGGGTTGATCACCACCGGCCCTTTGGGTGTCGTCTGCTCGACCTTGAAATCGGCGGAACGACTGCCAAACAGGGCCACGCGGATCAAGTCCCCCTCAGTGACCGCCAGCCCGTCAAGCCGGCTACCGATGTAATCGAGGTCACGCGGGTTCGGGATCACGGTTGTTGGCGCCAACACCAAGCGGGCAGCAGGCTGCCACTTCGCCGCCTCGATCTCGACCTTGTCATCCAGACCGATACCAATGTTGGCACGGCTGATGCCATCAAGCTGGATGCATTTCTTGCCACGCATGTCCGGGTACGCCGGCATCACCTTGGCGACACTGGTTTTCTTGCCGCGCAGAAAAACGATGTCGCCCAATTGCACGCCGAGCTGATCGATATCGGCGGGATCGAGTCGTGCGTACGCCCGGCCCACATCCTTGGACATGGCCTCGGCAACCTTGAGTTTGAGGGTCAGCGACACTTGATCTCCAGAATGCCGTTGCGGCAGTTAAAGTCCATCTTGCTCGCCTCACAGGCGCGTGGCAGCAACACCTCCTTGTAATATTTCTTGGTGCCGCGCTCGGCGTGAATGCTCAGGAGATCGCCGGCCAGATCGAGTTTGACATCCTCGTTGCCCACCCCGGGAATCTCGACCACCACGCGAATGTGGTCCTCTTCCTCGAACACATCCACCATGGGCTCCGCCGTCTCGCGCACCACGGCCTCGCCGGTCTGGGCATCGCGCTTGATATTGCCAAACGGCTCGACGGTCGGCTCATTATTACCCAGGCCCATCTTGACCGAGAAGCCATAAAACCCCTTCAGATCCTTGGCTGCATCCCCCTTGATGTCGAACTCCCCGCTACGCTTCAACTGCTCGCCTTTTTCAGCAAGCGTACCCAGCTTCTCAAGCAAATCGCCCAAGCCGCGCAACATGCCTTCCACGCCACCCGCCGCATCACGCTTTTTTTGGCTATCCATCGCATCAGTCCTTTCCAGTGATGCCCAATTTCTTGAGCTTGTTCATAACCGTTTTATAGTCAACTTTAAGCAACCGCGCCACCTCTGCCTTGTTGCCGTGCGTCTGCTTGAGCGCTTGAAGGATCAACTTGCGTTCCAGTTCATCGCTGCCCTGACCAACAAATTCCCTGAGGGACGGTCCATCCAGGCTGAATCGCAACTGCTCGACATCGAAAACAGGGACGCCCTGCGCCACAGCGTCAGGGATGCGAAGGTGGCTGACGGTGATTTGCCCCTCCGCCATCAACGCAGCATGGCGGAGGGTAGAACGCAGTTCGCGAACATTGCCCGGCCAGGTGAATGACTGGAGGGCCTTGAGCGCATCCTGGGCAATCCCCATGACCTCTTTATGCAATTCCCCGCTCACCTCGCCGAGAAAACGCGCAGACAGGTGTTCAATATCCTCCTTCCGTTCGCGCAGGGGCGGGATGCGGATGGAAAACTCGTTCAGGCGATACAACAGGTCATGACGGAATGCCCCCGACGAGACGGCCTTGTTCAGGTCTTCGTTGCAAGCAACCACGATCCGCACATCAATCTTGACCTCCTGGTTTCCGCCCACCCGATGAATGACGCGCTCCTGTATCGCGCGCAATAGCTTGGCCTGCGCGGAAAGCGGAAGATTGGCCACTTCATCCAGAAACAGGGTTCCACCCTGCGCGGCCTCGAACTTGCCGATCTGGCGCTGATGAGCCCCCGTAAAGGCGCCGCGTTCATGGCCAAACAATTCGTTCTCGATCAGGGTCTCCGGAATGGCGCCACAGTCAACCGCAACGAACGCGCCCTTGGCGCGGGAACTTGCCGAGTGGATAGCGCGCGCAACCAACTCCTTGCCCGAGCCCGTCTCGCCATAAATAATGACGGAGAAGTCCGTACTGGCAACGCGCATCACATCACCCACCAAGCGCGTGATGCCAGGACCCCGCCCCATCAGATGGAACAATCGCTCGCCGCTTTGCGCCACCCGGGGAAGCTGATCGACGCGGACAATCCGCTCACGCTCCCCCAAGGCGCGCTTCACGACACGCAATACCTCACTGTTGTTGAATGGCTTGGGCAGGTAATCATAGGCGCCCGCCTTGATCGCCTCGACGGCACCGCCCACCCCGGCGTAGGCGGTGATCACCACCACGGGCAAGCGAGGATAGCGTTTCCGCGCCCAACGCAAGACCTCCATGCCATCGGGCGCCGGTATATTGATATCCAGCAACAACAAATCCGGCTCTTGGCCATTGAGCGCATCGATCGTCGCGTGACCGTCATGAGCCTGAGCGACCTCAAGGCCTTCGCGCTCCAACAGCACGGACAACATGCGGCAGATTGAGGGGTCGTCATCCACCAGAAGAACAATACCGCGCTCGTTATCCACTCAACTCCCCGCGTTCATCAAACAAACCCCCAGAAAAACTGCGCTGCGCCCATCGACAGGCTCACGCCCGGATTGTAGGCCTTCCAATAGGGAAGGACACCTCAATATCCCTCTGTGTCAGACGATGCGCGAGGTCGTGCATTAAACCGATGAAGAGAATGCCCGTTTCCCCGGGGAGCAGCGTTTCGTGAATGCGCTCCACCATATAGGCGTCGCGGCGGCGCAGGAGGGCGTCTGCCAATTGTTGGCATGGCTCGGTCTCCGTGCCGGGCAAGAGCGTCTGTTTCAACAACTCATACTCCTCGACCAACAACTCGCCCGATTCGGTTCCCGTCAGCGCGCCCCCCCTACGCATGAGCGCATGGAGAAGACGATGGTTGCGGCTACCCGTCGCCACCAGTTGCATGACAATCTCGGACTCATGTCCGCATACAGGCAAGCCATCCTGATAGAGCCGTACTTGCGTAAAGTTGAGATCAAGGCCGGCAACGGCCTCCTCCACCTTGCCCCAAAAGTCATCGATGATTTGTTTCTGATTCATGGCCTGCGCCTCTGACCGCGCTGACAACGCCTTTGCCCCCGCCACACCCAGATCCTCAAGGCTATGGATGATCGGGAAGTACAACAACCGGCGCGACAAAGCAGTCATGAGCGAGGGCCGTGCAAGATGAACAGTGCATCCAGCTTGGTGCGCGCCGCGCCGCTGGCGAGGGCAGATTGCGCCGCCAGCACACCCTCGGCCAGGCTTGCTGCCGCCCCGCTGACATAGAGCGCCGCACCAGCATTGAGGGCGACGATGTCGCGCGCCGGGCCGGGCTGGTTGTCGAGCGCCGCCAGCAGCATGATCTTCGACTCCTCGACACTGCCCACCGCCAACTTTTCGGAGGCACAACGCGCAAAGCCAAAATCTTCCGGATTTATCGTGTATTCGCTGATTTGACCGTTTTTCAGCTCCGCGACAAAAGTGCTCGAACCCAGGCTGATCTCGTCGAGGCCGTCGTCAGCGTGGACCACCAGCACATGGCGACTACCCAGCTCACGCAGCACCTCGGCCAGCAGCCGCGTATAGGCGCGGTCGAACACGCCCAGCACCTGATTGGGCGCACCGGCCGGGTTAGTCATCGGCCCCAACAGGTTAAAAAAGGTGCGCACGCCCAGCTCGCGGCGCACCGGTGCGGCGTGTTTCATCGCACTGTGGTGGTTGGGCGCGAACATGAAGCCGACGCCGATCTCGCGCACCGCCTGCGCCACGGCCTCAGGCGGCAAGTTGACATTAACACCCAAGGCCTCGAGCACATCGGCGCTACCCGATTTGGACGACACCGAGCGGCCGCCGTGCTTGGCCACTTTGGCACCGGCCGCCGCTGCGACAAAGGCCGCTGCCGTGGAGACATTAAAGGTGTGCGCGCCGTCGCCGCCGGTGCCACAGGTGTCGACCAGATTTTCCACGCCCATCAACGGCACCCGGGTGGACAGCTCGCGCATCACCGTCGCCGCCGCCGCCAGTTCGGTCACCGTCTCACCCTTGCAGCGCAAGGCCACCACCGCACCGGCAATCTGCGCCGGGCTTAGTTCGCCCGTCATGATGGCCCGCATCAGGTCGAGCATCTCCTCGCGCGACAAATCGGTGCGCGCAATCAGTTTGGACAATAAGGCGGGGAAGTTCATGGTTATCTCGTTTGCTCCAGGAAGTTACGCAGCAGATCGTGGCCGTGCTCCGTCAGGATGGACTCGGGGTGAAACTGCACCCCCTCCACCGCCAGGGTCTTGTGGCGTACGCCCATGATCTCGCCGTCAGCCGTCCAAGCGGTGATCTCCAGACAATCCGGCAGGGTTTCCTTCTCAATCACCAGCGAGTGGTAGCGCGTCGCCGTAAACGGATTGGTCAGGCCACGGAACACGCCCATATCGCGATGATGAATCGGCGAGGTCTTGCCGTGCATCAGTTGTTTGGCATGGACGATGCGCCCGCCAAAGGCCTGACCGATACTCTGGTGCCCCAGGCACACGCCCAAGAGCGGCGTCTTCCCAGCCAGCGCAAGGATCAAGGGCACCGAGATACCCGCCTCGTTGGGCGTACACGGCCCCGGCGAGATCACGACGCGATCCGGCGCGCGGGCGATCACCTCATCCACCGTCACCTCGTCGTTACGCACGACCTCCACCTCGCAACCCAGTTCGCCGAAATACTGCACCAGGTTGTAGGTGAAGCTGTCGTAGTTATCCAGCATCAGCAATTTCATGCAAAACATCCTGACTGTTTTCGTTTATCCATACACCGCATCATGATCGCCCACATTGACCGGAATAATCCGGTCGCCTTCGACCAAGAGTTCCAGTGTAATGCGGCAGGAAAGATTGATCGATACCGCATGCAGCCCCTGCAATTTTCCGCTTAAGGCATGCAAGCGCAGCGAGGGGTGGAATGGGGTGGCCACCAGCAATTGCAATGTTTTCAGATAGTGCTGGCGTAATTCCGGATGCTTTTTCAGCCAGCGTGCTGCGCGGCGATTATAGGCATCGGTAAAAACCAGCACATAACTCATCTCATGCCTGGCTTGCAATCCTGGCCAAATGGGCCTCGGCGGATTCACTTAGCACACGACCGGCGGCCAGATCAGCTCGCGTCTCCGCCAATGCGGCCTCCAGCTCACACTCGCGCAGATAGTGGTAATGCGCCAAGTCCATCACCACAAAACGCGCCTTGCCACGCACAGAAATCACCGCTTCTGGCTGTTGTTCCAACAGGGCTTCAATCGCTGCCACGCCCCGGGTCTTGATCTCATTTGCACTGATTGCAAGCATCTCGCGGCCTCACTAAATATAAGCGCAAGGCATTAAGCCATACACACAACAGTACCGTCAATCATGCTTTTTATAGTGCGATCGATGGCACTCATGCGCCCTCCTCATCCCCATTCTCCCCTGCCAGCGCCAATTCCGCCGCACGCACCACGGCGCGGGCCTTGTTGCGGGTTTCCTGCCATTCGCTTTCGGGGATGGAGTCGGCAACGATGCCCGCACCGGCTTGGACGAACAGGGTGTTGTCTTTGATCACGGCGGTGCGGATGGCGATGGCCACATCCATGTCGCCATTGAAACCCAGGTAACCGACCGCACCGGCGTAGATGCCGCGCTTCGTGGGTTCCAATTGGTCGATGATCTCCATCGCCCGAATCTTGGGCGCACCGGAGACGGTGCCGGCCGGGAAGGTGGCGCGTAACACGGCCATGGCGTTCAGGCCGGATTTGAGCTTGCCTTCGACATTGGAGACGATGTGCATGACATGCGAATAGCGCTCCACCATCATGTTTTCGGTGACGCGCACGGAACCCACCTCGGCCACGCGGCCGGTGTCGTTGCGGCCCAGGTCCATCAACTGCACATGCTCGGCGCGTTCCTTCGGGTCGGCCAAGAGTTCCTGTTCCAGACGAATATCTTCTTCATGGCTGGCGCCCCGCGGACGCGTGCCAGCAATGGGGCGCACGGTGACGCGCTTACCCCCGCCTTCTGCTTCCTCCAAGCGCACCAGAATTTCCGGGCTGGAGCCGACGATCTGAAAACCGCCCATGTCGTAATAGAACATATAGGGCGAGGGGTTGAGGCTGCGTAAAGAGCGGTACAAGGACAGCGGATGGCCATGAAACGGTCGGCTCATACGCTGCGAAAGCACCACCTGCATGATGTCGCCGTCCAGGATGTACTGTTTGGCGCGATCCACCGCCGCCTTGAAACCTGCCTCACCAAACTCGGACACGGCATCCACCGCCTCGCACCGCACCGGCGCGGGGGCACGGGCCGGTTTGTTCAGTTGCGCGGCCAGCGCGTTGAGTCGCGCCTGCGCATTCAGCCAGGCATCCGGCTCCATCGGATCGGCATAGACGATCAGGCTCAACTGGCCCGACAGGGTATCAATCACCGCGAGTTCATCCGACAGCAACAACAGGATATCGGGCGTACCAATGGCATCGGGCTTACTCGTCTGCGCCAGCTTCTTCTCGATGTAGCGCACCGTGTCGTAGCCGAAATAGCCCGACAAGCCGCCCGGAAAACGCGGCAGGCCAGGCACGGACGCCGCCTTGAAGCGGGCCATATAGGCTTCAATAAAGGCAAGCGGATCAGCCGCATCGGTCTGTTCCACCGCCACACCGTCGGTCTCGACGCTGACAAAATGGCCGTGCACCCGCAACACCGTACGCGCCGGCAGGCCGATGAAGGAGTAGCGACCAAAGCGCTCACCCCCCACCACCGATTCGAGCAGGTAGGAATACGGCTGGTTAGCCAGCTTCAGATACAGCGACAGCGGCGTATCGAGGTCCGCCGGCAAGCGCCGCACCACCGGGATACGGTTGTAGCCCTCGCGGGCCAATTGGTTGAATTTTTCTTCGTTGAACACCGGCGCTTACTTTTTAACCACCTTCTCAGCGGCTACCAACAGGCTAGGCACCACGGCATCCAGATCCAGTTCTTCCACCGGTCGGCCCCGGTTATAGCCGTACGGCACGCAGAACACCGGGCAACCCGCAGCGCGCGCCGCTTGAGTATCGTTGAGCGAATCGCCAATCAGCAACATCTCGGCGGGTTCAACACCGAACGCCTGTGCCGCATGGAGCAAGGGCAACGGATCGGGCTTTTTCTTGGGCAGCGAATCGCCGGACACCACGATGTCGAAATACGACAGCAACCCGGTGTCGCGCAGCAGCGGCAGGGTGAACTGCTCAGCCTTGTTGGTCACGCAGGCCAGCTTGAGGCCCATGTGTTGCAGCCTTTGCAAGCCCTCGACCACGCCCGGAAAGGGCTGGCTCTTGCGCGACACATGCGCACCGTAATGCTTCTGGTAGATCGCCAGCGCCCGCGCATTCAGCTCGGGCGCGGGCTCGGCGTGGAGGTCGCGGGTCAGGCAGCGCTTAACCAAGCGCGACACGCCGTTGCCGATGTAGCCCTTGATCTCGTCCAGCCCCAGCACCGGCAGACCCAGCTCCTTGAGCATGGCCTCGGCGGCATCGGCCAGATCCGGCGCGGTGTCGAGCAGCGTGCCGTCAAGATCGATCATGACGGCCCGAAGAGGCAGCGGAAAATTCATCAGACCTTGGCCAACTCGGCACGCATAGCGGCCACGATGCTGTCATAGTGATGCGCATCGGTGTCCTTCTTGGCACCGAAGATAGCGGAACCGGCGACGAAGGTATCGACACCGGCACGGGCCACTTCAGCAATGTTGGCTGGGCCCACGCCGCCATCAATCTCCAGACGGCAGCTGTAACCGCCCGCGTCGATCATGGCACGCACTTTGCGAGCCTTGTCCAACACATAAGGAATGAACTTCTGGCCGCCAAAGCCGGGGTTCACCGACATCAGCAACACCATGTCGAGCTTGGGCAGCATGTATTCCAGGATGTCCAGCGGCGTGGCGGGGTTGAACACCAGGCCGGCCTTGCAACCGTTTTCCTTGATCAGGCCAATGGTGCGATCCACATGCTCGGAGGCCTCGGGATGGAAGGTGATGTAGGTCGCGCCCGCCTTGGCGAAATCCGGAATGATGCGATCGACCGGCTTGACCATCAGATGCACATCAATCGGCGCGGTCACACCATGCTTGCGCAGCGCCTCGCAGACCAGCGGGCCAATGGTCAGGTTGGGCACATAGTGGTTGTCCATCACATCAAAGTGAACAATGTCAGCGCCCGCAGCGAGGACATTGTCGACCTCTTCGCCCAGACGAGCAAAGTTGGCGGAAAGAATGGAAGGGGCAATTTGAAAGTCCATGGAAGGCTCCGTTTAAACAGGTCAGCCATTCTACCGCAAGGATTACCCCTCCTGCATGCCCGTATACCCCTGTTCTAGGGATGGCCGGCGTTACATTACCCGGGCGATTACTCGTGCAATTACCCGGGCGATTTACCCGTGTGCCCGCCAGTACAGCAGGCCCTGCGCGTTGAGTTCCAGATCGTTGTCCAACAAGGACAAGGCCTGCGACAGCGTCCCTGGCCAACCGTGCGCCTGCAAGCGCGCCCACAACAAATCCCCTAACGCCGCCTTGAGCCAAATAGGGGCCATTTCTTCATCAACCGGCGCGGATCGAGTGAGCTCCACGAAACGATCCAACAGATCATGCAGGTCAGCCGTCAGACGCGGCAGTTCAGTCACCCGGCCCCAATGGGTCAAAAAGATGGCCGCCGGAGACAAGGCCAGCAAACGATCCAGCGTGGCATGTGCCGCGGGCGGATCGAACTGCACCGGGGTCGTCGTCGGAAAGATAAAGGCCCGGCCATCCGTATCAAATTCCCGATAGGAAATTCCGAAACAGTCCCCGGCAAAAAGGGCATTCGCGTGGCGCTCATGGACGCAATAATGGTGCCTGGCGTGACCGGGGGTATCGAGAAAAGTCAGCGTTGTGCCGGCCCAATCAAGACTGAAGCCCTCGCCTGCCTCAATGACGCGTTCAGCCGGCACGGGAACGATCTCGCCGTACAGTGCCTGAAAATTCGCCTCGCCGTAGACCGCCATCGTCCCGGCGACCAGACGGCTTGGGTCGATCATGTGGCGCGCCCCGCGCGGATGAACAACCAAGCGCGCATTCGGACAGCCTTGCATCAACCGGCCAGCACCCCCGGCGTGATCCAGATGAACATGGGTAACAAGCACCCAATCGACAGCCTCGGCCGTCAGCCCCTGCGCCGCCAAAAAGGCCAGCACCCCAGGCACCGAATAGGTCGTACCCGTATCGACGATGGCCACCCGTCCGGCGCGAACCACGAGGTGAATCGCCGCGAGGCCGCTACGCACATAGCCAGAATCCAGGGCGTAGATCCCATCGGGGTAAGAAACGGTATTTTCAATCGACATAT
This sequence comes from Bordetella parapertussis, assembly GCA_945890495.1. Taxonomy (GTDB): domain Bacteria; phylum Pseudomonadota; class Gammaproteobacteria; order Burkholderiales; family Thiobacillaceae; genus QYQG01. The sequence continues at coordinate 5,475 of CAMDCO010000021.1, read as the reverse complement.
ATTGGGGGCGGATTCAACCCTGGCGGATTCAAGTCTGAAGTGCAACAGCGTTATGACGCAAGTGTAGCTGCATCATGAAGACCTCGTGAGGTGTTCTGAAGCCGAGGCATTTTCTGGGCCGATGGTTGAGTCAATCGACAGCGAATGTGATCTCATCCGGAGTGATGGAATCGATGTACGATTAAAATCACCACCGCCCACACATGGCCTTGGGCGGCATTACCCCGATACAGCGGCTGGCCATGGCCGCATGACTCTACTTCTGAACGCCCCTAAAAATGGGGGGATTACCATCTAACGTTCAAGCTCAGGGGAGCGGCGCGGGTTCATCGCGCCGCGTCCCCTGGAGCGCAGGGTTAGAGGGGCTTTCATCGGGAAGGGGAGCAGACTCGATCAATCGCTTTCGCATGTATTCCAGCGCCTCTTTCTCCGCGGAATGTACGGTTTTCTGTGTGGCAACCATGTCTTCGGCAGATTTCATCAGCAGAGTGCGTGCCGTGGCCTCTCTTTTTCCTAAACGCCCAACAGCTAACTTGAATGCGTGAAGGGTAGGCGCGTCAAGGCTTGAGAATATTTCGTCAATCATGGCGTCAGTAATTCGAGAATCGTTCGCCAATGCCCGACACGTTTCTCGGATGATTGCCTTTTCCGGCGCTCTGAGCTGGCCGTCAGCTTTGCCGACATAAAGCAACACGCGAAGGGTGTCGTATTCTTCTTCGATAAGGGTATCTCGCGTGCGTTCCGGGGAACTATCATATTTCTCGCGAAGGTACGCGAATACGTCACTGACGATCTCGCCGGTTTCTTCGTCGATACACCGCTTGATCCTGTCCGTTCGAAACGTGCGAGTTGCATTTCTCATCCGGCAGTGGCCGATAAGAATATTTCCATATACGTCAGTTCCAAACTGCCGAACGTCAACAACTCGTTCAGTTTGTTTTCCGGCGCCATCTTCATATTCGATGCGCAGAGTCGCCTTTGCCGGAAAGGGTTGCTGGACTTCCCAGAAGCTACCTTCCCAATTGTCCCTGTCATCGTTGGTGTCGGGGCTTCTTGTCTTGTCGTCAGTCTCGTATGTCACCTTTACTGTGATTGGGATTTCGTACGTGGTATTGGAGTTTCCAGATTTGCGGGATGCGCTGGGAGAAAGTATCCGCCACAACAGCCAAACTGCGACCCCCGCTACGATTAGATAGAACAAAGACATAGTGCCTCCTGAAATTTCTGCGGCATGGGAGTGGCCCCTCTAACGTTTGACATAAGGGGCGCCGAAGGCGCCCCGCTTGATGGATGGGTTAGGCAAGTAATAACTAATACTCATTATTAAAACCTACTTACAAAAAACCAGATATTAAAAACACCCAAACTCCAGAGCAGTAGCTCCATTACCACCATGCCATTTTTCATTCGGGCGCGGAACTCTATGGGTTGACTGTCGGCAATAGAATAACCACGTTGTGCCGCACCAGTAGCCCAAGCTAAAAGCCTAGATAAAACTACGAAACCTCCCACAACAAGGCACAACGCGGCAATTAAAAGTGGTGCATTGATGCCAATAAAAAGGTAAATACAAGCAATGAAAGCCAAAATAATGCTTAGAAAAAGAAGAATCATTAAACGCTACCTTTCTGCCTAACGTAGAAGTGAGGGGCTGCGCGCTTTTGCGCAGTTCCTCTCGACTGATGGGTTAGGGGCTGAATGTGGTGGCTTCATTTGTTTATGCTGGTGCAATTGGATTTCCTTGAAAGACCACGTTCAAAAGTATGCTCTTATCACTTTGTGAACATTCTTGCCCAAAATTTAGGCCTTGAATTCGATCAACGCGGAAAGTGCGTTTCTGGTTACGGAGATTGCAATATCCTAAGAGGTAAAAATTGGAACCGCTGATGAATATTTCTTCGACAAGTACATCTCTGGTCGTGGCGATACCTTCGTGATTTACATATTTCAGGGTTACTGGGCATTTGAGCCCATCGGCAAAAATTTCCCTATCTTCTTCCCATTCATCAGCGTCGAATGGCTCGCGGTTTCTAGCTGCGTTTTCGTTAAGAAATCCGTTCGCGAATGCCTCTCCCAGTATCTTTCTCTTATTACTGATCTCCCCTTCGTTATCTGGATTCTCCGAGGTAAATTCTCGGAGTAATCGCCATTTTTCTTCTAGGTGTTGTCGCAACGTCGAGGTTGTTCCGAATAAGAATCTAAGCCTTGTGATAACTTCATCAGATGTGGATGAATACCTATTTTCCTTATCGCCTCTTATCGCGTTAATTTTGTGTCTACATATTTTCTTCTCAAGCCCAAGCTCGCAGTTGCAGTTTATATAAACCATCTGTCCATCGATCTCGATGCTTACCTCAAATGGAGGTTTTTTGGCATTTCTCGAATAGTAAACGATGGTTTCCACGAACTTGCCCCTAACGTAGAAGTCACCGGCGCTGCGCGGCTTTATCGCGCAGCGTCCGCGTGGACTGCCGGGTTGGGCATTGGCGGCTGAAGAGTGCATTGGAAAATGGCACTCGCCGTCTCACCAACGCCGACTTTGTTGGAACAAAGCGCCTCCCGTGATTCATCCAAAATCACAGTCGTTGTAGCAATTCGCGCTTCTTTGTTTCAAATTCATCCGCCGACAGAATGCCCACGTCCTTCAATTCTGAGAGCTTGCGGATTTGGTCGGGAATATCCTGGGGTGCGGGGGCGCTCGCAGGACGCCGAGCTGCCGTTGCCAATTCCCTGATGCGTCCAGCCAGACGTTGAACGTCATCGAAATTCTTTTTCTCGAATTGCACAACTGAGTCCTTGGATGCCCCAGCGAAGAAGCCGCCAGATTCTTTCTCAGTCATTCCGCCTGCAACAACCTCAATCTCCCCGAACATCAAACCCTTCGAAACGTCAACGCTGGTTATGTGGTCGTACTGAAAAGTTTTGGTCTTTACCCCAAAAGATCCGGTTGCCCAAGTACCCACGCCGGCCTTGATCACGGCAACCCTTCGGTCTGTGACTAAAAGGTAGTCACCTCCAAGCGCGGCTCCGGCCTTCTCCCCGAAGAGCGCTCCGATACTGGTTTTCTCGCCAACTCCAAGTACGGACGCAATTACGATCTCACCGTTTTCTATTGTGTCTGCGAAGAATTGACGGACGTTCTGATTCTGAATAGGCCCACCAATTTCCCACGGTATAGGCACAGGTGGTTTCTCGCTTTTGCCAAATGATTCGCTCATTATCGTTCTCGATGAAAGTTTAAGTTGCAATTGAATACTGCAAAAACCATACGACGACCGCGTAGTTATTCATCGACTTTTCGGTATTCGTTGCTGCGCCATTCGCGCTGCTTCGCGCGAAGCCGGATGAAGGGTTTGACATAGATTGGTGTGCAGTCCCACTTCACTCTCTCCCAGTCATGCTTAAGAAGCAGCGCAATTTTGTACGCGAAAAGCTCGACGTTGTTTGCTTTGCCTGCGAACAGGTCATCGAAATGACGCAGTATGTCGTTATCGTATTGATCTTTTGGATTTAGTGCGGTTGCGAGTTTGCATCGACTAGCCGCCACCTTGCCAGGGGTTTTCGCTTCGTTCTGCGCCATGTAGATGAGAACAATTTCTTCTGTCAGTTTTCGTATGTTCTCTCGCCACTTTGTCCTTTCCTTTGTGATTTGCTCGATTTGAACGGCTCGTTCGTCCTTCCGCAAAGCGAAAAAGGAGCCAAGCCAGCCCGTGAGCGCCGTGATGCTGACACCCGCGAGTAACGACGTGAGATCAATATTCATAGTTTCACGAGAAATGACATTGAAGATGCCCAACGTCTGAATTCACCGGCGGTGCGCGGCTTCATCGCGCAGCGTCCGGTGGAATGATGGGTTATGCCTCATTTCTTCTTATCCAGGACGCGACTGATAATACGCTCAGTGCATTCCGCGAAACCTTTTGCTGCTTCTGGCGACCTCGTGCGAATTACTTTCTGATTCTGCGAATATTCAGAGTCAGCAACCATAAGATCCAGTGGCACCAATACATCAATCCCACCGATGTTTCGGCTATACCCGATTGATGCTTTTCCCAAAGTCATTAGTTCAAGTAGCACCTTCATCGTATCGTTATCGGTGGCGCTATAAACAAATAGCTTGTAGCCCGGCTCGCCATCGTCCGATTGTTGTCGTGACTTTGCTGTGGAACCAGAAGCAGTCTGTAGATATGCAAAGGCTGGCCGCTCAAATGTGGACGATGGTGAAGTGATGTCTTTCAAGCCTACTTTTAGCATCAGGCCGAGAGCACGATCGGTTGCTCTGAGAACTATGCTTCCATTTACAGCAACCAGATTACCGTTGAGATAAACGCGATCTGCGGTTACCGTCAAGAACGTTAGTTGACATCCTTGGATATCACCCGCCACTTGGATAGGCTGAAATTTCACCAAATGCGTTCCGAAAACGGAATCATCCGCAGCAAAAGCGTTGAACGAGAGGCAGGTTAGTATCGCGCCAACAAGTGTGCGTCGCATGAATTTAGCTCCTGATGAGGCATAACGTTAAGTCGGCACCCTAAAAACGGCCTTCAAAGACGGCGTTTAGGTGCATAACAAGACTGTTGTATTCGTAATCTATTGATCTGCAATGAAAAAATATCGCGTGACACCCTAATTGTTCCGACGAATACACCATGGAAAATCCTTCCAAATTGCTTGATCAGGTGCGTGAAAGGCTGTGGGTGAAGCATTACGCCATTCGCACTGAACAAACTCATGTGGACTGGATTAGATGCTTTATTCTGTTTCATGACAAGCGGCACCCGAAGGATTTAGGGGCCCGGAAGTGGGGCCTTTCTGACACATCTGGCGGTGGTGGGCAGGGTCGCCGCCTCGACGCAGAATCAGGCCAAGTCAGCCTTGCTGTTTCTCTATCGCGAGGTGCTGAACATGGAACTGCCTTGGCTGGACAAGGTGACCCAGGCCAAGGCGCCGAAGCGTTTGCCGGTGGTGCTGACCGTGGGCGAAACGCGAGCCGTACTCTCGCAGCTGACGGGCGCCCCTGTGCCTGCCCTAGCGGTGAACGGGCAACCACAGGGGGGGGTGCCCCTACGCCGTTGAGGTGCGCCAGCCCGATCCGGTCGGTGACGAGGGTTCGTTATCGCCTATCGCATGGTTATCTATCAAGAAACCCGCCCCGTAGGGGCAGGCCCCTGTGCCTGCCCTAGCGGTGAATGGGCAACCACAGGGGGTTGCCCCTACGCCGTTGAGGTGCGCCAGCCCGATCCGGTTGGTGACGAGGGTTTGTTATCGCCTAGCGCATGGTCATCTAACTTCAGATCTGAACTCGCGGGGCTAAATAGGTTGACTAGGGAGTCTCTGCATTACCCGCCACAATGACGGATAATAGAGCCATCGTCCAGACAGAAAGACTTACGATGCAACGCAGCTTTGCCGAGATCGCGTTTGATTGCCGTCCCAAGATGACCAAGCGGCAGCAGTTTCTGGCCGAGATGG
>CAMDCO010000020.1 GCA_945890495.1 Bordetella parapertussis | reverse complement strand
ATGGCCACAGCCGTTTTGCCTGTCTGACGGTCGCCGATGATCAATTCACGCTGACCACGGCCAACAGGAACCATGGCGTCGATCGCCTTGAGGCCGGTTTGCATCGGCTGCGATACTGACTGCCGCGAAATGACGCCTGGCGCAATCTGTTCAATCGGGGCGGTTTGCGGGCAATCGATCGGCCCCTTGCCGTCTATGGGCTGACCCAGCGAATTAACCACACGCCCAAGCAGCGCTTCACCGATAGGGACTTCCAGGATGCGGCCTGTACATTTGACCGTATCACCCTCACAGATGTGTTCGTACTCACCCAAAACGACAGCACCGACAGAGTCGCGCTCAAGGTTCAGCGCCATGCCGAAGACATTGCCGGGGAATTCCAGCATTTCACCTTGCATGACTTCGGCCAATCCGTGCACTCGCACGATACCGTCGGTGACGGAGACGACAGTCCCCTGGGTACGCAGTTCGGAACCCGCTTCCAGATTCTGGATTCGGCTCTTGATCAGCTCGCTGATTTCAGACGGATTGAGTTGCATGAGAACTCCAAATTTCTTGATTAAGCTTTCAGGGTGACGGCCAAGGCTTCAAGCCCACCGCGCACCGACGCATCCATGACCTCGTCGCCGACCTGTATCACGACGCCACCAATCAATTCGCTATCGACAGACTGAGTGGCGGTGACCTTGCGGCCAAACTTGGCTTCCAATTTGACGACCAAACCTGCCAACTGCGCGTCAGCAAGCGCAAAAGCGCTCGTGATATGCGCAGCCAGTTCGCCCTCTCGCTCTGACTTCAACGCTTCAAACAAGCTGACAATCTCCGGCAACAACGCCAAGCGCTTGTTTTCCGTTAATAGCCGGGCCAGATTTCCACCCTCAGGGCCGAGGTTGTCGCCGCACACAGCCAATACAACTTCGGCAACACGGCCGCTGGAGGCGGCTGGATTGGCTGCCAGATCGCGGAATTGCGTATCACTGGCGACCATCGCCAACAAAGCAAGCTGCTCGGACCATTGTCCCCAAGAGTTTTCCTCTCCAGCTAGTTTGGCGATTGCTTCGGCGTAAGGGCGAGCTAAGGTTGCACGATCCATATCAGAGCTCGTTCTTGATAACTTCCAGGAGGTCAGCGTGGGCTTGCGCGTTCACTTCACGGCGCAACACCTTGCCAGCCCCGGCCACGACCAGCGCCGCGACTTCGCCACGCAAAGCTTCGCGTGCCCGGTGAGATTCCTGCTCGATCTCCGCCTTGGCGGAAGCAATGATCCGATCACCTTCCTCTTTGGCGGCACCCTTGGCTTCTTCCACGATCTGCATGGCTCGCTTTTCAGCTTGCCCGATGATGTCGGAAGCTTTCAGTTTCGCGTCATGCATAGTTTCGCTGGCGCGTTTGGCAGCCAGTTCCAGTTCATGCTTGCCGCGATCCGCCGCGGCAAGGCCGTCGGCGATCTGTTTCTTGCGGGCTTCCAATGCACTGACGATGGGCGGCCACACAAACTTCATGCAGAACCATACGAATATGGCGAAGGTGATGGACTGCCCAATCAGGGTCATATTGATGTTCATGACCGCTCCTCTTGCGGGTTATTGCGGTTGGTAATCAGGCCGCAACAGCGAAGAGGACATACATGGCCAGACCGACAGCGATCATCGGCACGGCGTCAACCAGGCCCATGACGATGAAGAACTGGGTGCGCAGCATCGGGATCAGCTCCGGCTGGCGCGCCGCGCCTTCCAGGAAACGGCCACCCAGGACGCCAATACCAACGGCCGCACCAAGGGCGCCGAGGCCCATCATGATGGCGCCGGCAATGAAGAGCAGAGCTTGAACTTCGGTCATTTGTTACTCCTGTTTCAACAAGTCAAAGTGGATTAATTAGTGGTGTTCCTGATGCGCCATGTCCATGTAGACAATGGTCAGCGTCATGAAGATAAAGGCCTGCAGGGTAATGATCAGGATGTGGAAGACCGCCCACGCCCACTGCAGCACACCCCCCGTCAACGCCAGCACAGCGCCACCGGAGAACATCAGGGCGATGAGGATGAAGATCATCTCACCCGCATACATATTGCCGAACAACCGCAATGCCAGCGATACAGGCTTAGCAATCAGGTTGACGCCCTCGAGCAGCAGGTTGGCCGGCATTCCCCATTTTCCGAAGGGCTGCAAGGTCAGTTCGCCCACGAAACCGCCGACACCCTTCATCTTGACGCTGTAGTACAGCACCAGGAAAAAGACCGTGAGGGACATGCCAAAGGTGGCATTGGGATCCGTGGTCGCCACTACCTTCATGTAGGGAAGACCCAGCATCGTAGCCAAACCCGGGATCCAGTCGATCGGCACGAGATCCATCAGGTTCATCAGGAAGATCCAGATGAAGATGGTCAAGGCCAGCGGGGCGACCATGTTATTGCGCGCCGTAAAGGAGCCGCGAACCGCACCGTCAATAAACTCGACAATCCACTCAACGAAATTTTGCATGCCGCCGGGGATCCCGGCCTTCGCGCTCTTGGCCACGCCATAAAAGAGAAACAAGAAGACGGCACCCAACAAGATGGAAAAACCCATGGTGTCTAGGTTGATGGCAAAGAAACCCATCTCCTTGGCTTCCTGTGCACTATGGGCCAAGCCCCAGCTACCGTCAGCATGCTGACCATAGGTCAGGTTTTGCAGGTGGTGCTTGATGTACTCCGCCGAGCTATGCGCTTCCGATGACATTGGTCTATCTTCCTACTCACGCCTTATCACGCCAAATCAAGGCCGCTAACAACCAGCCGACTTGTCCCGTTATAAATCCTGCCACCAGTGACCGCGCCTCCAGATGCAGCCACAGCGCCCCACCCAAAAGCAACACCAGCCCCACATATCGCTCAATCATCGAGCGATAAAAAGATCGCATATGATGCCCAGGATCACTGGTCACCCTCCGACGCCCCTGATGCCACCGCCAAACCAACAAGCCTGAATTAGCCAAGGCAATCAGCGCACCGACAAACCAGCCCATGGCCAGCGAGCCGCGCCCCAGAAGAGCAAAAAACAGCGTACCCGCTAACGCTAATCCGGACTGAACAACCAATCCCCAAGTAAAGCTGGCTGTCATTTCAATGCCGCCTATTCTACTGAATTGAGGCCCTCAAAGCAACCATTAAAATTTTTTATGGCCCCGGGGCAACAAGGTCGTGAATCCCTAGGACATTCGAGCCAGCAAGCCATCCAACTGGTCCAAATCATCAAAATAAAAGATGACCCGGCCGGCCCCTTTACGATTCGCCGAGATCTGTACCGTTGTAGCGAAACGCTGCGCCAGCGCTTCTTCTAACTGCACCACATCGCGGTCTTTATGGCGCGGCCCCGCCGGCGGGGCCAGCATCCGCGCCGCCAATCTTTCGGCCTCGCGCGCCGACAAGCCCCGGCGTGCAATCTCGTGCGCCGCATCGATCTGATCCGCCGCTCTGAGCGGCAACAAGGCCCGCGCATGACCCATATCAATACGGCCATCCATCAACATGGCCTGCACCGGCTTGCTTAACTGCAACAGGCGCAAGAGATTGGAAACCGCCGGCCGCGAACGACTCACGGACTCGGCCGCCATCTGATGCGTCATTCCAAACTCGTGAATCAAGCGCTGCAGCCCCAAGGCCTCCTCCAACGGATTGAGATCTTCGCGCTGAATATTTTCCACCAAGGCCATCTTCAACGCCGCCTCGTCCGGCACATTGCGCACCAGCACCGGCACTTCGCGCAGACCGGCCAGATGGCTCGCTCGCCAACGGCGTTCGCCCGCAATAATCTCGTAATTCCCGGCCGGGAGTCCGCGCGCCAGGATGGGCTGCATCAGACCCTGGCTTTTTATGGACTCCGCCAGCTCCGCGAGATGGCCCTCGTCCATGTGTGTACGCGGCTGGTATTTGCCCGGCACAAGCTGATCCAAGCGCAACGAAAGCATGCGCTCACCTTCATTTGCCATGTCATCTGAGAGCAGGGCGTCAAGACCACGCCCCAAGCCTTTGAGTTTAGCCATGACGGCCTCCGGTATGACGGCGCAGGTGCTCCTGCGCCAGTTGCAGATAGGCTTGCGCCCCCTTCGAATGGCGATCATAGGCCAGGGCAGACAGGCCGTGGCTCGGTGCCTCGGCCAGCCGTACATTGCGAGGAATGACCGCGTCGTACACCTTGTCGCCAAAGTGCCGCTTAAGTTGCTCGGAGACCTGCTGCGCCAGCAAGCTGCGCGGATCGTACATGGCACGCACCAATCCCGCGATTTCGATGCCCGGATTGAGTCGACCCTTGATCAGCCGCACGGTGTTGACCAGATCGGAAAGGCCCTCCAGCGCAAAATACTCGCACTGCATAGGGATCATCACCCCATCGGCTGCCGTTAACGCGTTGATGGTCAGCAAATTCAGGGCGGGCGGGCAGTCGATCAACATATAGTCGTATTCCTGCCGCGCTCCATTTAACGCGCTCTGCAAGCGAAATTCACGCCGATCTTCATCAACCAACTCCACCTCAGCGCCAGCCAACTCACGATTGGCGGGCAAGACATCGTAGCCATTGCTCGTGGTAACCCGCGACTCAGCCAAGGTCGCCTGACCCAACAAGACCTGATACACCGACCGCAGCAAATGCTGCTTAGCAACCCCGCTGCCCATGGTGGCATTGCCCTGCGGATCGAGATCGACCAGCAAGACGCGCTGCCCCAGCTGGGCCAGTCCGGCGGCCAGGTTCACCGTGGTCGTGGTCTTGCCCACGCCCCCCTTCTGGTTGGTGATTGCAAGGATTTGTGCCATCAGACCTCCGTCACACGCGGCCGCAAGACCAAGAGACAACGCTGCGCCCCTAGGCCGGGAACCGTTAATTCAATCTTTTCACACACGACAGCCTCCTGAAGTTTTATGACTTCTTCATGCGGATACAGGCCCTTCATGGCGAGCCAACACCCCCCCTCGGCCAACACAGGGCGCGTCAAGCTCACAAGGTCATTAAGGTTAGCAAATGCGCGGGCCGTTATTTGCGCAAAAGGCCCCGCTTGGAGGGCCTCAACGCGGCCATGAACCACCGTCACGCGGGTGGCCAAACCCAACTCAATCACTGCCTGCTGCATAAAGGCCGCCTTCTTTTGGCTGGCATCAATCAATGTCACCTTGAGATCAGGTCGCGCCAACGCCAATGGGATGCCCGGCAATCCGGCACCACTCCCAACATCCAACAAGGGGCCAGGGCCTACATGAGGCAACAAGGCCAAGCTATCGAGGAGGTGGTGTGTCAGTTGTCGTTCGGGCTCGACAATAGCCGTCAGGTTGTAGGTTTTGTTCCATTTCTGCAGCAGGGCCAGATAGGCCAGCATCTGCGCCCGAGCCTCAACGGGCAGGTCCAGATGCAGGGCGGTCAAACCGTCCTCAAGGGCCGTGTCTAGGGCCTTATCCAAGCTCATGCCACTCGCCCCTCCATGCCACGCCGCTTCAGATGTACCTGCAGCACCGAGACGGCCGCCGGCGTGACACCGGAAATCCGCGCGGCCTGGCCCAGCGTCGCGGGTCGCAACTGGTTCAGCTTCTGCCGCACCTCGATCGACAGGCCATGAATCTTCCCGTAGTCGATGTCGTCCGGAAGCCGGGTTTCTTCCTGCGCACGGCCGCGCTCAACCTCTTCCCGTTGCCGATCCACATAGCCGGCGTATTTGGCCTCAATCTCCAGTTGCTCAACGACCGCCACATCCTCCACGGTCGGCCCGACACCCGGCCAGGTCATCAGATCCTCATAGCGCACGGCCGGTCGGCGCAGGAGATCAAAGAGGTTGTATTCGTGATCGATCGCCTGGCCCAACACCCGTTCGGCCTCAGGCACCGACAGGATGGCAGGGTTGACCCAAGTGGCCTTAAGCCGTTCAGTCTCCTGCGCGACCGCATCACGCTTACGCGCATAAATTTCCCAACGCGCCTCATCGACGAGGCCCATCCGGTAACCCGCCTCTGTTAGGCGCGAATCCGCGTTGTCCTCACGCAACGACAAGCGGTATTCGGCTCGACTGGTAAACATCCGATAGGGCTCCTGTACCCCGCGCGTGGTCAAGTCATCCACCATGACCCCGATATAGGCCTCATCGCGCCGCGGCCACCACGCTGCCTCGTCACGCACCTGCCGAGCGGCATTCAGACCTGCCAACAGACCCTGTGCCGCCGCCTCTTCATAACCTGTGGTTCCGTTGATCTGCCCAGCAAAAAACAAACCGCCAATGGCCTGCGTCTCCAAGCTCGGCTGCAAGCCGCGTGGATCATAATAATCATATTCGATCGCATAGCCGGGACGAAGGATATGCGCCTCCTCCAGGCCCTGGATTGAATGCACCAAATCGAGCTGCACATCGAAAGGCAGACTGGTCGAGATCCCGTTGGGATAAAACTCGTGCGTCTCTAAGCCCTCAGGCTCAAGAAAGATCGGGTGCCCGTCTTTACCGGCAAAACGCGTGATCTTGTCCTCGATGGACGGGCAGTAACGCGGCCCCACCCCCTCAATAACCCCCGTATAGAGCGGTGAACGGTCTAGGCCTGCGCGGATGATGTCGTGAGTGCGCGCATTAGTATGGGTCATCCAGCAAGGCAACTGGCGTGGATGCAGGGCGCGCTTGCCGACAAAGGAGAACACCGGTTCTGGGCTATCGCCCGGCTGCTCTTGCAACACCGAAAAGTTGATACTGCGCCCATCGATACGCGGCGGAGTGCCCGTTTTCAGGCGCCCTACCGGCAAGGCCAGCTCTTTAAGCCGCGCCGCCAGCGACAATGATGGCGGATCCCCAAGGCGGCCCGCCTGAAAACGCTCCAAACCCACATGAATCAGGCCATCGAGAAAGGTGCCTGTAGTCAGCACCACCACCCGGGCCCGGAAGATCAGACCCAACTGGGTACGCACGCCAGCGACCCTATCACCCTCCAACAACAGGTCATCGACGGCCTGCTGAAACAGGGTCAAACAGGGCTGATTTTCAAGAAAAGTGCGGATGGCTCGCTTGTATAACGCGCGATCCGCCTGCGCCCGCGTAGCCCGAACGGCTGGTCCCTTGCTGCCGTTGAGGGTTCGAAACTGTATCCCGGCCATATCCGTCGCTAGGGCCATGATGCCGCCCAAGGCATCCACCTCGCGCACTAGATGACCCTTGCCAATCCCACCAATGGAAGGATTGCAAGACATCGCGCCCAAGGTATCGATGTTATGTGTCAGCAGCAGGGTCTCGCAGCCCATGCGCGCGCTGGCGAGGGCCGCCTCGGTACCGGCATGACCTCCACCTACCACAATAACATCAAATTTTTTGGGGAAATTCATTGCTGTCTCCAAGGGGAGGCGATCATACCACCACCCACCGGGCACAATCACCCGCGCTCCAGCAAAGATTAGGATCCTGTGTAGTCAATAATCCAGCGGGCCCCTTCGAGGAGATAACGGATCTTCGACACACTCACAATGTTTCACATGAAACATTCAGTGTTCGCCGTACAGCTTCCGATAGAGCCCACCCTGTCGGATCAGGCTGTCATGGTCGCCTTCCTCCACGATCCGCCCACTTTCAAAGACCAGGATGCGATCCGCCTGCCGCACGGCCGACAGGCGATGAGCGATGATCAGGGTGGTTCGCCCGCGCAGAAAGTCGGCCATGGCACGATGCACGGCACGCTCGGTTTCGGTATCGAGGGCCGAGGTGGCCTCATCGAGAATCACCACCTTGGGGTCCGTCAAGACCATGCGGGCGATCGCCAGTCGTTGGCGCTGCCCGCCGGAGAGGCGCACCCCGTTGTGGCCGACCAAGGTATCCAACCCCCGTGGCAGGGCGGTGATGAAGTCCCTCAGTTGCGCCACATCGAGGGCGCGCCATAGCGCCGTCTCTGTGCATGAGCGCCCCATAGATAGGTTTTCCCGCACGCTGGTGTTGAACAGGACCGGATGCTGCAGCACCACACCCACCTGCTCACGCACCCGCTCCCAACCGATGTCCGCCACCGGCACCCCGCCATAACGGATCTCGCCACCGCTCAACGGGTACAAACCCAGAAGCGCCTGTACCAGAGTCGATTTTCCACCCCCGGAGGCCCCCACCAAGGCCACCTTTTCCCCGGCGGCCACAGTCAGCGTCACTCCATCGAGAATGATCTCCCCCTCCCCATAGGCAAAGCGGATATCGTGCATAGATACCGGCACGGTGACCTGTCCAGTAAAGGGATCCATGCCCGTCCGGGGCACCGACACTTCTGGCTCAGGCACCCCCAAGGCCATCAAGGCGTTGAGCCGACCGAGTGCCGCGCTGGCCGCATGGCCACTGTACTGGATGTTCACAATCTCCTGCACCGGGCCCATCATGAACCATAGGTAACCAAACACTGCCAGCATCTCACCGATGGTGAGGCCCGAATACACCACCATGAGCATGGCCACCGCACGAAATACATCAAAACCGATCAAAAAAACAAACATGGAGACGCGCCCCATGGCATCCGACTTCCAGGCGAAAATGGAGGCGTGGCGCTGTATATCCGCCGCCCTATCGATCACCCGCTGCAAGTAATGGCGCTCACGGTTCATCGCACGAATCTGGGCCATCGCCTCAAGCGTCTCGGTCAAGGCCTCCTGGAAGGCCTCGAAGGCCTGATTTTCATGCTTCTTGAGTCGTTTGACCTGCTTGCCAAGGCGTGTTGAAAATAAGATCACCAGCGGGTTTAAAAAGAGAATGATCAATGCCAGCGGCCAATGCATCCAAAGCAGGATACCCGCCACACCTACCAATGAAAGGACAGCAACCAGAAAGCCTGACACCGTCGCCCCAAGAAAGGCATCGATTGCATTGACATCGGTGACTAAATGGGCGGTCACCCGCCCCGAACCCAGGGCTTCATACTCAGACAATACCACCCGCCCCAAATGTCGCAGCAAGCGCTCACGGATGCGAAACACCACGGCTTTGGACGCCAGGGCAAAGATCCGCGCCTGCCAGACATTGAGCACGATCGCGATCAAGCGCAGGCCCACAGTCAGACCCAAGGCCGCCAGCGTAAACAATATCGGACCGTGCCAATCCGTCGGAAAGAAAGGGCCGATCGCCGCAATAAAGGCGCCGGGCTTGTGCAACAGGATTTCGTCCACCAAGATGGGCAAAAAGAGCGGGACCGGGACGGCGGCAGCAACGGCCAGCAACGCGGCCAGATTACCCTTGAAGAGGGCGCTCCGATGGGTCAAAAGATCGCTCAGGATCCCGCGCCAGGTCAGCATCTCACTTGCCAATGCAAAAACGCCCAAAGATCTCGCCTAACAAGTCGTCTGCGCTGAATTCACCGGTAATTTCGGACAATGCCCCTTGGGCCAGGCGCAGCTCCTCGGCCAAGAGCTCCAGCGCCACGCGGGCCGCGGCCTCAGCCTGTTGCAAATGCACCGCCGCACGGCGAATCGCATCAACATGGCGTTGACGCGCCAAAAAGGCCCCAGAGGCCTGTGTTTGCCAGCCCGCCAGCGCCAGCAAGCGTTCGCGCAGCAACGCCAGACCCTGACCGTGTTTGGCCGAGAGCCAGATTTCTGCGCCGTCCGTGGACTGCTGAGGAGAGCCCGCCGTCAAGTCAATCTTGTTGTGAACCGTCAAGCGTGGGATATCCGGCATACGACTCAAGATGGTGGCTTCATCGGGCCCCACGCCATGCTGGGCATCCACCAACAGGATCGCCACATCGGCCTTGGCGAGTGCGTCCCAGGTCCGAGCGATACCGATCTGTTCGACGAGGTCTTGGGTATCCCGCAAGCCTGCCGTGTCCGTGATATGGATCGGCACACCTTCGATCTGGATGGCCTCCTTGACCGTGTCGCGCGTGGTCCCCGCCACCTCCGTGACAATCGCCGCCTCGAACCCGGCTAGCGCATTGAGCAGGCTGGACTTGCCCACATTAGGCTGCCCAATCAGCACCACATTGAGGCCTTCGCGTAGCAGGGCTCCTTGGCGCGCCTCGCGCTGGACATTACCCAACCGAGCCCGTAACGCCGTCAGCCGATCAAAGGCCTGGGCCCGCTCTAGAAAATCAATCTCTTCTTCCGGAAAATCCAGGGTGGCCTCGACCAAGGCGCGCAGTTCAATCAAGCCAGCAACCAAGGCCTCGATCTCTCTGGAAAAGGCCCCCTGCAAGGTGCGTACGGCCGCACGCGCCGCCTCACGGCTTTCAGCGTCAATCAGGTCTGCCACCGCTTCGGCCTGCGCTAGATCCAGCTTGTCGTTGAGATAAGCACGGCGCGTGAACTCCCCTGCGTCCGCATGGCGCGCGCCCAGCTCAACACAACGATCCAGAACCAGCGAGAGGATGTGTGGCCCGCCGTGACCTTGTAACTCCAGGACATCTTCACCAGTGTAGGAGTGTGGCCCGGGAAACCACAGGACAATGCCTTGGTCGAGCACAGCACCCGCGGCATCCTGAAAGGGGCCGTAAACCGCTCGGCGCGGCTCCGGTAGGCGGCCCAGAAAGGCCTCGGCAAGCCGTCCGGCCAAGGGCCCGGAGACCCGGATAACCCCAATCCCACCACGGCCAGGTGCCGTTGCGATGGCGGCAATCGTATCCATGCTTGCCATCGCGATCCGCCGTCCTTACACCCGGTTGGCGCGGTCCACTACCACATTGATCCGCCACTGCTGGAGGATCGACAAGATGTTGTTGACGATCCAGTACAGCACCAAGCCCGCCGGAAAGAAGAAGAAGAAGACCGAGAAGGCGAGGGGCATGTACATCATGACCTTGGCCTGGATGGGGTCCGGCGGCGGCGGGCTCATCTTTTGCTGGAGATACATGGAGGCCGCCATCAGCACCGGCAAGATGTAGTAGGGATCTTGGGCCGACAAATCGGAAATCCACAAGGCCCACGGGGCCTGGCGCAATTCTACGGCGCCCATCAAGGCCCAATAAAGGGCAATAAAGACCGGGATCTGAACCAGCATGGGCAAGCAACCGCCCAGCGGGTTGATCTTTTCTTCCGAGTAGACCTTCATCATCTGCTCATGCAGCTTCTGCTTGTCATCGCCATAACGCTCTTTGACCTGCTGCAAACGCGGGGCCACCTTGCGCATCTTGGCCATCGACTTGTAGCTGGCGGCCGAGAGCGGATAAAAGGCCAGCTTGATCAGCACGGTCAGCAAGATAATGGCCCAACCCCAGTTGGGCACCACGGCGTAGATCCATTTCAGCAACATGAAGATGGGATAGGCCAGCACCGTGAGCCAGCCATAATCAACCACATAGCCCATACCTGGGGCTAGGGGCTCAATATGCTCCAAGGCCTGTGGGCCGGCATACAAACGGGTTTGTATCGATTGCCGGGCGTTGCCTGCAATCTGGGTCGCCGGCAAGATCATCCCCGCCGAGTACTGACCATTACCCAAATCCCGGGTGTAGAACTCACGCGCGCTGGTGTCATCGCTCTTGCCAGTCAACCACGCCGTAACAAAGTGATGCTGGATCATACCCATCCAGCCATCAGCCGCCTGCGTAATGTGATCGGGCTTGGCCTTGCCGGCATCATCAAACGCAATCTTCTGGAACTTGCCTGCCTCGGTGTACATCGCCGCACCGGTGTAGGAGGCCATCATGGCGGACTCCCCCTCCGGGGCATTACCGTGGCGCAACAACTGGAAATACGGGCGACCGCTAATGGCAGAGGTGCCATGATTGATCACCTGCTGGTCCACGCTCACCACATAACTGCCACGCGTAAAGGTGTAGGTTTTAACAATCTCAACGGCCCCTTCGCGCGCCTTGAGCGTGAAGCTAAGGGTGTTCTGGCCCGCGGCAAGGGTCTGCTCACCGGAAGCCATCTCAAAAACGGTCTTGTGAGTCAGGAATCCCTCACCCAGCCAGCCAGACTGCGCGAAATATTCTTTTCCTGGCGCATCCTGAAAGAGCATGAAGGGCTTGCTGGGATCTTCGTCAGCGCGATATTGCGTCAACACGGCACTCCGTAGATCACCGCCATGGGCATCAATCTCGACCCGCAGCACATCCGTGTTGATGATCGCGCGTGCCCCACGCTCAGCCTGGGCAACCGCTACTGCCATTACCGGATTCGCGCCGCCGGGGATTACTGTCTGTGTCGCGCTGGGTGTTGGAACACTACTTGTCGCGGTAGATGGGGCCTGAACACTAACCGGAGCCTGCGGAGGCTGTGAATACTCCTGCCACGCCTCCCATAACCACACGAGGGACAGAGAAAAAACAACCAAGGCGATCAAACGCTGAGTATCCATACTAGGCTCTACCATTCATTAAACTTGATGTTGCAAACGAGCGGCAGACTGCATCCGAACTTCTTGTAGAAGTTGATCGCACTCACGACGCAGCCCCCCTTTGAGCAAGGCTTGATCTTGCGGATCTACCCTGCCAACCACACGCACTATGGTATCAAGGTCGCCCAGTTCGTGCTGAACATGACGGAAAGCCTCGCGAATCTGTCGTTTAACACGATTCCGGTCGACGGCATGCGGGAGGATTCGCTTGGGCACGATAAGACCGAGGCGCGCCCAACCCAAGCGGTTCGGCTTGGCTAAAACCTCAAGGAAAGAACCGCGCCGCTTGAAACCTTGCGCTTCAAGTAGGCCGTCACGAAAACCCGCGCGCAAACGAAAAACGGATGAAAAATCATCCGCTTTTCTGATCTTCTTGGACCACCCAAAGGTGTGGGTCCGAGGCACCGTTTCATCCATGCCGGTTCGTCCCTGCCTAAGACACGGCTTAGACAGCTAAGCGACTGCGTCCCTTTGCTCTACGAGCATTGATCACTGCACGACCACCTTTAGTCTTCATGCGGGCACGGAAACCATGCGTCCGCTTGCGGCGCACGGTAGAGGGTTGATAAGTGCGTTTCATAACTCAAACTCGCTTTAAACTCGACCGGAAAGGGCGTAATTAAACCCTGTAAGCCCCTAATCTGTCAAACCTTTCCTCACCTATTTTGTCATTCTGACGCTGTATCGTCCGAGTGCAGATGTACAATCCCCCCTCATACAACGTGCACACACCCACCCAAACCTGACCATGGATGACTTCTGGACGCTTTGCCTGACCCATTTTCAGGAAAAGCTAAATGCACAGCAATACAACACTTGGATCAAGCCCTTGGCTGCCGAAAATGATGCCGGCAGCCTGCGAATTTCTGCGCCCAGCCGCTTTGTGGCCGCTTGGGTCAAGGACCACTACCTGGTCGAGATCGCCGACTTGGCCGAAGCTTATTTTGGTGCCCCCACTCCCGTTCAGCTCGTAACGACGACGGCCAAAAGGAGCAAAGAAAATTCTGTTCCTACCGTTGCTGCATCACCTGCCGTCAATCAAGCAAAACCTAAAACACCCACTCTCCAAACCCCGCTACCCACCACGGGTCTGGAGGGGTCCCAGCTAAACCGAAACCTCACCTTCACCACTTATGTTTCTGGCAAGGCCAATGAACTGGCTCGTGCGGCTGGGTTACAGATTGCCGAAAATCCTGGCAGTGGCTACAACCCCCTCTTTGTCTACGGGGGCGTGGGCCTAGGTAAGACACACCTCATTCAGGCCATCGGCAACCTGATGCTAACCCTGAACCCCACGGCACGCGTTCGTTACATTCATGCCGAACGCTATGTATCCGATATGGTGCGTGCGTTTAGACACAAGTCCTTTGATGATTTCAAACGCAAGTACGACAACCTAGATCTACTTCTAGTGGACGATATCCAGTTTTTTGCCAACAAGGATCGAACGCAGGAAGAATTTTTTTATACCTTCAACAACTTGATCGAGTCTGGTAAACAGGTCATCCTAACCAGCGATGCCTTTCCAAGGGATATGGAAGGGATCGAAGAGCGCCTAAAATCCCGTTTTGCTTGGGGCCTAACGGTTTTGCTGGAACCGCCGGATACCGAGATGCGAGTCGCTATCTTGATAAACAAGGCAGAACAAGACAATGTTGTGCTCGAACAAAACATCGCCTTTTTCATTGCCAAGCAAGTGCGTTCCAATGTCCGCGAACTCGAAGGGGCCCTCAAGCGTGTCATTGCCTACGCTCAGTTTCATAAACAGCCTCTCAGCATCGAGCTTGCCAAAGAAGCCCTCAAAGACCTGATCGCCGCGCAACGGCGCCAAGTGGCCATCGAAAACATCCAGAAGACCGTCGCCGATTACTACAAGCTCAAGCTTACTGAGTTGTTTGCCAAAAAACGCACCCAGGCCATTGCCCGTCCACGCCAGATCGCCATGCACTTAGCAAAAGAATTAACAAACTTGAGCTACACAGAAATTGGTAATGCCTTTGGGGGTCGCGACCACACGACCGTCCTGTACGCCCTGCGCAAGGTAGAAGAGCTGCGCGCCAACGATTCCAACCTGCGTCGGGACTATGTCTTGTTGATGCAGGTCTTAACAGGATAAAGCGGTGGAAAAGAGGTACATACATTGTCAGAACATCCCGAAAAACCCATGCTTCCAAAAGTTATCCACATATTTTAAGATCGTTTCAGGACCTTTACCCACACCGTAATGCGGCTATAATCGCGTGATTCTTAAAGAATTTCCGGCTTATACAGAAAAACTTGGACCCCTACTAAGTACTACCAGGAATATATATATGTCTGTTATACAAATCCGTCGCGAGCAACTCTTGAAACCCCTTCAATCTGTGGTCGGTGTCGTTGAGCGCAAGCACACGCTTCCCATCCTTTCCAATCTACTGATTAGAAGCCAAGGCGGTAAGGTAGCTCTGATAGGAACAGACCTGGAGTTGCAAATTTCCGCCAACCTTCTGGAAGGGGCCGTAAGTGAAGCCGCCTTTACCGTTTCTGCGCGAAAATTACTGGATATCAGCCGTTCCCTTCCACCAGAGACCTTGATGGATCTAGATCTTGAAGGGGAAACACTCAAAATCAAGGCTGGGAAGAGTCGTTTTACCTTGCAAACACTTCCTGCGCGCGATTTTCCGCAGATGCAGCTGGATGAGGGTGACGGACTACAGTTTTCCATATCAGCAGACAGCTTGCGCCACTTACTGATGCGCGTGCAATATGCGATGGCGGTCCAGGATATTCGCTATTACCTGAACGGGATGCTGCTCTCTGTAAGCGGTGGTATGTTGACAGTCGCGGCAACGGACGGACACCGTCTGGCGAAGGATGCCATTCCTATGCCCCTTCAAGACCCCGCGGAGTTGGATGTGATCCTGCCGCGCAAAGCGGTCGTTGAATTAGTGAAATTATTGGGCGACAACCTGGACCCGGTAGAGGTTCACATGAGCGCCGCGCAGGTTGTCTTCAAACAAGCCGGTTTTGAGTTACGAAGCAAAGTGGTTGATGGTAAATTCCCTGATTATCAAAGGGTTATACCGGTAGGTCATGATAAAAATGTGCTTATTGGACGGCAGTTGTTCAACCAGTCGCTGGCGCGTGCGGCCATCCTGACGAACGAAAAATATCGGGGCATCCGCATGGTGCTTGCCGACAATAAGATGCGTATTGTCTGTCGTAACAACGAGCAAGAAGAAGCCCAAGAGGATCTGGATATTGAATATACCCAAGAGCCTATGGATATCGGTTTCAATGTTCAGTACCTGTTGGACATCCTTAACAATCTTGATTGTGAGATGGTTCAGTGTTCTTTGAGTGACCCAAGCTCTAGCCTGCTGATCAGTATCCCAGGAGAAGAATATTTCCGTTATGTTGTCATGCCGATGCGGATTTAAAGGAAAAATCAAGGCAATCCGAACACACTTAAGGAAATGCTGATTTACTTGAATTTAGGGGTCCCCGCGAAGGGGGTGGCGCAGATAATCAAAGTACCGGATGTCTGCCTCTGTCGGCCTACTTGGACATGACCGATGCATAACCCGTAAATTATAGTTTCCTTAATTACCCCATTAATGTTTCACATGAAACAAGAGCAGAGAACCTATGGCTGATAATTACGACGAATCCAGTATCCAGCAACTTGAAGGGCTGGAGGCGGTGCGCAAAAGACCGGGGATGTATATTGGTGACACCCAAGACGGGAGTGGCTTGCACCATATGGTCTTCGAGGTTTTGGACAACGCGATTGACGAGGCGTTGGCGGGACACTGTGATGACATCAAGGTCACCATTCACACCGATAACTCAATCTCGATTACAGACAATGGGCGGGGTATCCCAACGGGGATCAAGTTTGATGACAAGCATGAACCCAAGCGATCGGCGGCCGAAATTGTAATGTGTGTGTTACATGCGGGCGGCAAGTTCAACCAGAACAGCTATAAGGTCTCCGGGGGTCTCCATGGTGTGGGCGTCTCCTGCGTAAACGCACTGTCCAAGTGGCTCAAGCTAACGATTCGTCGTGATGGCAAGGCCTACTTCATGGAATTTTGCCGTGGCGCCGCTGTGGATCGTCTGATTGAAATGCAAAAAGGGGTGGAAGTTTCGCCCCTGCGCGTCTTGGGTGATGCCAAGAAAAGTGGAACGGAGGTACATTTCCGTGCGGATGAAGACATCTTTGGCCTGGTTGAATACCACTATGAAATCCTAGCCAAGCGGATTCGAGAACTCTCTTTCCTTAATAATGGGGTCAAGATTGAATTGCACGACGAGCGTGACGGTCGTCGGGACAATTTTGCTTTCTCGGGTGGGGTCAAGGGTTTTGTCGAATACATTAGCCGTAGCAAAACGGTGTTGCATCCCACGGTCTTTGTCGCCAGTGGTGAGACAAAGGCAGGTGAGGCCACCATTGGCGCAGAAGTGTCCATGCAGTGGAACAGCGGCTATCAGGAGCAGGTTCTGTGTTTTACCAACAACATCCCGCAATCGGATGGCGGTACACACCTGACGGGTTTGCGCGCCGCGATGACCCGCGTCATCAACAAGTACATCGAAGAACACGACATCGCTAAGAAAGCCAAGGTTGAGATCACCGGGGACGACATGCGCGAAGGCTTGGTGTGTGTGCTTTCCGTTAAGATGCCGGATCCCAAGTTTTCGTCGCAAACCAAGATGAAATTGGTGTCGTCTGAGGCCCGGCCGGCAGTGGAAGAGGTAGTCTCACAAAAACTCAGTGAATTTCTGCTGGAACGGCCGGCGGATGCCAAGATTATCTGTGCCAAGATCGTCGAAGCCGCGCGTGCTCGCGATGCGGCGCGCCGAGCGCGTGACATGACGCGCCGGAAAGGTGTTCTCGATTCGGCGGGTCTCCCCGGAAAGTTGGCTGACTGCCAAGAAAAGGACCCGGCCAAATGTGAGCTGTATCTAGTGGAAGGAGACTCCGCAGGCGGCTCCGCCAAACAAGGCCGTGATCGAAAGTTCCAGGCCATTCTTCCGCTCAAGGGCAAGATCCTCAATGTGGAAAAGGCGCGTTTTGATAAGATGCTTGCCTCGCAAGAGGTGGTTACCTTGATTACCGCCATGGGCACGGGCATTGGCAAGGATGACTTTAACCCCGCCAAGCTGCGTTACCACCGCATCATCATCATGACCGACGCCGATGTGGACGGTTCGCACATCCGCACCCTGCTGCTGACCTTTTTCTATCGGCAGATGCCGGAGCTGGTTGAGCGCGGCCATATCTATATTGCTCAGCCGCCGCTGTACAAGGTCAAGCAGGGCCGGCGTGAAAATTATCTCAAGGACGAGCATGAGTTGCGTCAATATCTGCTGCGCACGGCCTTGGATGGCGCGCAGATGATTCCCTCTGCCGGTGCTGAGCCTTTAGAAAAGAACGCCTTCGAGAAGATTGCGCGCCAGTTCTTGCTGGCGGTCTCAGTCGTCGAACGACTCAGCCGGCGCATGGATGTCGATGTTTTGTATGCCTTGCTCAAGCAGCCTAAGCTGGATCTGCTGACGCAGGCCGGTGCCGAGACTGGTGCGGCACGCTTGGCAGCAACCCTGGGTGGAACGGATGTGCAGTGTGCCGCTCGTTTTGATGAGGCCGAGGGTCGCTGGAGCATCGAGATTGAGCGGATGCGCCATGGCATCACCCATGTCACGACCTTGGACCCTGATTTTGTACAGACCGGCGATTACGATCAGATGGCTCAGACCGCCGAAATCCTCGATGGGTTAATCCAGCCAGGGGCCGAGATTCGTCGTGGTGAGGCCTCTGCCGCCATCCGCGAGTTCAAAGAGGCCTTGGACTGGCTGTTGGTCGAGGCCAAGCGTGGCCTGGGCATCCAGCGCTACAAGGGTCTGGGCGAGATGAATCCCGGCCAGCTTTGGGAAACCACCATGGATCCCACCGTCCGCCGCCTGCTCCGCGTACAGATTGATGACGCCATTGCCGCCGACGAGATCTTCACCACCCTGATGGGCGAAGAAGTCGAACCGCGCCGTCGCTTCATTGAGACCAATGCGCTGGGGGTGCGGAATCTGGATGTGTAAAGGGGGTCGTGTCAGGACATGAAAAAGGGGCCGTGAGGCCCCTTTTTCTATCACTACAAACCGATCAGAGTTCAGCCGCGTGTTGAGCCAGGTATTCAGCTACACCCGCGGTGCTGGCCTTCATGCCGGCCTTGCCCTTGTTCCAGCCGGCCGGGCAAACCTCGCCATGCTCTTCGGTGAATTGCAGGGCATCGATCATGCGCAGCATCTCGTCCACATTGCGGCCCAACGGCAGGTCATTGACCACCTGGTGGCGCACCAAGCCGGACTTGTCGATCAGGAAAGAGCCGCGATAGGCGACGCCGGCCTCGGCCTCGACATCATAGGCCTTGCAGATTTCGTGTTTGATGTCGGCAACCAGTGGGTAACCGACCTGACCGATGCCGCCATTGTTGACAGCGGTGTTTTTCCAGGCCAGATGGCTGAAATGGGAGTCGATGGAGACGCCGATCACCTCAACATTGCGTGCCTTGAAATCGGCCAGGCGATGATCGAAGGCCAGTAGCTCGGACGGGCAGACGAAGGTGAAATCCAACGGGTAGAAAAAGAGTACCCCGTATTTGCCCTTGAGGTGGCTAGACAGGTTGAAGGACTCGTTAAAGCTGTTATCGCCCATAACGGCAATGGCGGTGAAATCAGGTGCTTGCTTGCCCACTAGTACGGCCATGATAAATTTCCTCTCGAGAATGGGTCATGAAATAGATGGCTTACGCCTTAATACACGAGTAATTTACTACAGTAATAGGGCCGGTGAAAGGGGTGCAGGTTATTTATTTGTGAAGGCCGGGGTCAAGTGGGTTTGCGTGGCTTGGCCGCCGCTTTAGGTGCAGCCTTCGAGGTGGGCTTGGGCGTCGCTTTGGCAGGGGCCTTGGCGGCCTTTTTCGGGGCAGCCTTCTTGGTGGCGGGCTTGTCTCCTTTTGCCTCTAGCAAGGCCAGGGCCTCTTCCAGGGTGAAGCCGTCCTGAGGGTGGTCTTTGGGTAGCGAGGCGTTGATCTTGCCGTGCTGAACATAGGGACCAAAGCGCCCTGGTTTGAGCAAAACCGGCTTGCCATCGGCGGGGTGTTCGCCCAGCATGACGCCGCCGGTCGCGCCTTTGCTCGCGCCGCGCTTGGGGTCGCGCGGCGGGAATTCAAACACCACCTTGCCTTGCTTGGGGTCCCAGGCCAGGAAGGCCTCGAAGGGGCGCCGGGTTCGTGCCGAGACGAAGCCGGTCATGAGCCCCGTCTTGCCCGATTCGAGAAGGCTTTGCATCTGCTCGGGCGCGATGATTTGTTGCAGGATGGTCTGACCGCTGCGGAAATCACAGGTCTTTTCGGGGCCGAGGCCGCGTTCACAAGCGTAGACGCTGCCGATGGGATAGACCTGAGCCGCGCACTTCGGGCAGGGGCCCAGCGGGGTTAGGCCGGTCAGATCGACAGGCTCGCTGCCCGCACCCGATTCAGGTTCACCAAAATCGAATTGCGGCATTTTTTCGTCGTTGAGACGAATCTCGGCGTCGAAGGGGCGCCCCATTTTGCTGCGGAACCCGGTTAGGGGGCCGACGCGTCCATGGGACAGCAGGGTTTCCATCTCGCCGACCTCGAACTGACGACCGGCCACGATCTTCCAGGTGCTCCAGTCGCAGGCCTGGCAGGCGAATTTTTTGTAATTCTCTTTGACCTCGCCGCCGCACTTGGGACAGGGCGTGGTTAGGGTGGCAAAGTCACCGATGATGTCATCATCTTGGTGGGCCTTGATCTGACCCACCATGCGCTCTGTTGTGGTGGCGATGTCCTGCATGAAGGTGCTGCGCGAGAGTCGGCCCTGCTCCATCTCCTTGAGCCGCAGCTCCCAATCGCCCGTCAGTTCGGGCGAGCACAGTTCGTTGATCTTCAGGCCACGCAAGGCAATCAGGAGTTGGAGTGCCTTCGTGGTGGGGATCAGTTCACGCCCTTCGCGGTACAGGTATTTCTCGGTAATCAGGCCTTCGATGATGGCCGCCCGGGTCGCCGGGGTGCCGAGTCCGCGTCCGGCCATGGCGGCGCGCACTTCTTCGTCATCCAGCATCTTTCCGGCACCCTCCATCGCGGAGAGCAGCGTCGCTTCGTTGTAGCGTGCGGGTGGGCGCGTCTGGTTGGCCTTGATATTGACGGCGGCGGTGTCCACCGTCTCGTCGGGGGCGACCGGAACCAGTGGTGAGCCGTCTTCATCGCCCTCGCTGCCCCTGCCATAGACCGTCAGCCAACCCGGCTGAACGAGAACCTTGCCTTCAGTTTTGAAGGCGTCGGCCTGGATATGGGTGATCCGACTAGTGACCAGATACTCGGCTGACGGGTAGAAGATGGCCAGAAAGCGCCGGGTGACGAGGTCGTACAGCTTGTGCTCGATCTCGCTCAGACCTTTAGGCGGGGTGCCGGTCGGGATGATGGCGAAGTGATCGGAGATCTTGCTGTTGTCGAAGATGCGCTTGTTTGGACGCACCCAGCCACTTTTTGATATCTGGGTGGCGAAGGGGGCGTATTCCACCGGTAGGCCTGACAAGATGCTGCCGATCTGGCCGACATAGTCCTCGGGTAAGGCGCGGGCATCGGTACGCGGATAGGTCAGCACCTTGTGCTTTTCGTACAGGGCTTGAGCCAGGCCCAGCGTGGTCTTGGCCGAGAAACCAAAACGGCTGTTGGCCTCGCGCTGTAGGCTGGTCAGGTCGAATAACAGGGGCGACTGGCGCGACGAGGGCTTGGTTTCTTCGCTGACCACGCCGGGTTGACCCAGGCAGCGATCGTGAATGGCCTGGGCGCGTGCCGCGTCCCAGAGCCGGGTGGCGCTGGCGTCCTCGTCGTCGGATTTCTTGTAGCCCTTGTCGAACCAGCGCCCGGTATAACGGCCGGCCGCACAGGCAAACTCGGCCTCGATCTCCCAATAATCGCGGGAGACAAAGCGGCGAATCTTTTCTTCGCGCTCGACCAGGAGGGTCAGGGTTGGGGTCTGTACGCGGCCCACCGTGGTGAGGTGGAAACCGCCATTCTTGGAGTTGAAGGCGGTCATGGCCCGGGTGCCGTTGATGCCGACCAGCCAGTCCGATTCGGAACGGCACATGGCGGCATCGCGCAGGCCGCTCAGCTCGGCTGCGGGGCGTAATTTCTGGAAGCCGGTCTGGATGGCCTGTTTGGTCATCGACTGCAACCAGAGGCGTTCGACCGGTTTCTTGATCCCGCTGTGCTGGACGATATAGCTGAAGATCAGCTCACCTTCGCGCCCGGCGTCGCAGGCATTGATCAGGCCATCGACCTCTTTGCGTTTGGCCAGGCGGGCCAGAAGCTTCAGGCGCGATTCGGTCTTTTCGATCGGCAGGAGGTCAAAGTGAGGCGGGATCACGGGCAGGTGAGTGAACGACCACTTCCCGCGTTTGACTTCATATTCCTCAGGCGCGGCGATCTCGACGAGGTGGCCGATGGCCGAGGAGAGAACGAAGGTGTCGCTCTCAAAATAATCATCGTGGCGGGTGAAGCCGCCCAAGGCGCGGGCAATGTCAGCCGCTACGGAGGGTTTCTCGGCGATGATGAGTTTCTTGCTCACGGGGGGCCTTCGTGGAGGTCAGATTAGGGGTAGTGGGGTTTGGATTAGTGCAGCGTAGGCTGGTAATCAGCCTCGTCACGCACCAAGTCTTCCAGCCACAAGGCATCGCCAGGCCCGTGCAAGCGGTTGATGGCCAGAAGGGCGATCCACTTGATCTTCTGCGCGGAGACCTCGGCGTCTTCCAGGGCCAGGGCGCGATCAACGATCCACTCCCGAGCGTGGGCCGGTAGCAGGCCGGAGGCCTCTAGGAAGAACAGGAAATCGATCCCCTCAACGGCGAGCCGCTGTTGCTCATAGGCGGTGTAGCAGCGGGTCGATTGGCTGTCGGGATAGGGCTCGGTGTCCGAGAGCTGGTTCATCGCCTCCAGCCAATTGAGGGCACGGTCGATATCGTCGGCATCAAACCCCACCGCGCTGAGCTTGCTGGACAGGAGATCATTGTCGGGCGCCCGGTCGGTCACCAGATAATTGTCGTAGAGGTAGAGGAGGATATCGAACATATTGGCAATCAATTAGTAGAGGCGCTGGAACATTCCACCGGGCAGAGAGGCCACGCGACCTTCCAGCTCGTGCGTAAGTAGCATGGCCGATAGGTTATCGACCGTCAAGCCACTGCGTTCTTGGAGTTGATCCAGACCCAGCGGCTCGTTGTTCAACAAGGCCAGCAGCGCGCAGGCGGGGGCCGGATCAAGGGGGGTTGCAGCGGCGGTGGGTGGAAGCTGCAAATCTTCGAGGATGTCATTGGCGGATTCGACCAGCTTGGCGCCGTCGCGGATCAGGCGGTGGCACCCTCGCGTCAATGGATTATGGATGGAGCCTGGCAGGGCAAACACCTCGCGGCCTTGTTCGCCGGCCAGCCGGGCGGTAATAAGAGAGCCGGATTCAAGGGCGGCTTCGATCACCAACACCCCGAGCGATAGTCCGCTGATGATGCGGTTGCGGCGCGGAAAGTGGCCCGGACGCGGCGGTGTGCCAATGGGAAATTCGGAAACGAGGGCCCCGCCGTGGGCAATTTCATGCGCGAGGGCGCGGTTCCTAGCCGGATAGACACGATCCAGCCCTGTGCCGACCACGGCAACTCCGCTGCCGTTGCCCGCCAATCCTCCGCGATGCGCGGCGGTATCGATGCCGTCCGCTAGGCCGCTGACGATGGTTAGGCCACTTGCGGCGAGGCTTTCGGCAAAGGCCTCGGCATCGCGCAGCCCTTGGACGCTGGCCTTGCGGGAGCCGACGATGGCCAGCAGGGGGCGGGACAGGACGGTGAGGTCGCCTTTGACATAGAGCCAAGGCGGCGAACCGGGGGCGTACTGCAGGGCCGCGGGGTAGGCAGGGTCGGTGATGGGGATGAGGTGCGCGTCCTCAGCGGCTAGCCAGTTCAGGCCGCTGCGTACGGCGTCGTCCGCTTCTGCGCTGCGTAGTGCGGTGGCACGGGCTGCACCAATCAATGCGGCGAGGGTGGGTTGGCTGGCGGCACAGAGGGTGGCCACGCTGTCGAAGGCGCTCAAAAGGCGCAGAACAGCCTCCGGGCCCAGACCGGGAACGGCTTCCAGGCGCAACCAGAGTTCACTTTCGGCGTTGACAGGCATTGTGTGTGGGCGGCTTTCCGGGCGGGCCCCTCCCGCTATAATGCACACATTAAATACAGACTGATCGCAAACGGCAATGGCCTTGCTTAAAATTCTTCATTTCCCCGACCCGCGTTTGCAGCAGGTGGCCCAGCCGGTGCCCGTGGTGGACGACACCCTGCGTCAGCTTGCGGCCGATATGGCCGAGACCATGTACGCTGCGCCGGGGATTGGCCTGGCGGCGACCCAGGTGGATCGGCAGGTCAGCCTTGTTGTCATTGATGTCAGCGAGGAAAAGAACCAGTTGCTCACCTTGATTAACCCGGAGATCCTGAGCCGGGCCGGGGAGAGGGAAGGCGAAGAAGGTTGCCTGTCGGTTCCGGGCATCTATGACAAGGTGACTCGGGCCGAGCAGTTGCGGGTGCGCGCGCTAGACCTGAATGGCCAACCCTTTGAGCTGGAGGCCGAGGGGCTGCTGGCGGTCTGTATCCAGCATGAGATTGATCACCTCCAAGGCCGCGTCTTCGTGGACTATCTTTCTCGTCTCAAGCAGGCGCGTATCCGCAAAAAACTGCTAAAGCTTGATCGCGAGACCATGTGATGCGCCTCATCTTTGCGGGCACACCGGAGTTTGCTGCAGGCGCCCTGAAGGCCTTGATCGCCGCTGGGCACACGATCGCACTGGTTCTGACCCAGCCGGATCGACCTTCCGGCCGGGGCCTGAAACTCACACCCAGTCCGGTCAAGGTCGTGGCGCTTCAGCATGGACTTCCGGTCTATCAGCCTTCGACCCTGCGTGATGTGGAGGCGCAGGCGCATTTGCGAGCGGTTTCTGCAGAGGCGATGATCGTCGCGGCCTATGGCCTGATCTTGCCGCAGGCCGTGCTGGATATCCCGCCCCGCGGTTGCATTAACCTCCACGCTTCCCTGTTGCCGCGCTGGCGCGGGGCGGCGCCGATCCAGCGCGCGATCTTGGCCGGTGATGCCGAGACCGGCATCACCCTGATGCAGATGGACGCGGGCCTGGATACGGGCGCGATGTTGTCCCGTTATCCGCTGACCATTGGGGCGGAAGAAACGGCGGGCGAACTGCATGACCGTCTTGCGGTCTTGGGGGCCGAGGCCATCGTGGACTTGTTGCCGCGCTTGGCCGAAGTGGTTGGTGAGCCGCAGGACGAGCGGCGGGCGACCTACGCGGCCAAGATCGACAAGGCACAGGCGCGCCTCGACTGGCAACGGCCAGCCATTGAGCTGCTGCGTCAGGTGCGTGCCTATAACCCGGTGCCGGGGGCCTGGACCCTGCTGGAGGGAGAGCCGTTTAAGATTTGGCGGGCGGATGGCGTGGTGAGCAAGGACGAGGGCGTACCGCCTGGGGTGGTTTTGCGGGCGGACGGTGAGGGGATCGAGGTGGCCTGTGCGATGGGCGGCCTGCGCCTCTTGGAGGTCCAGGCCGCGGGCGGCAAGCGCCTTTCAGCCGCGGCCTTTCTGGCCGGCCGAAGTGTGACAGCCGGTGGCGTGTTGGTTTAGCGTGAAACAATACGGTCATTGGCGTAGGGGCAACCCCCTGTGGTTGCCCTGGTTGGGCAGGCACGAGGACTCCCCCTGCAATCGGTTTCATGATTTGGGGTGGCATGAATGCCATGAAAGTTGAGATGGACGACGGAAAGGAACGGATACATGGCTACCCCGCGTTATCGCGCCGCTGAGATTGTTGTAGCGGTTTTGCAAGAAGGCCGCAGTCTGTCAGAGGTGATGGAGGCCTTACCTCCGGGGCGTGAGCGTGCCGCGACCCAGGACTTGGCCTATGGCACCCTCCGCTTGGCGGGCCGCTTACGATTCTTTTTGAGTCAGTTGCTTAATCGTGAATTGGATCCTCCCGATCTGCTCGGGCCCTTGTTGGTGGGTCTCTATGAGCTGGATGCGAGTCCGACACCGCCACATGCGGCGGTCAACGAGGCGGTTGAGACCGTTGCCCGCATTGCCCCACGGGCGCGCGGGCTGGCCAATGCGGTGCTGCGCAATTTTCTGCGCCGTAAAGCGGAGTTAAGTGCGCGGGCCGTCGCCGATCCGGTGGCGAACAGCAATCTGCAAGCCTGGTGGCTGGCCCGCCTGCAACGGGACTGGCCGCAGGACTGGTCAGCGGTGGTGGCTACCTTGGCCCTCCATCCGCCCATGACCTTGCGCGTCAATACCCGTCGACAATCGGTGACGGAATATGCCGACTTGCTGAATCGGGAGGGTATTGCTTTCTCAAGGGTGGGTGAGTGTGCCCTCATTCTTGAGCGCCCATGCCCGGTGGCTGTTTTGCCGGGGTTTGCCGAGGGGCGGGTGTCGGTCCAAGATCTGGCGGCGCAGCAGGCGGCGAGCCTGTTGGCGGTCGAGGATGGCATGCGGGTGCTGGATGCCTGTGCCGCGCCCGGCGGCAAGACGGCGCATATCCTGGAGCGCCATGCGGCGGAGGTGGTGGCCCTCGATTCGGATCCGCGCCGCTTGCAGCGGGTGGCCGAGACCTTGGAGCGGCTGTCGCTGACGGCCGAGCTGAAGGTTGCAGACGCTACCGATACAGCGGCCTGGTGGGACGGTCGTCCCTTTGATCGCATCCTGCTTGATGCGCCGTGTACGGGTTCGGGGATGGTGCGCCGCCATCCTGATGCGCGCTGGCTCAAGCGTGAGGCGGATATCGCACAATTGGCCAAGTCGCAAGCGCGTTTATTGGCGGCATTGTGGCCGCTGCTCCGCCCCGGTGGTACATTGCTATATGCAACCTGCAGTGTTTTTCGGCAGGAAAATCAGGATCAGGTCGAGGCCTTTTTGGCGGCACATCCCGAGGCCCGCCACGAGGCTTTGGACGACTTGAAAACCTATGGAGCCCAGGATGGACAGTTGTTGCCGGCAGCAGCGCACGACGGCTTTTTTTATGCACGATTCCGCAAGGCGTAGCCTCTGGCGCGTCATGCTCGCGTTCGTCTTGAGTTTGGCCTGGACTTGGGTTAGCACGAGTGCTTGGGCGGGCGGGGTGCAGCTGGAGTCACGGCAACTGTATCGGCAAGACGGGGCCTTGTTGCTCAATGCACAATTTCAGGTGGCGTTGCCGAAGAAGGCGGTGGAGGCCTTGCGACGGGGCGTCACCTTGTCGTTCAGCCAAGAGTTCGAACTCTTTCAGAAGCGCGATTGGTGGCTGGACGAAAACCTGATTGCAGAACAGCGCCGCTATCAACTGAGCTATCGCACCGGGGCGGACAAGTACCGCTTGCTTATCGGAACGGAGCCCCAGGACTTCGACACCCTGGAGGCTGCCCTGCATGAACTGGGGGCGATCTCGGCTTGGGTTGTGGGGCACCGGGCCCTGGCGGCCGGAAAAAACTATGAGGCCCGTCTGCGCCTGTATTTGGAGGCCAATCGCCTGCCGCAGACGCTCCAGTTGGCTAATCTGTTGGATGCCAGTTTGGGTGTCGATTCCGGTTGGCTAGCCTGGAGGCCAAACCTTTGATCAAGGCCGTTATTGCCAGCATCCTTTTTGGCGTGCTGGCCATCGCGGGGCTGCTTTATGCGACGACACAGGGAGGCGAGGAATATTTTCTCCCGGCGATGGCGGTGGTGGCGGTGGGTTTGGTGTCGTTCATGGCCCTCCTTGTCTGGCAGTTGTCCCGGCTTTTCATTCGTCTGCGCCGCCGGGCCTTTGGCTCGGGTCTCATTCTGCGGGCCTTTCGCCAACTGGCGCTGATGGCCTTGGTGCCAGGGTTGATCCTCTTTGTGGTGTCGGGCCTGCTGCTGACATACAGCGTTAACACTTGGTTCCTAAAACAGTATGACGCCGTGCAGCAATCGGCCACCGAGTTGCGCGAGCGCATGCTCGAAGACAAACTGCGTGGGCAGCGCGAAGATGGCCGCTTGATTGGCCATCAATTGGCCGAGATGGCCCCGGAGCGGCGTAGTAGTCAGTTAACAGCCCTGTCCCAGACCCACAAAATCGATCGTATTGCCCTTTACGATGCGCGCCGCGAGGAAACCGCTTATCGTGGCGCGGGCTATGAACTGGTGACCTCTAAACCGCCTGCTGAGGCCTTTATTGGGGCTGCACGGAGCGGCTATTGGGCAAAGATCGAGCGCGACTCCGGCCGGGAATGGCAGATGAAGGTGTTGTATCAGGTGGAGCCGGAGAAGATTAGCCAGCCCCCCTTCTTCCTCTACATTCAGCGCGCCGTGGGCGATAAGGAGCTGTCCAGTTTCCTTGATCGGATGGACACGAGTGCCAAGGAGGGCCGGGACCTGGTCCGCCGGGAGGCGCGCAATCTGGGTTGGATGCAGTTCCTGGTGCTGGGGCTGGTGCTGCTGTTGTCCTTGTTCGCGGCTTTGGCCTTTGCCATGATCTTTGCCGAGCGCTGGGTGGCGCCCTTGCGCAGCTTGGGCCAAGGGCAGCGTGCGGTGGCTAGGGGCGCCTACGAACCCTTGCCCGAGACCCTGAATAGCCGGGACGAGCTTGGACAACTGATTCACGGCTTCAATGGCATGGCGACGGAGTTGGCGCGTAAGGAGGCCCATTTACAGCAGGGCAAGGTCTATCTGGAGGACCTGCTGGAGAGCCTAAGTACGGGCGTCATTACCCTGGATAGTCAGTTCAGGGTTCGCTTGGTCAATGAATACGCCGAAACGGTTTTGAGCTATCCCGCCAGCCAACTGGAAGGCTTGATGCCGCATGAATGGGGGCTGGAGGGTTCAGAGTTGCGCGGGTTTGGTGAGGTGACGGAGGCCCGCTTTGTGCGCATGGCGAACGCAAATGGCCAAACGAAGCCCCCATCCAAGGTGGAACAATTTTGGCGGGAACCCCATTTTGTATATCGGGTGGGTGATGTCGAACATATTCTGTTGCTGCGTGGCACGCAGATTGCCGCCAGCGAGACACCCGAATACGCCTTGGTTTTCGATGATATTACTCACCTGCTCAAGGCGCAGAAGGTGGAGGCTTGGAGCGAGGTCGCGCGTCGTTTGGCGCACGAGGTCAAGAACCCGCTCACCCCTATACAGCTGTCCATCGAACGCTTGCAGTATCGCTTGGCGGACAAGCTGGAACCGGCGCAGCGCAAGTTGTTGGAGCAGGCCTCGGGAACCGTCATTCAGCAGGTCGAACAGATTCGCAATCTGGTCGATGAGTTCTCTCAATATGCGCGCATCCCGGCCCCGATGATTCGCCGCCTTGATCTTAATGCTCTCGTGGAGGAGGTGTTGCCCCTCTACGCGGGGCATGCAGATCTGCATGTGGAACTGACCCCGGGCTTGCCGGCCGTTGCCGCCGACCGCGGTTTGCTGAACCGGGTGTTGGTCAACTTGATAAAGAACGCCTTCGAGGCGACGGAGCCTGTTGATGCGCCACGGATCGTCATTCGCACCGAGGTTGTGGAAGGGGGCGTCTGTCTCTGCGTAGAGGACAACGGCCCCGGATTTACTGAGCGGCAGATGGCTCACCTGTACGAGCCCTACGCGACCACCAAGCCAAAAGGTTCGGGCCTGGGCATGTCGATTGTCAAACGCATTGTGGACGATCATCAGGGCCGCATTGCGGTGCATAATGCCAACCCGCACGGCGCAGCCATTCACATCATGCTGCCCCTGATGGAGGAGACAACGCGTGAGTGAAATACTGGTCGTAGATGACGAGCCGGGTATCCGGGATGTATTGCAGCAGATCCTTGAGGACGAGGGCTACGATGTGCGCTTGGCCGAAAACGGGGCCCAGGCCCGGGCGGCCCTGCTGGAGCGGACGCCGAGCCTGGTTCTGCTTGACATCTGGATGCCTGATCTCGATGGCTTGACGCTGCTTAAGGAGTGGGTCGCTCAGGGTCGCCTGAAGATGCCGGTGATCATGATGTCCGGACACGGCACGATTAAACATGCGATGGAGGCTACCCGTTTGGGGGCCTTCGATTTCCTCGAGAAACCCATCGCTTTCAAACCGCTGTTGGAGGCCATTGAGCGCGCCATGGCGGTGGGTGCACTGCCGGCGGCGTTGTTGGAAAGACCCGCAGGGTTGGGCGGTGGCGAGGTGATCACGGGCTTGGCCCAGCGGTTGCGGCAGGCCTCAGCCGAGGTGCCCCTGTTTTTGGCCGCTGAACCGGGCGTCGGGAGTGAGACCTGCGCGCGGTTCCTGCATGTGGAGGGGACGCCTTGGCATGCACCGACGGATCTGAAAACCCTGTCCGAGAGCCCGATTGACTGGTTGCAGGCGGCCAAGGGCGGGCTGCTATTTTTGGCGGAGATCGGAACACTGACCCCGATGCAGCAGAAGGGGCTCCAGTTGATTCTTGCCCGGCGTAGCGAATTCGGTGTGCGTCTGGTCTGCGCGAGCCGTGAAAATCTGGCTACCAAGGAGGGCTATTCGCGCGAGATCTATCACGCCATGACCCAGTCGGCTTTGCGGGTGCCGCCGCTACGCGATCATCGTGAAGATATCCCTGAACTTGCGCGGGCGGCGCTGGAGGCCTCGGTGTTGCGCCACGGCCTGGAAGCCAAGTCATTTTCCGAGGACGCCCTGAAGGTTTTGGCCGAGCAGAGCTGGCCCGGCAATCTGGACGAGTTGGCGGGTTTTGTCGATGGACTGGCGACGGCGTGTGCAACGCCCACGCTCGAGCAGAGCGAGGTCGAGGCGCGCTTGGGCATCAAGAAAGTGATGACAACCGGGAATGCGGGCAGCGAGTTTGACAACCTGTTTGATTTGCCGCTCAAGGATGCGCGCAATGCCTTTGAGCGCATCTATCTGGAGGCCCTGCTCAAGCGCTGCAAGGGCAGTGTCAGCCGGGCCGCCGAGGTGTCGGGCATCGAGCGCACCCATTTGTATCGGGTGTTGCGCAAACTGGGCGTACGCGCTGGGGCTGAGGAATCATGAAGATCGTCATTCTCGGTGCGGGCCAGGTTGGCGCCAATCTGGCGGCTAGCCTGGTCTCCGAGGCCAACGACATCACGGTCATTGATCTGGACGCCGAGAAACTAGCTTGGCTCCAGGATCACTATGACTTGCGTACCGTTCAGGGTCACGCCTCACACCCGTCGGTGCTGGCTCAGGCCGGCATCGAGAACGCTGACATGCTGGTGGCGGTGACCCAGAACGATGAGACCAACATCGTCGCCTGCAAGGTTGCCAGTACCCTCTTCCATGTCCCGACCAAGATCGCTCGCATTCGCTCGGCTGACTATATGTCCCACCCCATCCTCTTTGATGTGGATAACCTGGGTGTGGACTATATTATCAGCCCAGAAGAGGAAGTGACCACTTACATCAAACGCTTGGTTGACTATCCAGAGGCCCTGCAGGTGCTTGATTTTGCCGACGGTCGTATCCGTCTGGTGGCAGTCAGGGCCCTGAAGGGCGGGCCGTTGGTGGGGCATCAGTTGCAGGAATTGCGGCGACACCTGCCGGCCCTGGATGCCAGGGTTGCGGCCATCTTTCGGCGCGGCACCAGTATCAAGCCCTCGGGCAGTACCGTCATTGAGAGTGGGGACGAGGTCTTTTTTCTGGCCGCAACTGAAAATATTCGTGCGGTCATGAAAGAGATGCGCAACTCTGACAAGAGCGCGCGTCGAGTGATGATTGTGGGCGGCGGTAACATCGGTAGCCGCTTGGCTGCGGCACTAGAAGCGGATTACGAGGTCAAGCTGATTGACCACAACAAACAGCATGCTGAAAAATTGGCGGAAAGGCTCAAGTCGACGCTGGTTCTGGTGGGCGATGCCACGGACGAGGATTTGTTCGCGCAGGAGAATGTGGAGGACATGGATGTGTTCTGCGCCCTCACCAATGACGACGAGGACAACATCATGTCCGCACTCCTGGCCAAGCGCATGGGGGTACGCAAGGTGATTGCGCTCATCAACCGGGCCTCTTATGTTGACCTGTTGCAAGGCGGTGAGATCGATGTGGCCTTGTCACCGGCGCAGGCCACCATTGGGCCGTTGCTGACGCATATTCGCCGGGGTGACATGGCCGCCGTGCATTCGCTGCGGCGCGGGGCCGCTGAGGCCATGGAGGTGGTTGTGCATGGTGACAAGCGCTCTTCGCGCCTGATTGGTCGCCGTCTCGATGAGATTGACCTGCCCAGCGGGGTATCACTGGGCGCCTTGTTGCGCGGCGATCAAGTGATCATCGTGCACCACGACACGGTGATTGAGGCCGAGGATCACCTGATCTTTTTTGTCCCCAACAAGCGCATGCTGCCCAAGGTCGAGCGGCTATTGCAGGTGAACTTCGGGTTCTTCTGATGCTGCGCTATCGCCTCTTGCCGCTGTTGCATGTGCTCGGGTTGGTGATTGCCGTGTTCGGTGTCTTTATGTTGTTTCCGCTGGCTATTTCTTGGTCGCTCGCGGACGGCGCCGAGGGTGCCTACGATGTCGGCGTACTGGCGACACTCGGTACGGGCGTCCTGTTTTGGCTGTCGGGTCGGCCGTTTCGGCGCGAGCTCAAGGCGCGCGATGGTTTTTTGTTGGTGGTGCTGATCTGGCTGATCGTGCCCGCCTTTGCCGCGCTGCCTTTGCTGCATTATCTGCCGGGCTTGAGCCTGACCGATGCCTATTTTGAGGCCATGTCGGGTCTCACCACCACGGGTGCTACGGTGCTCTCCGGGTTGGACAAGCTGCCTCCCTCGATCAATATCTGGCGGGCCGCGCTGCATTTGATTGGTGGCATGGGTGTCATCGTGCTGGTTATTGCGGTGCTGCCATTGTTGGGCGTGGGCGGCCGGCAGATGTTCAAGGCGGAAACGCCGGGGCCGATGAAGGATAGCAAGCTCACCCCGCGCATGACTGAAACAGCGAAGAGCCTGTGGGCGGCTTATTTGTTGATCACGATGGCGTGTTTTCTGGCCTTCTGGGCCGTAGGGATGGGTTGGGTTGACGCCATTGTTCATGCGTTCTCAATCATGGGACTGGGCGGTTTCTCCTCGCATGACGCCAGTTTTGGCCACTTCAATTCGGTGCCCATGGAGCTGGTGGCTGAGGGCTTTATGTTGATCGCCGGCCTCAATTTCGCCACGCATTTCATGGCGTTGCGGAGTGCGAGCCTGAGTCCCTACCGGCACGACCCAGAATTGCGCTGGTTTTTTGGTGTTGTGCTGGGCAGTTGCCTGGGTTTGGCGCTGGCCCTGTGGTTGGGCGGCTATTACCCCGATTTTGATGTCGCGCTGCGCTACGCCACCTTTAATACCATTTCCATGGCCACGACGGCCGGTCTGGCCACGACAAATTTTGCGCTCTGGCCGATCTTCATGGGGCTCT
Organism: Bordetella parapertussis; assembly: GCA_945890495.1. Classification (GTDB taxonomy): domain Bacteria; phylum Pseudomonadota; class Gammaproteobacteria; order Burkholderiales; family Thiobacillaceae; genus QYQG01. The sequence goes on along the minus strand of CAMDCO010000020.1, from coordinate 3,085 downwards.
GGATGCTGTTTCTATGCAGTTTTGCGACCAGTTCGGGTTCGACCGGCGGTGGCATCAAGATGATGCGGGCGATCCTGCTCTACAAGCAGACCTATCGCGAACTCAAACACCTGTTGCATCCCTCTGCGCAATTGCCGGTGCGTTTGGGCGCGAGTAGCGTGCCGAATAAGGTGCTATTTGCCGTGCTGGCCTTCATGTTCATCTATGTGGCGATGATCGTGGTGTTGACCTTTGTCCTGATTGCCTCGGGGCTGGATGTGTTCACGGCCTTTTCTGCCGTAGTCGCCTGCATTAACAACACCGGCCCGGGCTTGGGACAGGTGGGGCCAGCGACCACCTATGCCGTTCTCAGTGATTTTCAGACCTGGGTGTGTATCTTCACCATGCTGCTGGGGCGGCTGGAATTGTTTACCTTGCTGGTGGTCCTGACCCCCGCCTTCTGGCGCAAGTGAGCGGCCTTCGGCTACTATGTGGGTCTTGGATTGTTAGGCAGGAAGAGAATCATGGGGCGTCAAGTGCAATGCATCAAATTGGGTCGCGAGGCGGAGGGGATGGACTTTCCGCCCTTTCCAGGTGCGTTCGGTCAGCGGCTGTTCGATGCCGTTTCCAAGGAGGCTTGGGCGGGGTGGGTGCGCATGCAGACCATGATCGTCAATGAGAACCGCCTTAGCCTGGCCGATGCCAAGCATCGCAAGTATCTGATGGAGCAGTGCGAAAAGTATTTCTTTGGGGATGGCCTTAGCGCACCCGAAGGGTTTGTGCCGCGCTAACGCCGGCCGATCACGGAAATTCCCATGTCAGAGTCCAAAACCCATTTCGGCTACCAGAGCGTCGATGAGTCGGCCAAGGCCGGCAAGGTCGCTGAAGTTTTCCATTCCGTGGCCAGCAATTACGATGTGATGAACGACCTCATGTCGATGGGGCTGCATCGGGTCTGGAAGCAGTTTCTGCGCCTGCGCGCCGGGGTGCGCCCGGGTGCGCGCATCCTCGATATCGCTGGCGGAACGGGTGACATCAGCCGCCTGTTGGCCAAGGATGCCGGCCCGACGGGCGAGATTTGGCTGACTGACATCAATGGTTCCATGCTCAGCATCGGCCGTGACCGCTTGCTTGATGAAGGCCGTCCTGTGGCGACCGCACAGTGCGATGCTGAAAAACTGCCCTTCCCGGATAACCATTTTGATCTGGTGACGGTGGCCTTCGGCCTGCGCAACATGACCCACAAAGAGGTGGCCTTGACCGAGATGCGGCGGGTACTCAAGCCCGGCGGCCGTCTGTTCGTGTTGGAGTTTTCCAAGGTGGCCAAGCCGTTGCAACCGCTCTACGACCTGTACTCCTTTAAGCTCTTGCCCTTCATGGGCAAGAAGGTGGCCGGCGATGCGGCGAGCTATCAGTATCTGGCCGAGTCCATCCGCATGCATCCGGATCAGGAGACGCTCAAGCAGATGATGTCAGGTGTCGGTTTTGAGCGCGTGGATTATCACAACCTGACGGCGGGTGTGGTGGCCCTGCATATTGGCTACAAGATCTGATCAGTCGTCCAGGCGGACATAGGCGATGGCCACGATCTCCAGTTCGCGCCAGCCACCCGGCACCTGAAAACGCACGGCGGCGCCTAGTTCAGCCTTGAGCAGGGCGCGCGCCAAGGGCGAGACCCATGAGATACGCCCGCGGCCCGGGTCGGCCTCATCCATGCCGACGATGCTGTAGGTAGCCTCATTTCCCGAATCGTCAGCCACCGTTACGGTCGCGCCAAAAAAGACCTGATCGAGCGTTTCTTCGCGGGCGGCCGGGTCCACGACGATGGCCGTGTCGATTCGTTTGCCGAGAAAACGCAGCCGGCGATCGATCTCGCGCAGGCGTTTCTTGCCGTAGATGTAGTCGCCATTTTCGGAGCGATCCCCGTTGCCGGCCGCCCACGACACGACATTTACGATGGCCGGGCGTTCGACCTTGAGGAGCTGGCTGAATTCGGCCTGCAGACGGGCGTAGCCGCTGGGCGTGACATAGTTACCGACCCCGATGGGCGTGCTGGCCGGTTGATCGTCCGCTTCGTCGTCGTCCGGCAGGGAATCAGGCGTGAAGGCCGCGCTCATTCCGCCTTGGCGGGTGGGTGGCCTTCGTGGATCAGGCTGGTACGGCGCTCCAGAAAGACATCGCGGGTGAATTCATAGGGATCGAGGGCGGCTGCATCCAGGGCATCCTTGATCTTGAGGCGCTCCACGCGGGTGTCGATGGCATCCAGCACGATGGGGCCTGTGCGATGCGGAAAGACCTCACGATTCTGGATCGGGTCAAAATACAGGCTGTCGACCAGTCGCCCGGTGGCATCACGCACCGAGCTGGGGCCGTAAAACGGTAACACGATGTAGGGCCCGCTGCCGGTGCCCCAGTAACCCAAGGTCTGGCCAAAGTCCTTGTTGCGTTTCTTCAGGCCCATGTCCTGCGCCACATCCAGAAGCCCTAGAAGTCCGAAGCTGCTATTGATGGTGATCCGCAACAAGTCATGGCCGGCGTGCTCCGCCTTCAACTGCAGGGCATCGTTGGCGAAGACCGTCACATCGTTGAGGTTGGAGAAAAAGTTGCGCACCCCTGTTTGTACTGGCTTGGGCACGGCGGCCTGATAGCCTTCGGCCACCGGCTTCATGACGGCCTTGTCCACGGTTTCGTTGAATTGGTAGATGGCCCGGTTCATGGGCTCGAGCGGATCCCGCGGATCGCCGTTGCTGGCGCAACCCGAGAGGGCCAGCGCGAGTGCGACAGAGGTTAGGGCGGGAAGCGTGGCGGGGGAAGGCATCATTAACTTTGGAAAGCAACCGTGGAGGCGAGTTTAATCGTTTACTGAGCTATTCGCCATTGCCTACAGTCAATTGTTCAGGGAAGCCCTGTCAACGCCAAATAGAAATGTCCGCTTTTCTGCAAAGTAGAAATGTCCGCTTTACCCCGCCCGCGCATTGCTACGGTGTAGCGCGTTGTCCGTCGTAGGCGGCTTTGCCGACGGGCGTTTTTCTCCAAGGGTGGTTGGCAGCGGGCGTGTGCGTCGTATGGCGTCTGCTTATCGCTGCGTCAACTCGCGCATTCACGG
>CAMDCO010000019.1 GCA_945890495.1 Bordetella parapertussis | reverse complement strand
GGGCATCACCTTCTTGTACGGTCTTTATTTGCGCCTGTGCCAGGCGCTCACCCGACTCGGGAAATGGCTCGAAGTTTCACTCGAACCCGTCGCGCCGCCGGAATACCGGCTTGCGAGGGTGTGGAAATGAATAAATCAGGGACGACTATCGAATTCGACAAAATTGAATTCAACAAAAAACCCGCCTAGTGGCGGGTTTTTTGTTGAAGCGCAGTCGTATTACTTGCGGAATACCGATGCCTGCATGGGCAGGCCATTGCTCATGTAGGAATGGAAGTACTCCAGGTTATTCCAGCTCTCATGCCCAGGGTCTTGGCCAACATGACGCACGGAGGCATTACAACCCTTGTAACGCGTTTGCAGGGTGGTAATCCGGGTGCCTTCACGGAACACGGGCCAGTGCGTGGTTTGACCAATCATGGTGGAGAGGATCTCGGAACGCACCTTGTCACCTGCGCCATAGACATGGCAGCTGGCGCAGGAGAAATTCAACTGACCCTTGCGCGCATACCAGGTCTTCTTGCCGTCCTCGTAGGCCTTGAGCGCCGCAGGGCCCTCCACCTTGATGTTGACCTTCATGCCGTCCGACAGGCTGCGCAGATGCGCGGTGAGCAGGCCCATGGTCTTGGGATCGCCAAACTTCCAAGCCTCTTCGCCATTGGCGGTGCGGCAGTCATTGATGGCCATTTCCAGCGTCACGACCTTGCCCTTGGCATTGTCAAACAGGGGGTAATCACCCGCGATCATCTTGCCGCCATTGGGCAGGCAGTCGGCATAGGACTTACCGCTCTTCAGCGGCTTTTTCCACAGCTTTTCCGCGTTCTCCAGATCTTCCATGTAAGGAGGGAATTCCATGATGCTCTTGTACTGATTCAGGGCATCCTGATTAAACGCCAGGGCACCGTGGATGAAGGTCGCCTGATCCATCTTCGGATAGGAATCCTTGAAGTGCTTAACCATGGCCAAACGATCTTCCTCAGGCCCCGCCATGGCAGGGGATGCCGCGACCAGAAGTGCGCCAAGAAATGCGAGGGTTTGTGCAATTTTGTTCATTTTATCTCCAATGACGTCGCTGGTTACAGGCCGTGGATAAAGTCCACCAACTTGTCAAACTCTTCCTGAGTCAATGCGCCGTGTTTCATAAAGGGGGGCATGGCCGTGTAGGGATTGAATGCGGTTTGATCTGAAATGTGTGCCGCCAGTTCCTTCTTGTCGGGGAAACGCGCCTTCATGTCCTTCAACTCCGGGCCCAGGGTACCGGGCTGTTCTCCGCCGGCAATGGCGTGACAGGCCAGACAGTTACCCTTGGGCAACTGAAAGGCAATGTCCTTACCGCTGATGGAGGGCTTAGCCGGTTCAGCCGCGAGAGCCGGGGTGATGAGGCTGGCGATGAGGACAATCGCGCCTGACAAATGCTTGATGTGCATAGTGTTTTTCCTTATACGAAGGCGATCAGTACTGCGTGGACGGGTAATTCAACTGCTCCAGGCCCAGCTTGACCTGGCTGGAGGCATAAGCGGCCTCCTTCAGCACCTTCGCGCTGTCGCCCGTTGTTGCAGCCTCCTTCGCCGCCTTGACGGCCTTGTCGGCCGTAGACCACAAGGCGCTCTTGGCCTTGGCCATCTTCACATCGGCCTCAGCTTGGGCGAGGGCCTTAGCGGCGGCCTCACTCAAGGCAGGAACAGCGGGAGCGACGGGCTTTGCCGGGGCGACCGGGGCAGCGGGTTTGGTTTGTGCCTGGGGGGCGGTGGCGCAGCCACTGAGGCTCAAGGCCAGCAGGGCAAGAAAGGCTGCCAAGGGGACAGTGCGTTGAAGCATGTTGTATTTCTCCGTTCGCGTTTGGGTGCGCAATGCTAACAGATGCCATTTGCAAAATCTTTAAGTCATCTGTACTAACCCCGTACCCAGCAAACGATCAATAAAACATATATTTAGACTCCAACATCATCAAATCAACCGTTCCAAATCGGGTGCTGCCTGGCGCACTCACCCTCGCCGCACCCGCAACAAATTGGCTCTATGTGATTTGGAGTGGGTCATCTAGGTCATCGTGCCAAATCACATAGCGCCAACAAATTTAACCCAACGCCGCTGTGACGACGGCCTGCGCTTCGCTAACGAGGGTGTCCAGGTGTTCCCGGCCCTTGAAGCTCTCGGCGTACAGCTTGTAGATATCCTCGGTACCCGACGGACGCGCGGCGAACCAGCCGTTGGCGGTGGTGACCTTCAGCCCACCGATGGCCGCGCCGTTGCCGGGGGCGTGGGTGAGGCGGGCGGTGATGGCGTCGCCGGCCAAGGTGGCGGCAGCGACCTTGTCACCGGTCAGTTTTTTGAACGCCGCCTTTTGTTCGGGCGACGAGGGCGCGTCGATGCGAATGTAAGCTGGGGCGCCATGCTCGGCGACCAACATCTGGTAATACTGGCCGGGGTCTTTGCCGGTCACGGCGAGGATCTCAGCCGCCAAGAGACCGAGGATGATGCCGTCCTTGTCGGTGGTCCAGACCGTGCCGTCGCGACGCAGGAAGGCGGCGCCGGCCGATTCTTCACCGCCAAAACAAACGCTGCCGTCAAACAGGCCGGGTGAGAACCACTTGAAACCAACCGGTACTTCGATCATGGTGCGGCCGAGTGAGGCAACCACGCGGTCGATCATGGCGCTGGAGACCAGCGTCTTGCCGACGGCGGCATCTTGCGACCACTGCGGGCGGTGGGTGAGCAGGTAATGGATGGCCACGGCAAGGAAGTGGTTGGGGTTCATCAGCCCGCTCGATGGCGTGACAATGCCATGGCGGTCGACATCGGCGTCGTTACCCCAGGCAATGTCGTATTGATCCTTGAGGCCAACCAGCGAGGCCATCGCATACGGACTGGAACAATCCATGCGGATCTTGCCGTCGTGATCCAGGGTCATAAAGGCGAAGGCGGGGTCCACCTTGGGATTAACCACGGTGAGGTTGAGCCCGTAACGCTCGGCGATCGGCTGCCAATAGGCAACCGCCGCGCCGCCCATGGGGTCAACGCCGATCTTGAGGCCAGCCTTGGCAATGGCCTCCATATCGATAACATGGCGCAGATCATCGACATAGGGCCAGACGAAGTCTTCGCTATGCGTGGTGGGCGCGGCAAGGGCCTGTTCGATCGGCCATACCTTAACGCCTGCGTTTCCATCCGCCAACAGGGCGTTGGCGCGGGCCTCGATCCAACCCGTCGCATCCGTATCGGCCGGACCGCCGTGCGGTGGGTTGTACTTGATACCGCCGTCCTGCGGCGGGTTGTGCGACGGCGTGATAATGAGACCATCGGCGCGCGCCCGACCGGGATCAGCATTCCAGGCCAGGATGGCACGCGAAATAACGGGCGTGGGTGTGAAACCGTCACCGACCTGAATCCGAGTATCCACACCGTTCGCGGCCAGAACCTGCAAGGCGCTGCGCTCAGCGGGGGCAGACAGGGCGTGGGTGTCCTTGCCCAAGTAAAGCGGGCCAGTAATGCCTTGGGCGGCGCGATATTCGCACACCGCCTGAACAATGGCCTCGATATGCGCGGCATTAAAGCTCTTAGCGAAGGCGTTGCCACGATGCCCGCTGGTGCCAAAGGCGACGCGCTGGGTTGGCACGCCCACATCGGGACGATCGTGATAGGCCGCGCACAAGGCGGCGATGTCGGTCAGGGATTCGGCGGGCGCGGGTTTGCCCGCAAGGGCGTGGGCCATGGTGTACTCCAGATTAAACGGACATGGTTGTCAATTTTACGCCGATCGCAGCGATTCATCACGACACTTTAGCGGGCCTTCCGCGTCCGGCGCAGGGTTTTACTCGCATCCTCTAAGGCCGCTTCAATGCGCTCGCACAGCGTAGTCAGGACCTTGATGCGCGCAAAATATTTGTCATTCGCCTCGACCAGCGTCCAGGGGGCCGCCGTGGTCCCGGTGCGCTCGACCATGTCGCAGACCGCTGCTGCGTAGTCGTCCCAGCGCTCGCGGTTACGCCAGTCATCCGGAGTGATCTTGTAGCGTTTGAAGTCGGTGGCCTCGCGCGCATTGAAACGGGTCAGCTGTTCATCTTGGCTGATCGCCAGCCAGAATTTCACCACGACGATGTGATGCCCCACCATTTGGTCTTCAAAGTCATTGATCTCGCCATAGGCCCGCTGCCAGTCAACCTCGGTGCAATACCCCTCCACGCGCTCAACCAGAACGCGGCCATACCAGGAGCGATCAAAGATCGCAAAATGCCCGCGTTGCGGCAGGTGGCGCCAAAAACGCCACAGATAGGGGTGAGCGCGCTCTTCATCTGAGGGCGCTGCGATCGGGATGACATGGTAGTGGCGCGCATCAATGGCCCCGGTAATGCGCCGGATGGCCCCGCCCTTGCCCGCCGCATCATTCCCCTCAAACACCGTAACCACCGCGATGCGGTTGAAGGCCTTGTGCCGGGTTAGCAGGTTCAACCGCCCTTGCAAGGCCTCCAGTTGGTGCAGATAGGCAGAGCGCTTGATCCGCTGCCCCAGGTCCAGCGCATTGAGGATGTGGCGATTATCCAGGGGCGCTGGCAAGGCCATGGCCGGCGGCGGCACACTCGGTACGGAGGCCTCAACCAAGCGCCGCTCCAAGGCCTCAAGCAAGGCGCGGCCCATGGCCAAGCTGCGAAAACGCGCCTCACTACCATCAATAATGGTCCACGGAGCATGGGCTCGACTGGTCATCCGGACGGCCTGCTCGCTGGCCTCACGAAATTTGTCGTAGAGAGAAAAGTTCCGCCAATCCTGTTCGGTTACCCGCCAGCGGGTCTTTGGATCCGCCTCGAGAGCCTTGAGACGCGTGCGCTGTCGATCTTTGGAAAGGTGGAACCAAAACTTGATCAGCAGGGCCCCTTCGTCACACAGCATGCGCTCGAAGTGTTCAATCTGTTCGACCGCTTCGTGATAGCGCGCCGACCCAATCCGACCATAAGCCCGGTCAAGCAACGGCGGGGTGTACCAAGAGCCGAGAAAGATGCCAATCTTGCCGCGCGCCGGCAAACGCCGCCAGAAACGCCACATGGGCGGACGCTCGGCCTCCTCATCCGTGGGATTGCCCATGCCATGCACGCTGATGAAACGCGGATCCATCCAGGCATTAAGGAGGTTGACCGCCTCACGACGACCCGCGCCGTCGATGCCGGCCGACAGGATCACCACGGAAAAAGAACCCGTCTCGCCAAGCGCATACTGGGCCCGCAACAAGGCCTCGCGCAGGACCGGTTCGGCCCGTGCATATTCAGCCTTGCTGACCCGATGCCCTAGCTCCGCCGCCTCAAACATGGTGCCTCCCTATGCACCGCAGTGCACCGTGTGGCATTCACATCACGGATGCACGCGATCAATCACCAATTTAACGCCCTTAGCCCCTACCTTGACCGCCATCAGCTTGCCTTCCAGATCGCCCGCCACCGGTTTGGGCTGACCGCTCTTGCTGACGCGGGCCACCAGAACCACTTCAGGCACCTTGGAGAGCGCCATGTCCGGCGTCATCGCCATGCTGTCGTCCAGCACAAAGACCAGCGGCAAGGCACTCGCCCGCGCCTTCATCACCGCGAGGGGCGGACCACTCTCTCCGGCACGGGCGAAGAGGAAAATGGTGTCCTCAGGACGCACCTTATCCTTGAGCGCCGCCGCCAGTTCAACGCGACCCTCGATACGGGGCCCGGTTGCAGCCTTGGCCTTGGGTTTGACCGGTTCCTTGCCCGGCTGAGTCAGGCCCGCCAGACCCGCTTCAGCCTTGCCGCGCGCCTCGCGTTCGGCCTCGGCGATGTTCTGACCATAGGCTGACTGCTTTTCCTCATCGCTCATCTGCTTGATCAAGCTCTTCCAGTAATAGGCCGCCTGCGCCCAGTTTTCCTTCTGATAGGCATGGATGCCCGCCAGTTCAAGGGCCTTGGGTTCGAGAGGATTCAGCTCCAAGGCCTGGCGCAGAAGGCGAATGGGCTCCCCTTCCAGATTCCGGTTACCGGCCAGCGCGACGGCCTCGGCATAATGCGCCCAGACAGCAGATTCCTTGGGCAACAGTTCCGTGGCCTTCTTCAAGGCCCCCACCGCCACCGGGAAACGCTCCATAGCCAAGTTAGCCATGCCCCACTTCAGCCAAGCTTGGCCGTTCTTCGGGGCCGCCTCAGCCGCCTTCTGCAGTTTCTCGAGTTCCGCCTCGATCTGGGCCATATTGGCCGCCATATCACCGCCGCCCGCATGCGGGCCCTGCTGCGCCGGGGCGCTGGCCAGTGCGGGCTGAATCAAGACCTCCGGCGCCCCGCGCAGGACATAAAGGGCCAAGGCCAACACCGGCAACACCCCCGCCACCGTCCAACCGACCCAGCGCCCACCCCGATCACCCGATACCTCAATGGCGGCATCTTGTAGGGCATCCCCACTCAGACGATCTTCCAGTTCCAGCTTGGACTGCTCGAACTGCTCGGCAGACAACGCACCGTTATCCCGCTCCGCTTCGAGGTCCTTCAACTGATCGCGATAAACCGCGATGTTCATGGCCCGCCGCTCGGAGGCGTGCGACTTCGGTGTGCGCAGCAAGGGCGGTAACACCCATACGAGGGCAACCACAATCGCCAGTACAGCGACCCCAACAAAGATCCAAAGATTCATGTTCATTCCGATTTTCCTTCCAGGATGCGCGCCGCCTCGGCCCGTGCTTGGGTATTCACCGTGTCTTCTGGTTGGGCACGACGACGCTTCATAACCGTCCACCAAGCCATCCCGCCTACCAGCAGGAAGAAGAGCGGGCCCAACCAGAGCACCAGGGTCAAGGGCTTGAACGGGGGGTTATAGAGCACGAAATCGCCATAGCGCGCCACCAGATACTCGACCACCTGCTTGTCATCCTTGCCCTGCTTCATCTGATCGCGAATCTCGCGGCGCAGATCCTCAGCCAGCTCGGCATGCGAACCCGCCAGGCTCTCGTTCTGACAGACTAGGCAACGCAAGTCCTCGGCCAGCACATTGAGGCGCTGTTCGATCTTCGGGTCTTCGCCGACCGGTTGCGCCTCGCCGGCGAAGGCCGGGATAGCCAACAGCATAGCCAACATCATAAACAGCCGTCTCATCGTGCCAACTCCTTCAACATCGGTTCGAGTTTTTCTTTCCAGACCTCTCCGGTGATCGGCCCGGTCTGCTTAAAGCGGATGATCCCAGCCTTGTCGATCACGAAGGTCTCCGGCGTTCCGGTGACCCCATAGTCGATGCCGACGCGGCCATCCAAATCCTCGACCGTGCTGAGGTAAGGACTCCCCAAACGGGCCAAGAGCGCCGCCGCCTCGCGGTCCTTGTCCTTCCAGTTGAGGCCCACCAGCTTGATGCCCTGAGACTGAAGCTGCATCAGCACGCCGTGTTCCTGACGGCAGGACACGCACCACGGTGCCCAGACATTGAGCATCCAGACTTGGCCACGCATCTCCTCCGGGCCAAAGGTCTTGGCCGGGTTACCCACCTCAGGCAGGCGGAAGGCCGGCGCCGGTTTGCCAATAAAGGGAGACGGAACCTCGCGCGGATTGAGAAACAGGCCTTTGGCAAAAAAAGCCACCAACAACAAAAAGCCGATCAGGGGGATGAGGCGCTTGTTCATGCCGCTGCCTTATTTTTCAGGGCGATGCGATAACGACGATCCGATGCCGCCAGCGCGCCACCCAAGGCCATCAGACCCGCCGCAAACCACAGCCAGTCGATAAAAGGCTTGTAGAACAAGCGGATCGTCCAAACCTGCGGCTCGATCTCTTCGCCCATCGCCACATAAATGTCGCGAAGCACGCCGTAATTGATCCCGGCCTCGGTCATCGGCATGCCACCCGCGTTATAGAGACGCTTCTCGGGACGCAGGGTAAATTCCGACCCACTCTCCGACTTGACCACCAGATGCCCGCGCGCCGCACGGAAATTGGGGCCCTCAAACGCTTCAGCGCCCTTGAAGGTGAAGGTATAACCAGCCAACTGCGCCGTATCGCCCACCGCCATCTTCACATTGCGCTCGCCCTCGTAACCGGAGACCAGCGCAATGCCAACGATGCCGATCGCCATCGACAAATGCGCAAGCTGCATTCCCCAGAAGCCACGCGGCAGCGCAAACAGGCTACCGCCGTGTTTGAGTCGGTCGGCAAAGCCCAAGGCCACGCCATAGACAATCCATACCGCGAGGCCCACGCCCAGCGACACCCAAGGCTTGAACTCGCCGGCCGCCAGCGGCACGGCCACCGCCGCGACCACGGCCACGGCAAAGGCCAGACGCAGGCGCACCACCATGTCGGGCAGGCTGGCACCCTTCCAGCGCGTCAGCGGGCCGACGGCCATGAGGAACAGGGCGGGCACCATGAGGGGCACGAAAACAGCATTGAAATAGGGTGAACCCACTGAGATTTTGCCCATTCCCAAGGCATCGAGGAAGAGCGGATACAGCGTGCCTAGCAGGACAGAACCCAAGGCCGAGACCAGCACCACATTGTTGGCCAAGAGCAAGGACTCGCGCGAAAACGCCGAGAAACGGGTGCTGCCGAGCATCGTCGGCGCGCGCAGGGCGTAGAGCAACAAGGACCCGCCAATGACGACCACTAAAAAGCCCAAAATGAAGGCACCGCGCGCCGGATCGGTGGCGAAGGCGTGCACCGAAGAGAGCACCCCGGAACGCACCAGGAAGGTGCCCAGCAACGAGAGCGAAAAGGCCGTAATCGCCAAAAGGACCGTCCACGACTTGAAGACGCCGCGCTTCTCGGTCACCGCCAGCGAGTGGATCAAGGCGGTGCCGGCCAGCCAGGGCATGAACGAGGCGTTCTCGGTCGGATCCCAGAACCACCAACCGCCCCAGCCCAGTTCGATATAGGCCCACCAACTACCCAGCGCGATGCCCATGGTGAGGAAGGTCCATGCCACTGTGGTCCACGGTCGCGACCAGCGTGCCCAGGCCGCATCCAGCTTGCCCGACAGCAAGGCCGCAATGGCGAAGGCAAAGGCCACCGAGAAACCGACATAGCCCATATAGAGCATGGGCGGATGCAAGACCATGCCCGGATCCTGCAACAACGGGTTCAGGTCACGCCCATCCGGCGGGGCCGGAAATAGGCGATCAAACGGGTTGGAGGTAAAGATCAGGAAGGCCAGGAAGCCTACCGAAACCAGGCCCATGATGCCGATCACGCGCGCCGCCATATCTTCTGGCAGACGCCGCGACAGCACGCTGACCGCCATCGTCCAGAAGGCGAGGATCAGCGCCCACAGCAACATGGAGCCTTCATGCGAGCCCCAGGAGGCCGTAAACCGATACACGGCCGGCAGTTGCGAGAAGGAGTTCATCGCCACATTGCGCACCGAGAAATCGTTCTGCAGGAAGGCTGTGGCCAGACAGGCGTAGGCCAAGGTTACAAACAGGAATTGCGCCTGCGCGGCCGGCCTAGCAACCGCGAGGAAACGCGCGTTGCCGGTCTGAGCGCCGATCAGCGGCAGGGTGGATTGGACCAGCGCCAGAAGCAGCGCTAGGATAAGGGCAAAATGGCCAAGTTCAGGGATCATCCGTTATTCCTTCAAAGTGGCTTTCGCCTTTTGCGCCTGCTCGATCGCGCTAGCGGCCTCGGGCGGCATATAGTTTTCGTCATGTTTGGCCAGCACAGTCGTCGCGGTAAAGCGGCCGTCTGTACCGAGGCGGCCTTCGGCCACCGCGCCCTTGCCTTCCTTGAACAGGTCCGGCACCACCCCCTGATAGGTAACAGGGAGGCTGTGCGCCGTATCGGTCACCTTGAAGGTCAGCGTCATACCGTCGCTGCTGCGCTGGATGCTGCCCATCTCGACCAACCCGCCAACGCGGAAGGCGCGATCCTTGGGGGCCTTGCCTTCGACCACTTCGGTGGGCGAGAAAAAGAACACCAGGTTGCTGCGGAAGGCATTGAGCACCAGCATGACGATGATACCCAGCACGGCCAGAACGACCGCAATAGCGATGAGTTTCTTGTGACGGGGCTTCATTGCGCCTCCCAGCGTTGCATGCGTTTCAAACGGTTCATGAGCGCGCGTTGTCCGCGCAGCAACAGCCAGACCTCCAAGGCCACGCCCAGAGCTGTCACGCCGAACGAGCCCCAGACATACAAGCCATACCCCCCCATGGACCAGAACTCGGCCCCGCTTTGCCACATCATCATGCCTCCTTCAGGGCCTCTTGCGCCCAATCCGTATGTCGTTCCCGTTCCAGAATCAAGCCACGCACCCGCACAAAGGCGATCGCAATGGTATAGAGCCAAGCCGCGATAGCCATCACCAACATGCCCACCAACATGATCGTGGCCATGGAGGGCGCCTTCATGAGATTGATGGATGAACCCTGATGCAGGGTATTCCACCACTTTACCGAGAAATAGATGATCGGCACATTGACGGCCCCGACCAAGATCAAAAGTGCCCCGGCCCGGTCCCCGCGCTTCGGATCATCAATCGCGGCCCACAGGGCCATGATGCCGACATAGAGAAAAAGCAGGATCAGTTGCGAGGTCAGCCGCGCATCCCACACCCACCAGGCACCCCACATCGGCTTGCCCCACAGGGCACCCGTCCACAGCGCCAAGAAACAAAACAACGCCCCGGTCGGTGCCAAGGCCCGCGCCATCAGGAAGGACAGCCGGGTGTTAAAGGCCAGGCCGATAGCACACCAGAAGGCCATCACCAGATAGATGAACATCGACATCCAGGCCGCCGGGACATGGATGAAGATGATGCGGTAGGCCTCGCCCTGCTGAAAATCGGTCGGCGCGACAAAGAAACTGATGTAGAGGCCGATGACAGTGAAAAGGCCCGCTCCCCAAGCAAACCAAGGGACCCATCGCCCAGCCAAGCGGTAAAAGGTCGCGGGAGCCGCGTAGTGATATAGGTTCATGTCTGCCTCAATCCTTATTCATCGCTCAATCCACCGAGACCCGCAGGGCCGCCCCGGTCACCCAAGGCGCCAATAACAGGCACAGGCCCATAAAGGCCCCCAGCAGCGAGAGTTGCGCCTCTGCGCCCATCCCCGCCAAGACCCCGTCCACGGCCCCGGCACCAAAGATCAGGGCCGGAACATACAGGGGGAGGATCAACAAGGTCAACAGGGTCCCGCCGCCACGCAAGCCCAAGGTCAGTGCCGCACCCACGCCACCCAGCAGCGAAAGCACAGGGGTGCCGATCGCCAGCGAGATCACAAGGATGCCGATCGCGTCCGGCGGCAGGGCAAACTGCAGACCCAACAAGGGGGCGATGACCAGCAACGGCAGACCGAAGATCAGCCAATGTGCAATCGCCTTGCCCAAGGCCAGGATCAGCGCCGGCTGCGGCGAGAGTAGCATTTGTTCCAGACTGCCATCGCGGTGATCATCGGCGTAGAGCCGCTGCAAAGACAACAAACTGGCCAGCAAGGCCGCCACCCACAGCACCCCGCCCGCCACCCGGCGCAACTGCTCCGGGTCAGCCCCAATGCCTAGCGGGAACATACTCACCACCATGACGAAGAAGAACTGCGCAGTCAGCCAGTCGCCCTTGCGCCGGGCGGCCAGAAGGAGGTCACGGCGAATCACGGTGATCAAGAAACGCCACATAAGCTACGCCTCCACACTCGCCGACTCGGACACCGGGTCATCGACCTGCATGACCGGGCCGATCTGCAGCGGCACGGTGTCCACCCCCTGAAGCCTCAGGGACTGGTGCGTGGTCATCACCACCATGCCACCCGCCTGAACATGTTCGCGCAGCAAGGTTTCCATCTCCGCCACGCCGCGCACATCCAGCCCGGTCAACGGCTCGTCCAGGATCCACAGCATGGCGCCCGAAACCAGCAGGCCCGCTAAGGCCACCCGGCGACGCTGGCCAAAAGATAGGACCCGTGCCGGAAGATCTAGACAGGCGGCCAATCCCATGCGCACCAAGACCGGCTCAATCTCCGCCGGTGTCAGCTTTTGGCCCCGCAGCCCGGCATAAACCTGCACATTCTCGACCGGCGTCAAGTCGTCCTTGACCCCATTGGCATGCGCCAGATACACCATCATTTGATGATAGGTCTCGCGCGTCCGACCAATGGATTCACCGTTCCAGCGCACCTCGCCCGCCTCGGGTTGCGACAAACCACTCAACAGCCTCAAGAAGCTGGTCTTTCCGCGCCCATTGCCGCCCTGCACCAGCAGCAACTGACCGGCATGCAGATCCATCTGCAAGCCCGAAAACAATAGCCGATCGCCGCGTTGACAGGTCAGATCATGAGCAGAAAGTCGCATCAAAAAAGTGTGGGGAAATAAATGAGCATGGAGGATAACCGGAAACCGTGCAGGTCTCCATGTATTGTCTCAAACAGGCGACCAACGCCGCCTGGATCTCTCCCAGCAGACACTAATTGGTCAAAAAAAGGGCCGGTCAACGACCGGCCCTTGGCTAAGGCTACCGATTACTTCTTGGCCGCCATGGCCTCCTTCAGCATCTTGATACCGTCCTTGGAGGCATCGATCGACTTGGCCAGCGAGGCACGTGCCATTTCCGGGTTATGGAAGCCGTCGGAGTTTTCGGCGGTCCACCATTCCCAGTACAGGGTCGCGTCATACTGGTATTCCTTGGCCTTGGTCATGATCGCTTCATCCACGCCCTTGTCCTTGGCCTTCAGCATCTCGTCGATGAGTTGGGCCAACCAGAACTCCGCCTTGGTCATCTTGCCGCGAATGTAGTTCTGGATCGCGTCAATCTGATACTTCGACTCTTCGACGGTCCAGCCCTTATGACACTTGGCACAGGTCTCTTGGGTCATGTTACGAGCGCTCTGCTGACCATGCCAGGTGTAGGGCTTGGCATCGGCCGAAGACTTGGTCTTGGGCATATGGCAGTCCTTACACTCGACACCGGCCCGCTCGTGCTTGGAACCCCAAGTGGTCTCCATTTCCGGGTGCTGAATCTTGGGCAACAAGGCCGCCGTGCTGGCATGCTTGAAGTCCTTGAAGTTGTACTGCTTGGTCATCACATCCTTGTAGCCCATGACATTGGTCCACGGGAACAGGTTGGTGCGACGATCGGTCATCTTGATGTACTCAGGGGCCTTACCGGTCGCTGCATCACCCAGATCAAAGCCAGGGCCGCAGTTGTATTCCACATGGCATTGAGCACACATCACATTGGAGTCCGACTTGGACAGCAGACCAATGGCACGGAAATCCTTACCATCGCGCTGGAACCAGACCTTCTTGATGGTGCTCTGAGCGCTCTTTACCGGATCCAACGGATAGGTACCCAGCTTGCGATCCACCACCGCCTCGATCAGGCCATCACGCACCACGCGCGGCGCGGCTGAGTGCGGGTCATGACACATGAAGCAGTTGAGCGGGTGCTTCAGATCGCGAGCAAAATCGACCACCTTGGAGGTGCGATCCCACTTGGCCTTCGGATCCTTGTCACCCATGTATTTCCAGTCGAGGATGTGGTCTTGGGTCTTGCAGGTCAGGCACACCGGGTTAGCCGCCGTCACGGTCTGTGGCATGAACTTCTTCTGTTCCGAAGTGGCCGGCTCCTTGTCGGTCAGGACATTCCAAGCGCCCTTCACGGACCCATCGGCGTCCGTGACATGCATCCAGTTCTTGAGCTGGAAACGGCCGCCATAGGCACGATCCACGATCAGGTGATCGACCAGCATAAAGGCATGCGAACGCGGTTCGTTATGCTCGATGGTGAAGCCGTAGCCCTCCATCAGCTTGTCGAACAGTGGCGAACGGCTCTTGAAGGCGGCCTTCTCGACGCGCGCCCCGGAGGCATGATTAACCTTGACGAAGGAGTTGTACTGATCGGCGTGACAGGTGGCGCAGACTTGGTGATCCGTCCGGGTCACAGGCCGCTTGCCCATGTCCTTTTCCTTCGCGCTCTTGAGGTGATCCACAGCATCGTGGCAGGCCGCACAGTTCACCGTTGCGTGGCGACCGCCGCTATGAAACTCCTCAATATTGTCGTGACAGGAATAACACTTCTTTTCCTCGATCGGTGCAATCGACTTGGCTGCCTTGGTCGCAACCGGCTCGAAATCACTCGGCTTCAAAGGTGCCGAAACCCCTGCGTGTGCCGTCAAAGCGAGGAGACATGCCCCCACCCCCAGCACGCTGCGTGTAATCCACTGCGTAATGTTCATGATATTGCTCCTCTTGGTTGCGGACACCCCGGCAGGGGCAGTTTTATGGGTCATCATCTGTTGTTCGTTCATGATCGCCTCCGGGCTCAGACAAAGGCGTCAGCCATGATGTTGTTGAACCAGCCGTTGGCATACTCTGCCTCCAGCCGACGCGTGATCGGCGGTGCCTGGACCGGCGAGATACCGCCCGCCGTCTTCACATAGATGAATTTGTTGTCTTCCACCTTGTAGATATGCACCACCGAGAATCCATAGTCCGGTGCGGCCAGGCTGTAACAGGTATTGACATAGAACGGCTCAGGATTGGGCAGGCCATTAAGCTTGGCGATGATGGCCCCCGCCGCAACCTTGGCCTGGGTGACGGCCATGTGCGCGGACTTGGGCATGTCATAGACCGGCAATTCGCCGGCGATACAGCAATCGCCCACCGGATAGATATCCTTGTGCACGGTCGATTCCATGGTCATCGGGTGCACCTCGCACCAGCCTTGGGCATTGGCCAGACCCGCATCGCGAGCAATCTTGCCCGCCTTATGGGCCGGGATGATATTGACCACGCTCCCTTTGTGTTCGCCGAAGGTGGTGTAACAGGTGCGGGTCTTGGGATCGACCTTCACAACCTTGCCGTCATCCTTGCCCGGAACCCATTCGATCATGCCCGGGTAAAGCGCCTTCCAGGCCTGCGTAAAGAGTCCTTGCTTGGAGAAGGAATCATTCGGGTCCAGGATCAGGATCTTGGACTTGCCCTTGCCGTGATGCTTAAGGTAGTGCGCAATCTGCGCGGCCCGCTCATAGGGGCCGGGCGGGCACCGGAAAGGCTTGGGCGGCGGGGCGATGATGCAGACCTCGCCATCCTTCATCTCCTCCACCTGCTTTTTAAGAATCAAGGTCTGTGGGCCCGCCTTGTAGGCATGCGGTATCTGCTCGGAGACCGCCTCGGTATACCCCTCCACGGCCCCCCAAGTGAAATCAACGCCTGGCGCCATGATCAAGGCATCGTAGGACAAGGTGGTACCGCCCGTGAGCGTCACCACCTTTTTGACCGGATCCACGGCCGTCACCCAACGCTGCACAATATTGATCCCGCGCGCCGTCAGTCCGCCATAGCGCGTTTGCAGGCTCTCAATGGTGCGGTGTCCCGAGATCACCTCATTAGAGAGCGGGCACGCGGTATAGGTGGCATTGGGCTCAACCAGGCTGACATCGATTGAGGGGTCCATCAATTTGATGTACTTGGCCGCGGCCGCACCCCCGAAACCCCCACCGACCACCACGACCCGCGCCTTCACGGTCGATGATGCCCTAGCCGTGGGCACCGTCAGAATGGAGGCCGACCCAGCCGCCGCAAGGGACTGCAAAAATACACGCCGATTCATACTATTCATCATCGTCTCCTCACTGACCTTTCTGGACAGCCATGAAGTTGGATACCTCATAGACCTCGGCCTGCTCTAGCTTTTGTGCGTTTTTGCGCATCTTGCGATGCGGCAGTTTGAGCGCCTCGTCGCGATATTTGTTCAGCTCCATCTCGAGGTACATGGCCCACTGCCCGTTCAACCGTGGGGTCTGTTCATCGGTGGGTTGCCCCCCGCGCTCACCATGGCAGGTGGTACAGCGATCACTGACCAGACGGCCGTTAAAGACGACCTGATCCGGGGCGCGCTGCTCAGCAGGGACCCAAGGCTGAGCGGAGAAATATTTGGCGAGGGCCGCGATCTGCTCATCGCTGTAGCCTTTGAGCAAACGACCCATGGTGGCGGAATAGCGTTCTCCGCTCTTCCACTGCAGCATCAACATCCGCAGGTAAGCTTCGGACTGTCCCCCGATGGAAGGCATTGAGGCCCCCACGCTGACGCCCTTGATCCCATGACAGTTATTGCAGGTGTTGGCCAAGGCCTCAATGGGGTCAGCGGCCATCGCCGGTGCCACCATTGCGCCACTCACCAAACACAATGTCAGGGCGCACGCCCTTCCTATGGCTTTTTTCATCGCACTCTCCTCATATTGTTTCTCAAGCCGAAAGGGTTGCCCCTCGGGACACGGCATCAGAAAAACCTACTCACCATCAACCAGGCAATAGCGGCGAACAATGCGTCCCCATGGAAACGCGTCACCCAGCCCCTGCCGATTTGGCAATGACCGCTTTATACATAGGGCTTTCACTCAATGCTAATGATAGCCTTGACTTTTATCAAGAGATCTTGATATCCGATATTGATAATTTAATCGTATTATGATTCTCTGATATATGAATTGCGCTTGCAAAAGCCAACCGCCCCGGTCACCGACAAGGTGAACGGGGCGGTTAGTCAAACGGGAACGGGGTCAGGTTTGGCGGCCGGGCGTATGTTTAGCCAGGCGCTGCATGGCGCCATTTTCCAACCAGCGACGCAGGCGATTGGCGTCCCCAATACGGGAATACTTGCCCTGCGCATCGAGCAACACAATGATCAGCGGCTTGTCCGAGATCTTCGCCTGCATCACCAGGCAATGACCGGCCTCATTGATATAGCCCGTCTTGGAAATCCCGATGTCCCAACCCTTGTTGCGCGTCAGGGCATTGGTGTTGTTGTAGGCCAGGTTGCGCAGATTACGCCGGCCAGGGACCAGAATATCGTAGCTCCCCAGCGTGCTAATCTCGCGAATCAGCGGATAGGTATGCGCGGCTGACACCATACGGGCCAGGTCCTGAGCCGTCGCGCGGTTCGAACTGGAAAGGCCCGTGCCGTCCACAAAGCCCGACTCATTCATGCCCAGGCTCTTGGCCTTCCGATTCATGGCACTGACAAAGGCCTCTCGCCCACCCGGATAGGCCCGCGACAAGGCCGCCGCCGCACGATTTTCTGAGGCAATCAAGGCCATGTGTAAAAGATCGGAACGCGACACCGTGGCGCCAATCGGCAACCGAGAGCGGGTATGTTTGAGGTGATCCACATCCGCCTCGCTCACCGTGATCGACTCTTCCAACGGGAGCGCGGCATCCAAAACCACCATCGCCGTCATCAGCTTGGTGATCGAGGCAATCGGGGTGGCGTGATCCGGATTCTTGGCATACACCAAGGCCCCGGTTTGCTGATCAATCACCACGGCGTACGCCGAACGCAAAACAGGCAGGCCATTCACAACGCGGTAATCGCCCATCTCGCGATCCATCGCACGCTGGGCGTTCAATGCCTTGCGCGCCGCACGCGACTTGGCGACCTTACCCTTGGCCGCACGGACTTTGTGCGTCTTGTGTTTGGCCGTGTGCGCCTTAACAACCTTACTCTTGGCGGGCCGATCAGCAGCGGCCGTCGGCTCGGCATGAACAGGACAGGCCAAGGCCAGCGCCAACACCATCAGCAAGCCCAGTCGTCCAAATATCCCTTTTGCCATTTTCATCCCCTCAACCCACCCACACAATGCGACAATTTAGCAGACAAATAAAGTTATGCAAGCGTTTCTTCATGATTTACATTAACTGCGGCGCAAATCCTGCAATTTAATCCGCCATTCGCGCGGCCCGGTCTCATGCACCGAGCTACCTTGCGCATCCACCGCCACCGTCACCGGCATGTCCAGCACCTCAAATTCGTGGATCGCCTCCATACCCAACTCGGGAAAGGCCAAAATTTTTGAGGATTTGATCGCCCGCGACACCAGATAGGCCGCGCCGCCCACCGCAATGCAATAGGCCGCAGCGTGGTGGCGGATGCTGTCCACCGCCGCCGCGCCCCGCTCGGCCTTGCCCACCATGCCGAACAGCCCTAGCTCGCCCAGCATTAGATCGGTGAACTTGTCCATGCGCGTCGCCGTGGTCGGACCAGCGGGGCCCACCGCCTCATCGCGCACCGCATCGACCGGGCCGACATAATAAATAAAGCGTCCCCGGAAATCGACCGGAAGCGGCGCACCTTGGGCGAGCAACTCTGCGATCTTTTTGTGTGCGGCATCGCGGCCCGTCAGCAACTTGCCCGTCAGCAACAAGGCATCGCCGGCGCGCCAACTCGCCACCTCTGCGCGGGTGATCGCATCCAGATTAACCCGCTTCGCCCCCGCCGGGCCATCCCAGGCCACCTGCGGCCAATTTGAGAGCGGCGGCGGATCGAAATGCGCCGCGCCGTTGCCATCGAGCGTGAAATGCACATGCCGCGTCGCCGCACAGTTGGGGATCATCGCCACCGGCAGGCTGGCGGCGTGGGTGGGGTAATCCAGAATCTTTACATCCAGCACCGTAGTCAGCCCGCCCAAGCCCTGCGCGCCGATGCCCAGCGCATTAGCCTTGTCAAAGATCTCCAGACGCAGTTCCTCGATACGGTTCTGTGGCCCACGGGTACGCAAGTCTTGGATGTCGATCGAGGCCAAGAGCGATTCTTTGGCCAGCAGCATGGCCTTTTCCGGCGTGCCCCCGATGCCGATACCCAGCACCCCCGGCGGACACCAACCCGCGCCCATCTTCGGCAAGCGTTCCAGCACCCACTCGACGATGGAATCAGACGGATTCAGCACCGCAAACTGCGCCTTGTTTTCAGACCCGCCCCCCTTGGCCGCGACGCGTATGTCCACGCGATCGCCCGGCACCATCCGCACATGCAACACCGCCGGGGTGTTGTCGCGAGTATTGCGCCGCGCGCCCGCCGGATCGGCCAGCACCGAGGCGCGCAGCGGGTTGACGGCATCGGTGTAGGCACGACGCACGCCCTCATCCACCATCGCCTGCAGATCCATGTCGCCCGAAAAACGCACCGCCATGCCGATGTCCATGAACACCACCGCCATACCCGTGTCCTGACAGATCGGCCGCCGCCCTTCGGCACACAGACGCGAATTGACCAAGATCTGCGCCAACGCGTCCTTGGCGGCGGGCGAGGGTTCTTGCTGCCAGGCCGCATGTACCGCCGCCACAAAATCCTGCGGGTGATATACGGCGATGAACTGGAAGGCGTCGGCAATCGACTGGATGAGGTCTTCCTGGCGAATGACAGTCATGGCAAACGGTGCGTCACGGGATACGATGGGATTATTCTACGGGACAATCGGGAGGGACGATGGTGTACAGGTTAAATGTGCTATTGCCCCTATCGAACGGACACCGCAACATTCACCCTGAAGCCCTTCTGGAGATCACCATGCTGCGCGTCCTATCCCTGTTTCTTCTCTTCCTGAGCCTTGGCAGCCATGCCGCCGAGGTCAAAACCTCACACAACGGCCTCACACTCAACGGCCAACTGCAAACCGCCCATGGCAAATCCCTCAAAGACGGCGTGGTCCTGATCCTGCACGGCACCCTGTCCCATAATCGTACCGAACTCATCGAGGGGGTCCAAAAGCAACTTACCGAGCAGGGCCTCAATACCTTGGCCATCAACCTCAGCCTTGGCGTCGATGACCGTCACGGCACTTATGACTGCGCCACACCGACGCGCCATAAACACACCGATGCCCTCGACGAACTGGGGGTCTGGATGGCCTGGCTAAAGATCCAAGGGGCCGGTCCCGTCACCTTGGTCGGTCATTCCCGAGGGGGCAATCAGGTCGCGTGGTTCGCCGCTGAGCGTATGAGCCCTGCCCTCCGCAAGGTCGTGTTGCTGGCCCCGCAGACCTGGCCGGCCGGTTATGCGGCAAAGATGTACCAGAAACGCTACGGCACCGACCTAGCCCCTCTTCTTAAAACAGCTCAAGCCGATGCGAAGACCATGCTCGGTCCGGTGGATTTTCTGTATTGCCCCAAGACCCGCGTCAGTGCCGGTAGTTTTGTGAACTATTACACCGAGGACAGCCGCTTTGACACTCCGGGACTCTTGGCCGCCATCCGCGTCCCGGTCCTGGTGGTCGCGGCCGAGGGCGACGCGATCGTCCCCGGTCTCGTTGAGCGAGTGCAGCCGCAGGCCGATGGCCAGCGCGTCCAGCTCAAGGTGTTGTCAGGGGCCGACCATTTCTTCCGCGACCTCTACACCGAGGACGCTGTTGAGGCCATTCAGGCATTTCTGCGCGCCCCGTAGCCCGCAAGGCCCCGTCAATCCTCTTCGTGACGCTTGAAGCCAGCGGACAACTGCTGCTGCACCTGCGGTGGCACCGGATCGTAATGACTAAAGATCAAGGAATAGGCCCCCTGGCCGCTGGTCACGGCCTTGAGACGGGCCTGGAAATTTTCCAGCTCTGCCAGCGGCGCCATGCCCGTCAGCCCCGACATGCCACCCCGGCCCGGTTGGTTGCCCAAGATATGCCCGCGCCGCGAGGTAATTTCTGCACCGATATCACCGATGCAGGCATCCGGTAGCGAAACCTCGATCTGCACGAAGGGTTCCAGCACCACCGGTCGCGCACCCGACAGGGCCTCCAGAAAGGCCTTCTTGCCTGCCATCACGAAGGCAATCTCCTTGCCGTCCACCGGGTGTGTCTTGCCATCGTAAACGGTCACGCGCACATCCTGGAGCGGGAAACCGGCCACCGCACCCTCCGCCATCCCCATGCGCACCCCCTTCTCAACCGCCGGGATAAAGGTGCCCGGGATCGCCCCGCCCTTGACCGCATCGACAAACTCGAATCCCGCCCCGCGCTCCAAAGGCTCAACGCGCAGATAGACCTCGCCGAACTGACCCGCGCCGCCGGTCTGCTTCTTGTGCCGACAATGGCCCTCACTGGGCTGGGTCAGGGTCTCGCGGTAGGGGATGGACGGCGGATGGGTATCAACCTCCAGCTTGAACTGGGCGTACATCTTTTCCAGCACATGCTTGAGATGCATCTCGCCCAGACCACGGATCACCGCCTCGTGGGTCTGTGCATCGTGCTCGACATGGAGACCGGGGTCGGCCTCGCACAGGCGATGCAGCACATCGGCGAGTTTTTGCGCCTCCGACTGCTTGCGAGCACGCAAGGCCAGGCCAAATACCGCGTGCGGAAAATCGAGCGGCTGCATGTGGATATGGTCATCCTCTGCCGCATCGTGCAGGACATCGTCAAAATGGATGTCGTCCACCTTGCTGATCGCACAGATCTCGCCGGGGCCGCAGGCCTCCGCCGGGGTCAGTTGCTTACCCTGCACCCGATGCAGATGCCCCACCTTGAACGACCGTCGCCCCTCGCCAATGAAGAGTTGGCCATGCAAGGCCAGCGTCCCCTGATAGACGCGCAGGAGGGCAATCTTGCCAACATAGGGGTCGATTTCCACCTTAAAGCAATGCGCCAGGACATGCTGCGCCGGATCAGCCGTCACCGTGAAGGGTTGAGCACCCTCGCCCTCACCACGCACGAAGCGCGGCGGATTGCCTTCGGTCGGGTTGGGCAAGAGGCGCGTGATGGCGTCGATCAGGGCAGCAACTCCCGCCCCGCTGCGTGCCGAGGTAAAGCAGACCGGCACCAGATGCCCCTCTCGCAGGGCCTGCTCCAGCGGGGCGTGGAGTTGTTCCGGAGTCACCGTGCCCTGATCAAGATAGACGGCCATCAGGTCTTCATCCACCTCGACCACCTGATCCACCAAAGTCTGATGCGCCTCCGCGACCGACGAGAAGTCGGCCTCGCCACCCAGATTGAAGAAACAGTCCGTCACTTGACTGGCCCCGGCGGCCGGCAGATTGATAGGCAGGCACTCGCGACCAAAGGCCGTCTGGATATCGGCCAGGGTCGCCGCCAGCGTCGTCGCATCCACCCCGGGGGCATCCATCTTGCTGACGATCACCATGCGATCCAGCTTGCGGGTCTGCGCCCACTGCATCATGCGCGTTGCGGTCAGATCGATGCCACGCGTCGCATCAACCACCACGGCGACCGTCTCCACGGCATCCAGGGCGCACATGGCCTGACCCGTGAAATCAGGATAACCCGGGGTATCAAGGAGGTGCACACGCACACCATCACGCTCAAAGTGAGCGGTCGCCAGCTTCAGCGAATGCCCGTGCTCCTTCTCGAGGGCCTCGTAATCGCACACCGTCGTGCCTTTTTCAACCGAACCGGCAGCCGGAATGCTACCCGTCTGCGCCAATAGGGCCTCGATCAGGCTGGTCTTCCCAGCCCCCGCCGCACCGACAAGGGCTAATGTACGCAAATTGAGAGGGCTAACGGCAGTCATGGCAAGCTCCAGAAGAGATCAATGTCGCCAGTATAACGCCGCCAGCCGATCGACGATAATGAGGTCCTGAATAAAGGCTCTTGGTGATTGGTAGTGGATCTGGCCACATTACACCTTTTGGCAACCACGACGGCCATGACCCATGTAGGGGCAGGCCCCCGTGCCTGCCCTAACGGTGAATGGGCAACCACAGGGGGTTGCCCCTACGAAAATCAGGCAAGCACAGGGGTTTTCCCCTCCGCAATTCCTCCTCGCGGGTCCGTACGATGAATTGCACTACCCACTCGATTTCATATAGAACCTGAATAAATCAGGGGCGTCTAGACCCGGCCGAAACGCCCCTAAATCCCCCGTTGAACCCCTGGCGAAGCCGTCAGGGGCGAGTCATTTTTAACTCAGGTGTGATATTGCCGGCTGTGCTGATGCACCGCATCGACCAGCGCAATGACATGCTCCGGCGGGGTGAACTGGGAGATACCGTGGCCCAGATTGAATACATGGCCGGTCCCCGTCCCGTAGCTGTCGATGATGCGGCGCGCCTCGGCGGCAATGGCCTCCGGCGGTGCAAACAGCACCGAAGGATCCATATTGCCTTGCAGTGCCACCCGGTCGCCGACCCGACGACGGGCATCGCCCAGATCCGTCGTCCAATCCAGACCCACGGCATCACAGCCGCACGCGGCGATGTGTTCCAGCCACTGACCACCACCCTTGGTAAACACAATGCGCGGCACGATACGCCCGTCGCGCTCGCGGATCAGGCCCTCCATGATGCGCGCCATGTAGGGCAGCGAAAACTCCAGATAGGCCGCCTGCGACAGCATGCCGCCCCAGGAATCAAACACCATCACCGCTTGGGCCCCGGCCTCGATCTGCGCGTTGAGATAGTTCGTCACCGCTGTCGCCGTGACATCCAGGATGTGGTGAAACAGGTCCGGCCGACCGTACAGCATCTTCTTGGTCTCGGCATAGGTATCGCTGCCACTGCCCTCGACCATGTAGCACGCCAAGGTGAACGGGCTACCCGAGAAACCAATGAGCGGCACCGAACCATCCAGCGCGCGGCGGATCTCGCTCACCGCATCGATGACATAGCGCAGATGATTGTGCGGATCCGGCGCGGTCAGATTGCGAATCTCCCACTCGCTACGCAGCGGCCGTTCAAAGCGCGGCCCCTCGCCGGTCGAGAAATACAGACCTAACCCCATGGCATCGGGGATGGTGAGGATATCTGAGAACAGAATAGCCGCATCAAGGTCATAACGGGCCAGAGGCTGCAGCGTCACCTCGCAGGCCATGTCCGGGCTCTTGCACAGCGAGAGGAAATCGCCGGCGCGGGCCCGCGTCGCACAATACTCAGGCAGGTAGCGGCCCGCCTGGCGCATCAGCCACAGCGGGGTGTAATCGGTCGGCTGGCGCAGCAGTGCGCGCAAAAAGGTATCGTTCTTAAGCGGTGTCATCGTCTCATCCCTATATTCCGGCGCGCATTCTAGCGGATTGCACGCGGTTTCAGCAGACCAATCCTTGCGCCGCGCACACGGCCCGCTTGGCCATGGCCAAACCGATCCATAGCCAGGCCAGGATAAAAAAGGTCACAAAGGGGATATGGGCATCGAGGATCATGCGCGGGGTCGCCCAGCGCACAAGGCGCACCACCGGCCCGGTCACGATCTGAAATAACTTGTAAAAAACATTCTGATCACGGTATTTCCCGGCCAGAAAGGCAAGGATGCCTTGACCGAGCAGGGCCAGTCCGGCGACCTCAACCAGCGCGCGGGCAATCGAAAGCAGGTACAGTTCCATGAAATCTCCTTTTCGCCCCATTCTAACTTGTGCCGTCCGACCCGTGCGGCGAGAATGCACGCTCTGTGACACCGAGCCTTTCCATGAATTTTGATCATTTCCGTTATCGCCTGCGCGCCACCCTGTTCGAATGGCTACACCAGCCGGAACGCGCCCTTGAGGCGTGGGTCGGCGTTCATCAGGCCGACCCGCAGGATGTCGTGGCCGTGCTCGGCATCGCCTGGATTCATGCCCAGAAAGAACGCTGGGCCGAGGCCGCCCAATGGTTCGAGCGTGCCGTTGCCCTGCGCCCCGACCATGCCGACACCTGGTTCAATCTGGGCTACGCCCGCGAGCAACAAGGCCTTCAGGACGCGGCCCTGACCGCCTTGTCCCGCGCCGTGGAGATCAACCCGAAGCATGACCGGGCCTGGTACGGCATGGGCATGATCCATGTTCGTCGTGGTGATCACCTCGCGGCCGCCGAAAACCTGCGCCACGCCGCCGATCTGCAACCCATGAGTGGCGCGGCCTGGCATGCCCTGGGCATGGCCTATTACCATGCCAATCAGCCCGACAAGGTCACCGCCGTGTTTAAGCATTGCCTGCTTCACGATGGTCCAACGGCTCGACAACTGGTGAAAGATACGCAGCGCGCCGATCTGGCGCAGCACCTTCCGCACTAAGGCGCCCCTACCGCCAAGGCAACAAACAAAACGGCCCGCAAATGCGGGCCGTTTTGTTTAGGACCGCCTCGCGCTGGCGAGACGGTCGTGCGGTTGCTTAGACCGCGTTGGTGTTGATATCGCCTTCCAAGTTCGGGAAACGAACATGGTCCACCAGCGCCTGAATCTCCTTGGACGGGGCCCGCGAGATCAAGGAGCCCACGATCACCCCAATGAAACCAGCGGTCAGGCCAAACACCCCAGCCGAGATCGGCTTGATGCCAAACCACAGCGGTGCATTGACCCCAAAGAAATCATAGGTCATGTACATGTAGTACATACACACAAACAGACCGGCCGTCATGCCAAGTACCGCACCCAAGTAGTTGGCACGCTTCCAGAACACGCCCAAGACCAAGGACGGGAAGAACGCCGAGGCCCCCAGCGAGAACGCGGCCCCCACCAAGAACAGGATGTCGCCTGGTTTCAACGAAGCCACATAGGCCGCCAGGACCGCGACCACCAGCAACAGGGCCTTGGACACGGACAAGCGGCGCATCGTTGAGGCATGCGGGTCGATCATCTTGTAGTACACATCATGCGACAAGGCGTTGGCGATGGTCAGCAACAGGCCATCTGCCGTGGACAGTGCCGCCGCCAAACCGCCGGCAGCAACAAGGCCCGAAACGACATAGGGCAAGCCAGCAATCTCCGGCGTAGCCAGCACGATCAGGTCACCACCGATGGTGATCTCCGCCAACTGGATCAAGCCGTCCTTGTTCATGTCAACGACCTTCATCAAGGTTGGATCCACCGCCGCCCAGTTACTGACCCAGGCCGGTAGCGCGGCGAACGATGAGCCCACCAGATCGTGATAGACCACATACTTGGCCAGAACCGCCAGGGCCGGAGCGGTGAAGTAGAGCAAGAAGATAAAGAACAGCGACCAGAACACCGACTTACGCGCATCACGCACAGAAGGCGTGGTGTAGTAGCGCATCAGGATGTGCGGCAGGGACGCCGTACCCACCATCAGGCAAAGCACCAAGGCGATGAAGTTGTTGCGCTTGTCGTTGGAGGCCTTGGTGTCTTCGTCCTTGGCCTTGGCAACGGCCTCCGGCGTCGGGGTTTCACCCTTAGCCTCGGCCTCCTTCATCAACTTCTTCTCGGCTCCCTTGCCAGAGAAGGGGGTCGCGTGAGCAGAAACCGGACCTGCCTTGGCTTTAGCGCCCTTCTCGGCACCGACCCACTTGGCCTTCAACTTGTCGATGTTGGCCGGAAAGTCCTTCAGACCCTTCTCGGCGGTGGTGATTGCCTTGGCGTCCGGTGTCGGATTGGCCTTCAGCTCGGCCAGTTTCTGCTCGACCTTGCCCTTTTGCTCGGCATGGAAGGCCGCACCGTTACCGGCGGCGACTGCGGCATCGAGGGTCTTGATCTTCTCACCCCATTCGGCGGCCTTCTCCTTGTGAAGGGCGCGCACGGTCACCTCAGCGGCGCCCTTGACGGTGGTCGGATCGTTCAGCTCTTTCTCGATGACGGTCACTTGCTGAAGGACACTGCCGTAAGCGATCTGCGGGATGGGGTTGCCGGTAATATTCACCGACAGCCAAACCACGGGGATCATGTAGGCGATGATCAGGATGATGTATTGCGCCACCTGGGTCCAAGTCACTGCGCGCATGCCGCCCAGGAAAGAACACACCAGGATACCGGCCAAACCGGCATAAACGCCGATCTCAAACTCCAGGCCGGTGAAGCGCGAAGTGATCAAGCCGACACCGTAGATCTGTGCGATCACATAGGTAAATGAACAGACGATGGCCGCAAATACGCCAATGGCTCGCGGCAGGTTTCCGCCATAACGCTCACCCAAGAAGTCAGGAATAGTGAACTGGCCAAACTTGCGCAGATAAGGGGCAAGGAACAGGGCCACCAGCACATAGCCGCCGGTCCAGCCCATCACGAAGGCCAGGCCATCATAGCCGGACAGATACAGGGTGCCGGCCATACCGATGAAGGAAGCGGCAGACATCCAGTCGGCGCCGGTCGCCATGCCGTTGAACAGGGCCGGAACCCGGCGTCCCGCGACATAGTATTCCGACACATCGGCCGTCTTCGACATAATGCCGATACCGGCATACAGGAGGATGGTCGCGGCCAGGAAGATGTAACCGAGGACGGTGTTGGAAACGCCCATCTGCTCCAGGATCGCCAAAACGATCACGAAGAAAATAAAGCCGCCCGTGTAAAAGGTGTAGTAGCGCTTCAGCTGGGCGAAGAAGGCCGAATTGGAAAGTGCAGTGGTCATGTCAATCTTCTCCCTCGTGTACGCCATAGTCCTTGTCCATCTGATTCATGCGCCGGGCGTAGTACCAGATGACGACCACATAGATGATCAAGGCCCCTTGCGCGCCCATGTAGAAGGCGAACGGGAATCCCGCGATCACGATATCGTTCAATTCTTTAGCGTACCAAATCACCACAAAGGTGACGACAAACCATATGGCCAGCAATACAGCCGTTAACCGCAGGTTTTTCCCCCAATACTCCTGATGCTTCTCCGTTAATTTCATTCTGAACTCCTCCAAGCAAAGTAAAACGCCGTCCGGTCTCCCTCCCCAGGGAACCACCGCGTCCGAACGACCCACACGCGTCGGTCGGAGTATAAAGAGCAAATATAGGATATGCGTATCCGCCATATAGTGGAAATCCACAATACGCGAACGCGGTTGCGCCTCAAAACGCACACTTCAGCTTTGCTGCATCGTCCAGCGATAGGACTGTTCAAGCTCCTGGAGTGCGTGGTAGTGCTCGGAGTGCGCGCCCTTGGCCAACGACAATGCCACCAGAAACAACTGGGCCGTGGCCAAGGCATCTGCCAGGGCCGAATGCCGGGCAAAGTTGCCGATCTCAAAATGGCCGGTCCAGTCATCGAGGGCCCGATATTTATGCCGCCACTGCGGGAGGAGCCCCGGCATGACATAGGCCAGATCCAGCCAAGGGTGCTTGAACCTCAGCCCCAGATGGTCCCTCAAGGCACGCACTATCATGGTGCGATCAAAGGCCACATGAAAGGCCACCAGCGGCGAGTTGCCAAGAAACTCCAGAAAATCCAGCAAGGCCTCGGCGGCGGGCAGACCCTCCCGCTGCGCCTCTCCGCCGATGCCGTGGATGAGGATATTGGCCCGACTACTGGATTGCTCCTGACGCAACACCACCTCAAAGCTCTGCGCCAGATCAATGCGTCCATCCACTACGGCCACGGCGCCAATGGCAATCAGGCGATCCTTCTGCAAATCCAGGCCGGTGGATTCCACATCGACCACGACATAGCGGGCCTCGGCAAAGGGCTGGCGCAAATCCTCTGCCGACAGCGCCTGCCATACCTCGAGTCGCTGCTGCGGGTCCGGCGACAACTCCACGCCACGCAATCGACGGCGTAGGCGGGCCAAAAAATCCCTCATGCCTGATAGTCCATCGACAGGCGCGACTGCAGTTTGCGTGCCTGCCGGAAGGACTCCTTGAGGATGCGCCGATCGAGGTCATTCAGTCGATCTGGGTCAATGTGATTATCCAGCGTCTCGCCCGCCAGGCTCTCTTCATGTTGCCGGCGAAGGCGCAACAACTGCAGGAAGAAGAAGCTGGAGATCCAGGCCTCCACCTCGGCGCTGGGGATATTCAGCGGCACGGCCGCGGCCCGTAACCGCGCGGCCGTCCCGCTTGCAGACGAACCCATGGCCAGTGCGAAGATGCGTGCCGCATCGACGAAGGGGGTGGCCCCGTTCAGTTTCAGATCGAGCGTTGCGGGGTGCTCGCCCGAGGCCGAGGCCACCACAAAATCGCGAATCAACCCGAGTGGCGGGCGGTTGCGCAGGGCATTGGCGGCCATCTGGTGCAGGAAACGCGGGGCGGTTTTGACATAACTGGCGAGCCAACCACGCAGTTCGGTAGCCAACGCATCCACACCAGACAAGGGGCGAAAATCAAAAAAGATACTGGCGTTAAGCAAGGCCTCGGGATTACCCGAATCAATCCAATGCGCAAAGGTGGCCTTCCACTCCTCCAGGGTCAAACACCAGCGGGGATTGCTCGCCATCACCTGACCCTTGCAGAGCGGGAAGCCACAGGCGTCGAGGGCCTTATTGATGCGCCCGCTCAACGCTACCAGCTGACCGCGCACCGCCTCCAAATCGACCCCGGCCGGCGCAATAAAGATCAGGCCATTGTCCTGATCTGTGGTCAGTGTCTGCTCTAGGCGCCCTTCCGATCCAAAGGCCAGCCAACAGAAGCGGTACGGGCAATCCTTGTCGCATTCAATCTCAATCACGCGTTGCGTCAGCAAATCATTGAGGGTAGAAATGATCTGAGTGAGTTGCTCTGAACCGACGCCTTGAGCCAACATGTTATGGCCCAACTGGCGTATATCTTCGGCAAAGGGTTGCAGGGCCTCGATGGAAATGGCCAAACGAATGGCCGCCGAAATCTGGGTCACCCCGACGCGCTGCAAGGAGAAGAGATCCTTTTCCGAGATCATCCCCGTCACCCGACCCTCCTCAGCCATCAGGACATGGCGAAAGCCATGCCGAGCCATCAACAGAGCGGCCTCGAAGGCGTGCGCCGAGGGCGGCAAAGTCATCGGATCGGGCGTCATGACGGCCCGAATCGGGGTGGTCAGCGGCAGGCCGGGGAGAATCACGCGTCCGATCAGATCCCTCACACTGAACACCCCAAGCGGATGCATGGCCTCATCAGCAACCACAATGGCACTGATATGTTGGGCTTGGATCGTCTGCAGGACCTCGCCCAACAGGGTGTCCGGCAAACAGGTAACCGGGGCACGGCGCGCCAGGCTCGACAACGGGCTATGCAGGGACTGTCGCTCGTTGCTGGCCGCGGCATAAACACCCTGCAGACTGCGTTGAGACTGGTCCAGCAAATTGGCGATGCGCTCGGTGCAGAACCGTGAAAAGGGCAGCGAGCGCTGCAACAAGCTGCGAAAATCTTCGGCCCCCAACACATAGGCAAAAACATCACCCTGCGCCCGGAAGGTCGACACCACCGGACGGTTGCTCAGCACCGCACCAATCGGAAAGGCCTCGCCCTCGTGCAGTTCCAACCAAGCACCGGCCTCGCCACTCTCACCCACCACGCGCCCCTGCTTGAGAATCAATATGCGCTCGGCAACCCCATCTGAGGGTGCCAGCAAGACCTCGCCGTTGTGGTAATAAACCACCGACAGATGATTAGCGAGCCAGAGCAGATCCGCCTCCGCCATGTTGTCAAAGGGGGCGAATCGGGATAAATGCCCAACAGTCGCCGTTAGCAAAGAATTCGAAATCGTCATGCTCACTCCCATTGAAACATCCGCTTATAAAGGCAGGCGCACCTCAATCTGCAACCCACCGCCGGGGGTATCACCCAGCGTGATCTGGCCCTGACAAAGCTGGACGATCTCACGCACGATGGCCAAGCCCAGACCGCTTCCGGTGGTCTCGTGGCCGGCCAAACGGTAAAACCGCCGGAAGACCTTTTCGCGCTCAGCGACCGGGATGCCAGGGCCGGTGTCGCTTACGGTGAGCACGGCCAAACCCTCTTCCTGCCGCAGGGCGACATCCACGCGCCCACCGGGCGGCGTGTAGCGTACCGCGTTATCAATCAGATTCCCGATCAGGACTTGTAGTGGCTCGGTATGTCCGCGCAAGATCACCGGGACGCTGCCCGTCAGGCCCAAATCCACCTTGTGCGCATCGGCCACAGTTGAGAAATCCGCCACCACGCGTTTAACCAGACGCTCCATCTCCACCGGCACCCGTTCAGCCTGCGCCTCCGGTTCAAGTCGAGCCATAGCCAGCAATTGACCCACCAAGCGGGCCGCGCGGTCAATCCCCTCTTGCAGTCGCGCCAGGGTCTGTTGACGCTCCGACTCGCTCTGCGCCCGTGTCGCCATCTGCACCTGCAATTTCAAGGCGGTCAACGGCGTACGCAATTCGTGGGCCGCATCGGCCACAAAGCGCCGTTGCAGGGACATGGCCTTGTCAAGTCGCAATAACAAGGCGTTCAAGGCCTCTCCCAAGGGGCGGATTTCCTCGGGTGCGGCCGCCATGTCGATGGGGTGCAACATGGCCACATCACGCACCCCAATCTCGCGTCGCACCTGCTCAAGCGGTGCCAAGGCGCGCACCACGGCCATCCAGATCAATATCCCCAAGCCAGCGACCAGAATAGCCAATGGCAAGAGCAGCCAGTTGGCCAGACGGGCGTAAGCCAGTACCCGATTGGCCTTGGGCGCAGCCACCTGAATCGTCAACCCGCTGCTGTGCAGGGTATAAGTACGCCACTCCTCGCCGTTCCAGGTGACCACAGCAAAACCGTTCGGCTGGCGGGGTAACTCGACATCCGGACGCGAGGCATACACCAGCCTGGACTTTTCCCACATCTGGCTAATAAAACGACCCTGGTCTTGAGCCTCGTCACTTTCGCCCGTAGTTTCAACCCCGTGTCGCATGATCGCGTGCGCGACCTGTTCCAGGGTGTAATCGCGGGCCTTGTTAAAGCCACTCCAGGTAATACTGTAAGTGACCACGCTGACCAGCAATCCGGTCAACAGCAACGAGGTGATTTGCCAGATCAGCAACTGGCGGCGAATAGAATTCACGGCGCAACCACCTTGTAACCGACACCCCGCACATTGCGGATCCACTCGCCCCCCAATTTGCGGCGCAGGTTATGCAGATGCACCTCAATGGCGTTGCTGGAAACCTCCTCATCCCAACCGTACAGGCACTCTTCCAATGATTCCCGCGACACCACCGTGCCAGGGCGGGCCATTAAGGCCTCAAGCAAGGCAAACTCCCGCTGCGACAGGGAGACGGGCTGATCCGACAGGGTCACCTCGCGCCGATCCGGATCCAAACAAAGTACGCCCAAACGCATCTCACTTCGCCCCCGACCGCTCTGCCGGCGCAACAAGGCCCGCACTCGGGCCACCAGTTCATCAAGATCGAAGGGTTTGACCAGATAATCGTCCGCACCCAGATTAAGCCCGGCCACGCGATCTGCCACCGCGTCCCGCGCCGTGACCACCAGCACCGGCAAGCTGTACTCAGCCTGTCGCAAGCGTTTCAGCACCGTCAGCCCATCTTGGCGCGGCAACCCGATATCCAGCACCAACACGGCATAGTCACCCGTTTTCGCCGCCAGTTCGGCCGCCGCACCATCCCGTGCCCAGTCCACCACAAAACCCGCCTGCCGCAAGCCTTGCTGCATGCTCTCGCCGATCATCGGGTCATCTTCAGCCAGTAACAGTTTCATCGCGATCCGTTTCTGTCACCTCAATAAATTCGCCGCCCCTTAGACACTCATTAGCCCTGAAGGAAGAACCTGCAAAGTAAAGACATTCAGGGTGCACCATTATGCCGCGCCCATAAAAAAACGGGGCTTACGCCCCGTTTTCGTACAGCGGAAACCAGAATTACTTCTTGGCAGCCGGAGCAGCGGCAGCAGCCGGAGCAGCAGCAGCAGCCGGAGCAGCAGCCTTGTCTTCCTTCTTAGCCTTCTTGGCCTTCTTCTCAGCCTTAGCCGGAGCAGCAGCCGGAGCAGCAGCAGCAGCAGCCGGAGCAGCAGCAGCGGCCGGAGCAGCAGCAGCCGGAGCAGCAGCCTTGTCAGCAGCTTGAGCAGAAGCGATCATGGAAACAGCAGCCAGAATGGCGAACAGGGTACGGGTCATCTTGAATCTCCTAAATAGGCATGCTCGCAACACCGCGAGTGCACGCATTCTGGTGCAACGAAAATTAAGACCGCATTAAGATCAGCAAGTTATCAAAATTATTTTTTGCGCCAAGAAAAAACCCCGCCGCAGCGGGGTTGTTAGAGGTTGCCGGTTGATCTGGATCAGAAGCCCATATCACCCATACCGCCCATACCGGGGTTCATATCCGGCGCACCGCCTTTTTTGTCTTCCGGCAGATCGGCCACCATGCAATCCGTGGTCAGCATCAGGGAAGCCACAGAAGCGGCGTTTTGCAGGGCAATGCGGGTGACCTTGGTCGGATCCAGCACGCCCATTTCCATCATGTCGCCATAGATGCCCGTGCTGGCGTTGTAACCATAGTTACCCTTGCCAGCCAACACCTTGTTGACCACCACAGAGGCCTCTTCGCCACAGTTGTTGACGATCTGGCGCAGCGGCTCTTCGACGGCACGCAGAACGATCTTGATGCCGGCATCTTGATCGTGGTTGGCGCCTTTCAGCTTGGTGATGGCCGAACGCGCACGCAGCAGGGCTACGCCACCGCCAGGCACGATGCCTTCTTCAACCGCTGCACGGGTCGCGTGCAGGGCATCTTCAACGCGAGCCTTCTTTTCCTTCATCTCGACTTCAGTCGCCGCGCCCACCTTGATGACGGCCACGCCGCCCGCCAGCTTAGCCTTACGCTCTTGCAGCTTTTCCTTGTCGTAGTCGGAAGTGACCGCTTCGATCTGCTGATTGATCTGACCGATGCGGTCCTTGATGCTGTCTGCAGAACCTGCGCCGTCGATGATGATCGTATTTTCTTTACCGATCTCGATACGCTTAGCACGGCCGAGGTCTTGCAAGGTGGCCTTGTCGAGGGACAGACCGACCTCTTCGGCAATCACGGTGCCGCCGGTGAGGATGGCCATGTCTTCCAGCATCGCCTTGCGACGATCGCCAAAGCCCGGGGCCTTGACGGCAGCGACCTTGAGGATGCCACGAATGGTGTTGACCACCAGGGTCGCCAGCGCCTCGCCATCGATGTCTTCGGCGATGATCAGCAGCGGCTTGCCCGTCTTGGCGATTTGCTCCAGTACCGGCAGCAGGTCGCGAATGT
This sequence comes from Bordetella parapertussis, assembly GCA_945890495.1. Taxonomy (GTDB): domain Bacteria; phylum Pseudomonadota; class Gammaproteobacteria; order Burkholderiales; family Thiobacillaceae; genus QYQG01. The sequence continues at coordinate 5,404 of CAMDCO010000019.1, read as the reverse complement.
TGGAGATCTTCTTGTCGTGCAACAGGACAAACGGATCTTCCAGCACGGCCATCTGCTTCTCGGCATTGTTGATGAAGTAGGGCGACAGGTAACCACGGTCGAACTGCATGCCTTCCACGATGTCCAGCTCGTTCTCAAGGCCAGAACCGTCTTCCACGGTGATGACGCCTTCTTTGCCAACCTTGTCCATGGCGTTGGCGATGATGTCGCCAATGGCCTCGTCCGAGTTGGCGGAGATGGAGCCGACTTGAGCAATTTCCTTGGTCGTGGTGCAGGGCTTGGATAGCGCCTTCAGCTCGGCGATCATCGTGATCACGGCCTTGTCGATGCCGCGCTTCAGGTCCATCGGGTTCATACCGGCGGCAACGAACTTCATGCCTTCGTTGACGATGGATTGCGCCAGCACGGTGGCGGTGGTGGTGCCGTCACCGGCGATGTCGGAGGTCTTGGAAGCGACTTCCTTGACCATCTGAGCGCCCATGTTCTCGAACTTGTCCTTCAGTTCGATTTCCTTGGCGACGGACACGCCGTCCTTGGTGACGGTGGGGGCGCCGTACGAGCGATCCAACACGACATTGCGGCCCTTCGGGCCCAGGGTTACTTTGACGGCATTCGCCAACACATTGACGCCTGCAACCATGCGGTGGCGGGCGGAATCTCCAAATCGTACATCTTTAGCGGCCATGTTATAGCTCCTTAATCTATTGAATTAGTAGAACAATTATTTTTCGATAACGCCCATGACATCTTCTTCGCGCATCACCAGCAACTCTTCGCCGTCCATCTTGACGGCTTGGCCGGAGTACTTACCGAACAACACGCGGTCGCCGACCTTGAGCGCCATGGCGATCACTTTGCCGCTGTCGTCCTTCTTGCCCGGGCCCACGGCCACGACTTCACCCTGATCGGGTTTCTCGGTGGCAGAGTCGGGGATCACGATGCCGGATGCGGTCTTACGCTCTTCTTCCATACGCTTGACGATCACGCGATCGTGCAGGGGGCGAATCTTCATGAGGGTTCTCCTTACTGTAAATGGGGGGGTCAATACCGGCCAGTCGGCGCGCGGCCGTTCCATCGAAATCGAACGATCTGCTAGCACTCCCTGCCTGTGAGTGCTAATAGTAGGGTCCGGGGACCGATCTTTCAACCCCCAAGACGCCCCAAGGCTGAAAATTTTCTGCACACAAACCGAGATGCCCTATTGATGCATATCAATTCACCGCCCCCATCCCTTGTTCTCTGGGGTAGAGTTCACAACCATGAGCAAAGCTAACCTCATCGATCCCTTCGGCCGCCGAGTTGAATATCTCCGCCTCTCGGTGACGGATCGGTGTGACCTGCGTTGTGCCTACTGCATCCCCGAAGGGTTCAAAGGCTTCGAGGAACCGGCTGACTGGCTGACCTTCGACGAGATCGAACGGGTCATCGGCCTGTTTGCCCAGATGGGCCTGAAGCGCCTTCGCCTAACCGGCGGCGAACCCCTGCTCCGCCGCAACATCACCGATCTGACCCGGCGCCTCGCCGCCCTGCCGGGAATCGAGGATCTTTCGCTTTCGACCAACGCCACGCAACTGGCCCGTCACGCCCCCGCACTTAAGGCCTCCGGCGTCACCCGTCTCAATGTGAGCCTGGACAGCCTTGACCCGCAACAAATGATCCGTATCGCGGGTCGCGATGCCTTGGCCGACATCCTGGCCGGACTGGAGGCGGCGCGAAGCACCGGATTCGCGCCCATCAAGCTCAACATGGTCGTCATGCAGGAAAATGTGGATGCCATCGATAGCATGGTTGACTACTGCATAGAACGGGGCTTTGTGTTGCGCCTGATCGAACTGATGCCCATGGGTGAGACCGCGCGCCGCCTGGGCTATGTTGACTTGCAACCGATCAAGGCCCGTCTGCAACAAGATTTCGGCCTTATCGACACCGTCATGAACGGCGGCGGGCCGGCACGCTATCTGGGCACCCCGGATGGCCGCTTCAATGTCGGCTTCATCACGCCCATGTCGCAACACTTCTGTGCCACCTGCAATCGCGTCCGCCTCACCGTCGATGGCGTTTTACATCTCTGCCTGGGCCAGGAAGACCGCATTGAACTGCGCCCCCTGTTGCGTAACGGGGCCTCGGATAGTGACCTGATCCAAGCGCTTCTGGATGCCATCGCCCACAAACCCGAACGCCACGAGTTCCGCGAACAACCAGCCAAAACGATCCGTTTCATGAACGCCACCGGCGGCTAATCCACCGCCTCAAGTCCTTCCGTTATTCCTCGTGCGGCATCATCACATCCTGCGCTGGCAAAACGGGGATCAGCCAATGGAACAGCGCTGTCGCGGCAAACGCACCCAGCAGTTGAGCGACGATGAAGCCCGGCGCATCCACCGGGCGAATACCCGCGAAGGTATCCGTGGCCGCCCGCGCCAAGGTCACAGCGGGGTTGGCAAACGAGGTGGAGGCGGTGAACCAATAAGCCGCCGTGATGTACAGCCCCACGGCAAAGGGCGTGACGGACGAACGCTGGCGCACACACCCCCAAATCACCGCGAGCAACCCAAAGGTAGCGACGAACTCAGAAAACCACTGGTCCGGCCCGGTGCGCACATGTTGCGAGGCCACAAACAGCGGCTCGGCGAACATCCCGTGCGCCATCGCTACCCCGGCGAAGGCCCCGACGACCTGCGCCAGCAGATAGCCTGGCACTTCACGCCACGGCATTCCACCCTGCCAGGCATCGGCCAGTGTCACCGCCGGATTGAAATGCGCGCCTGAAATGGGCCCAAAGACCAAGATCAGCACGACCAAACCGGCACCGGTCGCCACGGTATTGGCCAGCAATGCCAGCGCAATATTGCCGCCGGCCAGTCGCTCGGCCATGATCCCGGAACCCACCACCACCGCCAGCAAAAAGGCCGTGCCCAGCGTCTCGGCGGTCAGTTTACGGGCTGTTGTCATAACTTCAGGGTCTCGCGCACGATGGCCACCAAGCGGGAACGGATGTCATCCCGAACGCGCAGAAAGGATTCCAGCGGCTCGCCATGCGGGTCATGAAACGGCACATGGATGCGCGGCACCGGGCGCGGAAAGATCGGACAGGTCTCCTTGGCGTTGTCACACACCGTCACCACCAGCGCGATGTCCGCATCCAGAAACACCTCGGCATCCTTGGGATACAAGCCATCCGTCGGCAGACCCGCGTCCTTGAGCGCGGCAATCGCGCCGTCGGCCACCTTGGGTTGCGGCTTGGTGCCCGCAGATACGGCGCGGACCTTTCCGGCGAGGTCGTGATTAAGAATCACCTCAGCCATCTGCGAGCGGCAAGAGTTTCCGGTACACAGCACAAGAACGGTGGGGAGTTGGGTCGTCATGAACAATCCTTACAGTTTGAGTTTGAGTTTGAGGTATTTGAGGGCGAACAAGCCGCCGGGCCACTGCCACAACAGTTTTCCGACAGGAAATCGATCAGGCCATGCATGGCGTTGAAATCGGCCGTGTAATGCACAAAGCGGCCCTCCTGAACACCGTGGATCAGCCCCGCCTGCGCCAGCGTGCGCAGATGAAAAGACTGGGTTGCCGCCGGCAAATGCAACACCTCGGCCAACGCACCGGGCACCATGCCCTGCGACCCGGCCTGAACCAGTAGACGGTAAATCGCCAGCCGGTTTTTTTGCGCCAATGCCGCCAAGGCCGCCACAATCCATTTGGATTCCATGATTTTCCTTAGTCCTTATTCTATATTTCCAATGTTATGGAATTATTTCACAGAGGTCGCCATTTTTCAAACGGCCACGCCTTTTCCACCCGCCTACCGTTATCCTTCCCCCATGACATCCCACCTCTGGCACCCCTGCACCCAAATGCAACATCACGAGGCCGCGCCGCCCCTGGCCATCGCCCGAGGCGAGGGCGCGTGGCTGATCGACAGCAACGGCACGCGTTATCTCGACGCCATCTCGTCCTGGTGGGTCAACCTGTTTGGCCACTGCAACCCGCGCATCAACGCCGCCCTCATCGACCAACTGGGCAAGATCGAGCATGTCATCTTGGCCGGATGCAGCCACGCGCCGGTGCTGGAACTGTCCGAACGGCTGGCCAAACTCACCGGGCTCGACCACGCCTTTTACGGCTCGGACGGCGCCTCGGCGGTCGAGATCGCGCTGAAGATGAGCTTTCACACCTGGAAAAACAGCGGCCGGCCGCAGAAAACCGGCTTCGTCAGCCTGAAAGGCAGCTATCACGGCGAAACCCTCGGCGCACTGTCGGTCACCGATGTGGCCATCTTCCGCGACACCTACGCGCCGCTGTTGCGCCACAGCCATCAAGTCATGTCGCCCGATGCCCGCCAGGCACTACCCGGTGAAACCGCGGCCGGGGTAGCGCGCCGGGCCGCCGCCGATCTGGAGGCCTGGCTAGCCGAACACGCCCACACCACCGCCGCGCTCATCGTCGAGCCGCTGGTGCAATGCGCCGCCGGCATGGCCATGTACGACCCGGAATACCTGCGTTTGGCGCGCGCGCTGTGCGACCGTTATGAAATCCACCTCATCGCCGACGAGATCGCCGTCGGCTTTGGCCGCACCGGCACCCTGTTCGCCTGCGAGCAGGCCGACATCCGCCCTGATTTCATCTGCCTGTCCAAGGGACTTACCGGCGGCTACCTGCCGCTGGCCTGCGTGCTCACCACCGACCGCGTGTACGACGCCTTTTACAACCCCGATGTGCGCCTCGGCTTTTTGCACTCGCATTCCTACACCGGCAACCCACTCGCTTGCCGCGCCGCATTGGCGGTGCTGGACATCTTCGACGCCGACGCCGTCTTGGCGCAAAACCGCAGCAAGGCCGCCGCGTTCAATACCCTCTTGGAGCCCCTGCGCCAACACCCCCGCGTGCGCCACTTCCGCCATCTGGGCATGATCTGGGCCTTCGAGGTTGCCGACGCGGCCCCCAGCTTCGCGCGCGACTTCCACCTAGCCGCCCGCGACAGCGGCGTACTGCTACGCCCCATCGGCAACACGGTCTATTTCATGCCCCCCTATATCGTCGGCGAGGCAGAAATGGCGCTGCTGCTAAAGACCGGCCTCAACCTGCTCAATAGCGCTTCCGAACCCTCCGTCTCAAACCCTCCCAGCGCCCCGGCCGTGCCTTAATGCACCGCACGGTTTTCCATGCGCAAAACGATTGATTGCGTTTGACTAACTTTGCTGGGAATTTCGGTGACAGCTTATCAAATACACTAAATTAGTGTACCCTCCGCACCCTGTCGCGATTACCTCGTCTTGTGATTCCCGGTTGCCCGCACCATGTCACCCAGCGTGGGAATCGGCATGAGCGTGTGTTCTTTGAAGAGGACGATTACGCGCTATACAAGGATCTGCTGAGCGAGGCGGCAAACAAGGCGGACACGGAG
>CAMDCO010000018.1 GCA_945890495.1 Bordetella parapertussis | reverse complement strand
TCCAATACCTGTGCCCGGTTCGCTTCTTTGTGACTCATCAGTTTGTCCATCTTCAAAATGTCCGCCGCCAGTTTTAACTGGGCCAGGTTGTATCACCTGCGGACATTTCTACTTGGGAGAAACCGGACATTACTACTTGGGGCTAACAGACCATAGACCTGGATCAGGAGCATCCCGATGGCGCCCGCGCCCAGCGCCTGTGCCAGACCGATGGCCGAAAACAGGAGCTGGCGCGGGATCAGGTCGGGGTTGTACAGATTGATTTGCTGGGTCATGGCGTCAGGATCCCCGGGCGGCTGGGGGTTGGCGCAGGGCGGCGGTCAGGAGGGTTAGATAGTGGGACTGATTGTCCCGGTTACTCAAGGCCGGAACGGCAGACAGGTCGAGCAGGCCTTGCAGCTTGATTGATTCGACTGGAATGGCTAGGTTGATTGCAAGGTATTCCTGTAACCCAGCCAACCACTGGGGTATCAGCACCAATAAGCGGGTGACCGTCATGGGGCTAAACTCGCGATCGAAACGATCGAAAGAGCGCTGTAGTTCGAGGGTGACGCGTTCTAGTGAACCCCGCAAATTGGGTATGTCGGCCTCTTTCTGGGCGACAACCGGCAGATCAAAACGGCGCAGCGAGACCAATTCACCCTTCAAGGCCAGTAGCAAAATCCCCGCCTCTTCGGTGAAGGTCAGGATGGCCGTGGTCTGCTTTCCCAGTTCGATTTGATTGCTGATTTGCCAGAGCGCCGTCTCTGGGGTATCGATGGCGAGCAACGGGACACCAGCGACACGGAACAGTTCCATGTGTTTTTGGATGAGGGTGTTGCGTGCCGCAACCACAAAAACGGAACCGGGCTTCCCGCTGGTGTTGGGCGACAGGGGGGGCAGTACATCGAAGGTGGCTTCATCGACGGGATAATCCAGCAAATCTTTGATGCGCCAGCGGGCCGCTGCGCGTAATTCGTTGCGCGGGACGGGCGGGGTATCGATCTGCAAGAGTTGGTACTCGTTGGCGTTGAGCAGCAAGCAATAGGGGTAGCGGCTCAACGGCAGGGATCTGGCCCACTTGGATAGGGCGCGTGGATCGTCGGCATCCAGGCTGACCGAGCCACATGCGTTGACGGTGGGGTGACCCTGCAGGGGGCGGGCGACATTCGCGTAATCAATGCCCCCCGGCGACAGACGAACCACTGTCCAGCCGGCGGCCATCGCAGGGTTTGGGCGGCGGAAATTGAGCAGGGCTTTTAGTTGGGCTTTTAGCGGGGCCAGTACCATGGTCGCATCATAACCGCGTTGTGTGTGTGGGTGCGCGTGGGCCACGGTAATGGGTATGGAGGCCTAATCATTTTCGTGCGGGTAGGTATAGGGGCTTGAGGGGGGCGTGTCCAGGATGGCAAAACTGTCGTTTGAACAGCCGACATCATGATTGACATCCTTGACCTTGATTCGGGCACTGGGGATCGAGGTGGCGTAGGTAAAGGTAAAGTTTTTCCGACCTTCCAGGTGAAAGATCATTGAGGCGACCAAGGCGACCTCAGACCAGGTTGAACGGCATTTTGTATCAGAGTCGAGGACCCCCGAGTTGTCGCGGGCATTCAATAGATAGAGATCAATTTTCTTGTCGTTGTATGAAGGGTCAACCTGACCGTTTATCAGAGGTTGGGCATCAAGGCTGATTGTGACATTGATGCGCTTGTCGTAAATCCGGCCTGAGACAGCCCCGACCGGGGTGCGGGTTTCGAAAATAGCAAAGGACTGGACGCCTTGGGCCGGAACAATCCAGCACAAACCGAGGCCAAGGATCAGGTGGAATGGGGTTCGGAACAGGTGGATGCCCATGGCCCTAGGCTACCAGAGGATCGAGGTTTGGATTTGTCGTTCGACATAACCGATGCCCGACGGTGCCGGGTTGGGACAGGCCCCCGCCGTGGGTTGGTTGCAGGCGGTGGCGGTCAGCGTATGCAGATAGACGGTAGTGGCCCCTTCGATGCGGCTGGTTGCCGTGCAACTGAGCGTCGTGGTCAGGCCTGTCATGGTGCCATTAAAGGTCATGGAGGCGGTCTGGGTCGTGGTGCGGCAATTTTGCGCGAAAACAGTCTCCTGCATCAACTGGTAGGCGCCCCATTCAAGGGCGGACTGGGCGGCCTGTGAGGCGTGCGCCATCGGGATGTCGAGGGCGGTTGCCCGGTGCTGGGCGCTGGCCATCCAGGCCACGGCTGCCGCCAAGCCGGACAGGACGACCAGCAGGAAGATGGCCGCCAGCATGGCGAAGCCGGAGGGGTCAGGGCCGGTTCGTGACATGGGTCCCTTGATAATAAGTAGCGCTTTCCCCGTCCTGGGTCAGGGTCAAGGACAGGCCAACGAGGTTGGCATGGGTACCGGCGGCAGGCAGCACGAAGGCACATTGGCTGACCGCGTTGGCGATCAGGGCCTGGCTGGTGGCTGCGAGGGGGGCAGCGGCCGTGTCATTCGGCTGGGCGGCCTGAATGGCGTAGCCCCAGTAACGGCGCAGGCTGCCGGCGGTCGGGTCGCAGACATAGGTGACCGGGCCGGACACGACATGAAAACGCTCGCCGGGGGAGGGGGTCTGAAGGGTGATGGACTCGAAGGCGAGGCTGTCCTCACCCGTGCCGGGGTCGGCTGTGGCGGTGATCCGGGCCTTGTTGCCCCCGGTGACGGCACCGTTTTCATAGGCATCCAGACCGGTGGTCCCCGCATTGGCGATGACCAGAAAATCGCCGCTCACGATCTCGCTGCGCAAGGGGATTTCCCCCTTGCTGCGCAAGCAGGTGTCGGCCAGGGTGAATTCCAGCCGGGCACTGGCGGCGGTGCAGGCCTCATCGTTGGCCAGCGCGCCGGTCGTGTCGGTGCGATAACTGCCGCCGCTGCGCACCTCCAGATATTCCAGATAGGTCTTGCCGCCGTTGCTGGTGACGCGGACGCTGTGTGGCAGGGCGCGTTGCAGGTCGCGGCCGATGCGTGCCAGGGCGAGGTCGGCCGTCCCGGTCAGGGTGTTGCGACGCACGGTATCGAGATAGCTTTCGACCGGACCGACGATGAACATGGACGCCATCCCGGCCAGGATGCTGGTGATGACCATGACGACGATCATCTCGATGAGGGTAAAGCCGGCCTGGCGGCGATCAGGGGTCATGACTGACCCGGTAAGTGGAGAGGGCAAGGGTGTGACCGAGCGGATCGGTGACCGTGACGGTGATCTGCTTGGCGGTGTCCACGGTATTTCCGGTGGGGCCAAAACTTTGACTTGACGCGACGCTGACCGATAGGTTGTAGTTTTCCAGCCCGTTGACTACCGTCCCGTTGAGATCGCGGATGCCGGTGGGTGTCAGGCTGGTGGTGGTGTAGCCGTGGTAATCGTCGATGTCGTTGAACTGTCCCCGATCGGCCCCGCTGTAACCGCCGGTGCTGAAGTCCAGTGCGCTGACCTCGGCCAGCATCCCCTCGGCCAGCGTGAGGGCCTGTTTGCGCATCTGCGGGTTGACGCTGTGCTTGACGCTGAAATCGAGGGCCAGCAAGACCCCACTGATGGCGATGCCGACGATGACGATGAAGATCACCAGCTCGATCAGGGTCAGCCCCGCCATGGGATTGAGCGGCCGTGTTGCGTCGGCCACGGGCTTGCGCCTAGTGCACATAACCGGTCTTCGCCTCGATGCTGAGGGACTGGCTGGCCGAGCCCCCGGAAAGGGTCAGGGTTTGCGCTCCGCTGGCGCAGCCTAGTCCGTCGAAGGTGAATGTGGTGGCGGGCGACAGACTGATCCCCGTGGGCAGGGTCAGGCTTAGCGATGGGCCATCGGGGCCCGGTACGGTGCCGCCCGAGCAGCCGTTGTTGGCGGCCGTGCAAGCGCCGGTGTTGGTGTAACAGGCCGACAGGCCAGTGCTGGTGGTGGTGACCAACACCCGCTTGCGCTGCGCGATGGCGGTCTTCTGGGCTATCCGCAGGGCCGCACGGACCTGGTCATGACTGCGGCGCAGATCGAAACCGGTCCGGCTGGTGAAACCCGGCAAGGTCAGCGCGGCCAGGATGCCGAGGACGACCATGACGGTAATTAGCTCGATGAGCGTAAATCCGCGTGGGATCCGGGGCATCATCTTGTCAGAGCGGGCTGGGCAGGCGTTCACCGCGACACCAGGCCTGCCACATGCGGCGGTAAAGCTGTTCCAGGTCGCGGGTAAAGGCGGCTGGCTGGCAGATAGGGCTGGCGGCCATGCGCGGACGGATCTCCCGGCGCAGGCGCGCCAGGCGTTCTGGGTCACGGGCCAGGGCCAGGGTTCCGGCCAGCCAGGTGGCCGGGTCGGCAAAGGCCAGTTCGGTCAGGTCGAGGTTGGCCAGGGCCGATACGGTTTGTCGCGACACGACCGCATCGCCGGCCAGGGTGACGATCGGCACGCCCATCCACAGGGCCTCCAGCGTGGTCATGCCGCCGTTGAAGGGGAAGGGGTCGAGGGCAATGTCGATCTCGCCGTATTCGGCCAGCATGACGGGGTGGGGCGAGCCGGGGCGAATATCGAGACGCGCCTCGTCGATGCCGTGCGCGGTAAAGCGCTGCCGCAGATCAGCCTGTATTCCCTCGTCGCGCAGGGCCCCGGCCTTGAGCAGCAGACGGCTGTCGGGCAGGGCCTGGAGCAGGTCGGCCCACAGGGCGATGACCGACGGCACCAGTTTCTCGATGCGGTTGAAACAGCCGAAGGTGATGTGGCCGTTGGCCAGCGAGGGCGGGGGGGCGACCTCTGGGGCATAGGCTGGCGGGGCGTAGCAAAAGCGGGAATGCGGCAGCCAGACCGGGGTTTCCGAGAACAACTGGCCGCAACCGGGCGGCGAGGTGTGCGGGTCGGTAATGAAATAGTCGAGGCAATCGAGCCCGGTAGAATGAAAGTAGCCGATCCAGGTCACCTGCACCGGGGCGGGGCGCAGCACAAAGGCCGGCAAGCGGTTGTAGGCGGTATGACCGGATAGGTCGATGAGGATGTCGATGTCGTCAGCAAAGATCTTCTGCGCCACCTCGGCATCGCTGTCGAGCAAGACATCGTGCCAGTGCGCGGCTTGGGTACGGATGGCCGTGGTGATCTCGTCTTCGCCGCGCATCATCGAATAACAGTGCACCTCGAAGGCGGTGCTGTCGTGTTGCTCGATCACATCGCGAAACAGGTGGCCCACCGGGTGGCGGCTAAAGTCGCCCGATACATAGCCGATGCGCAGGCGACGCTCCGGGTCGCGGTCGTGGGTTGCGTGGCTGAAGGTGGCCGTTGATTGTGCGGCGATGTTCTTCTCGAACAGGGCCTGCATGGGTGCGTGACGGGCATAGACCTCGGCGCGGCTCAACTCGGTCATGTAGGTCGAGTTGAAGCCAATGTTCGACTGCATGGCCGACATCTGCGGGTTCACTGCCAGGGCGCGTTCGAGGTGTTCGATGGCCTCGGCATGGCGGCCACGGGTACTGAGACAGCCGGACAGGGTGATTAGTGCGGTGATGTTGGTCGGTTGCCGGTCGAGGATCTTGGCACAGGTCTCTTCGGCGGCGAACAGGTCCCCTTTCGCGTGCTGGGCGGCGGCCAGCCAGGCCAGCCGTTGTACGCTCTCGCCCTTGGCCGTGATCTCCCGGCTGACAAAATCCAGCACCTCGGCCAGACGAAAGGATTCGCCGAGCAGGGTGGACAGGGCCAGATGCGCCTCGGGGCAGGCGGGGTCGCACTCCAGGGCGCGGCGGAAGGCCTTGACGGCGGGACGCGCCTTACCGGTATGGAACAGGACATTGCCGAGGTTGACATACAGTTGGGCTTGCCCCGGATGGCGTTCGAGGGCGCGGCGTGCGGCGGCCTCGGCCTCGGTAAATTGCCCCAGTTCATACAGCGCGGCGACGCGATTGTTGAGCGACTCGACCTGGTTCGGATCGAGGTCCAGGGCGCGTTTGATATGCGCCATGGCGGCGCTGGCCTCGCCCCGCGCCAAGAACCATTCGCCCAGGTTGCCATGCGCCGCGGCGAAGTCAGGGTCCAGGTTCAGGGCCTTTTCATAGGCCTCGCGGGCCTCTTCCATCTGACCCTGATGGCGCTGCGCAGCCCCCAGCAGGCACCAGGCACGGGGGTGGCGTGGGGCGAGGGCAATGGCGCGGCGGCAGACCGACTCGGCCGCGGCAAAGTGCCCCTGGTCGATCAGGTGTTTACCCAGTCGCTGGGCGGCCTTGGTGGCAAAAACCCCCGTCCCTTCGCTGGCGCTGCGCAGACAGGTTTCTGCCGTCGAGACGAGCCCGGCGCGGTGCAGCCAATAGCCCAGCAACAACCAAAGGGCCGTACTCAAGGGACGGGCAGGGTGTGAGGCGGCAGATGTTCGGCCGCCCGTTGCTGAAGGACGGTCGTAGACACCGGTTCCTTGCAGGCCAACACCCAAAGGGCAAAGGAATCCCGCAGGCCGGCCACCGAGCCAAACCCGGCCGCCTTGCAGGCCGCGATCAGCGTTTTCAGGGTGAAGCCTGTGTGGTGCGCCATGAATAGGTTGCCAGCGGCCATCGCGGGGCGAAGGCCATAGAGGATGTCCAGTGGGGCGATGGGGCCGGCGGGTGAGATATAGGCCGGTTCGTCCAGTTGGTCCTCGGCGACCAGACGGCAGACGGCCTGCAAATCCGGGCAGGTCAGGATCAACAGCCCCTCCGGCTTGAGCACGCGGTGGAACTCGGCCAGCGCCATGGGGACTTCATGGGGATAAAGGTGCTCGATGCTGTGCGAGGAATACACGGCCTCGACGGTGCCTTCCGGCACGCCGGTCATGTCGAGCAGGTTGGCCACGATATCCGGCGAGACGGCCGGGTCGATGTCGAGGCGGATCTCCTGCCAGTCTGCCCCTTGCAGACCGGGGCTGACATGCGGCTTGCGTGCCGGGCCGCAGCCGACATGCAGGAAGCGTCGTCCCGGCCCCTGAAACAGGGCGAGGTCAGCTGCGGTCGGCGAGGTGGGGTCTGGAAGCAGGCCTTGGGCAGACCGCCACGCGGTCAGCCGCTGCCAGAGGAATTCGCCTAGACGGGACAAGGGGCCCTAGTGTCCCGTGAAGGCGGCGGTCAGCAGGGCGAACAAGACCTGCTTGACCAGGGGCGCGGGGTAGCCCAAGGCCAATAGCTGTTGCTGGACGGCAAAGGCAACCCGGGCCCGGGCCAAGAGGCCGAGGCGATGCTGCGTGCGTACTTGGCGTGCCTGATCCATGAAACGCTGCAGGTGGGTCGCGCTGAGCGCGGCAATCTCCCCCTTGGAAGGGCGTTTCTTGCCGTGCGTGGGGTGGCCATGAAGTGGCACGATGCGCCCAAAGGCATCGACCAGGGTTTGGCTGAGGGTAGGGATGTCGGGCATGAGATAAAAAACCGGGCCTGAGTGCGCCCGGCTATGAGGGATGGTGGCTATTAGTGGCTATTAACTGGTGCAGATCAGGGTAGCCGTAGCGCTCGCAGCGGGGGATGCTCTACTTACGAGTAGAGTTGCCGTATCACCGGCGGCACAGGACACAGTAACAGCGGACACGCCGCTGGTCATGTTTGCTGTGTACGCAGTAATCTGGCTCGTGCCGTTCGCCAAGATGCTATTGACCAGCGCCAGTACGCCGCCAGCCGAGGGAAAAACTGCAATATCGATAGACCCCGCATTCTGTGCAAGCACGGCGGCATAGTTATTCGCAAAGCCTGTCGTGATAGCGCCAGCGACTGCGTCCGTCGCCGATTGTGCGGCACTCGTACGCATATCCAAAAACTTGGGTACGGCCATAGCGGCCAGGATGCCCAAGATCACGATGACGATGGCCAGCTCGATCAGCGTGAAACCCTTTTGTGATTTGTCCATGACAACCCCTTTCATGCACCAACTAAAAAATTCCATGACCCGAATCATAGAATATTTACATTAATAGGCAAGGTTTTTTTGGCTCTATGTTATTTAGTGGGTAAGGCCGTTGCTCCCTCTCCCACCGGGAGAGGGCTGGGGAGAGGGAAAGCGGCCTCAACTTTCATGGCATTCATGCCACCCCAAATCATGAAACCGATTGCAGGGGGAGTCCTCGTGCCCGCCCAACTAGGGCAACCACAGGGGGTTGCCCCTACGCCTGTTGAGGGGCGGTCACCTCGTAGGGGCGGGCCCCTGTGCCTGCCCTGGTGGCGAATGGGTAACCACAGGGGGTTGCCCCTACGCCTGTTGAGGGGTGGCCACCTCGTAGGGGCAGGCCCCTGTGCCTGCCCTGGTGGCGAATGGGCAACCACAGGGGGTTGCCCCTACGCCAATGACCGTGTTGTTTCACGCTAACGGTTTATTTGGGCTCTATGTGATTTGGCACGATCACCTGGATGACCCACTACAAATCACATAGAGCCGTTTTTTTGTTCCGCCTTGATGACGATCATTTATCCCAATTTATTTGCGCAACGCGGTATGGCCCATATCCCACATCGGCAGGAAGACGCCGAGCGCCAGGATCAGCACCATCACGCCCAGCCCGGCGATCAGGGTCGGTTCGATCTGCGCGCCCAGGTTCTGGAGTGCGTAGTCTACTTCCTGCTCATACAGGTGGGCGGCCTCGTCGATCATGTCGTCCAGGGATCCCGACTCTTCCCCTACGGCCAGCATCTGCAGGACGGTTGGGGTGAAGACGCCGGTGGCGACGGCCGCATTGAGGAGGTTGTCGCCATGTTCGATGCTGCTGCGCATCTGTGCGATGCGCTGGCCGATGTAGGCATTGCCCACGGTCTCGGCGACGGCGTTGAGGGCTTGCACGATGGGGACGCCGGAGCGGCTGGCCAGTGCAAAGCTGCGTGCAAACCGGGCGAGGGAGGCCTTGAGTACGAGGGGGCCGACGACCGGGAGTTTGAGCAGCAAGCGGTCGTGCTGGTAGCGTCCCTCCGGTTTGGCGACCCACGCACGGTAGACTAGCCCCAGTCCGACGATGCCGCCCAGTAGCCAGGGCCAGTCGGTCACCATGGCGTGCGAGGTCTTGAGGAGCAGGCGGGTCATCCACGGCAGTTCGGTGTTCAGGCCGGCAAAGATCTGGGCAAAGGTGGGCAGGACGACGAGGTTGAGGATGACCATGGCAACGGCCATGGCGATTACCACGAATCTGGGGTAGCGCAGGGCGGCGCGAACCCGTTCTCGCGTGGCCTTTTCGAACTCGAGGTGTTGGTAGAGGCGCAGGAAGATGCCTTCCAGCGTGCCGGTCATCTCGCCCACCCGCACCATGCTGACGAAATAGGGGCTGAATACCGTGGGGTGTTGATGCAGGGCAGAGCTGAGTTCTTGCCCGCTTTCCAGGTGTTCGCGAACCTGACCGACGACGCGGGCAAAGGCGGGCGTCTGGCTGGATGCCTGGATGCCGGCCAGGGCGCGCAGGATGGGGACGCCCGCCTTGAGCAGGGTGCTCATGTTGCGGCAAAAGATTTCAACCTCTTGAGGCGGGATGGCCGGCTTGAGAAATGGCAGGTGGAAATCCAGAGGTGCACCGCCGGCACGGTAGGGGGTGATCTCGACCGGAAACCATCCCGCATGGGCGAGCTGATCGGCGATGGCGTCACGACTGTCCCCTTCGCGTACGCCGCGCTGTAGAACGCCGTGTGTGTCGCGGGCCTTGAATTCGAATTGAGCCATGGCGGGCGCGGCCTTCAGTCCGTATTGCTGACACGCATCGCATCGGCGATGGTGGTCTGCCCTTGACTGGCGCGCAGGGCAGCGTGGTGGCGCAGGGTCTGCCCGGCCATGCGTTTGTGCACGGACTGGGTGAAGTTGGCCATGTCGAGATGATTGAAGGCCTCGAGGGTGGCGGCGTCGAACTCGAGCATTTCGTACACGCCGATGCGGCCGCGGTAGCCGGTGCCGTTGCAATGGGCGCAGCCGCAGGCGCGCCTGAAGGTTGGCGGTGTTGGGGTCTCGCCCAATTCCGTGTGGATCCAGGCCTGTTCGCCGGGCTCGGGGGTGTAGGGTTGGGCGCACGCCTCGCAGACGAGCCGCACCAGTCGTTGCGCCAGGATGGCCTGTAACGAGGTGGTCACCATGTATTTTGGGATGCCCATGTCGAGCAGCCGTATGGGGGTGCTGACCGCGTCGTTGGTGTGCAGGGTGGATAGCACCAGATGGCCGGTCATCGCGGCGCGCAGACCAATCTGTGCGGTTTCATGGTCGCGCATCTCGCCGATCAGGATGATGTCGGGGTCCTGACGCAGGGCCGAGCGCAGGACGCGGGCGAAGCCGAGGTCGATTTTTTCATTGACCTGCACCTGATTGATCCCGGGCAAGCGGTATTCGATCGGGTCCTCGACGGTGAGGGTCTTGTTTTCCGTGCTGCTGATTTCGGATAGCGCGGCGTAGAGGGTGGTGGTCTTGCCGCTGCCGGTTGGCCCAGTGACGAGGACCATGCCGTTTGGGCGGTGAATGACCTGCCGGAAGCGGGCCAACAGGGCATCAGGCATTCCCAATCGTTCCAGACTGAGCATCTCGCCACGCATCAATAACCGCAGCACCACCGATTCACCGTATTGCGTCGGCATGGTCGAGAGGCGTACATCGACATTTCTTTTTCGGGCGGAAAAATTGAAACGGCCGTCCTGGGGCAGGCGCTTTTCCGAGATGTCCAATCCGGACATGAGTTTGATGCGCAGGGCCAGGGCATTGGCTACCCGGATGTCGGCCTCGGTTTGCGGATGCAGGATGCCATCAATGCGAAAACGAATTTGCAGCTTGTTCTCTTGCGGCTCAAAGTGGATGTCGGAGGCGCCGACCTGAAGGGCGTCTTCAAACAGTTTTTGTAACAGCTTGACCACCGGGGCCTCGTCCGCCGTCGGCGTGGCGAGGTCGGTTGGAAAAGTGACTGCCGTGGCACCGAGATCGCTTTCCAGGCGTCTGGCCAGCCCGACGATCTCGCTGGTGCGTCGATACATCATGTCGATGCTTTCCAGCAGATTGCTTTCGTCGACGACGGCTATCCGGATATCGCGGCGTAACTGGCGAGCGACGGCATCGTAGGCCTGGAGATTGGTGGGGTCCGACATGCCCAGAAGCACGCTGTCTTCGCTGTCCTCCAAGGGTAGGACACGGAATCGACGCACCAAGGCCTCGGGCAACAGGGCGATGGTCTCGGGCTTGAAGTGGTAATGCTTGAGATCGATGTAAGGCAGCGAAAGCTGGGTGGCGAGACCCTTGGAGACTTGTCCTTCATCGACAAAACCGAGTCTGACCAGTACGCGCCCCAGTTTCTGGCCGTGTTTCTGTTGCTCCAGCTTGGCGATTTCGAGTTGCTCCGGGGTGATCAAGCCATCCTTGACCAAGGCGTCTCCCAGGGAAGTCTTTTCAGTGATCGGCACGGTGGCTCCGCAGTAAGGGGTAAGGGAGGGGCGAGGCGCTCGGGCACTCACCGGATCTTATTAAAGCATATCCGGCCGATCCGGTTTGGTATCCACGGCTTGCTTTGCTTGCAGTGTATGGTTATAACGGGCCTGCACGCAGGGAATGCATCGGGGCGAATCGGTTGTCCTGCGTGTTTCGGTAAGATGGGCGCCAAGGCGAGCAATGAACGGAGTGTGCGGTGGCATCAGAATCAACTCAATCAGAGGCAACTATCCTGGCAGTCGATGACGAGGTGATCTATCTCCTCGTGCTGGAGGATTTGCTGAAAGATCACTATCAGGTACATATCGAGGCGAGCGGGCAGGGTGCCTTGGCCTATCTGGAGGCAGGTGGCAAGGCTGACCTGATTTTGCTCGACATCATGATGCCTGACATGGATGGCTTCGAGGTCTGCCGCCGGATCAAGGCCGACCCGCAGAGACAGGATGTCCCGATCCTGTTCTTAACGGGGATGGAGGGTTCTACCGACGAGGAGATTGGTTTGAGTCTCGGTGCGACGGATTTCATGCACAAGCCGTTCAATCCACCCGTGGTGTTGGCGCGAATTCGCAACAATCTGCGCTGTGCCATGGTATTCAAGCAACTTCATGCCTTGGGCATTGAGCCCTCCGTAGTGCCGGGACGGGGGTAGTTGGACGCGAAAAGGAGGGGCTGAATTGCAACACGCTGATTCGGGTTCGATTGACTGGCCCAAATTCCTGGATCGTTTTGGCGGTCGCCAGGATTTTGTGGCCAAACTCGTGGCCGCTGCGCTGAGTGGTCACCAGAATGCTCCGGCCCTGTTGCGCAGCCAGGCCGAGCAAAGTGACTGGGCCGCCCTGGCAGCTACCGCTCACAGTATCAAGGGGCTGGCCGGGAACCTGATGTCGGCCGGCGTGCAGGACTTGGCGCGGCAGACCGAATTGGCCGCACGGGCAGGGGATCCTGTTGCCACCGAGTTGGCCGCGACCCTCGCGCAAGCCATGGAGGGGATGCTCAACGACTTGCAATCTTGGCTAGCCGCTTATTCCGGGGGAGCGGCATGAGTGTGGGGCTGCGCCTCCTCTGGGCCCTGTGGCTCGTGCTGGTGGGCTACCCGGCAGTGGCTCAAGCGGTACCGGCCCATTTCGCTCATACGACGACGAGCGCGCGCATCTTTGTGTTGCATTCCTACAGTCAGGAATATGCCTGGACTCAAGGCCAGCATCAGGGTTTTGTGCGGGCCATGAACGCTGATACGGCCCGGTACTATGACTACCGGGTGGAATACCTGGATACCAAACGCACAGGGTATGGCCCAGCGCATGCGGCTTTGATGGCGGCGCATCTACGGGAGAAATACCGTGGCTATCAACCGGACGCAATCTATGTCACGGATGACAATGCCCTCTCGTTCGCACTGAACCATCTGGATCGGGTCTTCCCGGGGGTGCCCGTCTTCTTTTCCGGGGTCAACAACTACGAGATCAAGGCACAGATCAATCCCGCGCAAGTGACGGGCGTCTTCGAGAAAAAGGAGATCACGCCCAACTTGCGCCTGATGGAGGCCCTGGCTAAGGGCGATCAGGCGTCGTCCGGAATCCTGATCGTGGGCGATGGAACTGAGACCCATCAGGCCATCGAGCGCGAGATCCGCAACGATCTGCGCCAGATGCCACTCATCCGGGCCCATTTTATTTCGTCGAAGCATCTGGAAGATCTGCTGGAAGGGTTGGTCGGCCGCACGGAGCGTTTCATCTTTTTGGGGACGCTGGGAGGGGTTTCCGATCGAGAGGGCCACCTGCTGGGGTTGCCGGCGGTGTTGAGTGCGATCACCCGTGCGGGCCGCTTTGATGTGATCAGCATGGAGGATGCCTATGTCCTGTCCGGTGTATTGGGCGGATATGTGACCAGCGGCCCGCGCCAGGGGCGTGCCGCCGCTAGTCTGTTGCAACGCTACTTGGCCGGCACGCCGGTCGCGGCCTTGCCACCCCTTGAGACGAGCCCCAACGAATATCTGTTCGATCAGAGACACCTGGTGGACTCGGGCTTTCGCTTGCCTCCGGGGGTGGGGGGGCAGGCGACATTCATTAACCCGGTCCCCTCTTTCTACGCAGCGAATCGTAGGGTTATTCTGGGCTTGTTGTATGCCCTGTTGGCCCTGTTGTTGATAGGCCTGGCCACGGCGGTCGTCGTATACAAGCGAAAGAACAAGGAGATTTCACGCGCCACGGAGCAGTTGAGCAAACTCTCGCTGGCCGTGGAACAGAGCCCGGAGGGGGTTCTCATTACCGACCTCGATGCCAGGATCGAGTATATCAATGAGGCCTTTGTGCGCCATTCCGGTTATGACCGGGAGGAGATCATGGGCCAGAACCCCCGCATGCTGGCTTCCGGCCTGACCCCGCAGGCCACTTATGTGGCCCTCTGGGAGGCCCTGCGGCAGGGGCGGGCGTGGGAAGGTGATCTGTTCAATCGCCGCAAGGATGGGACATCCTATGTGGAACATGAGTGGATCTCTCCGGTTCGGCAGGCCGGCGGGCGCATTACGCATTACCTCAGTATCAGGGAAGATGTCACCGAGAAAAGGCGTCTGGCCGATGCAGCGGCTCGAGATCATGAGCAACTCAAGGCTCTGGTCGTGGAACTCTCCGAGGCGCGTGCCGAGTCTGAGCGTCTGGCACAGATAAAGTCCGAGTTTCTGACCAATATCAGCCATGAGATCCGCACGCCGATTGGTGCCGTGCTGGGCCTGGCCAGGATCGGGGCGCGTGACAGCGTGGGACAGACATCACACCAGGCTTTTGTGCGGATTAATGAGGCAGGCGAGCATCTGCTGGCGGTGATTAACGACATCCTCGATTTTTCCAAGCTGAATTCCGGTAAGTTCAGTGTGGAGGCACAGCCCTTCGATTTGCTCGCTGTCATTGGCGGTGCGACCCGGATGGTGTCCGGTACCTTGGATAAAAAAGGCCTGGCTGGCACCGTCAGCGTAGCGCCCGATATTGCCCCTGACCTTGCACCTTGGGTGTTGGGCGATGCCCAGCGTCTGCGCCAGATTTTGGTGAACCTTCTCAACAACGCGGCCAAGTTCACAGAACACGGCGAGATTCGACTGCGGGTGGCGCGGGATGGCGAGGATTGCTTTTTCCGGGTGATAGATACCGGTATCGGGATGACGGCCGAGCAGGTCGCCCGCCTCTTCCAACCCTTTGAGCAACTGGATGGCTCGCTGACGCGCCGTCAGGGAGGGAGTGGTCTTGGGTTGGCCATCAGCAGAAAGCTGGCGATCCTGATGGGAGGGGATATCGAGGTGGAGAGCGCTCCAGGTCACGGCAGCACATTCACCCTGCGCTTGCCCTTGCCGGCGGTTCCGGCGGGGCCGGCAGTTCCGGCAGTTCCGGCAGTTCCGGCAGTTCCGGCGGTTCCGGCGGGGCCGCGATTGGCCGGTTTCAGACTGCTGGCGGCGGAGGATGTCGAGGTCAACCGTCTTATCCTCGAGGATATGCTGTTGCACGAAGGTGCCCAGGTGGTGTTCGCCGAGGATGGTCAGGTGGCGGTGGACCGCATGAAGAAGGCGGGTGTAGGGGCCTTTGATGCGGTATTGATGGATATTCAGATGCCGGTCATGGATGGCTATGACGCAACGCGTCGCCTGCATGAGATAGATCCTGATTTGCCCGTGATTGGACTGACGGCCCACGCCCTGCCGGAGGAGCGCGTGAAATGTTTTGCGGCCGGCATGGTGGATCATGTCAGCAAGCCGGTGGATGTGGATGTGCTGGTGGCGTCCATCCTGCAGCACACAGGGGAGAGGCCAGCGGATCGGTAGGCCCGCCTGCTCTAACTCGCTGTCGCGCTTCTGTAGCGTGCCTTCAAAGCAAAAAGGCCACCTCAAAAGGCGGCCTTTTTGCTTGGGAATTTGGCTCCCCGACCTGGGCTCGAACCAGGGACACACGGATTAACAGTCCGTTGCTCTACCAACTGAGCTATCGGGGAATGAAGCTTCTTGCGGCCATCAACATCAGATCGACAAGAGACGCGCATTCTACGGATTTGTGACGGTTGCGGTCAAGGTTAAATGCGCCTTTTTTTAGATCATGGCGGCGTTTGTGGTGCTCAGGCCTTGAGGACTTGGGCGATGGCGCTGGCGACATGACCGAGGTTTCCGGGGTTCAGGGCGGCCAGGCAGATGCGGCCGGTGGAGACGGCGTAGATACCGTGTTCGGCGCGCAAGGTTTCAACCTCGGCGGCGGTCAGCCCGGTGTACGAGAACATGCCGCGCTGGCGGTTGATGAAGCCGAAATCGGTGGCCACGCCTTGGGCTGCCAAGCCGGTAACGAGGTCGCCGCGCATGGCGCGGATGCGCTCGCGCATGGTGGCCAGTTCGTCTTCCCATTGCTGGCGCAGGGCGGGCTGGGTGAGGACGGCGGTGATGATGGCGGCGCCATGGATAGGCGGGTTGGAGTAGTTGGTGCGGATGACGCGCTTGACCTGCGACAGGACGCGCGTGGCCTCGTCGGCGTTGGCGCACAGCACGGACAGGGCGCCGACCCGTTCGCCATAGAGCGAAAAGGATTTGGAGAAGGAGCTGGCGACGAGGCAGGTCAGACCGGCATCGGCAAACTGGCGCACGGCGGCGGCATCGGCCTCGATGCCATCGGCAAAGCCCTGGTAGGCGATGTCGAGGAAGGGGATGAGGCCGCGTTGGGCGCAGACGCGAATGATCTCGCTCCACTGTGCAGGGGACAGGTCGGCGCCGGTGGGGTTGTGGCAGCAGGCGTGCAACAGGACAACATCGCCGCTGGGCAGGCCGTTCAGATAGGCGATCAGGGCATCGAAGCGGACGCCGCGCGTGGCGGGGTCGTAGTAGGGGTAATCGGCGACTGTGAAGCCGGCGGCCTCGAACAGGGCGCGGTGGTTCTCCCAACTGGGGTCGCTGATGTGGATGGTGCGGCTGCCGAGCTGGCGAAACAGGAAGTCGGCGCCGATCTTGAGCGCGCCAGTGCCGCCGATGGACTGGGTGGTGACGACGCGGCCCTCGGCGAGGAGGGGGGAGTCGGCCCCCAGGAGCAGGGTCTGCACGGCGCGGTTGTAGGCGGCCGGGCCTTCGATGGGCTGGTAGCCGCGCGGCAGGGCGGCGGCGACGCGCTCGGCCTCGGCCGTCTTAACGCAGGCGAGGAGGGGGATCTTGCCGTTGGCATCGTAATAAACGCCGACACCGAGGTTTGTTTTGTCGCTGCGGGGGTCGGCGTTGAAGGCCTCGTTCAGGCCCAGGATGGGGTCGCGCGGGGCAAGTTCGAGGGTGGCAAAGGGCGAGGCGGGCATGGTAGAAACGCTTTACTGGAAAATCCGGGATAATCGGCTGGCCCGACGGCATCCTCGCTGACGGGCACATTCGTGTTACAGACCTATTTCAAGCTCGCGATTCTACCCAATGTCTGCCTCCCCTGACAGCACCCCGGCGGGTGTCGATGTACTGCATTTCGACGGCAGCCCCTTTGCGCTACACCAGCCCTTTGCCCCGGCGGGTGACCAACCGGCGGCCATTGCGGCGCTGGTGGCGGGCTTTGAACGCGGCGATCGTTTTCAGACCTTGCTGGGGGTGACGGGTTCGGGCAAGACCTACACGATGGCGCATGTCATTGCCCGCATGGGCCGACCGGCCTTTGTGCTGGCGCCGAACAAGACGCTGGCGGCGCAGTTGTACAGCGAGTTCCGTGAGTTTTTCCCCGATAACGCGGTCGAGTATTTCGTCAGCTATTACGATTATTACCAGCCCGAGGCCTATGTCCCGGCGCGCGACCTGTTCATCGAAAAGGACAGTTCGATCAACGAGCACATCGAGCAGATGCGTTTGAGCACCACCAAGGCCTTGCTGGAGCGGCGCGACTGCGTGATCGTCGCCACCGTGTCGGCGATCTACGGCATTGGTGATCCGTCCGACTATCACGGCATGATCTTGCACCTGCGTCAGGGCGAGCGGATGGAGCAGCGGGCGATCTTGAAGCGGCTGACCGAGATGCAATACACGCGCAACGAGGCGGATTTTGCGCGCGGGACCTTTCGCGTGCGCGGCGACAGCATCGACATCTTCCCCGCCGAAAACGCCGAGACGGCGGTGCGCATCGCCCTGTTCGATGACGAGATCGAGGGGCTGGCCCTGTTCGATCCGCTGACCGGCGAGGTGTTGGGCAAGCCGACCCGGTTCACCGTCTATCCGTCCAGCCACTATGTCACGCCCCGGGCGACGGTGTTGCGTGCCGTGGACACGATCAAGGTCGAGCTGGCCGCGCGGCTGGATTGGTTCAACCGCGAGGGCAAGCTGGTCGAGGCGCAGCGCATTGAACAGCGCACCCGTTTTGATCTGGAACTCCTGTCCGAGATTGGCTTTTGCAAGGGCATCGAAAACTACTCACGGCACCTGTCCGGTCGCCAGGCCGGCGAGCCGCCGCCGACCCTGATCGACTACCTGCCAGCGGACGCGCTGATGTTTTTTGACGAATCGCATGTCGCGGTGCCGCAGGTGGGGGCGATGTACAAGGGCGACCGGGCGCGTAAGGAAAACCTCGTTGATTACGGCTTCCGCCTGCCCTCGGCCCTGGACAACCGACCGCTCAAGTTTGAGGAGTTTGAGGCCATGCTGCGGCCAACCGTGTTTGTCTCGGCCACACCCAGCGCCTATGAGGCGGAGCATCAGCAGCAGGTGGTGGAACAAGTGGTGCGCCCCACCGGCCTGATCGATCCTGTGGTCATCATTCGCCCGGCCACCACCCAGGTCGATGACTTGATGAGCGAAATCACCCTGCGCGTCGCGAAAAACGAGCGCGTGTTGGTGACCACCCTGACCAAGCGCATGGCCGAGCAACTGACCGACTACTACACCGACCACGGCATCAAGGTGCGTTACCTGCACTCGGATATCGACACGGTGGAGCGGGTCGAGATCCTGCGCGATCTGCGTCTGGGCGAGTTTGATGTGCTGGTGGGCATCAACCTGTTACGAGAAGGCATTGATTTACCAGAGGTTTCATTGGTCGGAATTCTCGACGCGGACAAAGAAGGATTCCTGCGCTCCGAGCGCAGCCTCATCCAGACCATCGGCCGCGCCGCACGCCACCTCAACGGCACCGCCATCCTGTACGCCGACAAGATCACCAACTCCATGCGCCGCGCCATTGACGAAACCGAGCGCCGCCGCGCCAAACAGATCGCCTTCAACACGGCGAATGGCATCACCCCGCGCGGCGTGGTCAAGCGCATCAAGGACATCATCGACGGGGTGTACGACGCCAATGCCGCGCAAAAGGAACTGAAAGCGGCTCAGGTCAGCGCCACCTACGCCGCCATGGACGAAAAGACCTTGGCACGCGAGATCAAAAAGCTGGAAAAAGAGATGCACACCGCCGCCCGCGACCTGCAATTCGAACGCGCCGCCGAATTGCGCGATCGACTGTCCGGACTCAAGAAACAACTCTTCGGGGTGGAAGTGCCGGATTTGGAGTGAGGTAGACGGGCCTGGCAAAGCGTTCGCTGAGACCGTCTCGGTTTTTTGGGCGCCATGTGATTTGGAGAGGGTAAGGGTATGGCCCCTCGCCCACCGGGAGAGGGCTGGGGAGCCAATGCGCTATCCAGCAGCATGGTAAGGGCATGGCCCCCTCGCCCATCGGGAGAGGGCTGGGGAGAGGGAAAGCCGCCTAAATAAGGCGCAGCCGGTTGATCCACGCGCGTCCCCCATCCGCCCTACGGGCACCTTCCCCCGGTGGGAGAAGGAGAGTGTCACCGTAACCGTTCGCCCCACGACCGTTCCGGCAAAACCGTAACCGTTCGCGGTGAGCCTGTCGAACCGCCAGACACCCGCCAATACAAGCCTTCGAGAAGCCTTCGACAGGCTCAGGCCGAACGGGTTATTGGGCGCCATGTAATTTTATCCCCGCACCATCGTCGCGGGTGGATAAGCCTGACGGCTTCGTGATAGGCTTTCCATAAGCCCTGTTTAAGTACGGGCATCATCTACTGGAGAAACTCATGAACATGTCTAAAACCCTCGCCCAATTATTGCTGGCCACCGCCTTCGCCTGTTCTTTTAACGCATCGGCACAAGCCGCACAGCCCAACCCCCGCGCCATCGTTGTGGAGGATGTCAGCGGTGCCGACTTCGCCACCACCCTCAAAACCCTCAAAGAACAACTGGCCACCGACGGCTGGAACCTGGTAGCAGAGATCGACCTGGGCGGGCGTCTGGCGAAGAAAGGCGTGCAACTCCCTGGCGGCTTGGTGATTCTGGAACTCACGAGCGGCAAAAACGCAGTGCCACTGCTCAAGAGCGACGACACCCGCTATGTCTCTGCGCTGATGCCGTGCAGCGTCTCGGTCTATGGAATGAGCGATGGCCGGGTCATGGTCAGCCGCATGAATGCGAGCCTGATGGCCGGAATGATGGAACCTCGGGTAGCCGAAGTGATGACGCGCTCGGCCATCCAGTTGGACGAAACCATTGCCCGCGCGCTCGCCCGAAAATAAAGGGGAATCGGGGTCAGACCACAATTTCCGTGCCTCGAAACAGCGGTTGGCCATGGCCGCATGACTCTACTTTTGAGCCCTCCTGAAAATGGGGGGATTACCCATCTCGCCCTCCCAACCCGTTAATCAGAATGGCACTTCGAATTTGAACTCGCGTCTGAGTACACTGTCAGTGAAACTTACAACAGAATTGATCCTTGCATGCAAAACATAGATAAGCCCCAGTACGCCATTGCCGCCTCGGTGCAACGCCCCGGTGTGAGCGATGTCGAGTTCGAAGCCTCGCTGGCCGAGTTGCGTGAACTCGCCAAGACCCTAGGTTTCAAGGTCATCCGCAGTTTTGTGCAAAAACGCTCCAGCTTCGACCGAACGGCGTACCTGGGCATCGGAAAACGGGAGGAAATGCGCCACTTTGTGGGCCATAAACCGGATGCCGAGCCCGACTTTGAGATGGATCTTTCGTCTGATCTGACCGCACTTGACGCGTCAATCGACGGCGAGATGGAGCATGGCATTGACCTCGACACCGTCTCGACCGAGCCGATTGAGGTCTTGTTTGTCGATCATGAGATCTCCCCGTCGCAGGCGCGCAATCTTGAAAAAGAGGTCGGCTGCCAGGTCATGGATCGCACCATGGTGATTTTGGAGATTTTCCATCGCAATGCGCGTTCCCCTGCGGCGCGTGCGCAAGTGGAAATCGCCCGGATCGGCTACATGGCGCCGCGCCTGCGCGAGGCGGCGAAGTTGGCCGGGCCGCAAGGACGCCAGCGTAGCGGCGTGGGTGGTCGTGGGGCCGGCGAGTCGCATACCGAGTTGGATAAACGCAAATTGCGCGACCGCATCGCCGAATTGCAGAAAGAAATCGTCGCGATGGAGGCCGATCGCAAGACCCAGCGCGCCCGTCGCCAGGCCAACCAAGGGCTCGCCAGCGTGGCGTTGGTCGGCTACACCAACGCGGGTAAATCCACCTTGATGCGCGCCCTCACCGGTAGCGAGGTGCTGGTTGCCGATAAACTCTTTGCCACGCTCGACACCACCGTGCGTAGCCTGCATCCCGAAGGCATCCCGCGCGTGTTGGTCAGCGATACGGTGGGCTTTATCAAAAACCTGCCGCACGGATTGGTTACCTCGTTCAAGTCGACGCTGGAGGAGGCCCTAGACGCTTCATTGCTGCTGCATGTGATCGACGCCAGCGACCCGGGGTTTGAGCGGCAATTGGAGACCACCAACGAGGTGCTGGCCGAGATCGGCGCGCAGGATGTGCCGCGCATTCGTGTATTCAACAAGGTCGATCGCGTTATTTACAGGCCGGCTGATGGCACCGCTGACCCCGTTGAGTACCAAGCCGAAAGCGAATCGCAATACGCCGCTGACCTGCGCGCCCGCTATCCGGGGTGCATCGTGATGAGCGCGCGCCGGCCGGACGATGTCGCGAGTCTGCATCAGGCCATCATGGCGTATTTTCAGCAAGATCTGATTGAGATGGAGCTTTTTCTGCCATGGACCGCACAGCAGTTGCGCGGTGATATTTTTGCGCGTTGTGAAGTGCTTTCGGAACATGCCGACGCGGCCGGCGCCTTTTTTCGCGTCCGCGCCGATCAAGCCACTTTGGACAGTCTGCGTGAAAAAATAGCCTAATTTAAGGGGGGCGCCAGGAGGGAAGTGGGCCGAGGATGCGGGTCATTAAGTATTGTGTCCCCTTATCTTCTATAGCGGGTATTGTCCGGTGTCGTTTATACTTTGTTTGTTGTAACGGCTAACAGAGGGCGTCATGCCGCGTGGTGGAATTCGGCCTGGACAAGGGCGCAAGCCGGGCTTTGGCCCTTATGGGGAACCGACACAGGTGATACGGGTCCCGGTTAGTCGCATCGGTGAGGTCAAGGCGTATCTGGCCTTGCCGCGCATGGGCACCGAGGTGGAATGGTTGGGGGGTGTGGATCTGGTCAGCCCGATGCCCTTGCCGTTTTTTGATGGATCTGTTCCTGCAGGGTTTCCGTCACCTGCCGAGGATTATGTCGAGGGCCGGCTCGATCTCAACGCGTATCTGGTCGAGCATGAGGCGGCGACCTTCTATGTGCGGATCAAGGGGGATTCCATGGTGAATGCCGGCATCCTGAGCGGTGACATCATCGCCGTGGACCGGGCCCTAGATGCGCATCATGGCGATATCGTTCTGGCCGTCGTGGATGGTGAACTGACGGTGAAGGAGTTGTATCGCCATCGTGGTGTGATCCGCCTCTTGCCGCATAACCCTGCTTTTGCGCCGATCGAGATCAGAGACGGGCAGGAATTGACGATCTGGGGTGTGGTGAAGGGTGTCGTTAGGAAGCTCAAGTGATGGGCCGCGCCCAATTCACTCTTGTCGATGGCAACAACTTTTATGTGAGCTGTGAGCGGGTATTTGACCCAAAGCTGGAAGGGCGCCCGGTAGTGGTGCTGTCAAACAACGATGGTTGTGCGGTGGCGCGCAGCAACGAGGCCAAAGCCTTGGGTGTCCGGATGGGTCAGCCTTATTTCGAGATACGCGATGTGCTGGCTCGGCATGACGGCGTGGCCCTTTCCTCCAACTATGAACTTTATGCCGACATGAGTCGGCGCATGATGTCCGTGATTGCTCAGTTTGCCCCGGAGCAGGAGGTTTATTCCATCGATGAATCTTTTTTGCGCTTTGCCGGCTTTAGCCACTGGGACCTGACCTCCATCGGTCAGCAGATCCACCAGCGGGTGCGGCAGTGGACGGGAATACCGGTCGGCGTGGGCATCGGTCCATCGAAAACCCTGGCCAAGATTGCCAATCACCTTGCCAAGCGCCATGCCGACTTCAAGGAGGCAGGCGTGTGCAACCTCAACGACTTATCTCCATGGCAGCAGATCCGCTATTTCACCGAGACGCTGGCGGGCGAGGTTTGGGGCGTGGGGCCACAATGGAAGGCCAAGCTCGCTGAGGCCGGCATCCACTCCGTCCAAGACTTGAAGATGGCCGATCCGGCGCAGATTCAGCGCCGTTTCAATGTCACGCTGGCGAAAACGGTGCGCGAACTGAACGGTATCTCCTGTCTTCCGCTGGAAGAGATTGCTTCTCCCAGGCAGCAGATCATTGCCTCGCGTAGCTTTGGTTATCCTGTCACTCACCTGACCGATCTGCGCGAAGCCATGGCCTCGCATGTGGCCCGGGCGGCAGAGCGGTTACGCAAGGAAGGACAGATCGCTGGGGCGATACAGATCTTCATCCAGACCAACCCATTCAAGACCGCCGAGCCGCAATATCATCCGGGCTTGACCATCCCCTTGCCGAACCCTACGGACGATACATCTCGTCTTTCCAAGGTGGCTCTGTGGGGTTTGAAGCGCCTTTATCGAGAGGGATTTCGCTATAAGAAGTGTGGCGTGATGTTGCTGGAGCTTTCACCCGCAGGGCAACGCCAAGGGGATCTGTTCGCGACCGTGACCCCGGATGGGCACAACCGTCGGGATAAGTTGATGGCATTGCTCGACACCGTCAACCAGACCTTTGGGCGAGGAACACTCAAGCTGGCAGCGGAGGGTGTGGTTCAGCCTTGGAAGATGCGGCGGGATAAGGTGACACCGGGTTATACGACCGGGTGGGATACGCTCGTTGGCGCGACCTAATTGATTTGGCGATAGCCTATTCATGACCGCTTAAACAAGGCTTGGCGTTTCCGTCGCCAGGACTTGAGTTGCCGGTATGATTCCGGCCCATGACTGCACGCACCATTCTGATCACGGGTTGTTCCACCGGCATTGGCCATGCCGTCGCGCAGGGTCTGCGGGCGCGGGGCTGGCGGGTGTTGGCGACGGCGCGCAAGGCGGCGGATGTGGCGCGATTGAGTGA
Source organism: Bordetella parapertussis (assembly GCA_945890495.1). Classification (GTDB taxonomy): domain Bacteria; phylum Pseudomonadota; class Gammaproteobacteria; order Burkholderiales; family Thiobacillaceae; genus QYQG01. The sequence goes on along the minus strand of CAMDCO010000018.1, from coordinate 15,934 downwards.
AGAGGGCTTTGAGGCGTTCCAACTCGATCTGGATGATTCGGCGTCGATCCACGCGGCGGTGGATGCGTTGTTGGCGGCGACCGGTGGGCGGCTGGATGCGTTGTTCAACAACGGCGGTTTTGGGCAGGTCGGTGCGGTGGAGGATCTGACCCGCGCCGCGCTGCGGGCGCAGTTTGAGACCAATCTGTTTGGCTGGATTGAGCTCACCAATCGGCTGATCCCGGTGATGCGCGCCCAGGGTCACGGGCGCATTGTGTTCAACAGCTCGGTGCTGGGCTATGCGGCGTTTGCCTATCGCGGTGCGTATGTGGGTGCCAAGTTTGCGCTCGAAGGCATGGCCGATACGCTGCGTCAGGAGTTACACGGCACGGGCATCCAGGTCAGTCTGGTGGAACCCGGCCCGATCACCTCACGCTTTCGTGATAATTGCCTGCCGCACTTTCTGCGTCATATTGACTGGCAACATAGCGTGCATCGGCAGGAGTACGAGGGGCAAATGGCGCGCTTGCAAAAACCCGGCCCGGCGGCGCCGTTTACCTTGCCGCCCGAGGCGGTGCTGGCCAAGGTGGTTCACGCCTTGGAGTCGCGTCGACCGCGGGCGCGTTATCCGGTGACCGTGCCGTCGCATCTATTTGGGTGGCTACGACGGGTGTTGTCGTCGCGGGGGATGGATGCGGTGTTGCTGAAGGCCTCGGGCGGGGGGAAGCGATGAGTACGACGCGGGTGACGCGCTTGTGTCTGGTGCGGCATGGCGAGACGGACTGGAATGTGGAGCATCGCATCCAGGGTCAGCAGGATGTGTCGCTGAATGCGACTGGCGAGGCGCAGGCGCTGTCTTTGGCCGCGCAATTGGCCGAGGGGTATCCGCGCCCAGTAGCCGTTTACAGCAGCAATCTGCAACGCGCGCACGCGACAGCCTGCACCTTGGCGGCCGCGCTGAGTTTGCCGGTAAACCTGAATCCGGCCTTGCGCGAACGCAACTTCGGTTATTTCGAAGGGCTGACCGGTCACGAGGCCAAGGAGCGCTATCCCGAGGCGTATGTCCACCATATGGAACGGGAAGTGGATTTCGATCAGCACGGCGGCGAGACCCTGCGTGGATTTGCCGCGCGGGCGCTGAGCGGATTGGTCGAGATCCTGTCGCAACATGAGGGACAAACCGTGCTCGTGGTCACTCATGGCGGGGTGCTTGATCTGATGTATCGGGTGGTGACAGACCGACCTTTGTCGGCACCGCGGGATTTCGCCCTTCCAAACTGTGCGACAAACTGGTTTCGTTATGTCCGTGACGGCGCGGTGGAACGCTGGATATTGGATGGCTGGGGCGATTTTCCAGCAAATGATGGGGGTCTGAGCCCAATTAACACTGGCAACGAGACGGTGAACGCGACATGACCAAACTTCCCATCAACCTCAATGACCTGCTGCGCCAGCGCACGGTCGAGGGCGAGCGCATCGAGTACAAGGCTGGATGGAACCCAGACCCGATCATCCGCACTGTATGCGCCTTTGCCAACGACTTCGAAAACCTCGGCGGCGGTTATGTGGTGATCGGGCAGGATTGTGACGCCAATGGCCAGCCAGTATTTCCGCCGGTGGGTTTGCCAGACAACCAGTTGGACAAAATTCAGCGGGAACTGCTGGCCCACTGCCAGTTGATCCAGCCGCCGTATTTCCCGGTGCTGAGTGTTGAGGAAGTTGAGGGATGCAAGCTGATCGTGCTGTGGGCGCCGGGTGGGATGCATCGCCCTTACAAAGCACCGGCATCGGTCAGCGCGAAGCACAAAACTTGGCATTACTACATTCGCCGCTACAGCAGCACGGTCGAGGCGAAAGGCGGAACCGAACAGGAGCTGCTCGGCCTGACGGCACAGGTGCCGTGGGATGATCGCTTTAACCAGCAGGCAAAACTGAGCGATTTATCCAAACCGCTGATGCTTGAGTATTTGCGCGAGGTGGGCAGCGCCTTGGCCGACGATGCCGATGAGATGTCTGTGGAAGCGCTGGCGCGCCAGATGAACCTGGTGGGCGGCCCGAGTGAGTCGCCTTGGCCAAAGAATGTCGGCCTGCTGTTTTTCAATGAAGCGCCGGATCGGTTTTTCCCCTACACGCAGATTGATGTGTTGTGGTTCCCCGAAGGCGCTGGTGGCGACCGTTTTGATGAAAAGATTTTCAGGGGACCGTTGGCGCACATGACGCGTGACGCGCTGAATTTTATCCAGCGCAATTATTTGATTGAAACCGTGCTCAAGCACCCGGACCGTGCCGAAGCCACGCGAGTGTGGAACTTTCCTTACGTTGCCATCGAAGAAGCGGTGGTGAATGCCGTTTATCACCGTTCTTATGAGGAGCGCGAACCGATTGAAGTGCGCATCAGCTATGACGAATTGGTGATCCTCAGCTTTCCGGGGCCGGATCGTTCGATCCGATTGGAGGACCTTCAAGCAGGCCGGGCAGTCAGCCGCCGCTACCGCAACCGGCGAATTGGGGAGTTCCTGAAGGAGCTTGACCTGACCGAAGGTCGCTCGACGGGCGTGCCCAAGATACTCAAAGCCATGGCCGCCAATGGCTCGCCAGTGCCCCGCTTCGAAACCGATGACGACCGACTGGCTTGCATCATTCGGTTGCCAGTTCATCCACTGGCTAAACGACCGGACGGGGAAGTCACCGACCAAGTCACCGACCAAGTTGCCGACCAAGTTGCCGGAGAAGTAGCGCGGTTGCTGGCGGTTGCCACGCAGGGTGAGCACACTCGTAACGCGCTGCAAGAAGCACTAGGCTTAAAGCACACGCCGCATTTCCGACAAGCCTTTTTGTTGCCGGCTTTGGAGGCGGGCTTGGTCGAAATGACGCAGCCCGACAAACCGCGCAGCAGCAAGCAGCGCTACCGGCTGACTGCCCTCGGGCAACGCTGGCTGGATACGCATCCCGATGGCGGCGCAAGTTGAAATCCGGATAAATGAGTTATGGCCGTTGAGTTACTTCCCAGCTTCACCCGTCCAGTCCGCCAGCGCTGGGAGTCCATCCTCGCCGAAATCCGGAGGCACCTGCTGGCCAATGTCTGGTGCGTGTTGCTGAAGGCTTCGGGTGGCGGTAAACATTGATTTCAGGAGTGTGCGATGGTTCATGTGTTATTTGTTTGTTTAGGCAATATTTGTCGTTCTCCGACGGCCGAGGGGGTGTTTCGTGCTCAGGTGGAGCGGGCTGGGATGAGCGGCCAGATTGAGATTGATTCGGCTGGGACGGCGGCCTGGCATATCGGCAAGTCGCCCGATGCGCGGGCGCAGGCGGCGGCGGCAACGCGCGGCTACGATTTGTCGCCCTTGCGTGGGCGGCAGGTCGCGGTGGCTGATTTTGCCCGCTTCGATTTCGTGCTGGCGATGGACGCGGATAACCAGGCCAATCTGCTGGAGATCTGTCCTCCGGAACATCGCTCTAAGGTGCGCCTGTTCCTGAGCTTTTCAGAGCGCTGGACCGGGCAAGCGGTCCCCGATCCGTATTACGGGGGGGCAGAGGGGTTCGATCAGGTGCTGGATATGGTCGAGGATGCCGGCCAGGGTTTGCTGGCCGCGATTCGGGCGGAGATTAAGCGCAGGGCGTAAGGGTGACCAGTTTGGGGTCGTTGCCGTGTTCGATGAGGATACGGCGCACACGATCTTGCCAGGCCTCGCCGAATGCGCGCCGCTGTTCGGCGCTGGCGATGCCGGTCTTGATGGCACCCATCAACTCGGCCATTCCCGGTAGGGGTGGGACATTTTCGGGGTGGTAATCCAATTCGACCCCGGTACCGGTATCGCGCCGGGTGATGCGGAATTGTCCTTGCATCGGCACGCCGAAACGCAGCAGCCCGCAACGCGCGTAGACGCCCGCGAGGCCCTTGAAACCGCCGTCGCCGGCCGCACCGGTGATCCAGCCAACAACGGCCGCGACGACCCCCGTGGTGCCGGAGTCTTGTGCGTCGCGAAACTCGATCTGTAGATCTCCGCGCTCCGGCACGCTGTCAGGGTAGAGGTGGGCCAGTGCCCGCGTCGTCATCAGCCAGGCCCCCGCCACGGTGGGACAGGAATGGCCGGCGAGGGCGACCGCACCCGCATAGGTATATTCGATGCATCCGTCTGGGGACGCGCCAAGGAGTTCAGCCAGGCCGTCGTGCAAGACAATGCTTGGGACGGCCGCGAAGAAAGCGGGTTGAGTGGGCGGTTTTGGCATGGAGTGGGCCGTGAGATGGAAGGCCGTGAGATGGAAGGCTTGCAGTATCGATGGCGTTAACTTGGCCTGTCATTGAGCAGGGTCAAAGCCTGCGTGCTTCCTTTACAATGGGCGCCTAATTGAACAGGGGCTTTCCGCTAGGCAATGAAGATTACGGTTGCAGAACTGCTTTTCCGCTACATGGAACGGCTGGGGATCGATACGGTATTCGGGATTCCCGGCGCCCATATCTTGCCGGTGTATGACCATCTCTTTGGCTCGACGATCCGTACCGTGTTGGTCAAACATGAGCAAGGCGCGGCCTTTATGGCGGGCGGCTACGCGCGTGCTTCGGGGCGTATCGGGGCCTGTATCACGACCGCTGGGCCGGGCGCGACGAATCTGGTGACCGGGATCGCCAATGCCTACGCGGATAGCCTGCCGGTTCTGGTCATTACGGGTGAGACCGCCACGCGCTTCTTTGGCAAAGGGGGCTTGCAGGAGAGCTCCGGCGAGGGTGGCAGCATTGATCAGGTGGCCTTGTTTGCCGGCATCACGCGCTATCACAAGCTGATCGAGCGCACGGATTATCTGCCGACGGTGCTGCAACAGGCCGCCAAGCATCTGCGTTCTGGAACGCCCGGCCCGGTCGTTCTGAGCTTCCCGTTCAATGTCCAGAAGGAAGAGGTGGATGACGACATCCTGGAGCAGATAGCCTTGGGTTCTGGTTGCTGCGAATATGGGGTCAGTGCGCAAGCCATCGAGAAGAGCGTGGCCTTGATTCGCGCCGCGCAGCGTCCACTCATCGTGGCGGGGCATGGGTGTTTACGGGCCGGTGCGCAAGAAGCGCTGGCCCGCATCAGCCAACGGCTCAATATTCCGGTAAGCAGCAGCCTCAAGGCCAAGGGCGTATTCGACGAGCGTTCCCCGCTGGCGCTGGGCAGTCTGGGTGTCACCTCCAGTGGCTATGCCATGCGCTATCTGGAGCGGGAATCCGATCTGGTGCTGGTGCTTGGGGCCGGGTTCAACGAGCGCACCAGCTATTCGTGGGATAGCAACCTGTTGGCGGGAAAGCGGCGCATCCAGGTAGACAACAGTAGCCAGCAACTGGAGAAGGTCTTCCGTGCTGACTTGGTGGTGCAGGCAGACTTGGGCGCCTATCTGACGGCCTTGGATGAGGCCTTGGTGAAAGATGACCTGCCGGCCAAGGCGCCGGTGGATATTGCGGCCTTCATCGCGGCCTTCCAGGCGGAGGCCCATGCCGCCGGTACGACGATCTTCAATCATCAGTTTGACCATGTCCGTGCCTTTTATGGCTGGTTGGAACAGCGCTTTCCGGACGGTTTGGCGATGTTCGATGACAATATTGTGTTTTCGCAGAACTTCTACCGGGTCTCTACCCGGGATCGCTTTTTCCCGAATACCGGTATTTCTTCGTTGGGCCACTCCGTTCCGGCGGCGATTGGTGCCGGTTGTGTGCTCAATCAACCGCTTTTCGCCGTCCTCGGCGATGGCGGCTTCCAGATGTGCGCGATGGAGGTCATGACGGCGGTGAACTATGGCATCCCGGTGAATATCGTCCTGTTCAACAACAGCACGATGGGTCTTATCCGCAAGAACCAGCACTACCTTTACGACAGCCGTTTCATCGACTGCGATTTCATCAATCCGGACTATGCGTTGCTGGCGCAATCCTTCGGCATCGTACATCGTCGCTTGGAAAACGAGGCGGATCTGGCGCAACTGGAGACGGTTGATTTTCACCACGGCATCAACCTCATCGAGATCATGCTGGATCAGGACGCCTATCCAAACTATTCCACACGACGGTAGGCGCGCATGGCCGATGCCTTGACCACCGCGGGGGCCCCGTGACCACGACGACGCAGCTGGCGCAATGCCTGGCGCGTTACCGGTTTGATATTCCCGGTCTGGGCGATATTGAGGTGGCGCTGTCGACGCTGGCCACCCCAGATGAGCCGGAGCAGCGCACGGCGCGCATTGACCTGTATGAGCGCAGCTACCCTTTGCTGGAACAGGCCATGTGGTCATCCAAGGTGGATTTTCATCCCTTGCTGGCCACCTATCAGGCCCTGTTTCGGGAACAGGAGGCGCTTATCCGGCAGCGGGGGCGGCAGCAGGAGCGGGAGCGGGAGCAGGAGCAGGAGCAGATCAAGGATGACCGCCATCGCTTTATCCTGGGTATCCCGGTCGCGGATCGCCCGCCGCATTTGCGCGCCTGCCTGGAAAGCATTTATCAGATCTGCGTCGCGTTTGACTATGGCGGCCGAACGGACGGGGTCTGGACCCGGATTCAGATTGTGGTCGCCGAGGATAGTCGAGACGCGGACAACATCCGCCGCCACCAGGCCTTGGTGGAGGAATACCGTGGCCGTGGACTGCAGGTCATTTACCTGGGCCTGGCCGAGCAGTACGCCTTGCTCCAAGGGCTCCCGGCCGAAAAGCGGGCGCGTCTCGGTCATCTGCTCACCACGCAAGCCCCGGAAAACTTCCATCGCAAGGGGCAAGCCGCCAACCGCAACCTCTGCTACCTGAAGTTCTTGCAGTTGACCGAGGATAAAGCCCGGACGCTGTACTACCTGGTGGACAGCGATCAGCATTTTTGCGTCAACCGGCGCACCTCTTCTGGCGAAGAGGCGGTGTACGCGCTGAATTATTTCCACGCCACGGACCGAATCTTCCGCCACAGCGACACCCTCATGCTCACCGGAAAGCTGGTGGGAGACCCGCCGGTCTCGCCTTCGGTGATGGCGGCCAATTTTCTGGCCGATGTCAGCGCCTTTTTCGACAGCTTGGCCGGATTGCCCCCTGATCAGGCGTGCCAGTTTCACGGCTGGCAGGGGCCGCCGGCCGGGGATGCCGCGTACCACGACCTCGCCGGGCTATTTGGCTTTGTACAGAAGGCGGCGACCTTCCCCTATCCCTGTCCGTTAACGGGCGCACATGATCATCGCGCCTGCTTGCAGGGCCTTGCGGATCGCCTCAACGCCTTTTTCTTCGGCGAACACCTCACGCGCAAGACCTGGTTTGCCTACGGCGAGGGCTTTGCCAAGCTTTCCCCGGCGCGCACGGTGTATCCCGGCAATTACACGGTCAACTATGCGGGGTTGAAATACATCATTCCTTTCGGGCATTTGCGCTTGCGCATGTCTGGCCCCACGGCGGGGCGCCTGATTGCCGCCGAGATCGGGCCGCAGTTCGCCACCTGCAACCTGCCTAATCTGCACCGGCGCACGACGGAGGCCGGGCTGGGGGACGATTTCCGCCCCGGCGTGGAGATCGACAGCGATCAGCAAGGCGTGGATCTGGCCGACGAGTTTGAGCGTCAGTTCTTTGGTGATCTGATGCTGTTTACGACGGAGGCCTTGGTCAAGCAGGCCGATGTGCGGCGGCCCTTCGTCGAGGACGCGATCCAGGCCGTCATCGACCAGAAGGAGGCCGAATTGTTGGCGCTCTATCGGCAAAAGCAGGAGGCCATCGTCAGCGCGAGCCGACAGTTGCACGCGCTCGTGTTTAGTTCAGGGCATTGGTGGTTGCGCGCCCCCGAATTGGCGGATGCCTTGCAGCAGGTTCAGGCCTTCATCCATAACATCGAGCGCAATTTTGGCGTGTCCGCACCAGCCTGGCAGCAGATTCAGTCCACGGCCCATCGTGCCCAGCGCAAGGAGCAGATCGTTGCGGCCTTGCAGGCCTATCGGGCGGAACGGGATGTCTGGGATAGCCTGTTTTAACGGACATGACTTTGGAAAGACGCCCGAGAGTATGAAAGTCATGCCCGTTCCCCTCTCCCCCAACCCCTCTCCCGCAAGGGGAGAGGGGAGCATCGAGAAGTCGCTTCGCGACTTTCATATTAAGCCAGCGTAAGCGCGTCCGCCGCGTGCGCGAGGATGTCGCGCCGGCATTGCCTATACACGGCCTGCGCCTCGGCAAGCACCGACTCCGGCAGCGCGATGTGCGGATAGGTGATCGGCGTCCTGTCGATCTTGCCGCTGTGAATGTACACGGAGGAGTCGCCTTTGCGCGCCTTTCCAGTCTGGCTGAAGCATTGATAGTGTTCGCTCAGGGGCGAGTCCAGTTCCAACCAGTCCGTCAATTTGGGTAGCAGTGCCTCCGGCGCGCGCTGAAAGAGCTCGGCATCGAAATAGTCATAGGGCTGGCCGGCCGTGCGGCAGAAGTCGGCGAGCGCCTGGACCCGTTTGATGTAGTAGTCCGCCGCCCCGGCGGGCGAGGCGTAGGGGTCTGCGACTGCTTTTTGCGCGAACAGGTCGACGATGCTCTTGAGCGTCTGTTCAGGCTCAAGCAGCGAGACCAGTATCTTCGGATTTGTCAGGCCGAGCCGCTCCGGCTTTAGTGCGTAATCATTGTGGAGCAGCTTGTCGAACAGATAACGGCTGCCTGGCTTGAGGGCATCGTTTTCTTGAAATAGGGCGCTCTGCTGGTCCAGCGCAGCGGCGTCCGTATAGCTGATGTGCATCTCGTAATAGCCATTGATCTGTGGGTGCGAGCCGAGAATATGCCCCGCCAGGCTGGTGAAGGCGCGCATATGGCTCAGGAGGAAAATTCTTTGCATGGGCCGTGAGTGAGGTTCAAAGAGAGGCAACCGGCTTGAATTTTGCCATTCTTGTCCCGCGAGGGTGTGTCTTTTTTGGCTCTATGCGATGTGTGATGGGGGTTCTTGGTGATTGGTAGTGGATCTGGCCACATTACACATTTTGGCAACCACGATCGCCATGGCCCATGTAGGGGCAGGCCCCTGTGCCTGCCCTAACGGTGCATGGGCAACCACAGGGGGTTGCCCCTACGAAAATCAGGCAACCACAGGGGGTTTCCCCCTCCGATCCACAATTCCTCCTTGCGAGTCCGTGTGGAGCGCAGGGTTGGGTGCGTTACTTGCGCGGTAACTCCTCGAACACATTGGTCCAGACATTCAGAACCTGGCCACCGCCGGGTTTGTTCCCGGTTTCGATTTTCTTGACGGTCTCCAGTTTCTTCATGTCAATCTTGAACAAGTTGCCATCCTTTTCGTTGGACACATAGCCCCATTGCCCGTCCTTCGTGAAGGCGATATGCCCCATGCGACCGGTACCAATTTTTAGGTCTTTCACGGTCTTGAGACTGGCGATGTCGATCACTGTGATGACATTGTTGCCGTAGTTGGTGACCACTGCGCGCTTGCCGTCCGGCGTGTTGTAGGTGTGGCCCACGCCGTTGCTGGCGCTGGTGAGGCGATGCACCAGTTGTTTGGCCTTGGCGTCGAAGAAGGCGATCTCCCGTCCGCGGCTGTCTTTGCCGGGGCCGCGGTTCAAGGCCAAGAAGAGCTTGCCGTCCTGGGTGAAGTTTCCGTGGTGCGCTTCGACGACCTCTTCGCCGATCAGGGGCATGTCCATCTTGGCGATGACGGGCATGTCGGGCTTCGTGAGGTCATAGACAAGAATGCCCGGCAGGGCCTTGTCGTTGCCCTCGTGCACCAGCCAGAGTTCCTTGCCATCCGGACTGGGAACGGGGTAGTGGGGTGCACTTGGAACCGGATAAGTCTTGACGCTCCAGTCCTTGGTGTCGGTCACAACCAACCGGTTGTCCGCTCTGTCCACATCGAACAACAGTCTGGAATCAACGCTCCAAGCGTTGTGCATGGAGGTGACACCTTTGACCTCGGTGTTCATCACGGGCAGGTCAATGACCTTGGCGATCTCGTCAGTCTTCGCGTCGAGGAAGGTCACGCGGTGCTTGCCGCCATCCAACCCCCAGTGGTTAATGCCCACCCATTTGCCGTCTGGACTGACGAGGCCATGTTTGGGACGGTTGCCGGTTTCGATGCGCTTGGCGACGGACTTGTTCGCCAGATCAAGCACCACCACTTCTTTCTGGCCATCGGCGGCGCAACTCACATAAAGCTTCTTCGCATCGGGCGTGGTGCTGCCCAATGTGCCGCCCTTGCAGGTCGCCAGGTCGGCGACGACGGCATCCGTCTTGGTGTCGACAAGGTAGGCGTGGCCGCTACCGTGCAGGTGGACGACGACATCTGGCCAAACGACATGATGCGCGGCCAACGCTTGGCCGCTCCATGTTGCGGCTGCGGCGAAAAGCCATGACACTGTAGTATGTTTTTTCATTTTTACTCCTCCAATCGGCAAACAGCAGATTTGAATGGGCTCTGCTGCGGATACCCAAGGCGGATTTAAGTCTGAAGTGCAACAGCGTTATGGCGCGAGTGTAGCTGCATCATGAAGACCTCGTGAGGCGTTTTTGATCTGCCTCAATTCTTAGTGCCATTCATACTTTGGAAATGGCTTCGGTTATAGCGTGTACGCCTCTAGGATTTCAGCCGTCAGGAGGCCTGGTTTGAATGGCAGGTCGAGCTTGCTGAGTGGGTCAATGTCCTGTGGGCGGACGACGCGAACGCACTGAAATGACAATTGGGCTCAGACCACGGTTGTTTATCGTGGTCTGAGCCCGGTTCTTCGACCCCGGTTCTTCCCGGTTCTTCGAGAGGGAATCTGGGATCACTCACTTTTCTCCCCCCTGCGGGGCGATAGATTGAGGAGCCGATGATTTCGCCGTTTTTCGTGACCGACATGAGGGTGAGTGTTTCTCGTCGGGCTTGGTGGGCCTTGTCGAACGGGGTGTATTTGATCTCGGCGCTGGCCAATAGCAGGGTTGGTTTGCCTTGATTTTGTTGGTCTAGTACGGCAAATGGCGTTTGCTTGGCCGTGGCATCCAGAAACAAGTTCAGGCTGGGGATGTAGGTGATGACATGATCGAAGTACAGCACCGGCACACTGGGTGGCTGATAGATATCGTCGGTACTGATGAGGGCGGGAGTGCTGTCGATACCGACGGCGGTTAGTAGGGCCACCATCAGAACAGTGCAAGAACTACTCGGCCATTCCGATGTCTCCACCATGATGATTTACACTCATGTCCTCAACAAAGGCGGCAGGGGCGTTGTGAGCCCGCTGGATCGGTAACATGTGCATAGTTGCACATTGTCTTGGGGTAAGAGGAAATGCGATGAGTGAAGTACTGATCTATGAAACCGAGGGCGGACAGACGCGCGTGGACGTGCGGCTGGAGGCGGAGACGGTGTGGCTAAGTCTCGGGCAGATGACCGATCTTTTTGGCCGCGACAAGTCGGTGATTTCACGCCATTTGCGGAACATCTTTCAAGATGGTGAATTGGTGCGAGATTCAGTTGTTGCACTTATTGCAACAACTGCTGCTGATGGAAAAACTTATCAGGTGGATTACTTTAACCTCGATACAATTATTTCGGTTGGCTATCGAGTTAATTCCGCCCAGGCTACCCGTTTTCGCCAATGGGCGACCCGCACCCTGCGTGAGCATCTGGTGCAAGGTTACACGTTGAATCAGTCACGCCTTGCCGAACGCGGCATCAGCGAGGCCCAGCAGGCTATCGAATTGCTGGCGCGCCGCCGCCTCGTTGTCGCTCAGGGTGCTGGCCTTCTCCCGCAAGGCGTCGAGCGTCACGCCGGGCTTCAGGAAATCTTCCGCCTTGGGTACAGAGGCCAGCTTCTCCAGCGGCGTCATGACCCCATCGAGCGGATAGTGCTTCTTGGTCTTGCTTTTTTGTCGAAATACGCCTCGGCAAATAGGCAGGGCCGATGGAAGTTGACATAGGGGTTTAGAGGCTCGGCGCAGAATGCATTGATCTCGGCGGCAAAATGCTGCGGGATGTGGCTGTAGCCCAGATGCTTGCGGATGATCGTGCCGTTCTTGGTTTCTGCTAGGCCATTGTCGTTGGAGTGACGCGGGCGCTACTGGGTGAATTCCGCCGCGAGCTCATACCCTGTTGGAAAAGATTCTTCCCGGAACTCGGCTTGACGCATAGGGTATGCTGTCCGCCCCTCCCTTAAGTTGCTATCCAATGCACCACACCGAACACTTCATTCCCGGCAAGGACGCCTCGCTCGAAGCGTCGATCGCGACCCTGCAATCCAAGCTCGAAGCCATTGGCTTTCACATCGAGGAGCGCTCCTGGCTCAACCCGGTGGAGGGCGTCTGGTCGGTGCATATCCGCGACCGTGATTGCCCGCTCTTGTTTAGCAACGGCAAGGGCGCGACGGAACTGGCCGCACGGGCGAGCGCATTAGGTGAATACTTTGAGCGTCTGTCGACCAACTATTTCTGGACCCACTTCTATCTGGGCGAGACGATCGCTAAGCGGGGCTATGTCCACCATCCCGATGAACGCTGGTTTATCCCGGAAGGTGCGGCTTGGCCGGAAGGGCTGCTCACGCCCGAGTTGCACGCCGTTTACAACCCCGACGCGAGCGTGCGCGCCGACCAACTGATTGACCTCAATTCTGGCAACGCGGAACGCGGCATCTGCGCCATCCCCTACCAGCGACTCTCCGACGGCAAGACGGTGTATTTTCCGGTCAACCTGATTGGCAATCTCTATGTCAGCAACGGCATGTCGGCTGGCAATACGCTGAAAGAGGCTCGCACCCAAGCACTGGCCGAGATCTTCGAGCGCCACATCAAGTTCCGCATCATCGAGGAGGGCCTGTGCTTGCCCGATGTGCCCGAAGCGGTGATCGAGCGCTACCCGCATATTGCCGCGGGTATTCGCGACTTGCGCAAGGCGGGCTTTGGTATCTTGGTGAAGGATGCTTCGCTGGGCGGTCGCTATCCGGTGATGAATGTCACGCTATTGCATCCGCACGACCAGGGCTGCTTCGCCAGCTTTGGCGCACATCCGCGCTTTGAAGTCGCCCTGGAACGCGCGCTGACCGAGTTATTGCAGGGCCGCGCACTCGACGCGCTGGCGGGTTTTCCTGCCCCCGGATTCGACTCGGCCGAGATCGCCGACCCGCAGAATCTGGAAATTCACTTTGTCGATTCCAGCGGCGTGATCTCCTGGCAGTTCCTGCGCGACACCCCCGACTTCGCGTTCGTTGATTGGAATTTTGGCACGACCACCGAAGAAGACTATGCCTGGTCGGTCAACGCGCTGCACGCCGAAGGGCACGAGCTCTACATCGCCGATTTCACCCACCTTGGCGTTTACGCCTGCCGCATCCTGGTGCCGGGCGTCTCCGAGATCTACCCGGTGGACGACCTCGAATTTGAAAACAACAGTGTGGGCAACCTGATCCGCCCGGCCCTTTCGCGCCTGCCTGAACTTTCCGACGACGAATGTGCCGACCTGCTGGATCTGATGACCGAATTGGGCCTTGCCGACGATCGCCTGGTCACGGTATTGATAGGCCTCGCCCCCGACGCCGATTCACCGTGGACCGACATCCGCGTGGGCGAGATCAAGCTGCTGCTCGCGCTCGCGCTTGGCGATGACGACGCCATCCTCGAAGGCTGCGCCTGGATCGCCCAGTACGGCCAACGCAGCGAAGCGCGCCTCAAGGTCTATCGTTGCATTGCCGACCTTGCCCAGCTCGATGAGCTTAGCCTGTTCGAACCCGCGCTGGCGTTGATGTATGGCAGCGAGACGCTGGAGCAGGCGTTTGCGCTGTTCAATCAGGATGAGCGTTTCTTCGGGCTAAGCCATCTGGGTCACAATTTTGAAGGCAGCGCGATTCACCAGCGTCTGCTGGAGGCGTACCGCAAGGTGCGTGGCTAGGGCGTTTATTGATGAAAATCCCCAAACGACTCGCCCCCCTGATTGAAGATGGTCTGATCGACGGCGTCGTGCGCCAGCTCATGAGCGGCAAGGAGGCCACCGTCTTCGTCGTCATTTGCGGCGACGACATCCGCTGCGCCAAGGTCTACAAGGAAGCCAACCAGCGCAGCTTTCGCCAAGCCGTCGACTACACCGAGAACCGCAAGACCAAAAACAGCCGCCAGGCGCGCGCCATGGCCAAGGGCAGCAAATTTGGCCGCCAGATGCAGGAAGAGGCCTGGCAAAGCGCCGAGGTCGATGCGCTCTATCGGCTGGCGGGCGCCGGTGTGCGCGTGCCCACGCCCTACAACTTCCACGAAGGCGTGCTGCTGATGGAACTGGTGACCGACGCCGACGGCAACGCCGCGCCGCGTCTCAATGACCTGTCGTTCACCGAAGCGGAGGCGCTCAGCCATCACCACCGCTTGATCCAGGAGGTCGTGCGTATGCTCTGCGCCGGCGTGGTTCACGGCGACCTGTCCGAGTTCAACATCTTGGTGGGCAGCGATGGCCCAGTGATCATCGACCTGCCGCAGGCGGTGGATGCCGCCGGAAACAACCACGCGCAGATGATGCTGGCACGCGATGTAAACAATCTGCGCACCTACTTTGGTCAGTTCGCGCCGGCGCTCGGGGCGACGCAATACGCCGAGGAAATCTGGGCGCTGTACGAACACGGCGGCCTGCACCCGGAGGTTGTGCTCACTGGCCGGCACGAGTCTGCCCGGCGGCCCGTCGATCTGAAGGGGGTGATGCAGGTGATCGAAGATGTGCGCAAGGAAGAGGCTGCGCGCCTATTGCGCATGCAGGAACAGGCGTGAACCGAGGGGTGCCACCGGGCGGTCAATGGTCATGTGTCATCCTCTACGCAGAACCAGGCCTTGTCGGCATTGCTGTTCCTTTATCGCGAAACGCTGGGGGTCAGCTTGCCCTGGCTGGATAATGCGACATGCGCGCCAAGCCATCGCATCGTCTGCCGGTAGTGCTGGCGCCTGTTGATGTGCATGCGGCGCTACAAACAAACATGGTCTGAGCTATCCCGATTATTCGATTATTCGATTATTCCGTTCAGTCAAACAAGCGTTTCAGCAACTGGTCGCGGTCGATGCCATGGTGCGCGGCCACCGTCCCGAGGATCGCAGACAGGGTGCCGAGCCGCAACGGATCATGGTTCGGCACGGTAATGTGATGCTCCCCGTTCGCCTTCGTCGTCAGGCGCACATGGCTCCCGCTTTGCCGAGTAGGCGGATCAGTCCCGGCTTCTTGTCCGCGTCGAAATGGCAATGCACGGCATCGCGCACCTGCTCGTGCAGGGCGGGCAGATCGTCGGCCTCGGTGAAGATGTCCGCGCCTACGGCGCGGGCGACGAAACCACCTTCCGGCGCTTCTTCGACGATGAAATGAATTTCGGTCATGGTCAGCATCTCCTGGTCAGGGTGACATTCGGTTGATCGGCGATCTTGTGCTCGCCAATCGCGACGGGTTGGCCATCGAACAGCACTGAGTATGCGCGAAAATCGCGGGTAATGTCATTACCTTCGCGCTTTACCGTCAGGTGGTCAAAAATAAGGCTCTATGTGATTTAGAGTGGGTAAGGTCGCCAGTCTTCGCCTTTGGATGGCAATGTTTTACAGGAGACCCCCCTCTGGCCGATTCTTCAAGGTGCCCAGTCTGCTCCCTCTCCCGTCGGGAGAGGGTTGGGGAGAGGGAAAGCCGCCTCAACAAGGTGCAGCCGCTTGATCAACGCGTGCCCCTCATCCGCCCTGCGGGCACCTTCCCCCGGCGGGGGAAGGGTCGTGTCACGCGCATCTCGCTCGGCGAAAGGCACGCCGATGCCACCCGCCGCCGCAATGCACTCGGCGGACGGCACGATTGCCCGGATGACCCACTACAAATCACATAGAGCCTTTTTGGCTCTATATGAAATCGAGTGGGTAGTGCAATTCATCGTACGGACCCGCGAGGAGGAATGGCGGAGGGGAGGGGGAAAACCCTGTGCTTGCCTGATTTTCGTAGGGGCAACCCCCTGTGGTTGCCCATTCACCGTTAGGGCAGGCACGGGGGCCTGCCCCTACATGGGCCATGGCC
>CAMDCO010000017.1 GCA_945890495.1 Bordetella parapertussis | reverse complement strand
AACCTGATGATGGCTCCGATGAACCCGAACCTGTACACCGGCTTCGCTGGCGTCATGGTTGACCCCAAGACCTACGGTTCCATGGGCCAGTTCATCAACCCGAACACCTACAGCGCTTTCATCAACCCGATCACCGCGCTGGTTCCGGCTGCCAAGTAATACCGCTTAGTACCGCTTAGCGTATCGCGCAGAATACCGCGCGACATCCTCTGCACCTAAAACGGGCCACCTTCGGGTGGCCCGTTTTTCGTGGGCGTTATTCTTTCATGGACCCTCTTGCCTGCGCCGAAAACGGTAGATCTGCTGCTCGGTCAATACCGCGTCTAGCGGCACATCCCAAGGATCGACCGGCAGGGCCTCCACACGCTGTGCCTCGAACGCGACGCCAATCAGATACGGGCGCTGCCATACCTTGCGATGCCGCAAGAAGGCAAGGCTCGTATCGTAATACCCCCCGCCCATGCCCATGCGATACCCCTGCTCATCAAACCCAAGCAGCGGCAAGAACAGAATATCAAGCCGCCGAGCCCGGATCTTGGGTCGCCAAACGGCATGTTCAGGGATCCCATAACGGTTATGGGTCCAGTCATCACGCCCCGTCATACGGGTAAATCCTAGCGTGCGCTGCCGCGCAGAAGGAACAACAGGAAGGAAGCAATCGACGCGCATGGCCCTAGCCCGGGTCAACACATCGGTGATATCCAGCTCGCCCTTGGCTGGCATATAAAAACCGATCCGCCGCCCTTGACGCAGCCAGCCTGCACGCAAGGCCAGCCGGACAATGGCCCGCGCGGCCTTGCGCCGCGCCTCAGGCGTGACCGCCGCACGGGCCGCACGCAACTTGCGCCGCAAACCGACCTTGCTCTCAAAAGGGGAGGAAAGAGGGGAAGAAATCATAGAAGGCTGACCCCGCCACACACCAACGAATCGCTATCTTGAACCCTGGGGTTCAAGGTGGCCACGGCGCAATCGCTTCGGGTCCATGAAACAAATCATGTTCGCGCCCGCAATCTGTTGCTGCAGCCTATCGATACGAATCGGCTCAAAATACGCAACCCGCCGGAAGCGGTAGGGTCAGAGCAGATTATCCTGCGGAGCGAGTGCTTGATCAAGCGCTGTATTCATCTGCGCCAGACGCGAAACCAATTCACCCGGTTCGACGCCCGCACCGCGCGAGCTAATGTAATCATGGGTGATATTGAGCGCCGCCATCACGGCAATGCGCTCCACACCGCTCACCTTGCCGCTGTCCTTAACCTCGCGCATCTTTCGGTCGAGCATCGCCGCCGACTGTAAAAGACGCTCCCGCTCGGTTTCCGGGCAGGCCACACGATATTCGCGGCCCATGATCGAGACATCCAGACTAATTGCTTTTCCAGCGCTGCTCATGGGATTTGCTCGAAAAGGGATTCCATACGGGTGCTGGCCGCCGACAGGCGCTCGGACAACTGACGATTGGCCTTTTCCATGGCCAAAACGCGCTGCCGCAGTTGCAGGTTTTCCTCGCCTATAAGGCGATAGCGATCCAACATCTGCTGCAGTTTGGCTTCAAGGGTATCGAGCTGTTCCAACATGCCCGCACTATAATGGCCACGAATTTTATTAGTCAACCACTTACGACACTTTTCCGTGCCAAATTCTCAGATAAACCCCATCCCGGTCGTTTATCGGGGTCGGTTTGCCCCCTCTCCCACGGGCCCACTGCATCTAGGCTCCTTGGTCGCCGCCCTGGGCAGCTATCTGGATGCGCGCGCCCAAGGGGGGCTCTGGCTACTGCGCATGGAAGACCTCGATCCACCCCGCATCCAACCAGGGGCCGCCGATGCCATCCTGCGCAGCCTGGAGGCGCACGGGTTCACTTGGGACGGAACCGTCGTCTGGCAAAGTCAGCGCCAGGCCGCCTATGCCGAGGCCTTGGAACGCTTGCGCCAAACCGGGCTGGTCTATGCCTGCACCTGCAGCCGCAAGGCGATCGGCCTTGGCGCCAGGCATGGCGCGGACGGCCCCATTTACCCCGGAACCTGCCGCCCACACGGCCTACCGAGCGACCATGCCGCCCTACGGTTCATGGCGCCCGAGAAGCCTCTCACCTTCGATGATCGCCTACACGGCCGGGTCATGTGCGACCTAGCGCGTGATCTAGGCGATTTTGTGTTGCGGCGGGCGGACGGGATCTACAGCTATCAGCTCGCCGTGGTCGTGGACGATGCCGAGCAAGGCGTCACTCACATCGTGCGCGGCAGCGATCTGCTTGTCTCCACACCGCGTCAAATCGCCCTGCAACAGGCCCTCGGCCTGACCACACCGAGCTATCTTCACCTGCCGGTCGTACTCGATGCCGCGGGCGACAAACTCTCCAAACAGACCCTCGCGACCCCCTTAAACGATGCCAACCCGCTCCCCGCCTTGCTGACGGCGCTACAGTTTTTGGGCCAGTTCGACGATCACCCGCCCGCCACGCTGGCAGAGTTCTGGCCCTGGGCCATCGAACGCTGGTCGCCGCAACACCTGCCGCGCAGGCGTGGTGCGCCACTAACCGCCACTAAACACCCCAATTAACCTGTAATCTCCCGTGCATTTCCTGTGCAATCCTTGACATAGACGGGGGGTGACCGGGATAATCCGCACCCTTCGCATCAAGTCGGTGATGTAGCTCAGACGGTTAGAGCGGTGGATTCATAACCCACAGGTCGGCAGTTCGATTCTGCCCATCACCACCAAATTCTCTGGACCCTGCCCTTATCCTTTTTTCGTTGCCTGTCCCGCCCCTGCACGGGGTTGCCAGGCCATGACACGCAAGGTCTACATCAAAACCTTCGGTTGCCAAATGAACGAGTACGACTCGGACAAGATGTCCGATGTGCTCGCGGCGGCGGAGGGCTATGAACCCACCGACAACCCGGAAGAGGCCGATCTGATCCTGTTCAACACCTGTTCGGTGCGCGAAAAGGCGCAAGAAAAGGTATTCAGCGATCTGGGCACGGTGCGCCACCTAAAACAGAAAAACCCGGCCCTGCGCATTGGCGTGGGCGGTTGCGTAGCCAGCCAAGAAGGCGCGGCTATCATTAGCCGTGCACCGTTTGTCGATCTGGTCTTTGGGCCGCAGACGCTACATCGCCTGCCGCAGATGCTCACCCGGCGTGATCAAAGCGGTCGCCCGCAAGTCGATATCGACTTCCCCGAGATTGAAAAGTTCGACCACCTGCCACCGCCACGGGTAGAAGGTGCCACCGCCTTCGTGTCGATCATGGAAGGCTGCTCCAAATATTGCAGCTTCTGCGTGGTGCCCTACACCCGAGGCGAGGAGGTATCGCGCCCGCTGGCCGATTGCCTGACCGAGATCGCGCAACTGGCCGCACAGGGTGTCAAGGAAGTGACCCTGCTGGGCCAGAATGTGAACGCCTACCGTGGCGCGATGGACGACGGCGCTCAGTTGGGTGAATTCGCCGATCTAGCCTTGTTGCTGGAATTGATGGCCGAGATCCCGGGCATCGGCCGCATTCGCTTCACCACCTCGCACCCGCGCGAATTCACGCCGCGTCTGATCGACTGTTTCGCCCGTATCCCCAAGCTGGTGTCGCACCTGCATCTGCCGGTTCAGTCGGGCTCTGACCGCATCCTGGCGGCGATGAAGCGCGGCTACACCGTGCTGGAGTACAAGTCCATCATCCGCAAGCTGCGCGCCGCACAGGCGAATTTGTCGCTAGCGACCGATATCATCGTCGGCTTTCCGGGCGAGACGGAGGCCGATTTCGAGGCCACGCTGCGCCTGGTGGAAGAGATGAATTTCGACCATTCGTTCAGCTTCGTGTACAGCGCACGCCCCGGCACACCCGCCGCCAGCCTGACCGACGACACGCCGGTCGAGGTGTACAAGCAGCGCCTCCATCGCCTGCAGGCGCAACTAAACGCCCAGGCCGCCGCCATCAGCGCGGCCATGGTGGGCACGCTGCAACAAGTCTTGGTGGAAGGCCCCTCGAAGAAGGACGCAAGTGAATTGATGGGCCGCACCGAGAACAACCGCGTGGTTAACTTCGCCGCCCCAGAACGCTTGCTGGGCGAGTTTGTTAGCGTGCGCATCACCCAAGCCCTGCCCAACAGTCTGCGCGGTGAAGTCGTTATTGCCGACTGATCATATGCAGGTCTCTTTCCCCGACGCCGATAACACCCACCTCGCCAACCTCTGCGGGGTACTGGACGAAAACCTGCGTCAAATCGAGGCCGCCCTTAATGTCACCATCGCCCGGCGCGGCGAGGTCTTCAATTTGCACGGCGAACAGGCCGCAACGGCGGCCCGCCTGCTCAAGGACTTTTACCCGCGCGCCAAGAAACCCCTCGATCTGGAAGAGCTTCAACTCGCCTTGATGGAAGCCAACCAGCCGGCCAACCCACAGGCCGCCCTCCCGCATAATGACCCGGCTCAAGCGCCCGACCTGCCGGTGCTGATGACCCGCCGACCGGGCCTGCACGGACGCACCGCACGGCAAAACCAATACATCCGTCAGGTCCTGGAACACGATGTCACCTTCGGCATCGGCCCTGCCGGCACGGGCAAGACCTATCTCGCGGTGGCCTGCGCGGTGGATGCGCTGGAGCGCGGCTTGGTGCGACGCATCATCCTGGTTCGCCCGGCGGTTGAGGCCGGCGAGCGACTCGGCTTTCTGCCCGGCGACCTGGTGCAGAAGGTCGATCCTTATCTGCGCCCGCTCTACGACGCCCTCTATGACCTCATGGGGATCGAAAAGGCCACCCGCCAGTTTGAGAAGGCGGTGATCGAGATCGCCCCGCTGGCCTTCATGCGCGGGCGCACCCTCAACCACGCCTTCATCATCCTCGACGAGGCGCAGAACACCACGCCCGAGCAGATGAAGATGTTCCTCACCCGCATCGGCTTTGGCTCCAAGACCGTCATCACTGGCGATGTCACCCAGATCGACCTGCAACGCGGCCAGAAAAGCGGCTTGGTGGAGGCCGCCGAGGTGCTGCCCGAGGTGCGCGGCATCGCCTTTACCCAGTTCAAGAACGAGGATGTGGTGCGCCACCCGCTGGTGGCACGCATCATCGAGGCCTACGACGCACATAAATCCCATGAGAAGGCGGCCACAAAACCATGACGCCTCCGCTTGATCTCGCGATCCAGATTGCCCACCGCGCCGACGGCCTCCCGACACGGGCGCAACTGCGCCTCTGGGTCAAGGCTGCCCAACAAAGCGAGATGGCGCTGACCCTGCGCATCACCGATGCGGCTGAGGCGCAACAACTCAATCACGATTATCGCGGCAAGGATTACGCCACCAATGTCCTCACCTTTGTGTACGACGCAGCGCCGGCCAACGGGGATGTTGTCCTCTGCGCACCGGTCGTCGCCCGCGAGGCCGCCGAGCAAGACAAGTCCCTCGAGGCACACTATGCCCACCTGGTCATCCATGGCGTCTTGCACCTGCAAGGCTACGATCACGAACACAAAAGTGAAGCGGTAACCATGGAATCGGTGGAACGCTTTATCATGCAACATCTGGGCTATCCAGACCCCTACGAACATGGAAGACGACAGTCGAAAACCTAGCTTGCTACAGACCCTGACGGCCTGGCTCACGCCCGAACCGGACACCCGCGATGAACTGCTGGGCCTGCTGCATGCTGCCTATGACAACAACCTGCTGGATGCCGATGCCCTATCGATGATCGAGGGGGTCATGCAGGTCTCCGAGATGCAGGTGCGCGAGATCATGATCCCGCGGGCGCAGATGGATGTCATCGATATCAACGACCCGCACAGCACGATCCTCCCCTTCGTAATCGAGACCGCCCACTCGCGTTTCCCGGCCGTCGATGGCGACCGTGACACCGTAATCGGCATCCTCCTCGCCAAAGACCTGCTGCGACTTTGCACGGACGAAGAGATTGACCTGCGTGACACCCTGCGCCCGGCGGTCTTTGTGCCTGAATCGAAGCGCCTCAATGTCCTGTTGCGCGAGTTCCGCGCCTCACGCAACCACATTGCCATCGTCGTTGACGAATACGGTGGTGTGGCCGGCATGGTCACCATCGAAGATGTGCTGGAACAAATCGTCGGCGATATCGAAGACGAATACGACTACGACGAGGATGCCGACAACCTCATTGCTGAACAAGCCAACATCTGGCGCGTCAAGGCGCAGACCGAGATCGCCGACCTCAACGCGGCCCTCGAGACACACTTCGACGACAGCGAATACGACACCGTTAGCGGCCTTGTTTCCCATGCCTTCGGCCGCCTGCCCAAGCGCGGGGAACAGATTGAAATCGAGGGCGTGCGCTTCCATGTCCTCAGCGCGGACAGCCGGCGGATACACACCCTGCGCGTAGAGTGGCCACTCACTTAGCAGGGGATTAAGTCCGCTTTGAGTAAGCCTTGCCAATTGCGGGTCTAGCGGTTATTTTCGGCCTATTCAATTTCTGATAGGCCCCGAAGATGATCCCCGCTTGGCAAACCTTCCTCACCACCCAAGGCGCGCAAACCGACGCTCAAGGCGCGCTCCATTTTGGCCCCGGGGTCGATGAGGTGGCGGCGGCGCAGCGTGACTTGGTCCTTGCGGATCTGTCCCATTTCGGCCTGATCGCCTTCAACGGTGAAGACAGCTTGGCCTTCCTGCAAGGCCAGATCACCAATGACTTGCGCGGCCAAGGGCTAGATCAGGCTGTTTTCGCCGGTTATTGCAATGCCAAGGGACGCTTGCAGGCCAATTTTCTGGTTCTGCGCCAAGCCGATGACTATCTGTTGCTGCTCCCGGACGGCCTACGCGAAACCCTGCAAAAACGCCTCTCCATGTTTGTCTTGCGCAGCAAGACCCGGGCGCGGGATGCCAGTGCCGAATGGGTCCGCCTGGGCTTATCCGGCCCGGGCGCTCGCGCCCTGCTGACCCGCGCCTGCGGCAACGCCCCTGCCGCTGGACTGGGCGTCTTGCAACACGGCGACGGGCTGGCTATCGGCCTCGCCGACGAACGCTTCGATATCCTGGTCCGCCCAGAGGCTGCGCCGGCCCTCTGGCAGGCGCTCAGCGCCGAAGCACGGCCCATCGGTCACACGGCCTGGGATGCGCTGCTCGTCGATGCCGGCATCCCCACCCTCCTGCCGGCAACCTTCGAGGCCTTCACCCCGCAAATGGTCAACATGGAGCTCCTGCACGGCGTCAGTTTCAACAAGGGCTGTTATCCGGGGCAAGAAGTTGTCGCCCGCACGCAATATCTCGGCAAGGTCAAACGGCGCATGTTCCTGGCCCATGTTGAAGGGACCGCAACACCCGGTATCCACCTGTTCAGTAACGCCGTTCCCGATCAAGATTGCGGCATGATCGTCAATGTAGCTCCCGCGGCGGGAGGTGGCCACGATTGCCTCGCTGTTGTGCGCCTGGATGCCTGGGAGGCCCGTGATGTCCGCCTCGGTGATCGCCAAGGCCCGCTCCTGATCGCCCGCCCCCAACCCTATACCCTTCCGGAGTAAAGCCCCATGACCGTCCCTGGTGAACGCCGCACCCAGATTCTGCAAGCCTTGGCCGCCATGCTTGAAGACCCCGAGGCCGAGAAAATCACCACCGCCTCCCTTGCCGCGCGCCTACAGTGTTCCGAGGCCGCGCTCTATCGCCACTTCGCCAGCAAGGCCCGGATGTACGAAGGCCTGATCGAATTCATCGAATCCACCCTGTTCTCGCTCATCACCCGCATTGGCACAGAAGAGCCACAGGGACTCACTCAGGTGCGCAGCATCGTCCAACTCCTGTTGGGCTTTGCCGAACGCAATCGGGGCATGACCCGCCTCCTCACCGGTGAGGCGCTGGTGCATGAAAACGAACGCCTGATGACACGCATGAACCAGATGTTCAATCGCATTGAGGCCACCCTCAAGCAGGCGCTGCGCATTGCCGCCTCTCAGGGCGACCTGCCCGCTAACTTGGATAATACGGCGGCGGCCAACCTACTCATGGCTTGGACCCTAGGCCGCTGGCAGCAATTCACGCGGAGCGGATTCCGCCAGTCGCCGCTCACCGCTTGGGAAATCCAGTGGCAAATCATCGGTCGCGGTCTGATCCAGCCCACCGCATGACGACCCTCAGCCGATCCTCAACCGCCGCAAACCGGGCAGTTTAGGTCGCGCCGGATACGCACCTCGCGCCACTCGGCATCGAGGGCATTGAACAATACCAGGCGACCGGATAACGGCGTACCGATCCCCATCAGGACCTTTAAGGCCTCCGCCGCCTGCACGCTGCCGATAATGCCCACCAACGGCGCGAATACACCAAACTCGGAACAGCGCATCGCCTCATCTTCGCCCCCCTCCGGGAAGAGGCAGGCATAACACGGGGCCTCGCCATCACCGGGGCTTGCAAAGACGCTGATCTGGCCATCAAAACGCACCGCCGCACCGGAGACCAGGGGTCGTCCTGCTTCCACACAGGCGCGATTAATGGCGTAGCGGGTCTGAAAATTGTCGGTGCAATCGAGAACCACATCGGCCTCGGCGACCCGCTCTAACAAAGCCTGCCCAGAGAGCCGTTGCGGAATGACCTCCACCGCAATCTCCGGGTTCATGGCGCGCAGACGCTGGGCCGCCGATTCCGCCTTGTTGGTCCCCAAACTCGCCTGAGCATGCACAATCTGGCGCTGCAGATTAGTGAGATCGACCGTGTCGTCATCGGCGATCAAAAGGCGGCCCACGCCCGAGGCGGCCAGATAAAGTGCCACCGGAGAGCCCAAGCCCCCCGCACCAATAATGAGCGCTGTCGCTGACTGGAGGCGCGTCTGGCCTTCGATACCGATCTCATGGAGGAGGAGATGGCGCGAATAGCGCAGCAAACGCTGATCGCTCAGTCTATCGCCCAGAGCGACCTCTGCCCGGCAGACGGGACTATCGGTATTGTCGCCACTCATCTTTGGGCGTGTCGTCATGGTCGCCGTGCGAACGCTTGCCCCAGCCTTCGACATGGGCCTGATAATTCTTGGTCTGCGCCTCGGGGATGCGCAAGTTTTCCCGCTGAACGCGCTCGACATAGTAAACAAGGGCCCGCTTGAGTTTTAGCAAGAGCGGGGTGCCGAGATGAAAACCTTGTGCCGCCAAGCCGGCCTCCAAGGCCTGGAGCGTGTATTCCTGTACGCAGTAGCGCACCTCGATACACAGAGGGCCGCACGCACAAGCCTTCAGGTGAGGCAAGCCTTCCAGCAAGGGCAAGGCCCGCTCGACTTGGCCCGGAGGCGTGCCGTGGAAGATGATCTCGCGGCGTTTTTGGATATCACAGGGGGTCGGCATCGCATCACCGCTCAGAAATCACGGGCGCAACAAACTCAGCCCCTTGAGCAGGGTGATCGCCTGAACAAACTGCAAGTCCTTAGTCGAGGCCATCGTGTCCTCAGGCCGTTCCGCGCTCGCCTCATCCGGAGCGGGCTTGTCAGTAGCGGGCTTGTCAGTAGAGGGCTTATCCGCCGCTTTAGGCTTTGCCGGCTTGCCCGCCGGTTTACCCTCGCCCGGCAGATGATGCTCAAGATCGGCTTCCCGCACCTCGCTCCGAGCGTTCACCTCGCTACTGATCTTGCCCTCTTCGACCACGATATCCGGCTCGATCCCCTTGGCCTGAATGGAACGGCCGTTCGGGGTGTAGTAGCGCGAGGTGGTCAGCTTGATTGCCGTCCCATTGTTCAACGGCAAGATGGTCTGCACCGAGCCCTTGCCGAAGGTCTGGGTGCCCATGATCACGGCGCGCTTGTGATCCTGCAAGGCCCCCGCCACAATCTCCGAAGCCGAGGCCGAGCCGCCGTTGACCAGCACCACCACGGGCAGGGTCCGCGCCCAAGCCGGGAGCGTCTTCAGGTAATCCGACTCGCCGGAGCGCAAGTAATCGTCGCGCGTATTGGTCAGGCGCATCTTGGCATCCTCGGTGCGCCCGTCGGTATAGACCACCAAATCCTTGGGTTTGAGGAAGGCCCCAGCCACACCCACCGCAGCATTAAGCAGACCGCCCGGGTCATTACGCAGATCAAGCACCAAGCCCTTCAGCGGCGCTTTATTCTGTGTCTCGAGGTCCTTCAGGGCCGCGACCAAGTTTTCGCCCGTACGCTCTTGGAATTGAGTGATGCGCACATAACCAAAACCGGGCTCCGGCAGTTTGTGTTTGACACTCTTGATCTTGATCACGGCTCGGGTGATGGTCATCACCAGCGGCTTACTTTGACCCTTGCGTAACACGGTCAGGACGATGTCGGCCCCCACCTTGCCGCGCATACGCTTGACCGCATCGTTGAGGGACATGCCCTTTACCGGCGTATCGTCGAGCTTGATGATGAGGTCACCCGACTTAATGCCGGCCCGATAAGCGGGCGTATCTTCAATCGGGGAAACGACCTTAATAAAGCCGTCTTCCATCCCAACCTCGATGCCTAGGCCGCCAAATTCGCCTTGGGTATCAATCTGCATGCCCTTGAAGGCCTCGGCGTCCAGATAAGCGGAGTGCGGATCCAGGCCCGACAACATGCCGTTGATGGCCTCGGTGATGAGCTTCTTATCCTCAACCGGCTCGACATAGTCGTTCTTGATACGACCAAAGATCTCGGTGAAGGCCCGCAGGTCCTCAATGGGGAGCGGGTCTTGTCCGCGTATCGCCTGGGCCGGGTAATTTAAGGCGACCGCACCACCTACGAGTACGCCGGCCAAAATAAGCCCCACCGATTTCAATTTACCCGACATACCCATGGCCCCTTGATAGCCCGCACTTGCAGATTAGCGGCCGCCAGATTTAACCACCGATCCGCCCACCCAACTCAGGGGATCAAATGGCCTGCTCTGATGACGCAATTCGAAATAGAGGCCCGGTCGTTCGTGCCCACCGGTATTGCCCACGCTGGCAATCGCATCGCCCGCCCGCACGGCCTCACCCAGCTGTTTATACAGACTTTCGTTATTACTGTACAGACTCAAGTAATCGTCGCCATGATCCAGAATAATCAGGTTGCCAAAGCCTCGCAGCCAGTCGGCAAACACCACCCGACCCGTCGCCACCGCATGCACGGCTTGGCCTGCGGCTGACTGAATAAACAGCCCCTTCCAGGCCGGCCCACCCCCTTCGCGGGCACTGCCAAACTTGGCCACGATCTCGCCCGACAGCGGCAAGGCCAAGCGACCGCGCAAGAGCGTGAAGTTCAAGTTGGCCAAGCGTGCATCGGCCACCTGCCCGACCTTCTGGCCCGGAGACGGCTTACCTGCTGGGCCCTTGCCGTGGCGCACCGAGGCACTGCGCGCACGCAATTCAGCCAATCGCTGGACCAAGCGGGTCAGGCGCTGCTCATCGCGCGCCAAGGTGCCGATCTCCTTCTTTTGCGCACGGATCTGTTCGGACAAACGGACCAGCATCGACTGCCGCGCCTGGCGTTCTGTTTCGAGCTTTTTCTTCTCATCCAACTGTCCAGAACGCAATGCAGACAGATGTTTCTTGCTCGCGCTGACCTTATCCTCCAGCGCGGCCAACTGTTGCAAAGTCTGGTTATGGATGCGAATCAGATCGGCGCGCGCTTGGGCCACATAACCCGCATAGCCCAGTTGTCGGACCACGGCGGCGGGGTTTTCACCACTCAGCGCCAGACGGGCGGCATCAATCCCCCCGCGCTCATAGCGTTGGCGCACCAACATAGCCAAACGCTCCCGCTGCTCTTCGATCTGAGCCTTGACGAGGTGGATACGCACATCGAGTCGATTAAGTTCGCGGCCCTGCGTCACAACCTGGTGATCCAGATCCCGCAAGCTACGCTGCACGGTAGAAATATTGCGCTCGGAATCGCGCAGGGCATCCGCTGCCTCGTTGCGATCCGTCGTCGCCTGTTCCACCTCGCGACGCAAGTGCTCAATACGGTCCCGTAGTGCGTTCAGTTCTTGGCGCTTTTCGCCTGCCCTGTCAGCCGGCTTCTCCGTGGCCGCGCCGGCCAAGCCGACCAGCTGCACCCAACACAGCAGACCGATCAGGGCGTGCGCACGCACTCAGCGAGTGCCCGTCGGCGGTTTATCAAAGTGGACCAGAGAATGCCCGCCCATCTCGGCCGGTTGCGTGAGACCCATCATGTGCAGCAAGGTCGGGGCCACATCCTCCAGCGCCCCCGTCTCGCCCACCGTGGCCGGGCGACCGACATAAACAAAGGGCACCAGATTGATGGTATGAGCCGTATGCGGCTGTCCCGTCGACGGATCCATCATCTGTTCGGCATTGCCGTGGTCGGCAATGATCAGCGTCTCGCCGCCGTTATTCCGCATGGCCTCGACCGCGCGCCCCAGCGCGACATCCACCGCCTCGACCGCCTTCTTCGCGGCCTCGAAATCCCCGGAATGGCCCACCATGTCGGCATTGGCGTAGTTGCAGATAATGGCCTGATATTGGCGGCTCTCGATGGCCTCCACCAATTTGTCGGTCAACTCATCTGCGTTCATCTCGGGCTGCAGGTCGTAAGTCGCGACATCCGGCGACTTCACCAAAATCCGATCTTCGCCCGGATACACAGTCTCCTCGCCGCCGTTAAAGAAATAGGTGACATGGGCGTATTTCTCGGTCTCGGCAATGCGCAATTGATGTAAGCCCAGCCGGGAGACATACTCACCAAAACCGTTGCGCACCTTCGTGGGCGGGAAAACAACCTCCACATTAAAGTTCGCCTGATACTGGGTTAGCGTGCAGTAGTGCGACAGCTTAGGCACTCGCTGACGCTCAAAACCGTCGAAGGCCGTATCGGTGAAGGCCCGCGTGATCTCCCGCGCCCGATCGGCGCGGAAATTCATGAAAATCACGGCATCGCCGTCTTCCATGCGCACCGGTTTTTCGCCCGCCGGGCAGATGGCCGTGGCCTTAACGAACTCATCCGTTTCGCCGCGCGCATAGGCCGCCGCCAAACCCGCTTGGGCCGTCTCGGCGTAGAACTCGGCGCGTCCGTCTGCCAGGAGGTCATAGGCCTTCTCAACCCGCGCCCAACGCTTATCCCGGTCCATAGCGAAATAGCGACCGCACACGCTGGCAATGCGCCCCACGCCAAGCCCATCGAGACGCTCCTGCATGGAACGCAAATAGCCCTCGGCGCTCTTGGGCGGGGTATCTCGTCCGTCCAGGAAAGCGTGGACATAGACCTTGGTCACGCCCATGCGTGCCGCCATCAGCGCCATCGCATGAATCTGACCTTCATCGCTATGCACACCGCCATCGGACAAAAGACCCATGATATGTAACGCCGCACCGCGGGCCTTGATGTCGTTCAAGGCATTTTCCAGCACATGGTTGTGAAAGAAATAACCGGCGCGAATGGACAGTTCAATGCGACTGTAATCTTGGTACACCACACGCCCTGCGCCGATGTTGAGATGCCCCACCTCGGAGTTTCCCATCTGACCGCGCGGCAGCCCCACCGCCGCCTCCGAGGCATGGATAAGCGTGTGTGGACAACCCTCCCAGAGGCGATCAAAGTGAGGTTTGTGCGCGGCATCAACGGCATTGAAGTCGGGATTCTCACTGATCCCAAAGCCATCGAGGATAATCAAAAGTACAGGGGTTACGGAGGGTGCCATGTCTTTAGCCTCTCTATAGAAGCAGGTATCTAAAACTGCCGTCCATTTTAAGCCATTTAGGCCCCGCTTGTCGGCAAAAGGATATTGCCGTATCGTTACAGCAGTATGTAGCGATTTTACAAATCGCAAGTCATAGAGGAGATTTGCATGGATCAAGATCAAGAACAGGTCATCGAGACCGACGAGCACATTGAACAGGCCTCGCGCGCCATGAAGGCCATGTCGCATCCCTTGCGCCTAAAAATCCTTTGCGTCCTGGGCAACAAGGAAATCAGCGTTCAGGAAATCGTCGACAGTGTCGGCACCTCCCAAAGCAACATCTCCCAGCATCTGGCCATCCTGCGCGACAAGGGCGTCCTGCGCACCCGTAAAGACGCCAACCGCGTCTTCTACCGCATCAGCGACGGCCGCACCCTCACCCTCATCAGCATGATGCGGGATGTATTCTGCGGGTTTGCGAAATAGGGTTGTCAACGCCAAATAGCGTTTGCCAAACAAACCCTCTCAAGCTATAAACTGCGCTGCAGGCTTGCATAAGGCGGGCTTATCTGTATATAATTGATCTCTAATATACCCCTCGGCCATAGGTTGAGGCGAGGCACCTCACGGGCCTTATAGCTCGTGCTTGTTCGGAGATGTCATGCGCAACACTTGGTCAGCCATCCTTCTTCTTGCCGCCTGGCCCCTTGGGCAGGCCGGTGCCGAGACGCTCAATTTCAAGCAATGCACCGAGGCCGCCCTGAGCCAGAATCCGGACATAGCCATCAGCCGCGCCCAGATCGAACAGGCCGAGGCCGGCGTACGCGAGGCCAAGGGCAATCGAATGCCGCGCCTCAACCTGTCATTGACCGCCTCACGGACCAATGACGCGCTCAATGTGTTTGGCACCAAGTTGACGCAACGGCGCGTCCTGCCCACGGACATGGCCGATCCCACCCTAAACAACCCCAGCCCCGTCAACAACTTCAACAGCCGCATCGAGCTCCTGATCCCAGTTTACAACGGGGGTCAGGTCGAGAGTTATGTGCGTCAGGCGCAGGCCTTCACCCGAGCCGCCCAGTCCGGCGATCGCGTGGCCCGCCAGAAGTTGGTCAAACAAGTGCTGATGGCCTATCAAGGCGTGCATACTGCCCGCGCCTACATCAAGGTCGCCAGCGAAGGTCAGGCCGCTGCCGAAGAATCTGTCCGCATCACCGAAAAACTCCACAAGCAAGGCATGGCCGTCAAGAGCGACATCCTCTCGGCCCGCGTCAGCCTGGAAGACATGCGCATCAAACTGATCGAGGCGCGCAACACCGAGGCCACCGCGCTCGACCAGCTCAACCTGCTCATAGGTCGGCCACTCGGGACCCCACTCAATGTCGCCGACCCCGTCTCCCCCACCCTGATGAGCGGGGATGAGGCCGCCCTGCGTAAGCAAGCGGCCGAGACCCACCCGGGTCTGCGCGCCCTGCGCGAACAGGTCGATGCCGCCCGCGCCGCAGTCGAGGCCGCCCGTGCCGGCAAAAGCCCCCAGTTCAATGTCTCGCTGCGTCAAGAATGGAACGACCGCACCCTCGGCTTTGACAGCAATGCCTACATGATGGCGGGCGTCCTCTCTTGGAACGCCTTTGACGGCGGCACCCTGCAGGCCGGTGTCGACCGCGCCGAGGCCCGGCGTAGCGAACTGGCCGCCAAACTGCGCCAGGCCGAAGATGGCATCCGCTTCCAGGCCACCGATGCACGACGCCGTGCGCTAGAAGCTGAAGAACGCGTCGCCGTTCGCCAACTCTCCGTCGAACAGGCTGAAGAGGCCCGGCGCCTGGTCAAGATGCGCTATGAAAACGGGGTCGCCCCGCTCATCGAACTGCTCTCTGCGCAGGCCCAACTGGACAAGACGCGTGCCGATCTGGTCGCCGCTCGTTACGACCTCGCCGTCACCCGCGCCGAACTCAGGCTCGCCGTAGGCGTCCTTGAACCCGAACAAATCTGATTACCGGAGACCCGATGATGCATCGTCCTATCCACGCCTACCTCGCGCCCCTCGTCCTGGCCCTGCTGCTGACCGCCTGCGGCTCCCACGAAGAAGCCGCAAAGACCGCCGCCGCGCCGCGCGTCGTACAGGCCCCGTCGATCGTCGTACAGCTACAAGATGCGCCGGCCTATGCCACGACCCCTGGCACCGTGGTGGCCGAAGAATCGATCAAGGTCGCCTCGCGCCTGATGGGTTACATCCGCGACATCGCTGTCGTCGAAGGCCAGAGCGTCAAGGCCGGTCAACGCCTGTTCACCATTGACCCCTTAGACATCGAAGGCGCCGTCGAGCAAGCCCGCCTCGGCCTCAATCAAGCCGAAAATGCCCTCAAGGATGCCAAGGCGGATCACGACCGCTACGCCAACCTGCACAAGGAAGAAGTCGTCACCCGCCAGCAATACGAAAAGATGAAGCTCAACTACGAGATGGCCGTCTCGCGTGCGGCCCAGTCCAAGGCCGGCCTGGCCACGGCCCAAGGCCAGATGCGCTATGCCACCGTCTCGGCCCCTTTTGCCGGTGTCGTCACCCAAAAGTTGGCGAATGAAGGGGATATCGCTGCGCCCGGCCACCCCGTTCTGGTGCTCGAAAACCCGGCCAAGTTACAGGTACAAACCGCCGTCCCAGAGGCCGTATTCAAGACACTAACCGCTGGCCAAACGGTCGAGATCGAGGTCGATGGCCAAACAGCCGGCATTAAGGGTCGCATAGCGCGCCTCTCGCCAGCGGCCGATCCGGTAACGCACACCTACCTCGTCAAACTCGACATCCAGGCCAAGGCCAAGAGCGGTGCCTTTGCCCGCGTCCTCTTCCCCGCCGGCCAGACCTCTAGCCTGCGCATCCCCCAAACCGCCCTGCAGAATCGCGCCGGCATCAGCGGCGTATTCGTCCTCGATGCCCAAGGCATCGCCCAATACCGCATGGTGCGCACCGGCGCCGTAAATAGTAGCGGCGTCGAAATTCTCGCGGGTCTCAAGGCCGGCGATCGCGTTGTAACCGGCCAGGCAGAAGCCATCAACAACGGTGATCAGGTCAAAGGTTAAGCCATGAGCGCTGACAACCACACGGAAGCCCAGGGGAGCCCGTTCAACATCGCCGGTCGCCTGGCGACGACCTTCCTCGAATCCAAGATCACGCCTTTAATGATCTTCGCCCTGTTCATGCTGGGCGTGATGGCGCTGGCGCTGACGCCGCGCGAATACAACCCGCAAATTGTAGTGCCCGCCGCCAGCATCATCGTGCAAAAGCCGGGGGCCAGCGTAGAGGAGATCAACAATCTGGTGGTCAAGCCGCTGGAGGCGATCATGCACGCGCAGTCGGGTGTGGATCACACCTTCGGCTATGCGGCCAACGACTACTGCGTGGTGACGGTGCAGTTCAAGGTGGGGCAGAACCAGGAAGATAGCCTGGTCAAGCTATACAACCAGTTGATGCAAAACATGGATCGCCTGCCCGCCGGGGCGCATGAGCCGGTTGTCAAACCGATCAATGTCGACGATGTGCCCATTCTGACGCTGACGCTGAACTCGGCGACTCAAGACGAGCAGGCGTTGCGCGAGGTGGGCGCGCGTCTGCTAGAGCAGTTGCGCAATGTCGAAGGCGTCTCTTTTACGCAGTTGGCCGGTGGCCGCGCCCCGGCGCTGAATGTATGGATCGACCCGCAGCGGATGGAGGCCTCCGGCCTGTCCTTTGACCGGATTGACCAAGCGCTACGCGGCGTCAATGTGTCAGCCCCGTTGGGCGCATTAACGCAAGCGGGTCAGGCCCGTGCCTTGCGTCTGGATGGCTTTCTCGGCAACGCCGAGGCCGTGGGCCGCATTGTGGTCGGCGCGCACAACGGTCAACCGGTCTATCTGCGCGACATCGCCCGCATTGAAGCGGGCGGCGCGGATGTGGAAGAAGGCTCATGGATAGGCTTCGGCCCTGCGGCAACGACCGCGCAGGCCGGCATAAACCCGGCGGTCACGCTCGCGATTGCCAAAAAGGCCGGCACCAACGCGGTGGATGTCTCCAGTGCCGTGCTGGCCAAGCTGGATGAACTCAAGCGCCAGGCCTTGCCTGCGGATATTGCCGTCACCGTCACCCGTGACGATGGCGAGCGCGCCGATGCCGCCGTCAATCTACTGGTCGAACACTTGGGTATCGCCATCTTCACCGTGATTATGCTGATGTGGTGGTTCCTCGGCTGGCGCGAGGCGGGCATTGTCACCATGACCATCCCGCTGATCTTGTTCATCGTCCTAGCCGTGGGCTATCTCACCGGCCAGACGATCAACCGCATCACCCTGTTTGCGCTCATTTTGGCGCTGGGCCTGTTGGTCGATGACTCCATCGTGGTGATCGAGAACATCCACCGCCACCTGCATCACAGCAAGGCCAAAATAGAAGATTTCGGCCAGACCTTGGTGACCGCCACCAACGAGATCGGCAACCCCACCAATGTGGCCACGGTCGCGGTGATGCTGGCCTTTATCCCGATGGCCTTTGTCACCGGCATGATGGGGCCGTTCATGATGCCGATCCCGATCAATGTCCCCGTGGCCATGTTGGCCTCGCTGTTTATTGCCTATTCCATCGTGCCGTGGGCTGCGCGGCGTGTATTGCGAGGCAAGGCACTGAAGTTCCTGACTGAGGCTGAGACCTTGGAGGACAAGGGTCGGCACCATCATCCGGAGAAGATTTGTCGCTTCTGTCTGTGCAAGGGCCGCGACGAAAAAGACCCCCTGCGTTGCGCCTATCTGGCGGTCGTCGAACCACTGATGGCGAGCGCGGCCAAACGCAATCTATTCTTCACGGTGGTGGTGGGCCTCTTGGTGGCGGCGATGCTGATGCCCGCCTGGCAATTTGTGCGTTCGTCAGGCGTCGGCGGGGCCCTGTCGCCCCTGAGTGTCGATCTCAAGATGCTGCCCAACGACAATACCAACACGCTGTTGTTGCAGGTCGACATGCCCGCCGGTACGGCGCTGGCCGATACCGACGCCGTAACGCGCAGCATCGGCGCGGCGCTGAGATTGCTGGCACCCGTGGACAACTACCAAGCCTTCCTCGGTCAAGCAGCACCGATCGACTTTGCCGCCTTGGTCCGTGGCGACATGCTAAAACGCGGTGAGAACCTGGCGCAGATTCGCGTCAACCTGATCGACAAACATCACCGCAGCGCCAGTTCACACGACATCGCCAACCAGATCGATGCCGCGCTGGCCCCCGTGCGCAAGGCCTATCCCGCCGCCCGGATCAAGATCTTTGAAACCCCGCCTGGCCCGCCGGTACCTTCGCAGATATTGGCCGAACTGTACGGCCCGGACTATGCCGTACTGCGCCAAAGCGCACAGGAGATCAACGGCGCCTTCCATAAGATGTATGGCCTGACCAATGTGGATGACTCGGTCACCGCCGACGCGCAGAGCTATCGCGTGCGCGTCGATGCCGAGAAGGCCGCATTGGCCGGCGTGGCCCCGGCGCAAGTGGCCAAGCTGCTGCGCGACTATGTCTCCGGCTTCGCCATCGGCACCCTGCACGCCGTCGAGGCCCGCGAACCGATGGAGATTCGTGTGCGACTACCGCGCGAGGCGCGCGCCGAGCCGTCCACCCTGTTGGCGCTTTCACTCACCAACCCGCAAGGCCTGCGCGTACCGCTGTCGGCCATCGCTCGCGTTGAGCCGGTCACCGAGACCAAGTCCATGCGCGACCGCGACCAACACGCCCATGTCACCGTCGGCGGTGAATTGCTGCAATCCTCGCCGGTGTACGCCGTGCTGGCGCTGGATCAAATGCTCGACGGGCAAAAGCTGAAATCAGGGGCCGCCTTTACCACCGGCAATCTCGGCTTTACCGAGGCCACGCCAAGCGATACCGCCGAATACACCCTGCTCTGGGGCGGCGAGATGCGCCTGACGCTCGATGTGTTCCGCGACCTGGGTTCGGCCTTCATCGTCGCCCTGGTGTTGATCTACCTGCTGCTCACCGCCTACTACAAGTCGTTCATGCTGCCGCTTATTGTGATGGGCGCTATCCCGCTCACCCTGATCGGCGTGTTCCCCGGCCATTGGGCGACAGGCCAGGCGTTTACAGCGACCTCGATGATCGGCGTCATTGCCCTAGCTGGCGTGGTGGTGCGCAATTCGCTGCTCCTGATCGACTTCATTCTCGATTACCGCAAACAGGGCTACAGCCTGGAAGAGGCCGTCAAAGAGGCCGGCGCGGTACGCTTCCGTCCCATCCTGCTGACGGCGCTGGCCATTATTGCCGGCTCCGCCATCATGATCACCGACCCGGTGTTCGGCGGCCTGGCCGTCAGCCTGATCTTCGGTACCTTCGCGTCCACGGCGCTCACCTTGGTGGTGATCCCGTTGTTCTACCTGCTCTGGCAACGCAGGGCCTCCACAAACGCCCAACCCCAAACCTGATTAAAGGGAAAACACATGTCCATTGAACGC
This sequence comes from Bordetella parapertussis, assembly GCA_945890495.1. Classification (GTDB taxonomy): domain Bacteria; phylum Pseudomonadota; class Gammaproteobacteria; order Burkholderiales; family Thiobacillaceae; genus QYQG01. Next base: position 24,143 of record CAMDCO010000017.1, on the reverse strand, counting down.
ATCGTTCGTATCGTCGCCGGTTTCTTTATCCTGCTGTCCCTGTTTCTGGCGCACAACGCCGGCGTGGCCGACCTCTCGCAGATGAGCTGGCTCTGGTTCACCGCCTTCGTCGGCGTCAACCTGTTCCAGTCCGGCCTCACCAACCTGTGTCCTCTGGTCACCATCCTGAAAAAGCTGGGCTTCAAAGAGGGCGGTGCCTGCTGCTAGAAGGTGGCGCCTGCTGCTAATTGCGCTTGCCTGTCGCAACCCAATCGCATGAACCCCCACAGGCTGAGGTAAACTCTCAGCCTGTCGTTTTTTAGAGTCTCACCATGGATTTCGTCACCCAAAACATCTGGCTCATCGTCCTCGCCCTGTCCTCAGGTCTGATGCTGGCGCTGCCCGCCCTCACCGGAAAACTCTCCGGCGTCCTGCAAATCAGCCCACAAGAAGTCGTTCGCCTCTTCAATCACGAAGACGCCCTCATCGTCGATGTGCGCGAGCAATCCGAATACCGTGATGGGCGCGTCCCCAAATCCCGCCACATCCCGCTCGGCAAACTCAAGGACGAGATCACCGCCTTGGAAAAGTTCAAAGAGCGCCCCGTTATCGCCGTCTGTCGTAGCGGCAACCGCTCGCAAAGCGCCTGCGGCATCCTGCGTCGGGCCGGTTTCACCAAGATCCACAATCTCGCGGGTGGCATGGGCGCTTGGGAACAAGCCGGCCTACCCAAAGAACGCTAAGGAACAGCCATGCCCACCGTCAAGATGTATTGCACCGCCGTCTGCCCCTACTGCCAGATGGCCGAAAAGCTCCTCAACCGCAAAGGCGTCAGCGAGATCGAAAAAATCCGCGTTGATTTGGACCCTGCTGCGCGTGAACACATGATGGAAATCACCGGCCGCCGCACCGTCCCGCAAATCTACATCGGCGAACGCCACATCGGCGGCTTCGACGACCTCTCCGCGCTCGACGCCGAGGGCGGACTGGACCCGCTACTGGCAGCGTAACGGCGCTCAATCTGCGGGCAACCTCAGCCCCGCATCAATAACAAGCGCGTCTCAACGCTGGCGATAGCCCGTATTGGCGGGGCGCGTGACACCCTCCTTCCACCTCCGGGGGAAGGTGCCCGTAGGGCGGATGAGGGACACGCGTGGATCAACCGGCGGCGTTAATGTGAAACAACACGGTCATTGGCGAATGGGCACCCCCCGTGGTTGCCCATTCGCCACCAGGGCAGGCACAGGGGCCTGCCCCTACGAGGTGACCGCCCCTCAACAGGCGTAGGGGCAACCCCCCGTGGTTGCCCATTTACCACCAGGGCAGGCACGAGGGCTGCCCCTACGATCGGTTTCATGATTTTGGGCGGCATGAATGCCATAAAAGTTGAGGCCGCTTTCCCTCTCCCCAGCCCTCTCCCGGCGGGGGCCATGTCCTGCGACTGGATCGCGTATCCATCCATGGCCAGCTGTCATTGATGCCACAACCCCAACAACAAGAACGCCACTGAGCCTATAGAGGACCCTCTGCTGCGGGGCTTGAAATTCTCACCGCGGACAGCATCTCCAAACCATTCAACCTTCTGGAGTCCCGTATGGAACTTGTCTGTCCTCAGTGTGGCGCGGTCAATCGCGTTCCCGAAAACCGTCTCGCCGACCAGCCAAAATGCGGCAAATGCCACGCCGAGGTGGTTCCGGCGGCACCGATCGAACGGACTAATCACAACTTTGATGCCTTTATCCATCGCGACGGCCTGCCGGTCTTGGTTGATTTCTGGGCGCCGTGGTGTGGGCCGTGCCGGTCGTTCGCGCCCACCTTCACCCAAATGGCGGCGCAGTATGCCGGGCGGGTGCGCTTTGTGAAGGTCAACACGGAGGCGGAGCACGCGCTGGCCTCGTATCACGGCATCCGCAGCATCCCTACCTTGGCGCTGTTCAAGGGGGGCCATGAGGTCGATCGCTTGGCCGGGGCGTTACCGGCGCCCCAACTGGATGCCTGGCTACGGCAAAAACTCGCGGTTTAAGCGAATCCAGGCCGAATCAGGCGGCTATAATCGCCACCATCTTTGTCAACCTTCAACCGTGGAACCTCGATCATGACAGAACAAGCCCAAACCCAGCCGACCTTCAACATCGAGAAGATCTATATCAAGGACTTGTCAGTCGAGGTGCCGGGCGCGCCACAGATCTTCCTTGAGCAAGAGGCGCCGCAATTTGAGCTGCAGATCAGCACCCAGAGCGAGGCCATTGACGAGGGCCTTTACCAGTGCGTGTTAACGCTGACCGCCACCGCCAAGATTAAGGACAAGACGGCCTTCCTGATCGAGGTCCAGCAAGCGGGCATCTTCCGCCTCCAGAACCTGCCGCAAGAGGCCATGGAGCCGACCTTGATGGTGGCCTGCCCGAACATCCTCTTCCCCTACGGGCGCGAAACGGTTTCTGATGCCGTGCTGCGCGCCGGCTTCCCGCCCCTACTCCTGCAACCGGTCAACTTCGAGGCCATGTACCTGCAGCAGAAACAACAGGCCGGCGACGCGGCAGTGACCCACTAAACCTCGCTACCCAGCATGCAGCGGATCGCCGTTCTCGGGGCAGGCGCATGGGGTACCGCCCTGGCGATTGCCTTGGCGAACGGCAGCAGCATCCGTCTTTGGACGCGCAACCCGGAGCACGCCGCTCGCCTGCGGGCCTCTCGCAGCAATGACCGCTATTTGCCGAATAGCCCGCTACCGACCGGCGTTGAGATCACAGCCGATCTGAGTGAAGCGATTGCCGGTGCGCAGATCCTTATCGCGGCCGTACCGACCGGCGGTTTTCGTACCCTGTTGCGCCAACTCCGTGCCCTGAACACCACCCAGCCGCTGGTCTGGTTGTGCAAGGGTTTTGAGGCCGGCAGCCAGAAATTGCCGCATCAAGTGCTCGCTGAAGAATGGGCCCATCCACAAAATGCCGGCGTTCTTTCCGGGCCCAGTTTTGCGGCTGAGGTGGCCAAAGGCCTACCCGCAGCCCTTACGCTAGCTGCGCCTGATGCCGCCTTTGCGCGCCAGATCGCACAAACCCTGCACCGTCCGCGCCTGCGCCTCTACGCCAGCGACGATGTGGTCGGGGTCGAGGTCGGCGGGGCGGTCAAGAATGTCATCGCCATCGCCTCGGGCATCAGTGATGGCCTCGGCTTCGGTTACAACGCCCGCGCGGCACTGATCACGCGGGGTCTCGCCGAGATGTCGCGACTGGGTCGCGCTATGGGCGGCCGCCCCGAGACCTTCATGGGGCTCTCTGGCATGGGCGACCTGATACTCACCTGCACCGGCGACCTGTCGCGCAACCGGCAAGTCGGTCTGCGTCTGGCCGCCGGCGACGGCCTGGAACACATCCTGCGTAGCCTGGAACATGTCGCCGAAGGCGTCACCAGCACCCACGAGGTCATTGCCCTCGCCCGGCGTGTGGGCGTGGAAATGCCCATCGCCCACGCCGTGCAACGCATCCTGGCCCAGGAACTGCCCGCCCGCGAAGCGGTTGTTGAGCTCCTCAACCGCGAACTGCGTGACGAAGGGGTCTGAGGCTCAACACCCCACAGCGGTACGCCGCTTCCCGTTTTTGCGTTGCATTACCGTCATCGCGGTATTTTTCTCCGCAATCCACCCGGCGCTCGCGGAGGTGTTGCAGGGCCAAGTGATTCGGGTCAGCGATGGCGATACCCTCGTCATCGAAGACGATACCGGCACACGCCACAAGATTCGCCTCCTCGGCATCGATGCGCCCGAGAGCGCGCAGGCCTACGGCCCGGCTGCCACCGAATTCCTGCGCAGCCGTGCGCTCGGCGCCCCGGCTACCGTGCATTGGCAAGTTCGCGACCGCTATCAACGCGTAGTTGGGCAAGTCTTTGTGCACACAGAAGATATGGGCCTAGGCCTGATTCGTGCCGGCCTGGCCTGGCATTACCGCGCCTATGCCAAGGATCAGGCGGCGGACGATCGCGGCGCGTATGCGGCGGCGGAACTGGCCGCGCGTGCCGAGGGCCAAGGACTATGGGCAGAGGCCGAGCTTACGCCGCCGTGGGACTGGCGGCGGATGTTGCGCTCCCAACAGCGTGCCCGACCGCGCCCGCAAACCCAGTCTGCCGCCACGCCTCAAACACCGTCACCGCCACCGCATTGGATAGATTGAGGCTGCGCTGATCGGCCCGCATCGGCAGTCGCAGCCGCTGCGACGGTGAAAATTCGGCCAGGATCTCGGGCGGCAGGCCCCGCGTCTCCGGCCCAAAGACAAAGACATCACCCGGTCGGAAGCTCATCTCAAAACACGAGGCGCTCCCGCGCGTCGTCATCGCAAACCAACGCCGTCCGTCCAAACCCCCATCGAGGTGCGCCCACAGCGCCGCCCAATCCTCATGAACCTTAAGCTCGGCATACTCGTGGTAGTCCAGCCCCGCCCTGCGCATAGCCTTGTCTTCCAGCGCAAATCCCAAGGGCCGCACCAAGTGGAGCCCACAGCCGGTGTTGGCCGCGAGGCGGATGATGTTGCCGGTGTTGGGCGGGATCTCCGGCTGATAGAGGACAATTTCAAACATGGCGCGAGGATACCCTGATTGCTACACTCTCACCCATGGTCCCTCATCTCACTACCGCCCTGACCGGCCCCCTGCTCGACCTTGAGCGACGCATCCTCGACGCCCAGACCGAGGTCGAACACTGGTTCCGTCGCCAGTGGAAATTACACGACTCGCCGTTCTATTCCTCGGTCGATCTGCGCAATGGCGGTTTCAAGGTCGCCCCGGTCGATACCAACCTGTTCCCCGGTGGCTTTAACAACCTCAACCCTGTCTTTCTGCCGCTCGCCGTGCAGGCCGCTCAGGTCGCCGTAGAAAAACTGTGCAGCTCCGCCCAGCGCCTGTTGCTGATCCCCGAGAATCACACCCGCAACGGCTATTACTTGCAGAATGTCGCCGCGCTGGCCGACATTCTGACCAAGACCGGTCTCACGGTGCGCATCGGCAGCCTGATCCCCGATCTTGTCGAGCCGCTCGAACTCGCCCTACCGAGCGGTGGGTCGTTGCGCTTGGAGCCGGTTCAGCGCGTGGGAAATCGCCTGCGTCTGGCCGACTTTGACCCTTGCGCCATCCTGCTCAACAACGATCTGTCCGCCGGCGTTCCGGCGCTGTTGCAAGGGTTAGAGCAAACCGTCCTGCCGCCGCTGCATGCGGGCTGGGCCACGCGCCGAAAGTCACAACACTTCCGCGCCTATGCCCGGCTGGCCAAGGAACTCGCCACGCTGATCGATATCGACCCGTGGCTGATCGACCCCTATTTCTCCTACTGCGGTGCGGTGGATTTTCACAGCCAGACCGGTATGGAATGTCTAGTCACCAATATCCGGGCGGTCTTGGACAACACCCAGACCAAATACCGCGAATACGGCATTGATCGCGAGCCCTATGTCGTGGTCAAGGCCGATGCCGGCACCTATGGCATGGGCATCATGACGGTCAAATCGCCGGAGGAGGCCATCGAACTCAACCGCCGCCAGCGCAACAAGATGGCCGTCATCAAAGAAGGCCTAACCGTCGATCAGGTCTTGGTTCAAGAAGGTGTGCCGACCTGCGAAGGCATCAACGGCGCCACCGCAGAACCGGTCATTTACATGATCGATCACTTCGTCGTCGGCGGCTTCTACCGGGTTCACACCCAGCGCGGCGAAGATCAAAACCTCAACGCCCCCGGGATGCACTTCGTTCCGCTGGCCTTTGAAGAGGCCTGCTCGCTGCCCGACGGCTCTGCCCAACCCGATGCCCCCGTCAACCGCTTTTACACCTACGGCGTCCTCGCCCGACTGGCGGCATTGGCGGCCAGCCTGGAACTGGAGACGCATAAGCCCAGCGCTGAATCACCGGCGCCGGTTTAACCGCTTCGTCTGACGATTTTGACCCTGCTACGCGCCGGGTTGAAATGCGGGGCCGACGGCGGCATCCTAGGGTCATGAAACCCACCCCAGAATTTCTCGACCGTTTTGTCCGCGCCCTGCCGGGCGACCCTAGCAACCACCCCGGCGTGCGTCAGGTGCACGGCGCCTGTTACAGCCGCGTGTTGCCGACGCCGGTGCGTGAGCCCCGCCTGCTGGCTTGGTCCGAGGATCTGGCGGCAGCGCTCGGCATCAACTTCAATGCCGATTGGGTGGCCGCGCTGGCGGGCAATCGTCTATTGCCAGGGATGCAGCCCTACGCCGCCTGTTACGGCGGGCATCAATTCGGACAGTGGGCCGGGCAACTGGGCGATGGCCGCGCCATAACCTTGGGTGAATGGCGCGCGCCCGATCAGCGCATCTGGGAATTGCAGCTCAAAGGGGCGGGCAAGACCCCGTATTCGCGCCATGCGGATGGTCGCGCCGTGTTGCGATCTTCCTTGCGTGAATACCTGTGCAGCGAAGCGATGCACGCGCTGGGCGTGCCCACCACCCGCGCCTTAAGCCTGGTGGCCACCGGCGACGCGGTAGTGCGCGACATGATGTACGACGGTAACCCCGAGGCCGAACCGGGCGCCATCGTCTGTCGCGTGGCGACAAGCTTCGTGCGTTTCGGCAACTTCGAGCTCTTCGCCAGCCGCAACGACACCGACACCTTGCGCCGCCTCGCCGACCATGTCATCCAGACCTGCTTCCCGGAACTGCTGCCGCCGAGTGGAACACCCGAGCCGGACACCTACGCCGCGTGGTTTGAAACCATCTGTCGGCGCACCGGCCTGCTCATGGCGCACTGGATGCGCGTCGGTTTTGTGCATGGCGTGATGAATACCGACAACCTGTCGATTTTAGGCTTGACCATCGACTATGGCCCCTACGGCTGGCTGGAAGACTACGACCCGAACTGGACACCCAACACCACCGATGCCGGCGGGCGGCGTTATGCCTACGGCAACCAGCCGGCCATCGCCGAGTGGAATCTGGGCATGTTGGCGCGGGCGCTGTGGCCGTTGATGGGCGACGCCAAAGATCTGGAAACGGGCTTGGCCGCCTATGGCGAGAGCTTCAACCGTAGCCATAGCGACATGTTGGCCGCCAAACTGGGCCTCGCCGCACTGGGCCACCCCGGCGACAAGGCACTGATCAGCGAACTGTTCGCCCTGCTGGGCGTGCAGGAGGCCGACTACACCCTGTTCTTCCGCGCGCTTTCCCGCGTCGATCTCAACCAGCCCGAGCCGCAACGCAGCCAGCCCTTGCTGAAGGCCTACTACGCACCCATCAGCGCCAAGGCCCGGCAGGTTTTGACCGATTGGCTAGACCGGTACAGCGCCCGCGTGCAGGTAGACAGCACCCCAGCAGACGCGCGGCAGACCCGCATGAACCGCGCCAACCCCCGCTTTGTCCCGCGCAATTATCTGGCACAACAGGCCATCGACGCCGCCACGCAAGGCGACTTGAGCGTGCTAGAACGGCTGATGCGCGTCTTGCAGCGTCCCTACGACGAGCAACCCGAACACGCCGACCTCGCCGCCAAACGCCCGGAATGGGCGCGCCACAAGGTCGGTTGCTCAATGCTGTCATGCAGTTCGTGATGTACAAAACCCAAAAACGGGCTCAGACTGAGCTACCCCAATTTACCCTCTGGGTGGGATTCGCACCCACTGAAAGACAACACCTTGGCGCGGCGCACGTTAACCTTGGGGTAGGGGCAGGCCCCCGTGCCTGCCCTAGCGTGGATTGGACAACCACGGTTGCAGGGCAACCACAGGGGGTTGCCCCTACGACGGCGTTAAATCGAGCTCAGCCCACGATTACTCAAACTCCATCTCCCGAAACACGCGTCCGGCATTACTGCGTGCCAGTTCGTCCGCCGTTTGTAGGTGCAGATAGGCGGACTGGTCGATGCGATACGCATCATTCAGTGTGCCGCCCTTTTTGAGGAGTTCCGCCACCTTCGTGCGCAGGTGCACCAAGTAATCACGCGTCCAGCGGCGCACCGTGGGCATGTCCGTCGGGCCGCCGTGGCCCGGGATAACGAGGGTAGCGCCGAGGGCTTCAAACTTGTCCCAAGTCGCGATCCATGCGGCCGTATCCACTCCCTCGAAGATCGGCAACATCCGCACATGGAAGGCCGTATCGCCCGCGATCACCAATTTCTTCTCCGGCAGCCAGACCATCGTGTCACCGGAACTGTGTGACGGCCCGAGATGCAGAATTTCGATGCGCCATGAACCCATTTTCAGTTCCAGCTTGTCATCGTAAATCTTGTCCGGCATCACAAACTGGGTGCGATACGCCTTATCACGGGCCCGTGCACGCATCCCCTCCAGCGCATCGTGGCCGCCATGCCCCATCGCCTTGGCGGTATCACGGTGGGCGATGATGGGCACACCCTGTTCCTTCCAATAGCTGGAGCCTAGCATCGCGTGGCCCTGGCTATTTTCCAGCACCACATATTTCACCGGCTGCGTAGTGCGCCGCTTAATTTCGTCATGCAGGCTCTGGGCCAGAAGGTAGTTGTCGCCCGCATTGACAACCAACACGCCATCGTCGGTGATGACGAACGAAAGGTTGTTGTTATGCCCAGAGTTCTCGTAAGTGCCGGGCGCGGCCGCCCCAATCGCTGACCATACACCGGGGATCACCTCCTGCGGCAGGCTGTAAAGGAACGACGCGGGCGCCGCATCGGTCTGCATCACAGGCAGACCGGCGCGCCTCCAGTTAAAAAACCCATCACGGTAATTTTGCACATTCTTGTAGCCGAGCTGGAGCAGCGTGTCAGCGACCAGCGGGCTGCGCTGGCTAACGCCGCAATACACCACGATGGGCGTTGCCTTATCCGGCACCGTCTGCTCAATCTGAAATTCCGTCCAGCCGCGCATAATGTTGGCAAAGCGCGGGGCGTCGATGCGGCCTCCCAGCATGGCCAATTCCGCGGCCGTGCGCACATCGATCACCACGGTTTCCGGTCGCGCCTTCAGTTGCGCCACTAACCCGGCCGTGTCGATTTGCGGCACGCGTTTCATCGCCGCGTCGAGTACGGCCTGCGCGTTTTGCGTAAGCGCCGGCGCCTCGGGAATGGGGTGCAAAACGCCGGGGTAGTTTTGCGCTAACACGGTCGAGGCCAGCAACCAACCAATCAAACCGGTGAAAACAAATCGCGTGGTCTTCATCACGCCCTCTTGAGATGGATGCGTTTCGTTCATTCGATGTTCTGGTACATGTGTAGGGCAGACCCAAGCATTCTATCTCCTATAATCGCCGCACACACCCACCGGAGTCCCCATCATGCGCCCACCCCTTAGCCTACGACTGATCGCTCAGCGCGTCCTGTTCTCTCTGGCCATCGGCCTAAGCGTGAACCTACCCGTCCATGCGGCCACCTATCCGCCGGTCAGCGTCGAGGTCAGGGCCATCCAACTAACACCGCACAGCTACTATGTCCCGGGACTCGCGGGTGCGGCCTCCACCGACAACGAGGGCTTCATGTCCAACGCCGGTTTTGTCGTCACGCCGGCGGGCGTGGTGGTCATCGACACCCTCGGCAGCCCCTCGCTGGCGACAGCCATGCTGGCGCAAATCCGCAAGGTCACCGACAAACCCGTGGTCCGCGTCATCGTGACCCATTACCACGCTGACCATTACTACGGCCTTCAGGTGTTCAAGGACGCCGGCGCCGAGATCTGGGCGCACCGTGGGGCGCAGGGCGTGATTGGCTCAGACGGCGCGCAGCAGCGCTTTGCCCAACGCAAGGAGATCCTCGGCCACTGGATCAGCGACCAGACCCAACGCTTTGTGCAACCGGACCGTTGGCTGGACGGGCCGGTCGATTTCGAGCTGGGCGGCGTGCGCTTCAAGGTACGCTCCGTCGGGCCGGCGCACTCAGACGAAGACCTCGTCACCTTTGTCGAAAACGACGGCGCGCTGTTCGTCGGTGATCTGGTTTTCCAGGGCCGCGTGCCCTTTGTCGGCGATGCCGACTCTGGCCGTTGGCTGGCGACGATGGACACCTTGCTGGCCCTAAAGCCCACCGTGCTGATCCCCGGCCACGGCCCGGCCTCCAAGCACCCGATGAATGACTTGATATTCACCCGAGACTATCTGCGCTATCTGCGCACCGAGATGAAAAAGGCCGTTGCGGATATGGCCCCGTTCGACGCGGCCTACGCCAAAACCGACTGGTCCGCCTATCAAAAAATGCCCGCCTTCGACCTCGCCAACCGCCGCAATGCCTACGGCACCTATCTGCTGATGGAAAAAGAATCGCTCGGGCAATAAGCCGGCTACACCAGAATGACCCTGGTCTGCACCGGGCCGCGTTGGGGAGTAAACTTGGCCCACTAAATTATCTGCCGCAAGGCGTAATCGAGGGCTGTTTTGGACTTCCTTTTTATTGCCGACCCACTGGCTAGTTTCAAGATCTATAAAGATTCGACCTACGCGATGATGGCGGAGGCGGCTCGACGCGGTCATAGACTATGGGCCTGCGAACCGGGCGACCTGGCGTGGACACAGATCGGCGGCACGGTGGCACAGGTTCGACCGATTCAGCTCTTGGGTGATGCTGCCATTTGGTTTGAAGCGGGCGACGCATGTGAGCGCTCGCTTTCGTCCTTCTCCGCTGTATTGATGAGAAAAGACCCGCCATTTGACGCGGCTTATCTGCATTGCACCTACCTGCTGGAACTGGCCGAACGGTCAGGTGCGCGGGTATTCAACCGGCCGCAGGCCTTGCGCGATTTCAATGAAAAACTGGCCATCGCCCGCTTTGCCGAGTTCACCACGCCCACCTTGGTGAGTGCGGACATGGCGCGATTGCGGCGCTTTCACGCGGAGCAGGGCGATATTGTGGTGAAGCCGCTCGACGCGATGGGCGGGGCCTCGGTGTTCCGCCTGCGCGCGGAGGATGTCAATGTCGGCGCCATCCTGGAGACCATTACAGCCTACGGCACGCAAACCGTCATGGCGCAGCGCTACCTGCCCGAGATCACCGAGGGCGACAAACGCATCCTGCTGATCGACGGCGAGCCGGTACCGTTTTGCCTGGCGCGTATCCCGGCGGCGGGCGAGACGCGCGGCAACTTGGCGGCGGGTGGCACGGGTGTGGCGCGCCCCTTGACCGAACGCGATTGGCAAATTGCCCGCACGCTCGGCCCGCAACTCAAGGCCGAGGGTTTGCTCTTGGTGGGGTTGGATGTCATCGGCGCTTGCCTGACCGAGGTGAATGTCACCAGTCCGACCTGTTTCCGCGAGATCACAGCGCAAACGGGTTTTAATGTGGCGGCAATGTTCGTCGATGCCTTAGAGCGACAATGCCCCTAACCCGTGGCATTTTGGGTCTGTTGTTGATTGCGTCAACCGTCTGGCTGACGGCGTGCAATCGCCCCGAACCGGTACACAAACAACAATCCTTCGTCTTCGGCACCCAAGTCGAGGTGACGGTGTACGGTGTGGAAGAGGCGACGGCGCAGCGCGCTCTGCAAACCGTCCTCGGCGAATTCGACCGCTTGCATCGCGCCTGGCATCCGTGGGAGCCCGGCACCCTGGAAACGATCAACACGGCCTTGGCCGCCGGTCGTCGCGCCCCCATTGACACCGAACTGGCCACCGCTATTGAAGGGGCGCGCGACATCGCCGCCGCCTCTGATCACCTGTTTAATCCCGCCATCGGCAATCTGATCCGCCTCTGGGGTTTTCACACCGATACCTTTGTAGCCCGTCTGCCCGAGGCCGCCGAACAGGCGCGCATGGTCCACGCCAGGCCACGCCTGACCGATCTCGTCATCGAACAGGGGCAGATCCGCAGCACCAACCCCGCCGTACGCATCGACCTCGGTGGCTATGCCAAGGGATACGCCCTCGATCTGGCCGCCCGGCGGCTCCGCGAGGCCGGCATCCGCAACGCCCTGATCAACATTGGCGGCAATGTCATGGCCCTTGGCCGGCGCGGCGACCGGCCCTGGCACATCGCCATCCAGCACCCACGCCGGCCGGGCATTTTGGCCGAACTCGACCTGCACGATGGCGAGGCGATCGGCACCTCGGGCGATTACCAACGCTTTTTCGAACGGGATGGGCAGCGCTACTGTCACCTACTGGATCCTCGTACCGGGGCACCGGTTACGCATACCCAGGCGGTCACCGTCCTGACCTCGGGGGCCCAAGCCGGTACCCGCTCTGATGCCTTATCCAAGCCACTATTTGTTGCCGGCCCCCAAGATTGGCGCACAATGGCGCAAAAGACGGGCATTGCGCACGCCCTTCGCGTCGATGCGCAAGGTCGTGTTACCGTAACGACCGCCTTGGCCGCCCGACTCACCTTTGCGCCGGATGTTCCGCCGCCCACATCGAAGCCCTAAACGCACCATGACCCAAAAAACACCCCCTCCGCGCAACAAAATCACGATAAAAGCCAATAAGGACGAGCCTTCCGAAAAGAGTGCTCACTCTCCCATTCGAGGCCGGCATCTACCCAATCGGCAGCGGCCGGGCGCCACAAAAAGCGCAGAGGCCCCGCGTGTAGCCAAAGTGGCCCACGGCGACGGCAGCGAAACTCCAAGAGCGCCCACGGTCACGATCAAACCCGCGCCCCCACGCGCCTCGGCCGAGGCCCCGCGTCGTCATGCCCGGCCCACAGGGCGGGGTGGGGTAACACCGGCCTTCGAAGACACGCGGCCTGCACCCGCAACGGCCGCCAAACACCCAGCCCGCCCCCGGGACTCCGCCTCTGCAAAACTAAAAAGCGAAGCAGAGAGCGAAGAACGCGAGAAGCAGTTGCTCACATTTTTCGCGCCCTGCCCACGAGGACTTGAGGCCGAACTGGCCCGCGAACTCATGGAATTGGGTTGTGACCATGCCGAACCCGGACGCGGGGGCGCCCACTTTGAGGCCCCCATGCCGCAAGCCTGGAAGGTCTGCCTGTGGAGCCGGCTCGCCATCCGTGTCCTCTGGCTCATCGACCGCGGCATCTATCAGGACGAGGACGACCTGTACAACGCCGCCCTGACCCTTCCATGGCCGCGCTGGTTTACCCACGACAAGACGATTGTTGTCCACACGGTGGCCTACGAGTGCCCGCTCAAGAGCCTCAATTTCGTTACCCTGCGGATCAAGGACGGCATCTGCGACCGCTTCCGCGAAGACACCGGCGAACGGCCCAGCGTCAACACGCGCGAGCCCGATGTCCCTGTCCTCATCTATATCAATCGCGAGGAGTACACCCTCTATCTCGATCTGGCCGGCGTACCACTCAACCGGCGCGGTTATCGTATCGAGCCCTCCGCCGCGCCGATCAATGAGAACCTCGCCGCCGGGATGTTGCGCCTGTCCGGCTGGGAACCCGGCACCCCGCTGCTCGACCCGATGATGGGCGGCGGCACGATCCTGCTGGAGGCGGCCATGATGGCACTCAATCAGGCCCCCGGCCTGAAGCGCCATTTTGCCTTTGAGAACCTGACCGGCTTCCGCGAAGACCTGTGGGCACGCATCGTCAACCAGGCTGAACGAGCCCGCAAGACGCCAACCGAACTGCCGCTCTATGGCCTGGACATTGACCCGAACATGATCCGCGCCGCACAAATCAACTTCCGCGCCGCGAGTGTCGGCTGGTGCATCCGTGTCGCCCATGGCGATGCCCTGCTGATGTCACCGCCCGCCGAACACGGAATGATCGTCACCAATCCGCCTTATGGGGTACGGCTAGGCCACAGCCACAGAGGGGAAGAAGAGGAGGGCGCAGGCGCAGAGGAGGGCGCAGAAGGCGCGGCCCCCGCCGACACGGAAGACATGACCCCGCTCTACCAGGGCTTGGGCGACGCACTTAAAAAACGCTTTCCGGGTTGGACGGCCTGGATCATCTCTGGCGATCCGACCTTTGCCACCGGCATCGGCCTCAGGGCGGCGCAGCGCATCCCGCTCTACAACGGCGCGCTGGAATGCCGCTTCTATCGCTTCGATGTCGTCTCCGGACAACACCGGCGTCCTAACGAAAGATAGTGGCGCTGCCGTTAGCGGTTGGCTCGTAAGCCAGTCGCTATGCTGCCGCTCAGTGGCCGCTAAGTGGTCGCTAAGTCGCAACTAAGCGACGCAAGGCCTCGTCATATTTGGCGGCGGTCTGGGCAACAACCTCGGCCGGTAGATCCGGGCCCGGAGCCTTCTTGTTCCAGCCCGACTGGATCAACCAGTCGCGCACAAATTGCTTGTCAAAGCTGGGCGGGTTGCTACCGACGGCATACTGATCTGCCGGCCAAAAACGCGATGAATCCGGCGTCAAGGCCTCATCAATCAGGGTCAGCGTACCGTTCTCATCGAGACCAAACTCGAACTTTGTATCGGCGATGATGATCCCGCGTGTGAGCGCATACTCCGCCGCTGCGCTATACAGCGCAATGGCCGCATCGCGAACACGGGCCGCCATATCCGCACCGAGCAGTTTTTCACAGGCCACATAGTCGATGTTTTCGTCATGCTCGCCCACCGCCGCCTTGGTGGATGGGGTAAACAGCGGCTGCGGTAATTTCTCGGCCTGCTGCAGGCCTGCCGGCAGATCGATACCGCAGACCTGTCCGGTCTTTTGATAATCGGCCCAGCCTGAACCCACCAGATAACCGCGCACAATCGCCTCCACCGGCAAGGCCTTAAGGCGTTTGACCACCACCGAACGGCCGCGCACCTGGTCACGCTCGTCCGCCGCCACGACCGATTCCGGATCATCGCCGGTTAGTTGATTGGGAAGAATCTTGCCCAGTTTGGCGAACCAGAAATTCGCCACCTCCGTCAGCACATGGCCCTTGCCGGGGATCGGCGTGGGCAGGATGACATCAAAAGCGGACAGGCGGTCGGTCGTCACCAACAACATGCGGCGATCATCGACGGCGTAGATATCGCGCACCTTGCCCTTGTGGAGCAGGGGCAAAGAGCGAATGGAGGTTTCAAAAACGATAGGAGTCATAGGAGAAATGAAGGAAATCAAACGCGGCCCTCATTATCCGCATCTTGGAGCCTCTTGCAAAACTCTCCCCAGTGAACCTATCGGAGGGATGTCTAACCCATCCACGGAGTTCCGCACATGATCAACCAAGCAACCGAGCCGTCTCCGGGTCGTAGACCACCTCGCTAATCTATCCACCCCGAAAGCGCCGAACTGCCTCGTTTATCACATGAAGCGGAACCAGAAACCATTCCCTCGGCTTGACCGGATTTCCAAAACGATCTTCGATGGTCAAGTCGAGTTGTGCTGCGCCAAACAGGCGATGGAAGATGTTTGGGCTCTATGTGATTTGGAGTGGGTCATCCAGGACATCGTGCCAAATCACATAGAGCCCGAATAAACCGTTCGGCCTAGCCTGTCGAAGGCCCGTATTGCCGGGTATCTGGCGGTTCGACACGCTCACCGCGAACGGTGGGTGGTGTTCCGTTCGTGGTGAGCCTGTCGAACCATGAACCCTCAACCACCCTTCAACAAGCTCACCGCGAACGGTCACGGTCTTGCCGGAACGCGTGACACGCTCCTTCCCCACCGGGGGAAGGTGCCCGCAGGGCGGATGAGGGGAGCGCGTTGATCAACCGGCGGCGTTAGCGTGAAACAACACGGTCATTGGCGTAGGGGCAACCCCCCGTGGTTGCCCATTTACCACCAGGGCAGGCACAGGGGGTTGCCCTGGTTGGGCAGGCACGAGGGCTGCCCCTGCAATCGGTTTCATGATTTTGGGCTGCATGAATACCATGAAAGTTGGGGCGGCTTTCCCTCTCCCCAGCCCTCTCCCGGCGGGCGAGGGGGCACGCCATTCCCCCACTGGGGTGGGCCGTTGTAACCCGATGCATCCGGACGGAATGGACACCCTGAAGCATCGGCCAGAGGACGGGCCTCCTGCAAGACACCCATATCCAAAGTACGGAGACAGGCGGCCTTACCCACTCCAAATCACATAGAGCCATTTTCTCTGCGGCAAACTGGATTTCTCTTTCGCTCGCCGGTTGCCGCTATGAGCGGGCTACCCACTCGATTCCACATAGAGCCGGTACTGTTCGCCGCGCTTGGCATAGGCACGCTCCTGCATGGCGCGCATCCCCAACTCGTTGGCCTTGCTGGAAGCCCCCGTATGCGCCGTGGTGATGGACACCGGCGGCACGGTATAGGCGTTGGTGGGGTTATTGGCGGATACGGAGAGGGGAATGGTTGTCATGTCTGTTGCCTGAAAATATCCAGATATTCTTGGAATACGAACAGCCGGTTGCGGCGCTGGCCGGTCACTTCCACCAGCACCCCGAATGTCACCATGTCGTCGATCAGCGCCGCCGCCGTGTTGGTCGAGGCACCGGAAACCTTCATTGCACCCCTCACATCGACAACTGGCCTGGCATAAAGCTGCCGCATCAACGCCTGTGCATTAGCCTGTCGGCGCGCGCTGAAGCGGGGCAGCACCTCGCGCTCGATGCGCCGCTTCAAATCCAGCACGGCGAGGAATACCGTCGCCGATGCGCGTGCGGTTTCTTCCACACCAAACAAAAAAAACACCAGCCATGCGCGCAGATGGTTGCCCTGTCGTACCGCCATCAGGTGATCGACATAGGCCGTCTTGTTGCGCTCGAAATAATCGGAAAGATAGAGCGCCGGTTTATGCAGCAGGCCCGTGGAGGCCAGATACAGCGAGATCATCAACCGCCCCAGCCGCCCGTTACCGTCCAGAAACGGGTGGATTGTCTCGAACTGGTAATGCGCAATGGCGATGCGAACCAGCGGATGCACAAACATCCCGTCCGCGTGGAGCAATCGCTCCAGATCGCTCATCAGCTCGGGCACATGCTCGTGGTGCGGCGGCACGAAGGCCGCATTTTTCAGGCTCACCCCGATCCAGTTCTGGCTGACCCGAAACTCGCCCGGGCGCTTGTGCCTGCCGCGCACGCCGTCCATCAACTGCGCGTGAGTCTGGCACAGCAGCCGCGACGATAGCGGCAGCGACTCCAGTGCCGCTATCGCCGTGTTGATTGCGCGGATATAGTTTTGCACCTCTGCCCAGTCGTCGCGCTGCTCCGGGTTCAGGTCGGCCGCATCCTTGAAAGCGTCCTCGATATTGGTTTGCGTGCCCTCGATCCGGCTCGATTGAGTGGCTTCCTTCGCCACATGCATCCGGATGAAAAAGTCGATGTCGGGAATCAGTTGGCTAAAGGCGTTCAGTTCACCCAGCGCACGGTCAGCGCGCCCCAGCAAATCGCTCAATTCCGGATCGGCAATCACCCATTCATGGCACACCGGTTCGGGTAGAAAAGCCTGGTATTCGTAGCGGTTTTCGTATCGGCCCGCGTGAAAATCAGCAATATTCATATATCAGAAACACCCTTATTTTCTGAAACAACCCAAACCTTATGTCAGATCTCACCCCGGCGCAAGCGTTATGTCAGAAACTCGCTTATTTCTGACATCATTGTCGGGCTAATGTCAGAAATCACCCTTGCAACCCAACCCGATCAAGACTTTTTGCGACCTTCTGTCTTGCTCTTTCCGGCATTTCCTCGTTAAGCGCGTAGGCGTGGCGCACGCTTTTCAAACGGCTTCGTGCCAGTTCAACCACTGCAAGCCCGGCACACGGGAAAATTCGCGCACATTGCGCGTCACCAGCGTGGCCTGATAACGCAATGCCGTGGCGGCGATCAATGTATCGTGCGGGCCGATGGGTGTACCGGCGGCTTCAAGTTCCACCCGGATACGGGCGGCATGAGCCGCGCATTCGCTATCAAACGGCAAAACCTGCATCGGTCTCAGCAAAGCGGCCAATGCCGCCAAGCGGGGATCGGCTGCCTCCGGAGGCAAACGCAGCAGACCGTAACGCAGCTCATATTCGACAATGGCAGGCACACCGACATCGGCAGGGGAAAGGGCTTGCAGGCGCGGCACCACCAGCGGGTCGCCGCGAAAGTAGTAGCTGATGGTATTGCTATCGAGAATCAGCATGGCGGTCAATCAAAAATCCAAGCGCGGCACATCATCTGGCTGTGAGGCCGAGCCTTCTTCGCGCAGGGGAAAATCGGCAAAACGCCCTGCCAGCGCCAGGCAATCTCGTGGCCACTCATGGGCAGAGTATTTGCGGATGATCTCTGCCACCCAACGGCTTTTCGATAGGCCATTGGCCTGCGCGGCCTGATCCACCAGTGCCTGTGTGGCATCATCCAGATATAGCGTGATTTGTGACATGGATAACTCCTTAATAATATGAGTTGAGCAAGTATATTACAAATTATACTTATTGATGCAAATTCGTCAAACCGGATGCAACACGCACATCGGCTTTCAGTTCATCCCGGATTGTTCATTAGCCTCAGAATCCGTCATTCCCGCGCAGGCGGGAATCCAGCAAAATAAAGCGCATCAGGCCGTGCTCTGCCATGTCCCCTCACGAAACAGGGCACGATGAAAGGCCTGCTGCGCCTCATCATCCATCTTATAAAAAATAACGGCCTCGATGCGCCGCTCCGGTAGCGGTCGCCAATACACCCGGAGACGATCGTCGCGACCCGTGGCGATGTGGTCCTGCACCTCGCGCCAGCCATTTTCCGTAATGCTGAACGAGGCCTGACTCGGGTCATCGTCATGCACCGCCTGCAACACCCGCAAAACAGCATCCACTCGGGTGCAGTGACGACTCACGATATCCCAACTCTCCGTGCGCACAACGAGGCGTGGCCACGCCACGGCCAACAGGGCATGGAACCAGTCCCAGGCCTCGGGCCGCGCGCCCTTGGCCGTGTCGGCCAAACAGACCTTAAGGCGTTGCTCCAGCACCGTAGCCGCCTGCCGTTGCTGGGCCAGTTCGGACTTGTAGGTCGTCGCCCGCGCCTCGGCGGCCTTCTGGGCCTCTTTGGCCTGCTTTGCCTCGGCCTGCGCCGCCGCCACCAGACGCTGCGCATAGGTCAACTGACCGCGCAGGTCGGCAACCGTGTTCTCACTCTTTTGCAGCCGACGATCGTCGCGTAACCGGTTTTGCAACTCCGCCTTGTCTGCTTCCAATTGCCTAGCCCGAAGCCCCAGTCGGTCGCGTTCCTCAATCACCCCCGCCAATTCGCCATGCAACTGCGCCACGGCCGCGCTGGCCTGTTGACGGCGAGCGGCATGCTCCTCCCGCTGCACCGCAAGTTTGGCCTCATTGGCCAGCCATTGGCCTTCAATCCCCCCGATCACACGCCCCGCCACCTTGGGTACGCTGGCGGTGGTTGTGGCCACTGGCTTCGGCGACTGGAGCGGCGGCATCTCCGCATCCATGGGCTGGCAGGCCTTTTGCGCATAACTGCGGCCACCGAGCCGAATCACCCAGCCCTGCGCCGTCTTTACCAACGGATAAATCTGGCCGCTGTACTTCACCCCCACACCAACGCCATCGGGGAGCCGCCAGCGCTTTTCATCGACCAAGGGTCGCGCCAACGGGGCACCGTTTTTGTCGAGGATCTGGATAGGGTCCGTCATGACCGCATTATCGCGCAGGAAAGGCCCTTCGCCGTATGATGCGGGCCATGTCGCTCTCTCCGTACGCCCAAGCCCTCGTCGCCGCTTACCATGATCGTCAGCCCCTTGTTGCTGCACCCGATCTCGGCCCGCTGGGCCCCGCCGAGGCCTATGCCGTGCAGCGCGCCGTCTGGCAGGCCTTGGCGGGCGAGGCTCGGCCCACCGCCTGGAAGGTCGCCGCCGCCGCACCCGGCGAGACGCCCATCGCCGCGCCCATCCTGCCGCAGCGACTCTTGCAAGGCACGGCGCTAAAACCCGCTGCCCTCCCGGCCCACACCCTGATCAAACCCGGCATCGAGGCCGAAATCGCCGTGCGCTTTGGCCGAGATCTCCCGCCGCGCCCGGAACCTTATCGCCCGGACGAGATTCGCGCGGCCATCGCGGAACTCTATGTGGCCATGGAGGTGGTCGACAGCCGTCTCGTCGATACTCAGGCCGCTGGGCCTGATTGGCGGCTGGCCGACCATTTGCTCAATGGCGCCCTGATCATCGGCACGCCGATCCCGGATTGGCAAGACCTCTGCCTGGATGCCCTGCCGGTGCGCGTCCAAGCCAACCACCAGATCTTGGTTGACCGGCACGGCGCGCAACCGCTGGGCGACCTGTTTCATTGCCTCCCCTGGCTTATCGAGCATGTCGGCGGCTTACGCGCGGGCGATGTGGTGACAACGGGGGCCTGGACGGGGATGCATCCGATCGAGGGATTGGAATCCTTGCCGTTTTCGTGCCTTGTCGAGTTTGCCGGTTTGGGCTCGGCCGCGCTCACCCTCACCTGACGCCGCGCCGTTAAATCATGAGTGGACTTGCCCGCCGCTTCCTCCTCCTCGTGCTATCGCTTGGCCTTGGTCTGCTAATCGGCCTCTTCGGCCAGGGGATGACAGGTGATGACACCTGGTTTCTAGCCATTCCAGCCGCCGTGGCCATCGCGTGGTTCAGGGTGGCGGACACAAATCAGTGCACCCGCGCCTCCTGCCTAACCCCCAACAACCCCGCGCCCAATGAAAAACCCGCTGCGGGGTCACCCCCCACAACGGGTTCTTGAGCGGCGGTCGTTAAACCGCAAATCCGACTTTGTCATTAGATGACATGACGCGGCTGTCACTTTATTATTTTTTGCAATAGTGTAATCATCTGCTTATTTACACCTATCATCGAAACCACTTTGGTTTTAATGTCGTCTTTCAATTTTGCTTTAGAAGAATCCTTCATCTGCTCAAGCTCATAGAGATAGCCAAATGGGGCATCCACAGTAAATTCCGGAAAGCCGTGAGTTTTATGGGTGCCGTGGTAGTCGACTTTAGCGCAATTCTGAATGGTGACTTTAGATGAAGAAACATTAACAACATTTAGATACAGCCATCCATCCACTTCTTTGCCATTGATGATGGGAAATGCAAATCCATTGCAGCTAGAAGCGCCATCGCTTCTCATTTCACGAATTTTTTTAATGATATTAAGATCGGTTGGGGCATCGTCACTCCATTTAACCCAGCTCTTATAAACCAAGGTTTCATCTGGATGGACGCCATTCTCAAGCGTATTTGCGATGTCTGGATAATAGGTGAGATCCATGCCTACGCCAAAAGTCCTATGATAGCCGTCGAAATCATGGCCCTCACTTTTAGCTCTTTTTGCTAAAACAATGCCCGATGTCTTAATTGATTGGTATTTGTCGTAACGATGTTTTAGCTCGGCAGCGGCATTAACCAGTTTGCAAAATTTGTTACGTACGCCATCGAAATTTGCTTTATCCACGGTAACGCCTTTTGCAACTAGCGTATCGTAAGTTGTATGCGCGGCGCATTGATCATCCGCGTAGCCAATTAGTTGGGATGCGTTTTTCCCAGAATAAGTCATATTAGTAAAACTGGCATCAGCGTTCCCATTTGTCACGGGCCCAAGTTTGGGTGAGTCGCTAGTGTAAGTCTGACCAATTTTCATGGCATCATAGCTGGCGCTGAGACTATTTAATTCATTCGTCATGCTTGTGGAAACATATTCGTTTACCTGAGCTTGGAGTGCGGCAAGGTCAGTGCTCGATCCTTGAGCCTCCGCCCGAGCCTGGCTTATATGCAAAAGTGCAATAGCGCCTAAAGCAATCATGGGAAAATGGATTTTTTTCATATTGAGACCTTTGCTCGAAGTAAGTTCAGTCATGAAACATTACAAGTGCGTCATCCTCGCGCAAGCGGGGATCCATCTAATGGTTTGATTAAAAATGGATTCCCGCTTGCTAAGGAGGCACTGATTTATTCGATTCCGTCCACGGTTCTACAAGCCGACAACGAATGGAATCATAAGATTACCGTTCGTCCTGAGCCTGTCGAAGGATTTGATCAGCGCTTCCCTAACTACCCTTGGTTAAAGCAAGAGTGATTAGAAAATGCTTTTTATGGCTTTCGTGGTTTGGTTAACGCCATTGTCAATGTCGTTGGCTACGCCGCCGACACCACCTGGATTGGAGCCAGCTTGTTTTTCAAATGTAGCGCCTGCGCTGCCTTTTTTAGTGATTTTGTATCCGTTGTCGCTGTCCATGTTGTTGCACAGTAAATCGGCACTGTCGCCCGAATTCAAAAATCCTTGCTTGGCCACGTCATAACATTTGTTGCGGTAGATTTTCTGCCAATTTAATCCCTGCAATTGCGAATTGGATTGGATTTTGCTCCAAGATTGGTCTAGCGCTTGGTCGCATTTTTTGTGGTACAAGCTGTCGTTGTCGCTGAATTCGGCCAAGATGGCTATTTTGCTTGGGTTGTCCACCGCGATATAACCACACAAGCGCGGTGAGGCAAAAGCTTGGCTGCTGGCCAAAGCCAGAAGCATGCTTGTGCTGATTGTTAGGGTTAATTTTTTTGCAGATAATTTCATTATATTGATCCTTTTTGTTTATTTGCACGGTACCATTTGTCCAATAGGCGAAAGGCACATTTTAGTTTTGCCATTAGCTGAAGGTGCGCCACCTACTACCTTGTTGGGACTTACCGTTGTACCGACTGGCTTAACTACAGCAGACTGTGGAACGCTTTTAATGGTGCTGTCTGATTTGACCTGATCTTGTGCCGAGGCGCTTTGGGCGAATGCTAATGCGCATAAGGCTAAGCTGGCTAAGACGGTGCGATTGAGTTTATTCATGGTCATTTCCTTTTTATTAAGACCTGTTCGCGGGATCGCGAGTTGAGGTTGCTCGGCTATAAGTACAGTGAATTCACTGCGTCTTGTAGTATTTTCTGGACACGCTTTGGCTTATTCCAATCTTCCAACTCGATGTCCTTGCTTCTTACGCCAAATGCGCGCTCGCTACGCGACATGTGCCGTATCGCATGGTAAAGATTAGGCCATTGAGCACCCAATTCTTTAAGGGCGCGTTGACGAGTTTCTTGCATGAGTTTGGGTTCCACATCTTTTTTGTCTAATGCTTGCACTTGATCCAAAAGTTCACCGTAGGCCACCATCCGTCTAGGAGTAATGAGTATGAGCACGGTCTTGTTGAAGTTTTGTACGGTTCTTTTGGAAAACAAGTACTGCACGCCGGGGATGTCTTTGAGTAAAGGCACGCCGGATGAGCCGCTAATGGCTTCACGTTCAGTTAAGCCAGACAGCACCAGCGTTTCGTTAATGCGTATCTTGGTGGCGGCAGCCACCATATTGCGCGAGGTTTGCAAAGATTGGTCAAACGTCGACGTGCTGGTTATTGGTTCGAAAAATGTGTGCGCGGCCCGGACGTTTAGTAACATCTGTTGCTCATCTATAAAGGTAGGGGTAACCGATAGACTTAAACCTACACTCACTTCGCTCAATGTACCGCTGCTGTTTACGCCGCCGGTCAAACCTATGGACATTTTAGAGCCGGAGAAAAATTCTGCTCCTTGTCTATCGAGCACCTGCAAGCTTGGCCTGGACACCACCTCGGTGGTTTGCCCGCTGACATTAGCAATGTTGAGTGAATACGCAATAGCGCCAGAGGCAGATGTACCTAATCCAACATTTCTAGTTAAGGTTGAAACGCTTGTGTAGGGGGCGTTGTCTGTTGAAGTACTCACTTTGTTTGAGCTTTTTTGTATGGTCACTGCGAGATTTTCTAGCAGATTAATACCGGTGTTGCTGGCATTAAATTCGTTAGTGCGCAGTATGACCACATCTATGATGGCCATTTTTGGCATGCCTCGGCCTTTGCAAGGGGAAGGCAGGCTAGGCAAGATTCTGGTTTCATCTACCCGCGTGGTTGCGCTGGAATCGCTGTTGTCTGAACTGCTGGCTTGTGCCACGCCAGGATTAGGGGTTAACGCTTGCGTGCAATCCGACCAGGCATAAACTAAGGGGCCTTGCGTGTCGACTAGCGCAGAGGTGTCGGCATTGGCTTTCTCTCCTGCACCATCGTTGCCGGCTTTTGCATCGTCTGTTTTGGCTTGATCGGTGGCGTAAGCCACTTTCCATTGCTCTAGCCTGCGTTTTAGTTGCTCGCCACCTTGTTTGCTCCATAGCGTTGGGTTTTCATTGATATAAGCTTCGGCTTGCGCGTTTAAGCCGGCCTCGCCGTAAATGACCGGCACCATGTGGGCGGCATACTTAGTCGCCCCTGATTTATTCATAACACATTGATATTAATAGACAATAACGCTATTTTTGGGTATAATTCCTCTCAGTTTATGGCGGATATGCCATTGAAACCTGGGAGTTTTGAGATGCCTGTCTGCCCTGCCACCGAAGATTTCTTC
>CAMDCO010000016.1 GCA_945890495.1 Bordetella parapertussis | reverse complement strand
GGTCGCTTCGAGATGCCCAGCCGCGCCTATATTGGCCGCTTCAACTTCAAGGGTGGCGATCAGGGCAAGCTGGTTGGCAACCTCTCCGGCGGCGAGCGCGGGCGACTTCACCTAGCCAAGACCCTGATGCGCGGCGGCAATGTCCTGCTGCTGGACGAGCCGTCCAACGACCTCGATGTCGAAACCCTGCGCGCACTCGAAGACGCGCTGCTCGAATTCGCCGGTTGCGCGATGGTCATCTCCCACGACCGTTGGTTCCTCGACCGCATCTGCACCCATATCCTCGCCTGCGAAGGCGACTCACAATGGTCGTTCTTCGCTGGAAACTATCAGGAATACGAGGCCGACAAGAAGGCCCGACTGGGTGAAGAAGGCGCCAAGCCCAAGCGGATTCGCTACAAGCCGATGACGCGCTGATCCATTCACCCTTCCCCGTTCAACGGACATGACTTAGCGTGAAACAACACGGTCATTAGCGAATGCCCCCCCTGTGGTTGCCCATTCGCCACCAGGGCAGGCACAGGGGCCTGCCCCTACGAGGTGACCGTCCCTCAACAGGCGTAGGGGCACCCCCCCGTGGTTGCCCTGATTGGGCAGGCACGAGGACGACCCCTGCAATCGATTTCATGATTTGGGGTAGCATGAATGCCATGAAAGTTGAGAAGACAGCCCTGAGTATGAAAGTCCTGTCCGTTCCCCTCTCCCCCAACCCCTCTCCCGCAAGGGGAGAGGGGCATCGAGAAGTCGCTTCGCGACTTTCACGCTAACGCCCCCAGCGCCATTGATCCATCTGCCGCTTGGCAGAGCGTTCTTCCTCCTCAATCGTCGCGGCGGTGGCGTCCGGGATGCAATCTTCTGCGGGCGGCGGACGATGCTCACGCGCTTCGACATTGGGCGGCGGTGACACACCATTCCAGGCAAAAGGGTTCTTGAACGACTCCGGTTCGGGCAGGCAATCCAGTTTGTAATCGGGCGGCCAACCCGTCTCATGGGGCAGGAAAGAGAGGGTCTGCTCAAAGATGAGCGGTTTGCCGTTGGGCGTGGGCGGCAAGGGCGGCAAGGCACGGATGGCCTTCCAGGCGAGCCTTGCCGCTACCTCGGAGGTAGCCCATAGCTGCTCGATCTTGGCAATCTTGCCATCCGGCCCAATCTCGATGCGAAAGCGAACCTGCCCTTGATCGGGCCCTGCCACCGCCGTCCCCATCATGCTGCGCACCTGCTGCCCCCAAGCGTGTCGGTAACGCTTGCCGTTTCTGGGCGCGTACTGCGAGGCCAGGGCCCATTCCTCAGCGGAGGGCGCGGCGGGTGCCGCCATAAAGGCGGGTTTCCCCCTGGACACCGGTTTGTTGGCCTTGGCCGGCGGAATGGGGATCGGTTTAACAGGCGTCACCACCGTCACTATCGGCACGGGGACCTCAAGCGGTGGAAAGTGTTTCTGCCAGTCGGCCACAAACAGACCCGCGTGTAGCGCCAGCGACAAGACAAAGGCAACGAGCAGACTGATCGGCAATCTAATAGACACAGAGGCCTTCAGATCCACCACACCGTCGGACCATGATGTTTATTTTCATTTGCGTCATTTTCAGGAGAGAGATGACTCTACAATCCTCGGGCCGGTGGGTATATCCGCTATAAGTACCATTTCTCAACCCAAATGCGTGACTTACCATTTAACCGAAACTCACACAGCCACCTCTAAACATGCCACGACTTGGCCCTTTTCGGCTGACCCTCTTCCTGTTCCCCCTGCTTTGCCTGCCCGGCATCGCATCCGCCCTAGAGCTAAATTTCAAGTCCGTCGCCCCTGGCGTTTACGCCCACATCGGCGACACCGGGATGCGTAGCTTTGACAACGAGGGCTTAAACGCCAATACCGGTTTCATCGTCACCGATGCAGGTGTCGTCGTGGTGGACAGCGGCTCGACCCGAAAGGTCGCCGAACAGATACACGCCGCTATCCGCCGGGTGACGCAGCAGCCGGTGAAATATGTCATCAACACCGGCGGGCAAGATCACCGCTGGTTAGGCAATGGCTATTTCAAGGCGCAAGGGGCCGAGATTCTGGCCGCCCACGCCGCTATTGACGACATGAAGGCGCGCGGGGCCCTGCAATTACAAGGGCTGACGCGGGAACTGAAAGACAAGGTCACCGGCACCGAAGTCGTCCTCCCCACCCGTACCTTCGACAAAAAGGAGATTCTGAATCTGGGGGGACGCGAGATTCAATTGTTGTACTTCCACGGCGGCCACACGCCGGGCGACAGCGTGGTCTGGTTGCCTAAGGAGGGCGTGTTATTTTCCGGCGACCTGGTCTATGTAGACCGTCTGCTCGGCGTCCTGCCGTTTAGCCACACCGGCCACTGGCTCACCTCCTTTTCCCAGATGGAAACACTGCAACCCAAGCTCATCGTACCGGGCCACGGTAGCGTCACCGACCTGCCCAAGGCACAGCGTGAATCGCGCGATTACCTGAGGCATTTGGCCACTCACATGCGCCGCGCCGTGGACAATATGGTGGATTTACAAAAGGCCCTCGACAGCCTGGACCCATCGGCTTGGGCGCATCTGGCCAACTACGACCTGCTCAAAGGCGGCAACGCCAGCCGGGTGTATCTGGAGATGGAGGCCCAATAAATGCGTACTCGCCGAACGAATCAAGCAGGCCATGGAAGTACTGATTTATTCGATTCCGTCTACGGCTCTACAAGCTAACAACGAATTGAATCATATGGTTACCGTTCGTCCTGAGCCTGTCGAAGGATTTGATCAGTGACTCCCTAGATCGGGGACGCTTGCGCCGCTAAGCGTTGTCGCAACAGGTTCAGCGCCATTCTCACCGGCGCAGGCATTTGTGCCGTCAGGGCCTCCAACTCCACGCCATCGAGCAGGTTCTTGGCGGTCAGGCCCAGATCCGTATCGCCTTCGATACGCAGGCGACGATTGAAAAACAGGGTGTCCGGATCTTCCAGGCGCAGCGCCAAGCGCACGAAATCCTCGGCGCTGGCGCTAAAGGTCACAGCCGCGTCTGCGACCTTGGCGGCCGCAAAACCGGACGGCCCGACGCGAAATCCGGCGGAAACCCCCAGATCCAGGATGCGGATAGCGAATGTGCGGCCATGCATCGGCGTCCAATCCAGCCCTTGCAGACCGCGCCAGGCGATGCGGTTCAGCCCCAGGCTCAAGGCGTAGGAGATCGGCGCCATCGGCAGATGCGCGATGAGTCGGGGCAAGGCCGTGGGGATCGTGGGCAGCAACATGATGAATCCTTTAATTCAGTGCTTCGTCGGGGGCATAGTCCAGACCGGGGCGACCCAGCCAGTAGCCGTCACAGGGCTCGCCGGGCATCAATTTTTGCAGTTGGCTGGCGGCGTCCCTCGGCGCGAGCGCATTTTGGCGCAGGGCGTCGAACACACCCACCACCCGGCCCATGTGCCGCGATTGCGGCGACAGGCGCAGATGCGTAACGCCCAAGGCGCTCATCTCGCCCATGCGGTGCGCGAGCGTGTGAATCTTGGCCGATTGCGTCTGAATGCCGTTCATGGTCAGAAACCCCTCGCCCTCGCGGGTATTCAGATTCAGCCCGTCAGCATGGTCAATACAGCGGAACTGGCAATCATCCTTTTGCAGATTGTAATGACGGGCGGTAAAACAGCGCGCTGAAAAGGCCAAAGGCAGGCGGCCATAGGCGAACAGCTCGGTTTCCATCCCTTCCGGCACGGTCATGGCCTTCAACATGGCCTGCGGCATCTCCACCGGCGGCACCCAGCGCACGGCACCGGCCTCCTGCAATATCGCCAAGGTATCCGGGCTATACACATTGAGCGCAGGGCCGGCGACAAAAGGCAGGCCCGCCTCGGCGCATAGGCGCACCGCGCCAAATTCGTTGGCCTCGACCTTGAATTCGCCGTTGGCGACGATCTTACGCAGCGCCTTGAGGTCGGATTCGGACTCGATCAGGGTTTGCGTGGACAGCAAGACCTCTTTTCCTGCGTCACGCAACGCAACAGCCACCTCCAGCCAATCGGCCAGACGCAACAAATGGCGGCGTGAACAGACGGTTTCGCCCAAGTACACCTCATCCACCGGCCAAGCGGCGGCCTCGGCATAAAACGCCAAGGTGTCCTCGCGTGACCAGTAATAGAGCAGCGGCCCAAGAGTGAGCTTCATTTCCATGGCCTGTTGTAAGCGCCCAGGGTCTGCATACTGCCCTCGGACACCTTGGTCAGTTGCGCCGTCCAGGCCGATTGAATCTGGAAGGCATCCGGATTGCGTTTCACCGCGTCGATGGCCGCGCGCCACACCTGCGTCACCTGTGCGACATAGGCCGGACTGCGCTGGCGGCCTTCAATCTTGATCGCGGCGACCCCGATCTTCAGCATCTCCGGCAGCATCTCCATGCTGTTCAGGCTGGTCGGCTCTTCCAAGGCGTAATAGGTCTCGCCCTGCACCGCAAAGCGGCCTTTGCACAGCGTTGGATAGCCCGCCTTTTCATGGTCGGCGTAGCGGTCGATGAGGATACCGTTAAGGCGCGTTTCCATGCCCTGCGGCGTTTGCTGCCAACGCACCGCATGGCCGGGCGAGCAGGCACCAAAGGTATTCGGCGAATCGCCACAGGCATAGCTGGACAACAGACAACGGCCTTCCACCATCACGCACAGACCGCCAAAGCCGAACAGCTCAATCTCGACCGGACTATTGCGAATCACATTTTCAACCTGCGCCAGCGACAGCACGCGCGGCAACACGGCGCGCTGGATGCCAAAACGCTCATGATAGAAATGGATGGCCTCGTAGCTGGTGGCCGAGCCTTGCACCGACAGATGCAGGCGCAGCTCAGGATGCGTCTTGCGGGCGTAGGCCATCAGACCCGGATCGGCGAGGATGATGGCATAAACGCCCAGCTCGGCGGCCTTGTCCACGGCGGCATGCCAACGATGGAGCGTGTCCGGCTGCGGATAGGTATTAAGCGCCATCAACACACGACGACCACGCGACTGGGCATAACGGATCCCCTCCGCCAGCGACTTGTCGTCGAAATTAAGGCCGGAAAAATTGCGTGCGTTGGTGTTGTCCTTGAGGCCCAAATAAACCCCATCCGCGCCATGATCGACCGCGGCCTTCAACGCGGGCAGACTGCCAGCCGGACAGATCAGCTCCAGCAAGGGTTTGGCCTCAATCAAAGGGGACATTTCTTATAGACGATACATACACGATAAAAAGATCACTTATTCTACTCCGTCAGCCAACATCGATATTGACGGTCGTCAATGAACAGCGGCGATGTCCATTCATCCCCGTGTGCCGCACGATCCCGTAAAATCGGGCGCCATGACGCATCCGACCCTCCACGCTCCCCTTGAACTCCTTGCTCCGGCCAAAAACGCCGATTTTGGTATCGCGGCCATCGACCATGGGGCCGATGCGGTGTACATCGGTGGGCCATCATTTGGCGCCCGGGCCGCGGCCGGCAACACGGTGGCCGACATCGAACGGCTGGCCAGCCACGCCCATACCTACCACGCCCAAGTTTTCGTCGCCCTCAACACCCTCTTGCGCGACGACGAGTTGGAACCGGCTCGGCAACTGGCCTGGGACTGCTATCACGCCGGGGCCGATGCGTTGATCGTTCAAGACATGGGCCTGCTGGAGATGGACCTGCCGCCTATCGAACTCCATGCCAGTACACAGACCGACAACCGCAGTGTAGAAAAGGTACGGTTTCTGGATCAAGTCGGTTTTTCGCAAATCGTCCTGGCCCGCGAATTGAGCCTGAAACAGATCCGTGCCATCGCGGCTGAAACCTCCGCAACGCTGGAGTTTTTCGTGCACGGCGCGCTCTGCGTGGCCTTTTCCGGGCAATGTCATATCAGTCACGCCCATACCGGACGCAGCGCCAACCGAGGTGAATGTTCGCAAGCCTGTCGCTTGCCCTATGCGCTCAGCGACACCGACGGTCACCTCATCACCCAGAACCAGCACCTCTTGTCGATGAAGGACAATAACCAAAGCGCCAACCTAGCGGCGCTCGCCGAGGCCGGGATTCGTTCATTCAAGATCGAAGGGCGTTACAAGGACCTCGGTTATGTGAAGAATGTAACGGCGCATTACCGCCAGCAACTCGACTCGATTATCGACGCTAATCCGCGTTACCGCGCCGCTGCGCACGGCCGTTGCACCTATACCTTCACGCCGCGTCCAGAAAAGACCTTCAACCGGGGCACGACCGACTACTTCGTCAACGAACGCCATCACGGCATCGAGGCCTTCGACACCCCAAAATTCAGCGGCGAGGCCATTGGTCGGGTGCTGAAGGTCGATGCGGCACGACGCAGCTTCACGATTGAGGCCTTCGAGCCCATCCACAACGGCGATGGCCTGACCTGGTACACCCCCAAGGGCGAACTCACAGGTTTGCGCGTTAACCGCGCCGAGGGTGAAACCCTGTTTGCCGCTGAGGACCTACCCGCCGACCTGGTGCCGGGCACGGCCCTGTTCCGCAACCACGACCAGGCCTTCGTCCGCGCACTGGAGCATCCTTCAGCCGATCGACGCATCGCGGTCAACATGCACCTGACCGAGATGGGCGACACCTTGCACCTAACGCTACACGATGCGCATGGCCACTACGGGCACGCCGAGATCACGCACGCGCAGCAACGGGCAGAACACCCAGAACGAGCCTTGGAGACCCTGCGCGAGGCGTTGGCTAAGCTCGGCAATACGCACTTTATGGCCGCCGAGGTCCACATCGAATGGTCAGCGCCTTGGTTTCTGCCTAATGCCCAAATCAACGCCCTGCGTCGCGCCGCCATTGCCGACCTGGAGGCCGCACGCCTAGTCGCCTATCAGCGCCCGTTGCGACGCGTGCCGGTCGAACCCGCACCCCGCTATCCGGATACCACGCTGAGTTACCTGGGTAATGTGTACAACCACCGGGCGCGGGCCTTTTATGCGCGGCACGGCGTCGAAGTGATCGCGCCAGCCTACGAGGCCAATGTCGAGCGCGGCGAGGTATCGCTGATGATCACCAAACACTGCCTGCGCTACAGCTTCAACCTCTGCCCCAAAGAGGTCAAAGGCATTCGCCCCGACCCGCTGGTGCTGATCAACGGCAAAGATCGGCTCACCCTGCGCTTCGACTGCAAAGCGTGCGAGATGCATGTCATGGGCCAGATGAAACAGTTTGTCTGGCAGGGTGCAGGCGACTTCGTTGAATTTCGGTGACCGTTTCAGCCGGTTCAGTAGGCATGGGAATGCCGACCTACGACAAGGATTCAATGGAAAATCCGGGCTAAATTCAACCCTGCCCCAATTTAATAAACGGTCACCAAAATCAGCCCGCATCAACCTGCACGCGCAGTCCCTGAGTTTCGACCACCTGGCCCGCGCGGATCTTGGCCGTCTTGCGCGACTCCACCTGGCCATCAACCTTCACGACCCCCATCGCCACCAAGGCCTTGCCCTCCCCGCCGCTGGTCGTAATGCCCGTCAACTTGAGCAAATCACACAGCGCGACAAAATCGCCGCGCAAGGGAAACAGGATCGTATTCATAACCAGCGCCTCACTTTATTCAGATAGTCCACATATTCGGCACCAAAACGCGCCCGCAGATGTGTCTCTTCGTGGCGGATGACGCCATAACGAATGATCAGCCAGACCATCGGCGCAAACAGGATCGGCCAAGCGGTCTGCAAGATCAGCATGACGCCCAGATAAATCAACCCATCACCCACATAGATGGGGTTACGGCTGAAACGAAAGGGCCCACTGACACACAAATGCGTTGCGGCTCGGTACGGATTGACCGTGGTGCGGAAACGCCACAGCGTCAGCACCGTCCAGAGCAGCAGGGTTAGGCCCGCCGCCACCGCCAGCCAGCCGATGGGCTTCTGAAACGAACCCGCCATAGACAACGGCAACGCCATCCCGTTTTCTCCCAGCCACCAGCCGCCGTACAAGGCGATGGCATAAGGCACGGGCGGCAGCACCAGGGTCTTGGGCCGAAGGATGGCGCTCATGCGCCCCGCCCGCTCTGTGGCCAACTCAAGGCATGCAGAAATTCATTACGCAATTGCGCATCCGTCTTCATCTCGCCGGCAAAGGCCTGCGTCACCACCCGCTCATCGCCGCGTCGGTCTTCACCCAGCAACAGGCACAACTGCTCGGCCTCAATAATGCAAGCCGCCGCCCGCGCCTTGCCGTGGGTAATCAACGCCTCGGCAATGTCATGGGTCATCCATTCCTGATAGGTAAAGCGATGACCAATGGCATCAACCATGCGGGCGATGCGGCCAAAACCGTGCAGCCGCCCACCAGGCAAATAAGCCACATGCGCCACGCCGCGAAACGGCACCAAATGATGTGGACACACGCCATGCACGGCAATGCCCCGCACGATCACCAAGTCAGAACGGTCGTCGGCAAAACCATCGCCCAAGGCCTCGGCAGGATCGATGGCATAACCGCCCAAAAGCCTTTTTTGCCACAACTCGCGGACCCGCTCCGGCGTGCGGCTGGTATGAAAATTATCCGGCGCAATGCCACTAGCCTTAAGCAGGTCGCGGATCGCCTGCTCAAAGGCCGGCGCGTCGAATTCACTGGCGCGAGCAATGCCTAATTCTGCGACAAAGTCGCATCCCGCTTCGCGGAACCCGCCCGTGGCGGTCCTGCTGCCTGCGGCCTGGTCAGCCGGGCATCCCGGCGCGTGGTCGTCACAACAATGGCTCATTAGGTACTGTTCTCAATCAGGGAGGAATAAGGTTAACAGATCATTAAGGAAGCGTTGGCCCAACAGCGTAGGTTGCAAACGCGACAGATCCCCCGTCAGCAGGCCGCGCAGCCGCGCCTGGGCCAACTGCGGCGCACAGTTCAACAGCGGTAGGCCGGTGCGCTCAGTGAACAACCCCGCATCAACCCCCTCGATCAGGCGCAGGGCGTTCATCATAAATTCAAACGGCAGGTCGCGCGGAGGGACCGGCGTCTCGGACAGCGCCAATGGCGTACCCGCGTGTTGCATATAGGCATCGGGATGCCTCACCCGCGCCTGACGCACAATACCCTCCGGCAAGCTCAGCTTGGAATGCGCGCCAGCACCAATGCCAAGGTAATCGCCAAACTGCCAGTAATTGAGGTTATGCCGCGCTTGGCGGTACGGACGCGCATAGGCCGAGGTTTCGTAATGCCCATAACCTGCCGCGGCCAGCGTGGCTTCGACCTGCTCTTGCATCCCCGCCGCCGTATCGTCGTCCGGCAAGTTCGCGGGTGGCGTGTGGGCAAAAGCCGTGTTCGGTTCCAGCGTCAGGTGATAGGCCGACACATGATCTGGGCCGATCGCGATCGCCGCCTCCAGATCACGCTGCAAATCAGCCTCTGTTTGCCCCGGCAGCGCGTAGATCAAATCCAGATTCAGGTTATCGAAGATCACCCGCGCCGCCTCGGCCGCCGCCCGCGCCTCGGCCCCATCATGGATGCGACCGATCCGCCGCAGCGCCGCATCATCAAAGCTCTGGATGCCCAGCGACAACCGGTTCACCCCGGCGACGCGGAAATCGCGAAACTTTTCAGCCTCAAAAGTCCCGGGATTAGCCTCCAAAGTGACCTCCGCCACCGGGCTCACCCGCAACAGCGTACGCGCCAGCGCCAGCAGCCGGTCAATACCCGCGGCCGAAAACAGGCTGGGCGTACCGCCGCCGATGAAGATACTAACCACCTCGCGCCCCCACACCTGCGGCAACGCCGCCATCAGGTCGCGCTCGATGGCATCAAGGTAAGCCGCCTCGGGAATGGCCTGCGCCGCATGCGAATTGAAATCGCAATACGGGCATTTCTTCACGCACCACGGCAAGTGAACATAGAGCGCCAGCGGCGGCGGCACGGTCAGTTGACCGGGCAAAGAGCCCCCCTGCCCCAACCTCATCGCGGCAACCGATCCAGCGGGCTGATCACCCCCATCGGCCCACGATTAACGTGAAAGTTGCGAAGCGACTTCTCGATGCTCCCCTCTCCCCCTGCTGGAGAGGGGTTGGGGGAGAGGGAAACGGACAGGACTTTCATACTCAGGTCTGTTTTCTCAGAGTCATGTCCGTTGAGCATATGCATATAAATCATCGTCGTCTTCACATCCTAATGGCCCAGTAATTCCTGCACAGTCCGTATATCCTGACCCGATTCCAGCCGGTGCGTAGCCTCTGTATAACACTGCGGCCAAGCGGGACGCGCCGAAAGCGGCGCAAAGTCATCAGAATTCATGAATGTCTTGCTCCTTGGTTTCGTCACCCTCTTCAAGGAGTCGCCGTGCGGTCAGCGCCGACCGTTGCTCGATCAGCGTGATGATCTTGGCAACGATGGATTGACCCGCAAAAGGGGGGGATGACTGCAGTTGGCGTGCGCCGCCGGGCAGGTCTTGCGCCAAATGCAGCACGCGCTTTCTGGTCTGCGCCTTGGACAGCCCGGCAGCCTCTGCGAATTGCGCCCAGTGCCGGGCCTGCACCTCCGCGAACTTGTACTTGCTGCCCAGCTTCATCGCCATCTTGGGTGTGAGGTGGTCGTACACCGCCGTGGACAGCAGGTCGTACAGAGGCGCCAATGTGGGCGTTGTACCTGCCGCATAGAGCAACGAGAAATTCTTGGCGTGAGCATCGTGGTTGCCGATCAGGGCGTTGAACACCACGGCGTCCAACAGTCGCAACACCTGCGGCGCGCTGGGCCGGGTGGCTTTACGCAACAGGTCAAAGCAGGCCTTGAGGTCCGGGCCGCCTTCGTTTTGGTACTTCATCTCGGGAACCACGCCCAGCGCCTGGCAGAAGTCTTCCTGATGAATGCGCACCGGTTGGCCATCATCACCCGCGCGGCGGTCATAACGGGCCACCAGCAATACTTGACGATCGTTGACAGGAAAGATGTGCGCTTGTGCTGTAGGCATCCCCATAGCCTGCGCCAGCGCCAGGCAAAAGCCCTCGTTGATCACGCTGTCCTCCACCGACGCAATGGCGGGCTTGAGGATGTGCGTGCTGGGCTGACCGCCTTTGGGCAGGCCAATGCGCTCACCATCGAACACAACCGGCAGCTTGTCTTGTGCCCCGGCCAGTGACAAACGAATGCCATCACGCCCGGCCAGCATGGGGTGGCGCGGCAACTCATCGAGCAGTGCGATCAGTTGCGGCTCGTCCAGCCATTCGACCCCAGACTGTTCGGCGGCGGTCATTGCCGGCCCCACCGGCACAAAGGTGATTGCGCCTGCGCATTCGCCACCGATGGCGCCCAGCAGTGCAAAGTCATTCTGGCTGGACACCTGGCACTGCTGTGCAATCAACCGACGCAGGTTACCTTCGGGCAACAAGCCGGCAAAGAAGGCACGGCACTGGTGGTCGTCAAAAGACGCAGGCCTGAGCGGTAAAAACTGCGACAGGGCCGTAGCGTTGGGCTGCGCCAGCCAGTCATGGCTGTACTGAAAACACAGCCGCCCGCCCACCAGCGACAATGTGCCAACCGGTCGGTCAAACAGCCAGACGCCAATGTCATGCGCCATGACGGTCCTCCTTGGCCTGGGCAGACTCGGCATCCAAACCTGTCAATGCCAACGATCCACCCAAGGCGTCAATGACCCGTAGCACCTGCTCCAAGCGCACCGTGGGCTTGCCACCTTCCAAATCGACGATGAAACGCACGCCCACACCAGCGGCAAGCGCAAGGTCTGGCTGGGTCAAGCCCATGCGCTTTCTGGCTGCTCGCAGCGCAGCGCCCAGAGTTTTCGCCGTGGAAATAGTGGTCATGGCTGAGTGGTCGTATGGTTCCCGTTCGGGAAATTATGGTCAAACTGCAGCTTTAACGCAAGATTAATTTACCGTTCGGGAATTATGTTCAAACCCATGTGACTCATCAGTAAATAGGAGTCAGACGACTTCCCTCCATTCGTGCGAAAACGGCAATCACCTCCTCGGGCGTCAACACCGTCGGCACCCACTGTGGCCGTTTAGCACGAACCACCTCGTCCAGCCACAGTAGATCAACACCCCAAACCGGCTTGTACAAAAACAACAGCGCCGCCAGCGCCTGCCCTTGGGTCGAAGCGGAAACCCGCCCCTCCACGGCCAACCAGATCAAAAAAGCCTCAACCTCAACGGGGCCCTTTCAGCCACCTCAGGGGGTGGCGCTTGCCATGAAAAAAGGTGCATCGTTTACACCAATGCGGGTAGGATTGTCCGTGCGCAGGCTGAGTAATCGTGGTCTGACCTCAATTCAATTCACCAATTCAATTCACCAATTCAATGTGCCAATTCAATTCAATGGGTGAGGTCATCGGTATCGGTCCCGCCAAATCCTTCAGCTGTAGGCTGTTGCTGGCGCGTCAAACGAGATAAAGTGTGCCCCTACTTGTTGGCACAATAGGAGTCAATCATGCAAACCTTTACCATTCGTGACCTCCGCGACCGCACTGGAGAGTTAGTGCGCGACGCCGAGGCGGGCAAGCTTTCCATCATCACCAAGCACGGTCAGCCGGTATTTGTAGCCGTTCCGTTTGACGAAAACTTGCTAAAGAACGGAGTCAATCTAGCTTTGGCGGTACGGTTGTTTGACGAAGAATCCATTGCGTTGGGCAAGGCAGCACGGCTGGCGGCGATGAGTGTGGCGGAATTCATGGAGTATTTGGCGCAATTACACATTCCCGTTGCGCGGCCGCGACCGGGTGAATTGGAGAGCGAACTTGCCTCCTTTGGTTGATCTGATCGTCGCCGATACTGGCCCGCTGATTGCGCTATCCAGAGTGGTTAGCTTGGCTATGTTGCCGGATATATTTGGACAGGTTTGGCTGACGAAAACCGTATTGGCCGAATGCACTGTGCGACCAGATCGACCCGAGGGAGTGGTTATCCTCGCGGCAGTCAAAGAGGGCTGGTTGCAGGTTCGTCCCGATACGCCTGTCACCCACGATTGGGGCTTGGACCCCGGCGAGGCCAGCGCCATTGCTGCCGCCTTGACCACGCAGGCCAGGGTATTGATTGACGACCGGGCAGGGCGAAGGGTGGCGTGTGAGCTTGGCTTGCACGTGATTGGTGTCTTGGGTGTGTTGGTTCGCGGCAAGCAATTAGGCAAATTGGATCGGATTAGGCCGCTGGTAGAACAACTGGTGAAATCGGGATACTTCCTATCCGACAAGGTTATTGAAGCGGCTTTTTCTATTGCGGGTGAGGTGTAACGAGCACATGCCAGACCCGCTGCCACCTCTGCGCCCCATTCCCATCAAAGAACATCTATCCATTCTCTTCATTGAGCGCGGTCGGCTGGATGACGGGAAAACGGGGTCAGACCACGATTTCCATTTACTTTTGAGAGAGGATTACCTTTGCCGATGAACCCAGGAAGTCTCGAATATGGCGCCGCTCCGTCATGTAGTGGCTATACCTCTATAGGTCGGTACTTCCGCACCATGGTGAATATCCTCGTACTTGCCTTCATGTGCTCGACCGATGTTTGGTCAGCGGACACCAAAGAGTGGGTGCAGCTTAGGGACTGCAAGTACCTCGATCACGCCAACAACGACGGAGACAGCTTTCAGGTACGCTGCGGCACGGAGGAGTTGATCGTACGCCTGTACTTCGTCGACGCACCAGAATCAAACCTTCGCTACCCCGAGCGAGTCCGCGAGCAAGCCGAACACTTCGGCATTACGCTGGACGAAACCTTGCATAGTGGTAAGCAAGCCACAAAAACGGTTCAAGAGACGCTGCAAAGCCCTTTTGTAGTGTGGACTCGATGGGCAAGTGGCGGTGGGCGGACGAAAGTGCCGCGTGTCCTCTGCATGGTCGAAGTGGGAGAAACAGGGCTTGCCGAGTTGCTGCTGAGCAGCGGTCTCGCGCGAAACAAGGGGGTTACAGCCAAGAGTCCATATGGCGTGTCGTCAAGAGAAGCCTTGCCAAGACTACAAGCTCTGGAACAGGAGGCGCAGCGACAGCACCGCGGAGCTTGGGCAACATCAAAACTTGGCACCATTCAAGATTCCCAATGATTCGTGCGCCGCATCGTTCAAGGACGCGAGGCCCAACCCATTTCATTACACACAACTCATAGCGCATGAGTCTCCCTCGCGAACCGTAT
This sequence comes from Bordetella parapertussis, assembly GCA_945890495.1. Taxonomy (GTDB): domain Bacteria; phylum Pseudomonadota; class Gammaproteobacteria; order Burkholderiales; family Thiobacillaceae; genus QYQG01. The sequence goes on along the minus strand of CAMDCO010000016.1, from coordinate 30,831 downwards.
CCCTGCGGCGAAATCCATAACGCGCTGAAGGCCGAGCCAAAGCGGGAAAACGGGGTCAGACCACGATTTCCATTTACTTTTGAGAGAGGATTACCTTTGCCGATGAACCCAGGAAGTCTCGAATATGGCGCCGCTCCGTCATGTAGTGGCTATACCCGATGAATTGCACTACCCACTCGATTTCATATAAAGCCCTTTATCCGCTAGTCCGCAGCGCCCGTTGCCTTCAACCGTTCAACTAGCGCCCGCAAGGCGATGCCCCGGTGGCTGATGCCGTTCTTGTCTTCCGCCGTGAGTTCTGCGCCGGTCTTGCCGAACTGCGGCAGCAGGAAATAGGGATCGTAGCCAAAGCCGCCGTCGCCGCGCGGGGTGTCGATGATCTCGCCGTGCCATTCGCCCTCGCAGATGATGGGCTGCGGGTCGTCGGCATAGCGCACGAAGACCATGACGCAGTAATAGTGTGCGCGCCGGTCGGCGACGCCTTGCAGCGCGGCGATGAGTTTTTCGTTGTTGCGCTGGTCGGACTTCGGCTCGCCGGCGTAACGGGCCGAATACACACCAGGAGCGCCGTTGAGTGCACTCACGCAGATGCCGGAATCGTCGGCCAGCGCCGGCAGGCCAGTATGGGCGCTGGCGTGACGGGCCTTGGCGATGCAGTTTTCGACGAAGGTGACATGCGGCTCGGGGCATTCCGGCACGCCAAAATCGCCCTGCGGATGCGCTTCCATGCCCAGAGGTGCCAATATCTGGCCAATCTCGCGCAGCTTGCCTTTGTTGTTGGAGGCGATGACGATCTTGCGGCTCATAAAACAACCTTTGCAGAAATATAGCGGACACCTTGAATGGCCGCGAAATGTGCGTCCTGTGTCCACACGATGGCGCGAAACTGCCGTGCCGTTGCCAAAATCAGGCCGTCCGCCATGGGTAATTGAATCTCCAGAGAGAGGCGTGCGGCATCCAGTGCGGTCGTTTCATCCAGATCAACCACCCGCCCCTGACGCATCAGCGCAATCGCCCGCAAGGCCTCGGCCTCACCGCGTTGCTGCAAGATGCGTTTGAATACCTCATACAGCGTCACGACCGGCACGATCTGGGTCTCCGGCGTTTCGATCGCCGGAGCGAAAAACTCTGCATTGTGGCCCTCTGCGAAATATTCCAGCCAGCCGCAAGAATCGATCAGGTTCATAGTGCCGCACTCAGACCCGGTCGTCATCCCGCTCGACCGTGCTATCCAAGCCGGACAAAAAACCCCGCAATTGGGTTGCAGCTTCGACAGGAAGCAACTCTATGCGAGCATCATAGGCAATGACCTGCAAGCGCGTCCCCGGCTGCAAGCCTATTCTTTCCCTTGCCTGACGCGGAATCACGACCTGAAACTTTGGAGAGACGGTGACAGCCAGCATGAGATACCTCGCTAATCCGATTCACAATCGATCAAGAAATCATCTTACCAAAACACCATCGATCATGTCGGTGTTTTATAAATAGCCTCTTTCTGCATCTGCATCAACTCGCGGATGCCCTTTTCAGCCAAATCCAGCAACTGGTTCAGCTCCGTGCGCGAAAAGGCGACGCCCTCGGCGGTGCCTTGCACCTCGATCAAGCTGTCACCCCCCAGCATGACGACATTCATGTCGGTGTCGCAATTCACATCCTCGGCGTAATCGAGGTCGAGCACCGGCACGCCCTGATAGATGCCGACGGAGATCGCCGCCACAGGCGCACGAATGACGGAGGCCGGAATCTTGCCTTCTTTAACCAGCCACTCGATGGCGTCATGCACCGCGACCCAGGCACCGGTGATGCTGGCGGTGCGCGTGCCGCCATCGGCCTGCAGGACATCACAATCGACATGGATCGTGCGCTCGCCGAGCTTGGACAAATCCACCGCCGCCCGCAGGGAACGGCCAATCAGCCGTTGAATCTCCTGGGTGCGGCCAGACTGTTTGCCCCGCGCCGCCTCACGGTCGCCTCGGGTATGGGTGGCGCGCGGCAACATGCCGTATTCGGCGGTGAGCCAGCCACCCCCGCTGCCGCGCACATGCGGTGGCACCTTTTCCAGCACGCTGGCGGTGCATAGCACCTGGGTATCGCCACACGCGATCAGGACGGAACCTTCGGCGTGTTTGGTGTAATTGCGAGTGATATTTACGGCACGCAACGCATTCGCTGCGCGGCCCGAGGGGCGGGAAAGTTCAGTCATAAGAATAAATCCGGAAAGTGGGGCTTAAAACGGGGGCTATTCTAACCTTCTCAGGCGCCATCAAGCGGACGGCCTGCGCTATCATTCCAGATCGTTGAAATATTGGAACACCATGCCCGCTATCCACAGCATGACCGGCTACGCCAACCACAGTGCCGATGTCGCCGATGGCCATCTCAGCCTCGAACTGCGCGCGGTCAATAACCGTTTTCTGGAACTCAATTTCCGCATGAGCGAGGACTTGCGGGTGCTCGAAGGCCCCTTGCGCGAACGCATCAGCGCCCGAGTCGGGCGCGGCAAGGTAGAGTGCCGCATCAATTTTCTGCCCCGAAGCGGTGCCCATCTACCCACCACACTCGACACCACGGTCCTAGAGCGGCTCATCGAACTTGCCGCCAGCGCCCAGCGCTTGGCACCCGATGCCAAACCCTTGGGCTTAGGAGAACTACTACGCTGGCCCGGGGTCATGGGTGAAACCGCCGTCGACAACGAGGCCTTGCAAGGCGCAATCATGGGGCGCATGGACGCCCTCCTCGCCGATTTCAACGCCTCTCGCGCCCGTGAGGGCGAAAAACTCACCACTCTTCTGCTCGACCGATTGCAGGCCATCCATGCCCAAGCAACGCAACTGCGGCCGCGCGTGCCTGAGATTGTGGCCTTGTACCGCGACAAGCTGAAAAAACGCCTTATCGAACTCGCCCCCGATCTGGACCCGGACCGCATCGTGCAGGAGGTCGCTCTGTTCGCGCAAAAGATCGATGTGGACGAAGAACTCGATCGCCTTCTCGCCCATCTGAGCGAGATTGAACACACCCTCAAAAAGGGTAGCCCGGCCGGAAAACGGCTCGATTTTCTGATGCAGGAACTCAACCGCGAGGCGAACACACTCGGTTCCAAGGCCGGTGCGCTGGATATTTCGCACGCCGCCGTCGAGCTTAAGGTCCTCATCGAACAGATGAGAGAGCAAATACAAAATATTGAATAGAAAGCGTTTATGTCCGGAAACCTATTTGTCGTCTCGGCCCCCTCCGGGGCTGGAAAGTCCAGTCTGGTGAAGGCGTTGCTGGCCCGCGATCCGCACATTCACCTGTCGATCTCGCATACCACGCGCGCCCCGCGACCGGGTGAGGTCAACGGTCGGGAATATCATTTTGTGGACCGCGAGACCTTTGCCGCCATGCAGTCGCGCGGCGAGTTTCTGGAGAGTGCCGAGGTCTATGGCAATTTCTACGGTACCTCGCAGGCCGGTATTACGGCACAACGCGCCGCGGGTAGCGATATCCTGCTGGAGATCGACTGGCAAGGGGCCGAGCGTATTCGCGCCTTGATCCCTGAGGCGATTGGGATCTTCATCCTGCCGCCCTCGCTGGCCGCGCTCAAAAGTCGCTTGGAGGGACGCGGTCAGGACAGCGCCGAGATCATCGCCGGTCGTTTGGCCGCCGCCCGCGATGACATTGCGCACGCCAACGACTTTGACTACATCCTGATCAACGATGTCTTCGAGACTGCGTTGGAGGACTTACTGGCCGTCTGCCGAAGTCAACGCCAGCAACAACGCAGCGAAACTCATGCGCTGGTCGCCGCATTGCTGGCCAATTGAGGTAAAATCGCGGCACTTTTATGACAGGAATACCCCATGGCTCGCGTAACCGTCGACGATTGTCTCGCCCAAATCCCCAACCGCTTTGAAATGACCCTCGCTGCCAGCTGGCGCGCACGGCGCATTTTCATTGGTGCCGAGCCGAGGGTCGATGCCAACCGTGACAAACCCGCCGTTATCGCCCTGCGCGAGATTGCCATAGGCAAAACCGGGGTTGACGAGTTGCGCCGCGCACAGCCCTGACCCGCGGCGGCTCTGGTTCACCTCATGGCCTCTCCTGTGGTGACCCCTTCCGCTGCCGCCCCCCTCGCCCTTCCCGGGCCGATTCCAGCACTCGATTATCTCAAGCCTGAAGAAAAACAGGTTTTCGAGCGCGCCTACGCCTACAGTGCCGCGGCCCATACCGGTCAACTGCGCGCGGACGGTACAAACTACATCACCCACCCGCTGGCCGTCGCCGAGATCCTCGCCTCTTGGCGCATGGATCTGCAAACCTTGGTGGCGGCCCTGCTCCACGATGTTGTAGAAGACACGGACATCTCCCATGCCGACATCGCCGCCCACTTCGGCGAATCCGTCGCGGCCTTGGTCGATGGCGTTACCAAACTCGACCGCATTCATTTTGAGAGCAAGGCCGAGGCGCAGGCTGAAAACTTTCGCAAGATGCTGCTGGCCATGTCGCGCGATGTCCGCGTCATCCTCATCAAGCTTGCCGACCGCAGTCACAATATGCGCACGCTGGGGGTGATGGACGAATCCAAGCGCCAGCGCATCGCGCAAGAGACGCTGGATATCTACGCCCCCATTGCCAACCGCCTGGGCCTGAATCGGCTCTATCAGGAGCTTGAAGACCTCTCCTTTCACCACCTCCATCCCACTCGCTATCGGGTGCTGGACAAGGCGATTCGGGAGGCTCGCATTGACCACGCGACCGTGCTGGAGAAGATCCGCGCGGACATTCAGCGCCATCTCGCCGAGGTCGGCCTCACGGCCGAGGTCACCCAGCGTGAAAAACATCTGGCCAGCATTCACCGCAAGATGCAGGCCAAGCACCTGACCTTTGCCGAGGTGTACGACATCTACGGCTTCCGGGTCATCACCGAAAACCAGCTTGCCTGCTATACCGCACTGGGCGTCCTGCATGGCTTGTACAAACCCATTCCGGGCAAGTTCAAGGACTACATTGCCATTGGCAAGGCCAACGGCTACCAATCTCTGCACACCACTTTGTTTGGCCCCTTTGGCGCCCCGATCGAAGTGCAGGTCCGCTCGCGCGAGATGCATCATCTCGCTGAATCCGGGGTCGCCTCACACTGGATGTACAAGTCAGCCGGGGGGGATCTCTCCGCCGCCCAGCTACAGACCCACAAATGGCTACAGGGGCTGCTCGACATCCAGGCCGATAGCCGCGATTCGACCGAGTTTCTGGAACACATCAAGGTGGACCTGTTCCCCGATGCGGTCTATGTCTTCACCCCCAAGGGCAAGATCATGTCCCTGCCGCGCGGGGCCACGGCCATCGACTTTGCCTATGCGGTTCACACCACGATCGGCAACCACTGTCACTCGGTGCGCATCAATGGCGACATGGCCCCGCTCTCTACCCCGCTGAACAATGGTGACCGGGTCGAGATCCTGACCGACGATCACATCACGCCCAGTCCAACCTGGGCGCACTTTGCCTTCACCGGCAAGGCCCGCGCCCAGATCCGGAGCGCTATCAAGCGTGCCAACCAGCAAGATTCAGAGGCCTTGGGCGTCCTGCTTCTGGGGCAGGCCCTAAGCGCCTTCGGTGCCAACCCCGAGACGATCAGCGCCTCACAATGGGAAAAGTACTCCCGTGCTACCGGGCACAGTCAAACCGAAATCCTCACTGACATCGGCCTCGGAAAGCAACTCGGCGTCGTCGTCGCCCGGCAACTGCTCATGCGTGACGAAGCCTCCAGCACCCATACCCAAGTCGTCGGGCCTCTCCTGATTCGCGGTAGCGAAGGCATCGCCGTTCGCATGGGGCGTTGTTGCAGCCCCATCCCGGGCGATCCGATCATCGGCCAGATCAAGAAAAGTCAGGGGCTTGTCATCCATACGCACGATTGCCCCCAAATCAGCCATTACCGCGAAGATCCCGACAAATGGATCAATGTAGAGTGGGCCAGCGAACTCGATCGCACCTTCCGAGTCACCATCCGCGTCGTGGCCCTGAATCAGCGCGGCGTCCTCGCGCGGATTGCTAACATCATCGCCGGCGAAGGCTCCAACATCGACGATGTGCACATGATCGAAGACAGCGGTAGCGCACATACCCAGCTCATCTTCACCGTCGAAGTGCAAAATCGGGCCCACCTCTCGCGCCTGATGCGTGCCATGCGCGCCTTGCCTGAGGTCTCCCGTATCCACCGCCTCAGGAGTTCATCCGAAGGCCAAACCCATCGTTCCCAGCCCAACCCCAAAGATCTATGAAAACCATCATCACCACTGCCAACGCCCCGGCGGCCATCGGCACCTATTCCCAAGCCGTCAAGGTCGGCAACACCGTCTACCTGTCCGGCCAGATCGGTCTCGACCCGGCCAGCATGCAAATGGTCGAAGGCATCGAGGCTCAGATCCATCGCGTATTCGCCAACCTGCATGCCGTCGCCGATGCTGCCGGCGGCAGCCTGAACGATGTGGTCAAGCTCAATGTGTTTCTCACCGACCTGGGCCACTTCGCCATGGTCAACGAGATCATGGCGCAATACTTCCAGCAACCCTACCCTGCCCGCGCCGCCGTGGGCGTCGCCAGCCTGCCGCGTAACGCCTTGGTCGAGGCCGACGGGGTTATGGTGCTCAGCAACGCCGACTAAGCACCGAGTGCCGAGTGTTCAGTGCCCCATGACAAGGAACCCCACCGCCTGTTCGGCCTGGCCCGTGCAGCCGACCTGATCCTGCATCTCCCGCTGCGTTACGAGGATGAAACCCATCTCACCCCGTTCACCCAGCTAAAAGCGGGCGAGGTCGCCCAAGTCGAAGGCGTTCTGACACACAAGGAACAGCAACGCGGCGGCCGAGCACAACTTTTGTTCGAGATCGAGGATAAAGCCGGCGAACGCCTACGCATCCGCCTCTTGCACTTTCGCCCCAACCAGGCCACTGCGCTGACCCCCGGCGCGACCGTGCGCGCCTTTGGCGAGGTGCGGCCCGGGCTGTTCGGGATGGAGATGGTGCATCCGCGTTATCGCGTGTTGCGGCCATCCACGCCCTTGCCCAAGACGCTGACGCCGGTCTATCCCAGCGTCGCCGCGCTGTCGCAATACCGCCTGCGTCAGGCCATCGAGGCCGAACTCGACGCGGCCGATCTGACCGACAGCCTGCCCGAGCCCCTGCGCCAGCGGCTGGGCCTGCCCGAATTTGCGGCCACCCTGCGCTTTTTGCACCAGCCTCCGGCCAACGCCGACACCGCCCTGCTGGAGCTGCGCCAAGGGCCGGCTTGGGCACGGCTCAAGTTTGACGAGTTCTTGGCCCAACAGATCTCGCTGCAACGCGCCGCCGCCGAGCGGCAACACCAACACGCCCTCGCGCTGACCGATTCAGAAAATCTCTGCCCACGCCTGCTGGCCGCCCTGCCCTTCGCCCTCACCGCCGCGCAGGCGCGTTGTCTCGACGAGATTCACGCTGATCTCTCCGCACCCCACCCCATGCACCGCCTGCTGCAAGGCGATGTCGGCAGCGGCAAGACCTGTGTCGCCGCCGCCTGCGCGGCCCTTGCCGTCGGCAGCGGCCTGCAAGCCGCCGTCATGGCCCCAACCGAGTTGCTGGCCGAGCAGCTTTATCAAAAATTCCGCGACTGGTTCACGCCCCTGGGCGTTGCGGTCGTTTGGCTGTCCAGCGCCGTCAAGGGAAAGGCGCGAAACGCTGCGCTGGCCGCCTTGGCTGACGGTAGCGCTCAGATTGCCGTCGGCACCCACGCCCTCATTCAAGACGATGTCGCCTTCGCCCGCTTAGGCCTCGTCATCGTCGATGAACAACACCGCTTCGGGGTTGAGCAACGCCTAGCCTTGCGGGGCAAGGCGGAGGCTGCCCTGCCGCATCTATTGATGATGTCCGCCACACCCATCCCGCGCACGCTGGCGATGAGCTATTACGCCGACCTTGCCATCTCCAGCATCGACAGCCTGCCGCCGGGGCGAACGCCCATCGAGACACGGGTGATGAGTGATGGCCGCCGCGCTGAGGTAATCACCCGGCTGGCCGATTTTTGTGCCGGGGGCGGGCAGGCCTATTGGGTCTGCCCCTTGATTGAAGAGTCCGAGAAACTGGACCTGAAGGCCGCCATCGACACCCACGCCGAGATCAGCGCCGCGCTGCCGCAGCTTCGCATTGGCCTTGCCCACGGCAAACTCAAGTCGGCAGAAAAAGCGGCCGTCATGGCCGCGTTCAAGGCGGGCGAGCTGGATGTATTGGTCGCCACTACGGTGATCGAGGTCGGCGTCGATGTGCCCAACGCCAGCCTGATGGTGATCGAACACGCCGAGCGCATGGGCCTGGCACAGATGCACCAATTGCGTGGCCGAGTCGGGCGCGGGGCGCGGGCCTCAACCTGCCTGCTCATCTATAGCAACCCGGTCGGATCGATCGCCCGTGAGCGCCTCTCTATTCTCAAGGGCAGTCAGGACGGTTTCGAAATCGCCCGCCACGACCTGCGCCTGCGCGGCCCCGGTGAGCGCCTGGGCGCCCGGCAGTCCGGCCAGCAAATGCTGCGTTTTGCTGACATCGAGGCCGACGCGCAGATGCTGGAGCCTGCGGGCAACGCCGCCGCCGAGCTGCTGCATCACCATCCCGACGCCGTCGCCCGCCACCTCGACCGCTGGTTGCCCTGCGGCGAGACGCGGTTGTACGCCTGAGAGGCGGGTAAAATACCTCCCCATGTCTGATCTCTGGCTTCCCTCCCCCGCGTTGACCGGGCGTACGCACGACTGGCTGACCCGGCCCGGTTCGCTGACCGCGCATCTGCGTCGGCATTGCCCGGCCTTCAATGTGCTGCGTCTGCGTCAGGGACACGCGCATCCTCACCACGATGAACAAGATTTGCTGCATTTGCCGCGCCAGCGTTGGGCACTGGTGCGCGAGGTCTTGCTGCGTTGCGGCGACCATCCCCTGATTTTTGCCCACAGTGTCGCCCCGCTCGCCAGCATCCATGGCCCGTGGCGCGCGCTGGCGGGGCTGGGCAACCGGCCCTTGGGCGAGGCGCTGTTTCTCAATCCGCGTATCGTCCGCGAACCGCTTTATTACCGCCGCCTCGACGCCCGCCATCCGCTTTACCGCGCGGCAGCGGCGGCCATCCTCAACGGACATGACTTTGAGAAGACCGCCCTGAGTATGAAAGTCCTGCCCGTTCCCCTCTCCCCCAACCCCTCTCCCGCAAGGGGAGAGGGGCGCATCGAGAAGTCGCTTCGCGACTTTTACGCTAACGCACCCCGCCAGCTTTGGGCACGGCGCGCCCGTTATCTGCTCGACGGCGCACCGCTCTTGGTGAGCGAGGTCTTTTTGCCGGGGCTGTCGTGACCTCCAAACTCAACGCCTATCTGCGTCTGACGCGGCTCGACAAGCCCATCGGCATCTTGCTCCTGCTGTGGCCGACGCTGTGGGGGCTGTGGTTTGCCGCCCGTGGCCTGCCGCCCTTCGCCATCCTGATCGTCTTTGTCGCCGGCGTGGTGCTGATGCGCTCGGCCGGTTGTGCCATCAACGATTACGCCGACCGCGACTTCGACGGCCATGTTGCGCGCACCTGCAAACGCCCGCTGGCCGCTGGCGAGATCACCCCCCGCGAGGCGGTCTGGGTGGCTGTAGCCCTGGCCTTGTTGGCCTTGCTGGTGTTGCTGCCCATCGCCACGCCACTGTTGCTGGTGCTGGCCTGCGCGGCCGCCTTTCTAGCCGCGAGTTATCCCTTCACCAAACGCTTCTTCGCGGTGCCGCAGGCGTACCTAGGCTTGTCCTTCGGCTTCGGCATTCCGATGGCCTACGCTGCCGTGCAGGGCCACATCCCGAGCGAGGCCTGGCTACTGCTGCTCGCCAACCTGTTCTGGAGCGTGGCCTATGACACCGAATACGCCATGGTCGATCGCGCCGACGATCTGAAGATTGGCATGCGCACCTCGGCCATCACCTTCGGGCATTGGGATGTCATTGCGGTCATGCTGTGTTATGCGTTGACCTTGGCCCTGCTGGCCTTTGTCGGTACACAACAGGGTTTAGGGACACTGTTCTGGCTGGGGCTTCTGACTGCTGCCGGGATCGCGGGGTATCACTATGGGCTGATCCGCGATCGCGTCCCGGCCCGCTGCTTCAAGGCCTTCTTGCACAACACCTGGTTTGGCGCAGCGGTATTCGCTGGCCTGGCGCTGGACACCGCGATCCACTGATCCACGCTTCCCTCTCCCCCCGCCCTCCGCCGGCGGTGGATGAAGATGAATCAGTCGCGGAAGTTCTGGTACTGCAGGGGAAAATCCGTCACTTCCTTGCGCACGAGGGCGATGGTGTCTTGCAGGAGGTCGCGCTTGGCACCCGAGACGCGCACGGTGTCGCCCTGGATACTGGCCTGAACCTTGAGCTTGGAATCCTTGATCACCCGAACCAGGCGCTTGGCGAGTTCCTGCTCAATGCCGGCACGCACCTTGACCTCTTGCTTGACCTTGTTGCCGGATACCTTCTCGACCTTGCCGCGCTCCAGGCAACGGACATCGACATTGCGTTTGGCCAGCTTGGCGATCACGACCTCATACACCTGATCGAGCTGAAAGTCGGTGTCGGCATGCAGGGTCAGCACCTTCTCGGCCTGCTCGACACGGGCGTCCGAGCCCTTGAAGTCATAGCGCTGGCCGATCTCTTTGCTGGCCTGATCGATCGCATTCTTGATCTCGACGGTATCGACCTCGGAAACAATATCAAAGCTGGGCATGGCGTTCAGCGATCAAGAAAAGTGGCAGACATAGTGATACGGGCCGTCCACGGCCTCGATCACAAAGGCCTCGCCGGCCTTGACCGAGAAGGCCTCGCCGGGACCGAATTCCTTGAATTCGGCGGCACCCGGCAACTGAGCGCGGCAACGGCCAGAGACGCAATCCATGGTCTCCGGGGTGCTGGTATTGAAGGTGAGTTGCACGCCCGGCAGGATGACACCGACGGATTTTTTCTCACCGTTTTCGGTATAGACGGTGTGCGAGACGCACTTGCCGTCGAAAAACACATTGGCCTTCTGGATGACGGTGGCCTTTTCAAACTGACTCATGTTTATTTCCTTTGATTATTTGCGTTTAGCTTGGAGATTGGCCGCAATGCGCAGACGCAAGGCGTTGAGCTTGATGAAACCGCCCGCGTCCTTCTGGTCGTAGGCGCCGGCATCATCCTCGAAGGTGGCAATGGTCGAATCGAACAGCGAATCGGTCTTCGAATCGCGCGCCACGACAATGACATTGCCCTTGTATAGCTTCAGCCGCACGCTACCGTTGACGGTTTTCTGAGTGTGGTCGATCAGGGTTTGCAGCGCCACGCGCTCTGGCGCCCACCAAAAACCGTTGTAGATCAAGCTGGCGTAACGCGGCATCAGGTCGTCCTTGAGATGGGCGACCTCGCGGTCCAGGGTGATGGATTCGATGGCGCGATGGCCACGCAACAGGATCGTACCGCCCGGGGTTTCGTAACAACCACGCGACTTCATGCCGACAAAGCGGTTTTCAACCAGGTCGAGACGACCGATGCCGTGCTTGCCGCCCAGGCGATTGAGTTCGGCCAAGACCTCGTGGGCCTTCATGGCAACCCCGTTGATCGCCACCACATCGCCCTGCACATAGTCCAGCATGAGGTATTCGGCCGCATCCGGTGCCTTTTCCGGGGCCACCGTCCAACGCCACATATCTTCTTCGGCCTCGGCATTGGGGTCTTCCAGATGGCGGCCTTCGTACGAGATATGCAGCAGGTTGGCGTCCATCGAATACGGCGAGCCGCCCTGGCGGTGCTTCATGTCGATCGGAATGCCGTGCTGCTCTGCATAGGCCAGCAGCTTTTCACGCGAGAGCAGGTCCCACTCGCGCCACGGGGCGATGACCTTGATGCCCGGCTTTAACGCATAAGCACCCAGCTCAAAGCGCACCTGGTCGTTGCCCTTGCCGGTCGCGCCATGACAAATGGCATCGGCCCCGGTCAGGTTGACAATATCGATCAGACGCTTGGCGATCAGGGGGCGGGCGATGGAGGTGCCCAGCAGGTATTCGCCCTCATACACCGTGTTGGCACGGAACATGGGGAACACAAAATCACGCACAAACTCTTCGCGTAGATCATCAATAAAGATCTGTTCTGGCTTGATTCCAAACTGTAATGCCTTGGCTCGCGCGGGTTCCAGCTCTTCGCCCTGGCCCAGGTCGGCGGTAAAGGTCACCACCTCGCACTGATAGGTGTCCTGCAACCATTTGAGGATCACTGAGGTATCTAACCCGCCCGAATAGGCGAGCACCACTTTTTTGATTTCACTCATTTTTCTATTTTTCCAAGCAATAAGTATTCCATCAACGCCTTCTGCACATGCAGACGGTTGGCCGCCTCTTCCCAGACCACCGATTGCGGGCCATCGATGACCGCCGCCTCGACCTCCTCGCCCCGGTGCGCGGGCAGACAGTGCATGAACACCGCATCCTTGCTAGACACGGCCATCATCTCGGGATCGACGCACCAATCGGCAAAGGCCTTTTGCCGCTCGGCGTTCTCGGCCTCAAAACCCATCGAGGTCCACACATCGGTGGTGACCAGATCGGCGCCGCGACAGGCATCCATCGGGTCGGCGAAGGATTCAAAATGATCCGTTCCGAACAACCCTGCACGCTCCGGTTCGACCTCGTAGCCCGGCGGGGTCGAGACATGGACATTGAAGTCGAGGATCTCGGCGGCCTGCAGCCAGGTATTGCACATATTGTTGGAGTCGCCGATCCACGCCACGGTCTTGCCCTGAATGGGACCGCGCTGCTCGATAAAGGTGTAGATGTCGGCAAGAATCTGACATGGGTGATATTCATTGGTCAGGCCGTTGATGACCGGGACCCGCGAATGGGCGGCAAAACGCTCGATGATGTCCTGCTCGAAGGTGCGGATCATCACGATGTCGACCATGCGCGAGATGACCTCGGCCGCGTCCTCGACCGGTTCGCCGCGCCCCAACTGGGTGTCGCGGGTGTTGAGATAGATCGCCGAACCGCCCAACTGGTGCATACCGGCCTCAAAGGACAGGCGGGTGCGGGTGGAACTCTTCTCAAAGATCATCGCCAAGGTGCGATCGGCGAGCGGATGATAGGCCTCGTAGCGCTTGAAGCGCTCCTTGATTACACGGGTGCGATCGAACAGGTAATCCAGTTCGGCGCGGGATAGATCTTTGAATTGCAGAAAGTGACGCAGTTCCATGAGGGTGGCCTGACTCGTAAGACGATGGCTTACGCGAGGAAGGCGCGAACCAAACGCGCCAAACGCTCGACCAGGAGATCCGCCTCAGCATCAGACAGGATCAACGGCGGCAGTAGACGGATGACGCTGTCGGCCGTGACATTGATGATGAGTTGCTCTTGATCGCGGGCAATGGCCACCAACTCTGCACAGGGACGATCCAGTTCGATGCCAATCATCAGACCTTGACCTCGAATGTCGCGGATACCGGCCACGCCTTGCATTGCCACCCGCATTCCGCCCTTGATGCGCTCGCCCAGCGCCGTCGCCCGTGCCAGTAACTGATCGGAATCCATCACCGCCAAGGTCGTCAACGCCGCGCGGCAGGCCAGCGGATTGCCGCCGAAGGTCGTGCCGTGCTTGCCCGGGGTAAATAGCTCGGCGGCGGCACCACGCGCCAACGACGCACCCACCGGTACGCCAGAGCCCAGGCCCTTGGCCAGGGACAGCACATCGGGCCGAATGTCGCTGTGTTGGAAGGCAAACCATTGGCCCGTGCGACCGATACCGGTTTGCACCTCGTCGAGCATCAGCAACCAGCCATGCTGATCGCAGATGCGGCGCAATTCACGCAAATAACCCGGCTTGGGCATATGCACTCCGCCCTCGCCCTGAATCGGTTCAACCAAGATGGCCACCACCGATTTATTGTGGGCCGCGACCTGTTCGACCGCCGCGACATCATCAAACGGCACACGCAGAAAGCCCTGAACCAGCGGCTCAAACCCGGCCTGCACCTTGCGGTTCCCGGTCGCCGTCAGGGTCGCCAGGGTACGCCCATGGAAGGATTTCTCCATCACGATGATGGCCGGGGTCTCGATTCCCTTGCCATGTCCATAGAGACGCGCCAGTTTGATGGCCGCCTCGTTCGCCTCGGCGCCCGAGTTGCAGAAAAAGGCACGATCCATGCCCGACAAGGCGCATAGGCGGTCTGCCAATTCGGATTGCTCACGGATCTCATACAGGTTAGAAGTATGAATCAGACGCCCAACCTGCTCGCACAAGGCGCGCGTCAACTGGGGATGCGCATGGCCCAAACCGTTAACCGCAATACCGGCAAGCGCATCCAGATAGCGCCGCCCATCTTCGGCGATCAGCCAGGCACCTTCACCGTGGGTAAATGCGATCGGCTGGCGCGCGTAAGTCTGCATGAGATGGTCTGACATAATGCTTCTAACCTTTGTACCCGGCAAAACAGGGGTTTTTGCGAATGTTGAACTATACCTTGATCGAGGGGGGTAAATAAACCTCGGCAGCAAACGGCGGCCCCTTGACCCCCACAGAGTTATCCACGAATTATGTGGATAACTCTGTGCACTCCTCGCAGAAAACTCGTAAAAATGGCATCCATGTGGGCATCTTGCGCCTCCGCCCTATTTTTAAGCGAAGTAATGAGTCGTTAAAAATCAATGTGTTACATAATACATCTTGAAAATCATGGGATTAGCGTCGCCTTTGTGACGCTACCGTGTCTGTGTGATTAGAAAACAGATTAAGGGGTCCTCATAGGGTCATTTCACAGACCCCAATTACCGCCCCATTAATGCCAATAACGGCGCCGTTCATCTCGCCACGAACGGACAAAATGCCCCTCACGCGAGAAGTCCAGGCGAATAGCGCCCGCCTGATCGGTTCGCCAGACCCGGCTACCTGCATCGCGATACCGACCCAGCACCTCTGAATGCGGGTGGCCAAACGCATTGTGGCGGCCCACTGAAATAATGGCCTCGGACGGATGCACGGCCGCAACCCAGCGCTCAGACGAGGCACCCCGGCTACCATGATGCGCCACCAGCAAGGCGGTGCTGGGCAAGCGTTCACGCTGTTTTTCAAGCAACTCCAGTTCACCTAGGCGTTCGATATCCGCCACCAGCAAGAGACTGCCAAAAGAAGATTCCACTCTGACGACGCAACTGCGATCATTGTCCGAGAAATACGGGTTTTCCACCCAATGCGCCGGGGGATGTAACACCTCGAAGCGAACTCCATCCCACTGCCATGTTTGACCGGCCGCACAGCGCACCTGCCCGGAACCCACCCGTGGCTGGCCATACAGAGACCAAACGGGCTGAAAGGCCGCCTCAATGCTCGCCGCGCCGCCACTGTGATCCGAATCGCTATGCGAAACAATAAGTCCATCCAAACGCCGTAGCCCCATTGCCCAGAGTCTTGGCGCGATAATCCTCTGCCCTGCGTCGCTGCTCTCAAAGGCCGGCCCCGCATCAAACAGCAGCGTGTGCCGCGCTGTCGAGACCACCACCGCCAGCCCCTGCCCTACATCCAGGGTCTCGACCCGCAATGCCCCCTCGGGCGGACGGTCATCTATGGGCCAGAGCAACGGCAGCAACAGGATCAAGCCCAGAAATCGACGCGGGAACGCCCCCGGAAGCAGTAGCCAAATCAACCCTAGAGCCGCCAGGAAGAGGGCTACGCCGCCCGCCTCACCCACATGCCAAATCGGTTGCGGCCAGGCCGCCAGGGCCTCTAGGCCCCACATCACAGCCGCAATCACGCTGTGAGTCAGCGTTGCCAGCCCGTCCCAAGGCAGCAATGCCGAAAACATCGCCAGCGGAACCACCAAAAGGCTGATGACCGGGATGGCGAAGGTATTAGCCAACGGTGAGACCAGGGAAAATTCGTGGAACAGCATCAACAGCAAGGGCAACAAGGCCAGACTGGCCACCCACTGGGTCAAGGCCCAGGCCCGCCACCAACGCGGGGGACGCAGGCGTCCCGCACCGGAATAAAAAAGGGCCGCCACCGCCATGAATGAGAGCCAGAAACCGGCCGAAAGGGCCGCCCAAGGATCAATCAGGACCACGATGGCCACGGCAGCGGCCAAGACACGCGAGGGCGAATGCGCCAAGCCCAGCCAAACACCCATGACCATGACCGCGATCATATAAAGGGTGCGTTGCGCCGGGATACCGAACCCAGACAGCAGCGTATAGACCACGGCCAGCGACAGGCCCGCGAGGGCCGCTGCCTTGACGGCCGGCACGCGTAAGGTCAGCCAGGCCACCCGCCGCCAAAGGGCGTACACCATGGCATACATGAGTCCGGACAGCAGCGTTATATGCAGGCCCGAGATGCTCATCAAATGGGTAACCCCGGTCATCCGAAACAGTCGCCACTGCGCGTCGGGGATCGCGTTCTGGTCGCCCACCGCCAGCGCGATGGCGACCCCAGCGTATGGCATGGCCCGGCCCTCCTCGTCCACCAGCCGTTGCCTCATCCCGTCGCGCAATCGCTGGCGAAGGGTATCGATCCGGGCACGGAAGCTCGTAGCACACGACCCGGCACTCTGCACCGGCCCGGTCGCCGTCGCAAAGCCACGGATACCGCGCTCAAACAACCAGGCCTCCATATCAGCAACCCCGGGGTTCTGACTGGCGTGAGGGGGACGGGCCCGTAGGTTAAGGCGCAGACAATCGCCCCCCTTGGGTGGCATAGCCAGCCACTTGCTTGCGCTCATGACTTGCAGGCGTTGCGGCAAGACCCCGTTCTCGTCTTGCACAACATGGAGGACAAAGCGCCAGCCATAGGCCGTCGCCTGCGGCAGTCCCTCAACCATCCCCGTGGCCGGGGTGCTGAGTCCAACCCAGCCAGGGTCAACGCGATCCGCCAGACGCAGGTCCGCGCGCCCAGCCGCGTAATAGAAACCGGCGGCGAGGGCCATGAGCCCCAAGCCACCCCAACGGAGCACGCCCCAATAGCCGGCCGATGGCAAGGGCCTCAAGCCGTAATGCCAAACCAGCAGCACCAGCGGGGCCCACCAAAGCAGGGAAAAGGTCGGCAAGACGGCCTGCGTCTGGAGCAAGCCCGCGCCCAGCGTAAAGCAGATAATCAGCCAGCGCATGGATCAACCGGCCCAAAAGTTCGGGCTACAATGGGCCGTAATGCGTCAAGAAATGTCATCATCCACCGCCATGCCACGCAAGCATTTTCGCAAGTTTCTCCCCGATCACGCCACGATTCGCGATCACCGCCATCTGCGCTGGGCCGGAACATGGCTCAAGCATCCCAACTTATGGCACCTGAATCGGGCCTCGGTCGCTGGGGGCGTCGCCGTCGGCATGATCGGCGCCCTTGTCCCCGGCCCGGTGCAGATGCTCTCTGCCGCCCTCCTGGCCATCATCTTTCGCGTCAATCTGCCGGTCGCCGTGGCCACGACCCTGATCTCAAATCCATTGACCTGGCCCTTCATTATCCTCGCGGCCCTCGCCATCGGAGAATTTCTGCTGGGTACGGAGGCCACCGCACCCCCGATCGACCTGCAGTTTGACTGGAGCGATTGGACCGCCTTCCTGCCCGAGTTCTGGCACTGGCTACTCAGCCTGGGCGAGGCCTTCTTACTCGGCGAGATTGTCCTCGCCGGCATTCTCGCGCTTCTAGGCTATGCGGCCGTGCGCATTGGCTGGCGGCTTTATCTGCTGGCCTATCTCAAGCGTCGCCAGGCACGACAGCAAGAGCCTTGATCAAGGACGCTCGGACGGCACGCTGACCGGATAGCCATTGGTCAGCGCGGTCATGAACACCTCCATGTCCGTGTAGGCATGGGTGCCGGGCTTGAGGGCGTTGAAACCCAAATCCAGGCTGCACTGGGCAAAACGCACATGCAGGGAAGTCATACCAAAGCGATCCCGATAGACCGGGTAATGCGCCACATCCCCATAGGGCGAGGTCACCACGGTCGCCCGCAACGACTGGCCCACACGCCCGACATGGCAGGAGGCACAGGACATATTGTTGCGCCCGACCTTCTGATGGAAAAGACGCTCGCCCCGCTTCCAGGACTCGCGCAAGGGGCCCGAACTAACATCAATCCGGATCGGCATACCCAAGCTCTGAGAGGCCACATAGAGGGATACAGCGCTATTGTCATAGCTGCCGTTTTGCAAGATCTCCCTCTCCAGGGTGGCACAATGCTCAATAACTTCTTCCAGACCGGCCACCCGTCTGAGATCCGTGCGATAGGCAGGGAAATGGGTCCGCAAACCCCTCAGACTCGTCTCGTATTGGCCGTTGAGGCGATACATGACCAAACAGTTCTTGAAGGTCCCCGAGCGATTCAATTTGTTGAATAACGCCAAGCCACGATCCAACGCGAGGTAGCCCGCGTGCATCTCCTTGTTGAACGGATAGTCCAAGTGCTTCCAGTTCAGCTTCCAGCTATCGTCCGGATGCCCAGCCAAACGCAGGTCCAATTGGGTAGGATCCTTCCAGTAACGATAGGTCCCGGTCAGCTGCAAATCGCCACTAACATGCGGCTCAAAATGTTCGGCCGGGGTATATTCTTTGTACGGTTCATCCGCCCAGGCCGGCGCCAACATCAGGCTCAGCACAATCATCAAGTTACGCATGCTCACTCCAGACTCTGCAAATAGGCCACAACATCGCGGATGTCCTGATCAGACAGGATACCCAACGCACCAAAAGGCGGCATTACGGCGCGTGGCGCTGTGATGCGCACATCGTAGATCTGCTGGTAGATATCGGCATCACTCATACGCAGCTGCTTGTAGTGGTTGAGCTTGCGACCAAAGGTGCCGGGCCACTCTTCGCCGGGGATCTCGTGACAAGTCACACAATTGCCGCGCCGGGTATCCATGACGATGGCCCGTCCGCGTACGGCATCACCCCGTAGCGGCGCCACATACTGGGCTTTTTGCGGTCGTGGCATGGGACGCGGATCCTCTTCACACAGGGTCGGCCACGCGGACAAATCCATGGGGTAAGGGACCCACTCCAGCCGACCACTATCGACGATAATCTTCGGCATCAAGGTCTTGGTCGATGACCCAGGATCGACCATCTCGTCAGAGGGGTGTCCATAACCGAGAGTACTCCCGCACAAGAGCACCACAAAAACAACATGCCTTAGCCTATACATGCACCACTCCTCATTCATTATCCGGATTCAACAATCCTTTATGCGAGATAAGTCTAACACCGCCCCTGCGCAGGCGTCATCCGATAAGTGCGCCGTCCTGAAGGGTCAAGATGCGCTGCATGCGTCCGGCCAGCGCCGGATCATGGGTCACCACCAGCAAGGCGACCCCGTGCTGCAGGCTCAAGCCCAGCAACAGATCCTGGATATCACCCGCCGTGTGACGATCCAGATTACCCGTCGGCTCGTCCATCAGCACGCAGGCCGGACGCGTCACCAGGGCGCGAGCAATGGCGGCGCGCTGACGCTCGCCCCCTGACAATTCACCGGGGCGATGATCCAGTCGATGACCCAGCCCCACTTCCTCCAGTGCGGCGGCGGCCTGCGCCTCAGCCTCGACACGCGGCATCCGACGCAGGATGAGGGGCATGGCCACATTCTCCAGCGCCGTAAATTCGGGCAGGAGATGATGAAACTGATACACAAAGCCCAGGCTGCGATTACGCAAGGCACAGCGTTCGCGCTCACGGATGTGGGCCAGATCCTGGCCGTTCAGGATTACTTGGCCGGCATCGGGCTGATCCAGCCCACCCAAGATATGAAGCAGCGTACTCTTGCCGGACCCCGAGGCGCCCATGATCGCGACCCGCTCGCCCACTCCAACGGTGAGATCGACCCCACCCAACACGGGGACCTCGACCCTGCCCAGGTGATAGCCCTTGCGGATCCCCTGACAGGCCAGGGCCATCGGTTTCAAGGTGCCCGACTCATTCATAACGCAGGGCCTCCGCCGGATGCACGCGCGAGGCGCGCCAGCTCGGGTACAAGGTCGCCAGGAAAGACAGCAACAGGGAAATACCACCGACCCACAACACATCCCCCAGAACCAGCTTGGACGGCAACTCGGAGATGTAATAAACATCGGCCGGGAACAGGTCCTGCCCAAGGACGCGTTCGATAAAGGGCACCACCGTCTCAATGTTGAGGGCCAAGAGAACCCCCGATAACACCCCGCTCAGCGTCCCAATCACGCCAATCAGCGTGCCTTGCACCATAAAAATCTGCATCACGGAACCCGGTTGCATCCCCAGGGTGCGCAGGATGGCAATATCGGACTGCTTGTCCTGCACCGCCATCACCAGGGTCGAGACAATGTTGAACGCCGCCACCGCCACAATCAGTGACAAGATGATGAACATCATGCGCTTCTCGATCTGCACCGCACGGAAGAAATTGGCATGGCTCTGGGTCCAGTCCGTCACCGCATATTCGCTATTGAGGCTATTGACCAGGGCACGGCGCACGCGCGGTGCCGCATCCATATCGGCCAGTTTCAGGCGCAGACCCGAGACGGCCTCGCCGGTACGCAACAACTTGGCGGCATCGTCGAGGTGGAGAAAGGCCAGACCAGCGTCATATTCATACATGCCCGCCTCAAACACGCCAACGACGGTGAACTGTTTCATGCGCGGGATCATGCCGGCGGGGGTCACCACACCCTGCGGCACGACCAGGGTCAACCGGTCGCCGCGAAACACCCCCAGCGCTCGGGCCAGTTCGGCGCCGAGAACAATATTGAATTCGCCGGGGCGCAGGTCATCGAAGCGACCTGACTTCATCCGCGACGGCACCTCATCGACCTGCCCTTCCCGCTCTGGCAAGACCCCACGCAACATCACCCCGCGCGTCTCACCCCCGGCCGCCAAGAGACCCTGACCGTTGATATAAGGGGCCGATCCAATGACAGCAGAATCCTGTCGTACCCGGGCGTCGAGTGCCGGCCAGGCCTCAAGACGGTCATCATGACCCGTCATCTCGATATGTGCCGCCACCCCCAAAATACGGTTACGCAATTCATCCTGAAAACCATTCATCACCGACATCACCACGATCAGCGCCATCACGCCCAAGGCAATGCCGGCCATGGAAACGACCGAGATGAAGGAGATGAAATGATTGCGGCGTTTGGCCCGCGTATAGCGCAGGCCAATCCACAGCTCAAAGGGCCAAGCTGGCAGGCTCATACAAAGGCCCTGACGGACCAAGAAGGGAAATTGGCGAAAGACATGGGGTGCCATTGTAATGATCCTCCGCCCCGCTGTCCGTCCTGTTCGCATTGAGGCGTCTGCGTTGATAGGCATCTGCGTTGATACGCATCAATCGGAGACAACGGGATTTTCGTTAGAATGCTCGGCCTCCCCTATTCAACCCTCTCATCCTGCCATGTCGTCCGGTCCCCGCGAAATCACCACCCCCTTCCGCCCCATCCCCCTCGATGTCCCCGAGGGCATGAAGCCCAACGAGTTTTTCAACAGCGCCGAGAACCTCAATGACTTGAGGCACAACAACGGTCTCCTGCAAAACCCGGAGGGCCTGCTGCTCTATCGCAAGGCCATCGGCCACAGCAACCTGTTCGACGCCTCGATCATCTACAACACCTCGCAATCCGTCCTCGACCCGCTCGGCCGCCCGGTGCGCCGCACCCAGGTCCCCGATGCGGTGAAGAATGTCTGGAACCGCATGAACCAGATCCTCTTCGATTACATGCTGGAACTCTATCCAGACCCGGAAAAACACCTCGTCCTGGCCGGTGAGGCCAGCCTCGACGCCACCTGGCCGCTCACCTCGCCCGGGGTCCCCTCGATCCGTATGCTGCACAACCACTTCATCGTCTTCGACAAGGCGGAACTGCAGGCCGCACCGCTGGCCGACGAGGCCAACCCCAACCTGACCGACGGCGGCCAACACTCCCTGTTTCAGGCCAACATGCGCGACCTCTATCGCGCCTTTTTCGACGGCTTGGATCTCTCCATCCTCAAACCCTGCCAGTCCGGTTCTTGCCGCATCGCCCTGACCGGTTATCCGCAGGGCCTGCCCAGCTGGGAGATCCAGGGTGGCGCAGCGGCACTCAAGGAGGTCCAGTTCTGGAAGGAATATGACACCCTGCTCAAGGGTTTCATCGATTTCTACCGCAGCTTCTTCAGCCAGGTCTCGACCCGCAACGCCCCTCTGCCCCGCGACCTGAACTTCCCACGACTGGCGGAGGAAAAACTACAGTTCAACAACGACTTTCTCAAAACCGCAAAGATGGTGCGCGACCGCTGTATCAAGGACGCCAAGTATGCCAACGCGATCCGCTGGCAGCCGGCCTTCAAGCAGCTCATCTATCGTAACGATGCGGGCAATCTCATCGTCACCATCAGCCAAAACTCGATCGGCAACGCCATCACCGAACTGCTCGGCGTGGTCGTCAAGCGAGTACCGGATGCCGAGGCCTACGCCCGGGCCGAGCCGGCCTTGATCGAAAGGCTCCTGGCCGCGCGCCAGCGCCTGATCGAGGCGGATCTGGGCGAGGGGATCGCCACCCCTTCCTGGCCGGCCGCGTGAGAGGCCTTTCTTGAAAAGTTTCTTGGCCCGCCTGTTTGGCCGGGGCACCCAGCCCATTGCCCCCCCCAGTGCCGCGCAATGTGCGGCCGAGGATGGACTCGAGACCTCCGGTTGGGTCTGGTACTTTGCCCAGCCCATCCACCTTGAAGCCCGCATGGAGCATCTGGTTCCTAGCGCAGACCTCTCGGCCCACCTCAACATAGAGGAGTGGCAACAGCTTGAATCCCTGCTGAACACCTATTTTGATGGCGAGGAATCGCGCTTCTTCCTTAGCCTGAACCCGACACCGAGGCTTTATCTGCGCGTCAGCGCCCCATTCGCCTTTAACCCCCTACCCGTCAATGAGATTATCGGCCGCCCCATGGCCAGCCACTGGCCCTCGACACCCGAAACCCTCCCCTTGGCCAGGCCCCTCGCGCAACGGCTCAACGAGATCCAGATGCTGCTCCATGAACAGCCCTTCAACGAGGCGCGTGAGGCGCGTGGCGAGCCGCCCGTCAACGGGCTATGGCTCTGGGATGCGCCCCGCGTCCCCAACGAGATCAAGCCCTAGGGCCATCGCCACCCGCCCCTCACTACGCAGCCGAATCCGCGCCAAACGATAATCGGGGTACAGGGTCTCAACCTCGCGCCAAAAGGCGGGCGAATGGTTGTGTTGACGCAGATGCGCCAGTTCGTGGCAGATCACATAGTCAATCAGGTCTTCGGACAACATCACCAAGCGCCAGTTCAGGCCCATCCGCCCTCGTGCCGACAGGCTACCCCAACGCGTCCGCGCATCGGACAGGCGCAAGGGAGGGATCGCCACGCCCATGCGTGCGGCCTGTACGGCCAGACGGGCCGGCAGGATCATGGCCGCCTGCGCTTGATACCAAGCACACACCCGCCTTGGCACCTCAAACCATACACCGCCAAATTGCAGTCTATTCGCCTCCGTACACGGCACGATCGGGCCATCTTCCCGCCAATCCAGGATGAACGACTGGCCCAGCCAAGGGAGCGTCATTCCGTTGTCCCAGGGGCTGTGCCGCTGCGCAACCGCTTTCAGGCGTTCACGCAACCAAGGCAAATGACCGAGAACGAATGCCTCCACCGCGCTCAAAGAGGTGTGCTGCGGGGCCTGCACCACGATGCGCCCTGCCTCCCGCACCTGCAAGGCCAGGGTACGGCGGGCACTGCTCCGCTTCAAGTGATAGTGGAGTGTGGTCCCGGCATCATTCAGGGTGCCGATCGACTCACTACGCCAGACCGTAGTCCGCGGCACTGTACGCAACGGCAGTCTCAATCGCTTCATCCAATCCGGCAGCATAAATATCCCAATACAGCCCTAAACACGCGGCCACAAAAGTTGACAAATACAGGATGTGTGTCTAGCTTTGTCGGTAGGGATCGTCACCGTCCTTTTCGATCCCCAAAATGAGGAGAATGTCATGACGCCCAAGCCCGAACCCGTTGAAACGATTGCCTGTGAATTGTGCATGAAGGAGATCCCAAAGTCCGAGGCCACCGTGGCCGAAGCGGCGGATTATCTGCTCTATTTCTGTGGTCTGGATTGTTATGACGCTTGGCAGAAAGAGCCGCCCGAGAACGACACTCCCCCCGCCCCGTAGTGCGCCTCAGCGCGGCGGCGGTAGCGTGAGCATCTGGGCCTCGATCCACGCCTCCACCTCGGCATTGACCTCGGCGGGTTTGCGTCCGGCCGTGGCGATGGGAGTGCCAATACGCACCGTGATCTGACCGGCTTGCTTCACTAGCGCGTTCTTTTTCCAGCACTCTCCCGCATTGTGGGCCACCGGCACCACGGGCACGCCCGCCTTGCAGGCCAGCCAAGCCCCACCGACCTGATAATTGCCACGCTCACCCGGGGCGATGCGGGTTCCTTCAGGGAAGACAATGACCCAGAACCCAGCCGCCAATCGCGCCTGCCCTTGTTCCACGAGTTGCTTGAGGGCCTCGCGTCCCGCCGCCCGATCGATCGCGATAGGGCTAAAAGCGGCCAACCCCCAGCCAAAAAAGGGCAGGCGTAACAGCTCGCGCTTGAGGACAAACGACAAGGGCGGAAAGATCTGCTGAAAGGCAATCGTCTCCCAGGCCGACTGATGCTTGGAGAGGATCACAACCGGCGCAGCCGGTGTGCCATCCGTGTTGATGGGCAGGTTTTCCAGGCCTTCGACACGATAGCGTATACCCAACACCCATCCCACCAAGGCCATGACCATGGTGCTCCAAGTGCGAATCAGGCGATAACGCGCGAGGCGCGGCAGACCCAAGGTGACGAGTCCCAATAAGCCGTACGGCAAGGTCAAGAGGGTTTGCAGTAACAAAAACAGGAGAGAGCGTACGCTGTTCATCAGGCAACTTTCAGGCAAGAGGGCTCTGGACAGGGATCACCTGCGCCAAAACAAACGGGGCGGCCACCACGGCCCAGAACTGCGTGTCGGCCCCGGACCAGGTTTGCGCCTCTTCCACGCTCACCGGGGCCACCTGCCCCGTCGCCATCCAGCCCTGAAGGGTCGAGGCCTCGTCCCGCGCGACACAACAGGCCACAGCGACCAGATCTAGGCTCGCATCGACGCGGATCAAGACACCCCGCGCAAAGGCCCGCTCCAGTTCAGCCCAGGTTGCCTGTCCCGTCTGGGCGTTGAACAGGGTCTCAAGATCGGCATCCTGAATAGCGGCCTCCGTCATGCCCCGCTCCTCGGCGCGTAGGGGACGGCCTTGTCCCAGAGGCGTTCCCAGTCCGATCGGTAGCGGCGCGCGACCTCGGGCTGGTTCCAGATCACCATGACATTTTCCGCATTCCGCTCGGCCGCCGCACGACTGTAATTGAAGCTGCCCAACTCCACGGAGTGGCCATCAATCACCAGATATTTGTTGTGCTGGATGGCGTGTTTTTGGTCGATGCGCACGCTGATGCCCTGATTGGCGAGGAAGGTGGCGGCGCTATACCGCTCACTGCGCTGGCTCTTGTCGAGGACCGCGCGAATCTGAACACCCCGCTTGTACGCCGTCAACAGGGCTTGGGCGATCGGTTTACTGGTAAAGGAATAGGCCGCCACGAGGATTTCCTGCTGCGCGCTACCGATGGCGCGGATCACCAGGGCCTCCGCCCCGCCGTCAGGTGAGAAACCGATCTCGACCTGTCCGGTCAGCGGGATGGGTCGAGTATCGGGGGCCAGAAAGAACGAGGCCGGCAAGAGCCCGCTAAACACGCCACCCAGGGCTACCGCCGCGCCAATAAACAGAGAAAACAAGGTCTTTGTCATAGGCGCTATTGTCCCGTTTTTTGTTGCGCCATGCATCCATGACCGACCACGCAATGAATCTGGCACAATGGATAGGCGATATTTCGGCCTAATCTGACCTAATCCAGCCAACCTAGCATGGAGCTCCCCATGAAGCGATTCATCCTCTGCCTTGCCACCCTGTCCCTGCTCGCCGGGTGTAACAGCCTGCCCGTCATCGACGGCCAGAAGGAAGATATCGACACCATCCGCAAACAGTTATTGGGCGAGATGCCACTGCCTCTGGGGGCAAAAATCAACAACGAGGCCTCCCTGATCCTGGGAAGCGGCGAAAACTGGACCGGTCGCGTCGTTCTTAGTATCCCGCTGGGTACTGCGGAGGTCTTCAATACCATTCGCGAACAATTCCAGGCGGGCGGCTGGACCTTGCTCTCTTCGGTCAAAGCCAAAAACAGCATCCTGGTCTTGACCCGTCAGGAACGCACCGTAACACTGGAAATCAGCGAAGGCGGCGGCATCGGCAACAGTAGCCAGATTGTGATGTCCGTGGCCCCACGCAACAACAACACCCCGCAGCCCGCGCGGCGTCCCTAAACCCACCCATGACAACTGAATTACTTGCCCCGGCCGGTTCGCTGGCCATGCTAAACACCGCCCTAGCCTTCGGTGCCACCGCCATTTATGCCGGCCAACCGCGTTACAGCCTGCGGGTGCGCAACAACGACTTCGGCGACCTGCCCGTGCTGGCCGAAGGCATACACCGCGCCCATGCCGTCGGCGCGGCCTTCTATCTCGTCTCCAACATCGTGCCCCATGGTGCCAAGCTAAAGACCTTCCTTAACGACATGGCCCCCGTCATCGCCTTGGGGCCCGATGCGCTGATCATGTCCGACCCCGGTCTCATCATGAAGGTACGCGAGACCTGGCCCGAGATGCCGATCCACCTTTCGGTGCAAGCCAATACCGTCAACGCAGCCAGTGTGCGCTTTTGGCAGGGGATTGGCCTGTCGCGCGTCATCCTGTCGCGCGAACTGTCACTGGACGAGATCGCCGAGATCCGCCAGGCCTGCCCCGACATGGAGCTGGAAGTCTTCGTCCACGGCGCCTTGTGCATCGCTTATTCCGGCCGCTGCCTGCTCTCGGGTTACCTCAACCACCGCGATGCCAATCAGGGCAGTTGCACCAACAGCTGTCGCTGGGACTTTAAACCGCAACCGGCCCGTATCGATGCCGCAGGCGACACCTGGGTCGTCGAAGAAAAAGAACGCCGCACCGGATCCTTCAATGTCATCGAGGAAGATGCGCACGGCACCTACATCTTCAACTCCAAGGACCTGCGCGCCATCGAACATGTGCAACGCCTGGTCGAGATCGGTGTCGATTCGCTCAAGATCGAAGGCCGTACCAAGTCG
Organism: Bordetella parapertussis; assembly: GCA_945890495.1. Classification (GTDB taxonomy): domain Bacteria; phylum Pseudomonadota; class Gammaproteobacteria; order Burkholderiales; family Thiobacillaceae; genus QYQG01. Next base: position 3,629 of record CAMDCO010000016.1, on the reverse strand, counting down.
CCCTATTATGTGGCGCGGACCACGCAGGCCTACCGCCAGGCCATCGACGATGCCGTCGCCGGACGCGGTCTGAATCCGGCCCTCCTCGGTCAGCTCGACGGGTTGGCCAATCGGGGCTATACGGACGGATTTTTCGAGCGCCATACCCCGGCCGACTATCAGAACTATCTAAACGGCCATTCCGAGTCGGGCCGCAGCCGCTATGTTGCCGATGTCATCCGCTACGACGCCGCGCGCGGCCTCTGCGAGGTGTATTCAAAGAACCGTTTTGCGATCGGCGACCGACTCGAAGTGATTCAGCCCGAGGGCGTCCACGAACACCGACTGACCCGCATCGAGGATGCCCACGGACAGCCCTTAGACCTCATTCCGGGGGGAGATCACCGCGCCTGGATCGACCTGCCGGCCAATAGCGTGGGGGCCTTCGTGGCCCGTTTCATCACCGGTTCTTAAAAAAACCGCCGGCGAACCGGCGGTTTTAGGACGACCGCTAAGACTTCGGACTACTTCTTCTCAACGATCGTTGTGCTTCCATCCTTGTTGAAGGTGATGTCGGCATTGAGGAACCAGGTCTTCAGTTCAGAACGCAACAGCTTGGCCATGTCATGCGCCTCGCCACCACGCCCGCCCGCCCCGCAGAAGAAAACAATGGGTTTGTCTGCCGGCAGGGTGTCCATGCGTTTTTCAAGGGTATTGATCGGCACATTGCTCGCCCCTTTGAAGGTCCCGGCGGCAAATTCGTGCGGGTCACGCACATCAATCAAACGCATGCTGTCCGGCGCCGTAGCCAGCAACTTTTCAAAAGCGCTCACCTGAAGTGAACCTGACTCCTTACCCGCAATAAATCCCGTCGCAGAAGGAGTGGTCGGGGCGGCTACTACGACAGCAACCGGAGCCGCAGGCACGGCCGGTGCCGCGGCAACGGTCGGCCCAGCACCATACGCGGCCACCCAGCCCGGATAGCCTTCCGGAACAACCTTCACATTTGTGTAACCCAGCATGGCGGCCTTTGTTGCTGAATTTGAACTCAGCACGCAGGACATCCCCTCACAGTAGAAATATAAGGCCATGGCCTTATCAGCTGGCAACTTGTCGACCATCTTGTCGAAGGCGCTGTCCGGGATGCTGATGGCACCGGGGATATGCCCCTTGTCGTACTTGCGATCCTTGGGCCGCGAATCAACCAACAACATGGGGGCCTTGTCGTCTATCTGTTTCTTGATGAAGGCCACACTAACGGCACCGATATTGCCCTTGGCAATCCAGTCCGGATAGCCCGCAGCATAGACCTTCACATGGGTATAACCCAGCTTCTCTGCCTTGAAGGCCGAGTTGTGGCTGAGCACGCATTTCTCCCCCTCGCAGTAATAGATCAGCAGGGTACCTTTGTCGGCCGGCAACTTGTCGATCATCTTGTCAAAGGCGCTGTCCGGGATATTGACGGCCGTCGGGATATGCCCCGGGTCAAACTTGCGGCCGGCCGGGCGGGAGTCAATGATCATCACCCCTTGCGGTTTGGGCAGAACTGCGTGCTTGGCGACGAACGCCATATCCACGAGGGTGTGAAATTTCACCATCGCTGGCTCGGCGACCGTTACGGCCGCCGATTTTTCAACCGCAGGTTTTGCTGCCACCAGAGGGGCCTTGGTCGGGGCTGAACAGCCCACGGCCATCGCCAACACTAGGGCACTCAACAGAAATCGTTTCATGACAGTCTCCTTTAGAGTAGGGTAAAGCGTTCGGTGGATTCGTTGTACCGCAACCATAGGTACCAGACCGTCAGGATTGCGAAGCTAATGGCCAACGGCCAACCCCACCCCCCTAGCAAGTCCGGCAAATAGGCCTGGGTGCCTAGGGCCGTAAATTCAAGGCCGTCAATGTTGACATCCGTGACCATCAGGCCGCTGTGCTTGAGCAGGGCGCTGGATACCGACCCACCCCAGGCAAAGAAGAAACCGGCCACCCACAGCTTGAGGTGACCCTCACCCATCCGCCAAAGCGAGCCGGAGGCACACCCGCCGGCAAACACCATGCCAATGCCGAAGATCAGGCCACCGAGCAAGGAACCGATCCAGAAGGTGGGCGGGATGCCCAGATAGGGGTCAATCACCTTGGCCGAAAACAGCAAGGCCGCGAGCGGCATGGCGACTGCGAGGGCCACGATGATCGCCTTGGTCATCTCGGTCTCGGCCGTCATGAAGGGTTCACGGAAGGCGCGGGCAAAGCAAAGGCGGGAGCGATGCATGATGAATCCAAGCGCGAAGCCCGCCGGGATCAGGATGGCGCGGGCACGCAGTTTCTCATCTGCGCTGTCATACCAGTTCACCGTCCAAGCCAGCAACAAGGCCAGCAGGACCAGCGCGGCCCAAGGCATGAGCCGCAGGATGGGGGCAGAGAAAGGCATTGGGCGCGGGGCAGACATCCCCCACTCGATGTTTTCCAAGGTCCAGAGCAAGGCCTTCAGGCCGATGGCGGCTCCCACCAAGAGGCCCAACCACATGGCCCAGCCCGCTGGCGAGGCGTGCACCAGCGGGGTAAAGAAGCCTCCCGTCGTGCAACCACCGGCCAAGGTCGCACCCAATCCCATGGCCGTCCCGCCCAAGGCCGCCCATACATACTCCAGGGGTGGCGGGCGATGAATGGCAAACTGACGCGAGATCATGGCGGCCGTAAAGGCCCCCAATACCAGGGTCATATTCATCAAGGCCATGCGGTGCATCAGGGGCGTATCCAGTTCCGGCTTGATGCCCAGCAACGGGCCCAGCCCGATGAGGTTATTGAACCAGTCCCCGAACAACTTCATCCCGCCGAAGATGCCCCAGAACAGGCCCGCCATCATGAGGCCCAGCACGACCAGCACCATGAGAATGGCCCCAATATAGGGCGACCAAGGTTCTACCAAGACTTGTTGAAAATCCTCACGCAAGCCCTGCACCCACGCCCTGTCACCCACTTGATCTCTCCTCAGCCAAAGCGGGTATTAACTGCAGCGTGCCGGCGCGTCACCGTCCTTGGCCCCCTTTTGCAAGAATTCATTAACATCCTCTGCGAGGTCGGCCTCAGGTACATCGGCAAACTTGGCCGCCGCCTTGTTGGTGGCCTTAATGCTGTCGCGGAACTTACTGCTGAAGTAAAACTTCACCGTATCCTTACCCTTGGCATGCTTGTCGGCCTTGAAATAGGCCACCCATTCGGCCTTTGTTTTAACACTCGGAGAAATGGCCCCACCCGCCTTCTCGGCATGACACTGAGTGCACACCATCCGGTAATAGACCCGGCCCCGCTTCCAGTCCGCATCGGCCTGCGCCAAAGCAGGCATCAAGCTCGCAACCACCACGGAACCCGCCATCAACAATGTATGCATTTTCATGATAAGACTCCTGTCAGAATTGAATGTACCTTGAAAAAACCTGCGAAACCCTGTTCCTTCTTTGACCTCTTTAGTCCACCTCTTCCCAGCCGGTGATCATGGCCTTGATATGGGCCGTAGGGGTGTGACCCGCCGTGGTCAGATAGACATGGGCAATCAGGAAGATCAGCATCATGAAGGCCGCCGCTACATGCAGGAAGGCGACCCACTCTAGGCCGAGATAGGCATCCCAGCCCCAGGCAATCCACTTGTCGTAAAA